>CAZVYQ010000157.1:0-1005 GCA_964631375.1 uncultured Lachnospiraceae bacterium | reverse complement strand
ACAGGAACGAACAGTACTACAGGAACAACTGAGTCTACCGGAACCACAGGTACAACGGATACTACAGGAACCACAGGAACAACAGGTACGACGGACACTACAGGAACAACTGAGCCGACAGAGACGACGAGTACTACAGGAACCACAGGAGCAACCGATACCACAGGAACCACCGATGCAACAGGAAACAATACTACAGATGGGGCTGCATCATCACAGGAGCCTGCTCCTGCCATGCTTCGGTCCTCTATGATTGGTGCAACGGCAGCAGGATCATCAGGAACAGTCGATGGAGCATATTATATCGTAACATTCAAATATGTATCCCCTGAGGATTCAGGCTATACCATTCAGTATCCTTATTACAGTGTAGAAAGTTTTTATAAATATTCAACAACAGAAGACATAAAAGGTGCGAAGGAATACACAATCAATCCAGAAAGACCATTGGTTCCAAACCAATTGAGAACAGGCTTGATTCAGTATAAAGCAGAAAAACTGGTAGATAATAAAAAATTATCGGTATTTGAGTTTGTCAGAGGAAGAGGTCGTTTAAACCTGAAAGTCAATACCACTACACCGGATTCGAAGCTTTATGTGAAGAATCTGGATGTGTATTTTGAAGGTGGATTTTATAACAATGAGTGGTTTAAGAGAAATGTTTTTGACCGCGATGCAGGAGATCAGTGTAAGGCCCTTAATATCACAGTCAATACAATACCGGCACATGATGTGACTGTTGAGCAGATTGCAAATGCTGACTTTATCTATCTGTCGCAGCCGGAAACGGACAAAACAAAATCTCTTTTGGTATACAGAGATTATCTGAATCCTACAAATCCAACAGATGTACCAAGAACCGAGTGTCATTCGTATGGTGAAGTTGTTGTTGGCAGCAGTAATCATGACCTTACAGCAATGAATGTGCTTCGATTACTAAAACAGATATCGGAGAGTAAAAAGCCGGTAGTATTTGATTATTCGTTGTTGAACTTATTAACAGGG
>CAZVYQ010000156.1:0-1012 GCA_964631375.1 uncultured Lachnospiraceae bacterium | reverse complement strand
TGGAACAGTCAATGGAGGCAGATGCCTCCATTTATGTTTTTCATGCAGATACGCAAGGACTGAACTTCCGAAAGGCATTTACGGATGCAGGTTTTTATCTGTCCGGGTGTTGTATCTGGAAAAAGAATGCACTGGTTTTAGGACGAAGTCCTTATCAGTGGCAGCACGAACCCTGTCTGTTTGGATGGAAAAAGGACGGAAAACATCAGTGGTATTCAGACAGAAAGCAGACAACCATCTGGGAATATGACCGTCCTAAGTCCAGCAAAGAGCATCCGACCATGAAGCCGATTGCGCTGATGGCCTATCCGATACAGAACTCCTGCATGAGTAACTGTATTGTGCTTGATCCTTTTCTTGGAAGCGGTTCTACTCTGATTGCATGTGAGCAGACAGGACGAATCTGCTATGGAATCGAACTGGATGAGAAGTTCGTGGATGTTATCGTGAACAGATATATTGAGCAGAGGGGTTCGGCAGAGGACGTTTCTGTCATTCGTAATAATATGAAAATTTCATATCAACAATTAGGAGAGGAAGGTGGTTATAATGAAACAAATGACCTTCCTTGATTTATGTTCCGGTATAGGAGGTTTCCGATTAGGACTGGAAACGGCAGGACATAAATGTATCGGCTATTGTGAATATGACAGATTTGCACGTGCTTCTTATGAAGCCATGTATGATACAAAAGGAGAGTGGAAAGCAGATGATGTTACAAAACTTAAATCAGCAGATGTCCCCTACGCAGACATCTGGTGTTTCGGATTCCCCTGTCAGGACATCTCCGTTGCAGGAAAGCAGAGGGGACTGGTCGGAAAAAGAAGTGGAATATATTTCAACATTATTGACCTCATCAAAGGCAAAGAAGAAAATGATAAGCCCACATACCTTCTTGTTGAGAACGTTAAAAACCTGTTATCAATTAATGCAGGGTTCGACTTTGCCACAGTTTTGTCTGAAATGGACGAAGCGGGGTATGACTGTCGGTGGCAGGTGCTTAATTCAAAAG
>CAZVYQ010000155.1:0-1032 GCA_964631375.1 uncultured Lachnospiraceae bacterium | reverse complement strand
GACTGTTTTTTCAATGTAATCTTATCGATATACATCTCATACTCGGCATCGGACATGACATCCTCAAGTGACTGTTCTATATTTGTCTTCATGGCTATTCCAAGAGCAATGGAAGGAGCCAGACGTACATCCTCATATTCCATGCACTTCTTTTGGACACGATCGCAGTAATCTCTGGCTTCCTCATACTCGCCCTTTGGTATGATGATGTTCATGACATCACCGTCACAATGTCCCACGAGATAATCATCCTTGGCCTCTTCCTCCAGAATATCCGCTATGATCGTCACCAAACGGCGACTCTCGCTGCTTCCATAATTATCATTCACATATTTCCAGTCGTTGATATTACCTGCAATAACTGCAACCGGAATGATCTCACTGCGTTCTACAATGCCCATTCGGCTCTCAAAGTAAATTCGGCTCATTGTACCGGTCATAGCATCTATGCGGATACCCGACTCCGCCTGTTCATTTTCAATTACATATTTTTTATAAGCCAGTTCAATCATCTGTCCAAATGTTGTCATAATCAGACTTTCTGCCTTTTCTCCGTCATCTGTGGACAAATGGCTCAGATCCAATGCTACATTTGCTATTGGAGCTCCGTCAATCATAATCGCATTGCCCGGTTTTTCTGTATCGATGCGAAATTCTTCCTTAGCACTCGGTGAAGTAATCGTATTTCCTTCCGGATCTGATATCACTATCCCCACCCGAAGTGCATCTGACAACTGATCCTGTAGGATCTGTATCTTTCCTAATTCAAATAAATCACTAAATCTACATGTTATGTTCCCCATATACGTATTCTTCCTTTCAGAGTCTGACAAAAACAGTATATCATTTAAAACGCTTTTTTTCCACATCTTCTTGTGAATGAATGTTTAATCTGCTATACTTTTACCTATATCAATATCTCACATTTTTGTATAATATACTGTACAAATAATCAGACAATTCATAAGGACGGTTAGATCATGGACAAACTTGCAATACTGATTCCCTGCTATAATGAAAGCAAAACAATCA
>CAZVYQ010000154.1:0-1036 GCA_964631375.1 uncultured Lachnospiraceae bacterium | reverse complement strand
TCCGAATCTGACGCCGTCTCCGCCGGTTTTACAAAAAGCGCCAATTGTTATTCCATAAAATACTAAAATTAAAGTTTTGGCTTAGACAATTATTAATTAATTAAAAAATGAAAATAAAGAATGTTTTATTAAAAATAATAAGTGTTATTTTTGGTTTTATTTATTGGGGTTTTGGTTTAATTACCTTATGGTCAGTTGCCGCCAACACCTTTAACGATATTAGTAGGGTTATATTAGGAAAATATGAAATAACTAATCTAAGATGGTTTTTAGGAATGATTCCTGGAATTTTTATTCTTTCCTATATTATTTTTCTTTTATTTAAATTGTCCAGATTAAATAATGTTGTTAGATTGCTATCTGCAGCAACTTCACTTGTTTTTTTATTTGTCATCTATTTTACTCAACACCAACCCCCATATTTAGTAATCTCTTTAATATTTTCTACATTAACCATTTTCAAATTAAAAAATTTTCAGTTTAATCCAAAAAGAGACAACACTATTTCCAATACCTATTTTAAGTACTTTCTAATCAGTATTCTTACTCTTTTTCTTCTATTAGTTGTTGATAATTTTATTAAGTTTTCTCCAATAAAAGGATCATTCGCTTATTTACTATCTACAATCTTTTCTATAATGGTTTTGTCTTTTTCCGGCATATCTTTCATACTAAGCATTTTCTTTCGGATTAAGCGATTATATCAATCAAAATTCCTCAAAATCTTAACTAATCAAAAAATTATAAAATCATTTTGGAAATTTTCTCTTTGTTTTATGGTAAGTTCAATTTTATTTTATCTGATTCCTTATTTATTAGCTTATCTAACAAACACTCTAGAATCAGATATAACAATCGATAATCTAATAAAAATTTACTATTTAACTTAAGATAAACAAACCTGAAACTATCCTGAAATGTCAGCCTGTTATCAAAGTTAAATAATTTTTATAGTTCCAAATATGTCCCACTCCTGTACTTAAAATCAGCCCTTTTATTTTCAATAAACCAACTCTGTTGTTAATGGATTTATCCA
>CAZVYQ010000153.1:0-1041 GCA_964631375.1 uncultured Lachnospiraceae bacterium | reverse complement strand
GCAGACTGTAAATCTGTTGGCAACGCCTTCGAAGGTTCGAATCCTTCCCCATCCATTTTATGCTTCAGGCATTGGTTCACTTTACACAATGTTTGAAGCTTTTTTTATCGCCTAAACAGGCGATCGCTGTTTGAACGAAAGAGAGGCAGTTACATGAAGCAGTTTTGGAAAAAAGCGATCATACTTGTCCTGACATTTGGTATGGTTTTATGCTGCAATGAAATTGATACTGCCGCTTCAATTAAGATTAGGATACCGGAAAGTAAGAGCGATTTAAGACGAGAAAAGGAATCTTCTTCTGAGAAGCAACCCGTACAGGGAGATCGTGAAGCCTGGCTCAATCAGCGTGAGGAGGAACTGAACCGCCGAGAACAGGAACTGAATGAGCGAGAGGAAGAACTGAATCGTAAAGAACAGGAATTAAACGAGAGAGCAGGCTATCAGGAAAACTCCGCCAATATGGGTCCATTTCTATCGGGTGACAGTCTGGTCAGGATTGGTAATGTAACTGATGAACAGGTGGCAGCGGTAGAGGAGGGCTTTAAGAAATTGCCTCAAAAGGTACGTCAGATCATCATTTCTGCGGGATATCGTGTGGAAGTGACAGATGAGGATATTGAGAAGCTGATTACCGGAGGAGGAACAAACAGCTGGTATGGAGCCTCTGCTGGTTCTCCGCTTTATGTGATTTTAGTAGCAAATAATCAGCCCGTTAATGATATGCTGAGAACAACGATTCATGAATGTGGACATGCACTTGCAAACACAATGAGCGGAGCCGATAATTCGGAACTGTGGTTGAGCTGCTATGCCGCAGAAGGAAAGACATTGTACTACACAGCAGAAGTGTCCAATGCAAGTGAGTGGTTCTGTGAATGTTTCGTATATTTTGTTATGGATCCGGAATATCTCAGACTCACGGCACCCAAATCCTATGATTACATGTACACTTATCTGAATCAGGTACTTGCGAAGTAGGTTTAATTATTTGCACCTGATTTTTCGCATAAAAAGAGCGGGTGATGGGAATCGAACCCACGT
>CAZVYQ010000152.1:0-1079 GCA_964631375.1 uncultured Lachnospiraceae bacterium | reverse complement strand
CTGTACCATAGTCTGACTGTTTTGTCAATTATTTTTGTGTGAAATGTACAATCCTTATTCCTGACACCAAATCTATCGACTCGGATAAGTAGGCTATTTCCTGTTTTGCAGTCTTACAAACTGATACTTGGCTTCTGCTTCTTTTTATTCTTTGCTTCTGGCCTTGCGCTCCACTTTGTTCTGCTCCTGTTGTAACTTCAGCGCCTGTTGAGACTTTGTGCCAATGCCTATATTTGACATTTGTTTTTTGATCTCACGTTGAACCTTTTTAGGATTATTACTGCCTAATTTTACAACAGCCGCCATAGCGGGACTAAATTGCAAACTATAATAGTGTTTAAGAACAAACTCATATACTTCATAGTCCTTAGGTTCCGCTCCGAATGTAATCTTTGCCACAGATAATTTTCCGTCTTCAATTCTCTCGAAAACACCTACCCAGAACGGCTGCTCAAAATACACCGTCAGTTTGCCACTTACTTTGCCCATGACAATCCCTCCTTCATTGATTGAGATGAGCAAAGAATGGACAACCCGGAGGGGCAGGTTACTTACCCTGATAACAGGACGGCCGGGGTGGATTATTTAGCGCTTGGCTGTTTTCTATGACCTATGGATTCTGGAAAAATATCGGGTTATTTCAAAAAATGGATTTGGGTAAACTCACACTATTTCAGATTTCCGAAAAACAAACTACTGTTTTTGATATCGGTTATTTGGGGCTACTTGCAGTCGGAATTATCTTTATGGCTATTGCCGTATTTTTTTCTCTTGGAAAATATGTAAATACAAAGTAATGTCCATAATAAAATCTACAGCCAACGCAAAAAGCACATGGCTACGGATTTTATTATGCGTATAACTTTATCCCTACAAGCAAGCATCCGTCCAGATAGGGAATATTATGCTGCTGCAAATAAGAAACCAAAGTATCGTTAGAAGCACCGGGTTGAATGACAATACATTGATATGGCTTCCGGCATTCCTGCAACAATTCTAAGCTCTTTGTTGGATGAGTACAAAGATCTACAATATCAATATCGCCATCAACGTCATTCAACGATTGCATTTCCTTGCCC
>CAZVYQ010000151.1:0-1103 GCA_964631375.1 uncultured Lachnospiraceae bacterium | reverse complement strand
ATTAACAATAAATTAAGATATGTAGACTTACACTAAAATACCACGGATTTTCTGGGGTGTTTTACCACCATCCAAACCGCATATTAATTTTATTCTGCATTATTTTTATCTGCTCTTTTATCACATCTATGTTTGCACTATAATTATAAAAGTATCCACTTTTATAATTATAGTGCAATGTCGACTAAATATATGTGTTGACCGAATGATGACATGCTATAATGATCTTGTTACTTAGATTATATAACACAGCCAGGGGAGGTATAAACATGGGATTAGCAATAACAGTTATTGGCGTTCTTGTTATTATTTACAAAATCGCAGATGAATACAGTATGGATCATTGCAATGCCAAAGATGTGGACTTCTTAAAATTGAATAGAGAATCCTATAAACACACGGCAAAGGAACAGAAGAAGTTGTATAAGAGCGGATATTATAACAAGAAAAAATAGAGATAATTTGTTATATACATGATGAAGTTTGAATGTCCATACAACAAAAAAGTACAGGTATAAATTTCTAAGGATAATACATGAAATATGTAAATTGGAGGTATTTATTCATGGAAGATACTCTTATGAAGCTAAAGGGAATATCTTCAATATTGGAATCGTTGTTGGATCATGATTCAAGCCAAATCATATGGAACGATTACGCGCATGCTGTCCTAAATAACACTGTGGTGAAATGTATAGAAGAACTAGAGGCCTGATTTGATAGCAGCCATATTGTTCATTACAACGAAGGAGACGATGATTATGGTACAAGATGATTGTGTCGATTTATTTATAAAACACTTTTCCTTTTGGGAACATTTAAGCAATCAAGAAAAGGAACTGTTATGTGATAATACCATTGCTGCACACTATCCTAAAGGAATCAGTGTACATAGCGGAAATGAAGACTGTATCGGTATTCTTTTAGTTAAAAAGGGGCAGTTCCGTATCTATCTTCTATCTGAGGATGGCGTGATGTGACATTATATCGATTGTTTGAAAGCGATGTATGTATTCTTTCCGCATCTTGTGTGCTGGATGCTATTACCTTTGATGTCTTTATTGATGCTGAGGAAGATACGGATGTGCTGCTCATCAATTCCT
>CAZVYQ010000150.1:0-1127 GCA_964631375.1 uncultured Lachnospiraceae bacterium | reverse complement strand
GTTCGATTCCGGTCACCAGCATGATAAAACCTTAGTATTTACTAGGGTTTTATTTTTTTGTGTTGCATAATCTCGAGAAATAGTCAGGGTAAATTGAAATTGTCTGTATTTCCTGCATATGAAATAATCCCAGAGTGGAACGATGTAGAGTATGCAAGGCTTGCCGCCAATAATGAAATAACCATTGCTGAGGCAAAGAAATTGGTGTTAATGAATTCGAGATTGTTGCAACACTGGACAACAAGACATCGGAGATATGCCAAGAGATGGACGGAAAGCATCTTCCATTATCCGAATTCAAACCAGGTATAACCGCATCGCCGTTTCATTGCTGGTGCCGCTCAACCACGGTTCCATATTTTGATGATGAATTTACCGAGGATGAAGTCAGGGTTGCAAGGGGAGAGGATGAAAAGTCCTATCATGTTCCGTACAATACAACATATCCGGAATGGAAGAAATCATTTGTCGATGGTGGAAGCAAAGAGGGATTTAAGACGGTTGACAAACCCTTTACATCTAATGGGAAAAATGCTAGCATAAAATTGGATGATTTGCAATTTGCGGATGATTACTCGGAACTTGAGGAGTATCTTTCCCCCAACTATATAATAGGTATGTATGACTCTATTAAGGCACTATCTTTTGAAGATGTAAAAAAGACAACAATTGGGTTTGATAGAGTTATTGATAGTTTTCCAAGTGTAGGAAGTAGACCTATTACATTAAAAGCAGAGATACTCACTAATTCATATATGGCTTCAAATGATGTGTCCATTAAATATGATCCTAGATACTTCAATGGAAAATGTTCTAATGTAGAATACACCCTTGAGGAAATAGGGATGCACGAAGCATCACATATGGTTGAGTGGGATTTGATAGATAAGTTTGGTTATATTGACAGAGAATTTGCATGGAATAATTGTGTTGCGGCGGAAAAAGTAGTCAAAGCATTCATTGATACGCTCATGCAACAAACGGGGAGAAAGGCAGCAGATTTAATTAGAGAAATTAACCAAAATGCCACTCTTAGTTATTCAGAATGTTTAGCCGATGCAATAACCGATTATTTACTGAATGGAAAAGAGGCAACCCCATTATCTAGGCAGATATACCATAATGTA
>CAZVYQ010000149.1:0-1211 GCA_964631375.1 uncultured Lachnospiraceae bacterium | reverse complement strand
TTACAATTTACTAGATATAGAGGTATAATATCTTTATTATACCTCTATTTTGTTGTGCAATATCTACAAAGAGATAGATAGTTTTTCTAGTTTGAGGATTTCATTTGAAGATTGATAGTTGTATTTCTTCCGGGGATAGTTATTAATCCAATTTTGGATTTCTTTAATTTCTTTTTCTGTATAATTTCCGATATCTTCTCCCTTTTTAATCCATCGTCGGATTAACTTATTTTGATTTTCATTTTGCGGTCGTTCATAACTGCTATATGGATGGCAGAAGTATATTTTTGTCCGGGGCATTTTATTATGGATTGATCTTTCTAATGATCTCCAGTCTAAAAACTCTGTGCCGTTATCACAAGTGATTGTTTTAAATACTTCCCTAAATCCTTTTGCAGTGTATCGCCTTTCGATCTGATTCATGATTCTAATAACCTCTTTCTGTGACCGATCTTTCATTTTGAATACTAATTCCTTTAATGTCTTTCTTTCTGTGAATACCAGTAAACTTGCCTTACCATCATTTTTATGCCCGGAAACGACTGTGTCGAGTTCCCAATGACCGAATATTTCACGATCATTAATATGTGAGGGTCTTTTCTCTATGGATAATCCTTTTAGATTCTTTGTATCTATTTTCGATATTTTATCATATCTTTGTTTCTTCTTTTCTCTTTTTACTGGTAGATCACCATTGACGATATTTAAAAAGAGTCCTTGATCTATATAGTTATACACTGTTTTAGTACATATGATTGTTTTAAAAGGATATATACTATCTTTCTTTTGTTGTTTTAATTTTCCGATGATTACATCGGGTGACCATTTTTCATGTTTGATTTTATATTCTATGTATTGGATTAATTTGAGATCATTACCGATCTTTAAGGGCCTACCTTTTTCATTCTGATTCTTTTCATAAATTTTTTGCGACGTATCAGCACAATATACACTATGAGTTGATAAGTCTGATTTCAAAAGTGTAACTTTACCTTTCTTGATTTCATTGTAAATCGTATTATAATGACGGTTCATTTTCTTTGCGATTTCTTTAGGCTTATAATGCTCTTTCAAATACAATTCCAGTTCATAGCGTTCACGCTCTGTAAAATCTTTTGTTCCTTTCTGCTTCATATGTCTACCCCCATGTAAATCATTTCTTGTGATAGCTTACATTTACTGGTTACAATTTACAATAGCATAGTAAAATA
>CAZVYQ010000148.1:0-1261 GCA_964631375.1 uncultured Lachnospiraceae bacterium | reverse complement strand
AGAGAAAATCCGACTGTTTTCCAATACTTGTAGATACAGGCTTCAATTACTGCATGTAATAATTCTAAAGGTAAACATATTTATTTATATGAAACTACATCTGAAGGTAAAGCACGAAAGGGAGTTATTGTTGAAAAAAGGGTTCAGAATTTACGGTTTTATATAAGTGAGATAGAAAAAATGTTAGCTGAAACTCCTTTCACTAAGTTTGATGATGCTAGTATCAAACTTAGAAGAGGCGTCGAAACGGCAATTGACGAATATATATTTAACAACCAAACTCCGACAAAATTAAGTAACAAAAATAGTCGAATAAATTGGGAAGCTCTGAAACAAATACATACTGATGAAGAACTGATTGAGGGTTTGCGTCAGATACATGGACGTGCTTCCGGAGGAGAATTGCATAATGGGTTCGAGCGAGAAGAGAATCCATTAGATCGAGATGGAATTGAAGAACTATGTAATGAACTAAAGAAATTATGTAGTATTGCATAGATAAACACTGACAGAGAAATTGGGATTTGCAATGACAGGTAGACTTGAATATATAAAGTAGAAAAGAGGACTAGAAATGTTACTTAATCAAGCAGTTGACAGTTATTCAAAAGAGACTCGGGAATACATGGTGGCATATATTGATTTGCTAGGATGTGACAAATCGAATTAATGATAAAGAAACCGATAATCTTTCAATGAATATTCTACATAATTTGTACAGCAGAACTATTGAACTAATGAAAATAGTTGATATTGAGGAGTTACATGAGATAGAATATAAAATCTTTTCAGATAATATAATCATGGCAATAAGATTGTCGGAAGATGTGGAGAAGAGAAAAAAGCAGATTTCTGCAATCTTGTTTAGTGTACGAGATATGCAGGAGACCGCGGCAACAGATTGCGTTGGATGGATGCTAAGAGGTGGAATTGCGATTGGTCAATTATATATTGATGACGTCCTTGTTTGGGGAGATGCTCTTGTAAAAGCATATAAACTAGAGGATACAGTGGCTAATTATCCAAGAGTGGTGATTGTAAATGATATTATAGAAGAATTATTAGAAATAGAACGAATTAGAGACTATATCCGCAGAGATTTTGATGGGATATATTTTGTGAACTATCTTGCTGATTGCCATTTTGTTGGAGAACCGTTGATGAATGGATTTGAAAAAATGAAACGAGAGGTTAATTGGACATACAATGAAAGATTACTTCAGAAGTTTCTTTGGCATATGAATTTTATCAATTCGGAATT
>CAZVYQ010000147.1:0-1289 GCA_964631375.1 uncultured Lachnospiraceae bacterium | reverse complement strand
TCCCCTTTGTTATTTTCTCTTTCGTAGTTGGAATACCGGCAGAAACGCCAATGAAGTTTCCTATCATACAGAAACATGTATATATTACCATAAATAGTGTATTTTGTCTGCAATAATTTGCAAATAATGACCTATTTCAACAATCTTCCTATCTTTTGACTTGCTGGGCTTTTGATTTTTGGTATTGGAGGGCTGAAATTGATGTTCAACACCAAATGTTCTGTTGAATATAAGGAAAATAGTATTCTTCCCATAGCATCCGGGCTACCGACTGGCAAACGGATCTCCATGTCCAAAGAACTGACTTTTCATCTGCATAAACTTTCCTGCGTATCACAGATCACTATTACGCTCCTTGTATTGTATTCTACTCTTTTAATCATCCATCGGTGTTCACCAGATGTAGAAATGGGGATTTTTTGTTGTGAAAATCTGTGTATTCTGATAAAATAGATATGTTATAAATAATCATGATATGGAGAAGCTTATGAGAAAAAATATACTATTGAGGACAATGATTTCATGTCTTGCAATCACAATGGGAACCATGCTATGGGGGTGTAACACAGCGGAAACTGAGTCAAGTGTACCGGTTACCGAGTCAACCCCAACTCCCGCTGCAGATTTGGTCTCTGATAATGTATTACCGGAGGCTCCGCCTGAAGTAGAAACCAAACTCATTTCAATTACCGTGATCAATCTAAGCAAAGCTGAAGTTGGTATGTTTTCTATTATTGATCCTCTATTGAAGGAACAAGCTGATGTAGGTCAGGTTAACGCAGAGGGAACTCTTTCTTTTCAGTGCAACTGGCCTGTCGACGAGAAGGAACTGAATTGGGCTGTTTATGATAAGCAGGGAGAGTTACTGTTAGAATCCACAACAGACCTGACGGAATGTAAAGAAGTTGTTTCTATCATGCTTTCCGGAGAAGATACCATTGATGATGTTGATACCTTTTTCAATTAATTACCACGATCTGTCTGACTCAAAAAAGCAACCACACTGGGTTGCTTTTTTTGTTGATTCATACTATCTCATTTAATTCCGTCTTCAAATTCCTCTATAGAGCTGACATGTGCAGCATACTTGTGCCATTCTTTTAAAACATCAAGATCCTTTTCATTCATGATCTTCTGCCTTAATTGTCCTGTTGGCTGTCCATAATCTTCCAGCAATTCAAGTATTGATTCTGCTTTTCCATCGATCTTTCCATCTTCGTATGCATCTCTACGTACCATCTTCATGTGTTTCTTTTCATCATATTCTGTTAGCAGCATATCGATCACCT
>CAZVYQ010000146.1:0-1331 GCA_964631375.1 uncultured Lachnospiraceae bacterium | reverse complement strand
CTCTGAAGCCACCTTTTACTTGTATATATCAAGTCATCGGAATCCATATTTTTATATTCCTGATACCATTCTTGATCATAGTATGTATTCACATTTGCAATCTGTCCTGATTCTGAAGTCAAAAAGCGCTCCCTGTCATCTAAATACAAATATACGGAATGAATATAGGAATACGAGGTTTCATAACTATTGAATAAATACTTAAGCATGTCAAAAACCATCAAATCATTTCTCTGCATCGCCGTATGATCAAGCAGATTTCGTAAAGCAAGTGAAAAAGAAGAATTACTCATCATGGCATCAATTTGATAACCCATATTGTAAAGAGAAGCCTCCAAGCTTTCTTCAAATATCTGCAGTGTTTCCGGTCCCTTCTCCTCAAGTGATTTATTTTGATAAGATATAAAGAAAAAACCTACAACCAAAAATAAAATGAAAGTAGGTATGATCATAACTAAAAAAATAGATTTTGCTCTTCTGATAAAATATTTTTTTAACATAATGTGGATTCCTCTCAACCACGGATACCATTTCGGTAATCCCTTGGAGTTACATTATAATATGCCTTGAATGCACGTGTGAAGTTCTTTGGATTATCATATCCAACAAAAAAAGCAATTTCATAACTTTTATATGAAGGATCCATCAGCATTTCTGCTGCTTTTATCATTCTGATCTGATTTAGATATTCCTGAAATCCCATCCCTTTATTCTCTTTGTATATTCGCGAAAGATAATTTGAACTAATGCCAACGATTTCAGACGCATCCGTAAGATTAGCATCTCTAAAATGTTCTTCCAGATATTTGTCAACTGTATTAATAATCTTCTCGTAGTAGGTGGATTCATTTTCCTTTAGCAAAGAATACTTTTGATCCAGATTTGTTTTGATCTTTTCAAAGCAGGAAGATAGTTCTCCATATCCTATCGGTTTGAGCAGATAATCCTGAACCTCCAATTTCAATGCATCACGCATATATTGATAATCACTATAGCTGCTTAAAATAACAATAATTACATCCTTACAGGACTTGATGCGTTTTGTGAATTCAAGTCCATTAATATCAGGCATTTTAATATCAGTCATCACCACATCCACATCATTTTTTTCGAGATACGTCAGTGCATCATTTGCACGTGTAAATTTTCCTACAACCTCAAAACCAATGTTTTTCCATGGAAAGAGATCAGCTAAGCCATCCAGAATCTTTTGTTCATCATCCACAATCACAAGTTTATACATTTGACACCTCTTTTGAGTTGGTATGATTACCCTTCTTGTAAAATCATATCATGATAATTATGTTCGACATTACAAATATAACGATAGA
>CAZVYQ010000145.1:0-1349 GCA_964631375.1 uncultured Lachnospiraceae bacterium | reverse complement strand
TGTTAGCAGCAAATAGAAAAGTCCTATTTTGTAGCACATGATATGTCCGCTTTTAACTATGCTTAATGAAAGGGGCGGAGGGCGTAGCCCGGAGCCCCTTTCATTCGATTTTTGGCGAGCGGCGGACTTACGCTGCCTTCTCTTTTTTTCTGGTTTTCAGCTTTCCATTTTCATCATAATCAGCCAGTTTCCGTGGTCCATGAAAAATAGCCAGAGAACCATCTATGTAGCGATGGACCTTAACTTTAACTCTGACGTAGTGGCAACGGTACTGGTCAGGAGGGATCTGTAAGATGATCCCTTCAAAACTGACGCAATTATCTGGACTGACCGTGCGTTCTTGATGCTCACAAAGCGTGTCCTCGATATGGGTACCCACCCAGGGAACAAAAGCGGAACCTTCCTCCAACGGTTCGTGTTTAAACTCTTTGTTGAATGCCGGCTGATACACTTTTGTCAGATAATGATTTGCAGCCTCCATGGTGGTGATGTTATGGAAAGCAAGCTCTTGGGGAAGTCTGCCTTGATGTGTGCGAAACATTCTTTCACTTCGGCCTCTTGCTTCCGGAGAATAGGCAGGAATCATCTCAATGCCTAATTGTTGCATGGCCCGACCGAACTGGGTGAGTTGAGTTTTACTGACCTTGCCCCCTTCTTTCGGCGTAAACCAGTAGTGACTGCCTCTGTCCGTATAAATTGAACTGAATAAACCTTTTTTTAGAATCACATCCTGTACGCCTTGAAAGCTGCTGTCCGTTCCCTCTTCATGAACAAAAAACATGCTGTATTGTTCACTGGTTGCATCATCCATCGTGACGATCAAATCCCACTTCTTGCCCACAACCCATTCATGGTCACTCCCGTCTTGATGGATCATCATCCCGGGCAAGGGACGGCGATCTCTTTTTTTACGATGAGAACCTTTCTTCTTTGACTTCAAAACCAATCCCTGACTTTGAAGCGTATTCTTGACCCACGTGTAGCTCCGATTGCCGCCTTCTCTGGTATACCACGAGTAAAAATGCTTCACGTTCCAGCCCCGATAACGGCTCTTATATCGCTCCCCTAACGCTATGACCTCATCTACCGGCGCACGTCGATGGGAGGCCTGAGTAAGACGCTTATCAAGCAGTCCTTCCATTCCGTTCTCCTCATACCGACCGATCTGCCGCCGAAAGGTCCGGCTGCATACCCCCAATATCTCCGCTGCTTCTTCCTGACTTAATCGCCCTTTCTGCCATCCTCCATACGCCTCTTCAAATCGCATCATCCGGATCTCCTGTAGTATCGCTGTCCGCTTCATCTGTCACCTCCATCGGGTAACTTATCAACCGGACAGTTTATGTGCT
>CAZVYQ010000144.1:0-1353 GCA_964631375.1 uncultured Lachnospiraceae bacterium | reverse complement strand
CACGTATCTTCAATCATGAACTTACCAAAGAACAGTTACACGAACAGTTTCCTAATGGTTATAAGGAATTACCTGTTGAAATCTATAAACGTCTGTCTATTATTCCTCAGACCTTCCTCGTTGACGAACATCACATACATGTTTATGCGTCTAAAGACAATACCGGAACAATCATCCGAGCAGATCGTCCTGCTTCGTTATTCCGTAACAGCATTGCGACTCCGTCTATTGTTACTGCCTGTATTGTTAGCAAGTATCAGAATCATCTTCCTTTAGAACGTCAGTCAAAATGTTTCAAGGATAACGGAATAAAGTTGGAAACCAATACTCTTGCAAACTGGATGATGAAAGCCTCGGAATACTACCTGTCCATCATTTATGATGAACTTTGCAAGAATCTTTACTCATCTCGTGTGGTTCATGCAGATGAAACTCCCTGTAATGTCATTCGAGACGGACGTGCCGTCAGTTCTAACAGTTACATGTGGGTCTATCGCAGTGGTGCCTGTGATACGCTTCGTAAAACAATTATCTATGACTTTCAAAAGTCCAGGCGTACCGATCATCCACGAGCATTTCTGAAAGACTATTCCGGTGTTCTTGTTACCGACGGCTATCAGGTATACCACACTCTGGATAGAGAACGAAATGACTTACAGGTTGCCGGATGTTGGATTCATGCCAAGCGAAAGTTTGCTGAACTTGTGAAAGCATCCGGAACACAAACGGAAAATGGTACAGTTGCTGCAAAAGCCACCAAGATGATTTCAGAAATCTTTCATCTGGATAACGAATTGAATGACCTTGGTAAAATCGAACGTCAAAAGCAGCGTAAACGAATCGTCAAACCTAAAGTAGACGCTTTCTTTGCATGGGCAAAAGATGTTTTACCAACTGTTTCTGCCGGTGGTGCTACTTACAAAGGTCTTCAGTACTGTATTAATCAGGAGCCATTTTTACGCGTATTCTTATCGGATGGTAATGTTCCAATGGATAACAATCTCGCAGAACAGGCAATTCGTCCGTTTACACTCGGAAGAAAGAACTGGGTCAACATTGATTCCATACAAGGAGCTGAGTCCAGTGCTATCCTTTACAGTATTGTGGAAACTGCAAAAGCCAATAACCTGAGGGTACATGATTATGTGGAATTGCTTCTTACCGAGTTGTGTGCTCATGCAGATGACACAAATCGTGACTTCATTCAGGATCTTCTTCCCTGGTCAAAAAACATACAGGAAAAATGTCACTCTCTTAAAAAATCTTAATTCAACTATCAAGGTTCAAAATCTATAGGAAGCCGCTGTGTAAGCGGTTTCTTTTAATGCTATGTACTCATGTTTGAGTATTTAC
>CAZVYQ010000143.1:0-1365 GCA_964631375.1 uncultured Lachnospiraceae bacterium | reverse complement strand
TGCAATTTGCGCCGTCCGGCGGTCGCCGTTGCGTTTCACAGCGGCTGCCCGGCGCTGGCAAACGGCTGGTCAAGTTATGACTCTTTTGTGCCAATTACCACAGTGTAATGTTTTGTTGCTCGTTTGATTATCGCATTTGCAGACACTTCATCATTGAGAATCATGGATGCCCAGCTTTTGGGTTCACGCTGTGAGCATACAATGGTGCTCTTTTCTGATTCACACCGTGCTTCTAACACAGTGAATAACATCTTAACTTCGCTTTCATTTACAATGGTGTGAAGCAAAAAGTCATCAAGAATGAGCAGGTCAAGTTTTGAAATAAGCTTCAGCCGGTGCAGAAACTTACCATGATCTTGATTATTCAGTGCTACAAGGTCTTCAAGGAACATCTCGCAATGGTGGTACTCTGTTTTATAATCATGACAGGCTACTACGCCAAGTGCTTTTGCCAGATAAGTCTTCCCACTGTCAGATGGTCCCAGAATACAGACATTAAGACCATCCCGGATGTAAGCTGTAGATGATAGAACTTCTGTGATACCATTTGGCATATACTCCCGAATTGTAGAATCCTTACATTCATGTATTTCACAGGGACAGCCTATGAGCTTTGCATGACGTAATCGATTATTATAGCGTTTGCTGATTTTGTCCTGATACTCTGCTGTAATCAGCTCAGATATAAGCGATACACGGTCTTTTTCAAGAAAATCACTTGACCGATACAAATGATCCAGCGTTGCAGCCATATTTGGCAGACCAAGCTCATTTAAATCATCAACGAGTGTGGCAATAACCATTTCTCCTTTGTTACTCATTGGTTTCAGACCCCCTTTCCTTTCGCAACAAGATTTTTGCTCTTGGAAAGAAGCGTATCAACATCCATGACGCCTGAAGGCATGATATAACCACCTTTATTACGTTCATCATTGATTTTGAGCTTATTGTCTGGGGTAACGTAATCCTCCGCAACCGCAGGCATGGAGTTTTTGATGAATGTATAGTTTACTTTGCCTGCAGCAATAGCCTGACAACAGCATTCTTCAAGTGCCTCTTTACTGTATTTCTTGGCAAATCCAATAATACCAAGACACAGTCGATAGGTTTGAACTTCCTGCTCCCGGCTTTTAAGAACTCGTTTTATGACATCAACCGTATTTGCACCTATGGTCATTGCCTTTCCGATAAAGAATTCTGCATTCCATTCCCGGTAATCATTATAATTTTTCGGAAGATGATCCGGATTTGTACACCACTGACCTTTGCGGGTTGCACGTGGGTGTTCACAGATATATTTGCCATTCCTTGCATAAATCTTTACAACAGAGGTTGTGGCACGCACAGAAACTTTCTGATGCTTAA
>CAZVYQ010000142.1:0-1366 GCA_964631375.1 uncultured Lachnospiraceae bacterium | reverse complement strand
ACTATGTTGGTTATATGACAGATTCCTATTTACTGTTCACACTTCAAAACTACGCCGCTAAAATTGTAGAAAAAGAGACTTCTCCTAAGTACTACTTTATGGATACTGGTCTTCTTGGTCTTATGTTACTTGACTGTAAATCTGCCCAACTCGAGAACCTTGTTGCTATTGAACTAGTCAGACATTACGGCGTAGAAAATGTATTCTTTTTTGAAAATAACGTAGAAATTGATTTCTATGTTCCATCAGAAAACCTTGCTATTCAGGTCAGCATGCAAGTTTTAGATCAAATAGATACAAAAGAACGTGAGACGAGGGCTTTTGTAAAGCTTAACAATTTTATTTCAAATGCGAAATGCTTGCTTATTACCAATAGCGAAGAAGCCACTCTCGATTGCGGCGGAATTCAGGTTGATGTTGTTCCAATTTGGAAATGGTTGTTAGGAATCTAACCTGCTTTTTAGCTATATCACAACCATATCCGTAAAGCATAGTAATTTATAGTAAAAGTCGCATTCTATGCATTAAAAAACCCCAGCAAACATCACATTTTCTGGGGTTTTCAACATTTCTTTATTCTTTTACTTCCCAAAAGGATAATAATCAAAAATACTTTGAATTGCATCTGTTATATTCATAATCTCTTCCATGGATAATTCAGCTATTTTTTTATATCCTCTTACTCTTAAATCTAACAATTTCATTTGTTCACACAGAACTATCCCCTGAATGCCATCTGTAATTACAGGAATATGCAATGGATCTTCCGATGTTTTTGAAAGAATAGGACACGCAATAATTTGTTCAGTTTTATTAAAATATGTTTTACTTACAACTAGTACTGGTGTGTTAATCCTTTCAATAGAAAGAATACTTCCCTGATTAATCTTATTTATCATTAGTTACCATTGTTCCCTTCCTTCTGCATCTCCCCATGCAAACTCCTCATAAGGGCCAACTTTCCCCTTGCATTCAGCTGCTCTCTCTTCTAATGTTTTATGTTTAAATGTTTTGGATAAAATAATTCTCCCATTTTTCACTTCAACGTCTAAAAACTCATCAACATGAACACCAATAGTATCTAATAATTCTTTTGAAAATCTTACGCCTTGTCCATTTCCCCATGCTTTGACTTGTGCTATCATAATTCCATCTCCCTTCGTATATACATAGTATATACATTTTTGTGAAAATTATCAATCGTTTTCGTCCTCTTACACTATGTTTTCTTTATAATCATTGCTTCATTCTTTTGCAAATTTAATTTCCTCAGGTGAAGTCTTTTGGAGCTTCTTTACAAAACCCTTTCTGGATAATCCGGCATCTCAATTCTTCTATGCGTAGTAATTTAGATTTTCTATTTAGA
>CAZVYQ010000141.1:0-1402 GCA_964631375.1 uncultured Lachnospiraceae bacterium | reverse complement strand
GACCCTTGATATATAAGGGTTTTCAGCTCGCTTAATCTTTTACCCTTGACATCAACACAACCGTCTCAACGTGATTTGAAAGTTCCGGTCTTGCATCATCATTTTGTTCCTCTTTAGCAACGTCTGTCGTTGCTCGATATTCTGAAGGATAAATTTTGGATGTCAGGATAGAGAAAGTATCTCCTCCCGTTATTTCTTGAATGTAATCTGCCATAATCGCAAGATTTCCCTGATATTCTGAGCCATTCAGATTGATACTTGCGGAAGAAATAGCATCTACATTAGGGTCAATATTGATATTATCGGAACGGGTAAAATATGCAATAAGAATCTTCGAACGATTCCCTTGTTCTCCAGCTCCTGTAGCTGGAGTTGTACTTATATCTAATTCTTCATAAGTACCTGCCTGCTCTGTTTTCTCATCTGATCCACTCTCTTTTTCTGTGCTTTCTGCTGGTCTTGTGTCTCTCTCTACGTTACTGTTCGAACCACACCCTGTAAGTAAAATGCTTCCTAATATGAGTGCTATCATTTTTTTCTTTATCTTCATGTATTCTCCTTTGCAGCTTCATTGATACAACGAAGTGCATTTAATGTTCTCGGATAACCAATAAACGGCAAACACTGTGAAATGACGCTGATTAAGAACTTTTTGTCATTTCCTATTTTCATATTCGCTGCTGTATGACTAATTAATTGTGGTTCGCAACCTCCCTGCGAATAAAGATAGCAGAATGTCATCAATTCACGTTGAGCGTAGTCAAGACCTGTTCTGGTATAGAAGTCTCCAAAGCAGTTCGATGCCAGCCATCTATTAATGTGTTTTGATTCTTCCGGACCAGAACAGTAAAAATTCTCCATTGCTTCTCCAAAAATGTCCACCTGTGACCGAATTCCCTTTTCAAGACGATTTTCCATTGTGGTCGTTGCCTGGCTTTCAAGTGGAAGTGCGATTTCTTTTTCAGTTAAAATAGTATTTACTGCATGCAGATAAGGAAATACTCTGCCAATTCCTAAATAATCCACTGCTTGATATACAATCTCTTTTACCTCTACTGGTGTCACGCCAAAATTTAATACTGCCGGAAGCATTGCCTTAAACTCGTCAATTCCCTGACATCCAAGAAAAACTGCTAAAATGCACATCATTCTTGTTTTTTGATCCAGTTCTACGCCTGGTTCATTTACTACCTCATCAAATGCAAAATTATCGAATCGTTCAATAAATTCAGGATCTGTCTCCATAAATTGGGAAACATATCCAGGAAACATTTTCTCATGGTACTCTTTTGAAAAATCTGATATATACATATCGTTCTCCATCCTTTATTATTCTTTATCTTTATTATAAAAAATCTACATTTTCTATCAATTCCATTTTTGAATGTTTTTAATAAGTTTT
>CAZVYQ010000140.1:0-1403 GCA_964631375.1 uncultured Lachnospiraceae bacterium | reverse complement strand
AGTTTGATGAAGGAATTGTCTAAAGGTAGTCTTTGTATACTTAATTGGGGGATTGAAAGATCGGGGGATTGAGTTAAAGTAGATTCACTGATAGGATGATTCCTATTAATGATGTGTACTCACTTGATTTAGTAGTGTAACAAATTACAAATAGTAAGGCCATGAGTCATTGTGATTCATAGCCTTACTGATTTCCATCCGGTTATTATGTTGTATTATGGTCATGGGACAATAAGATCATATTGTTCCTCTTCCTGTTCCATATTTGTAGAGGGAGCAGGTGCGGAATTCGTAGTAGAGGAATCTTTTTTATCAGTTTTTTTATTATCAGGGTCGGTCGGAGGGTCGGACTGCTTTTTGTCACCATCAATTCCTTTTGTTATTGAAGCAGCTTCATCCTGACCGAGATATGTAAATTTATTTATTTCCACATCATTACCAATGTATTGACTTAGATTCGGTATATCACTAATAGGGATACTATTGTCCGAATTAACGTCAAATAATGCACCCGGATTCGTTGCCTTACACTCATCAATTGAAATGCTACCAACTAATCGGGTAGCTGGATTTAAGGAATAAAAAGTACCTATTTTTACATGCGTAGAATTAAATATATAGTCATTAGAGGGAATAAATTTAGTTTTCTTTAAACTCTCATCTTTATCTTGTATAATATTGTTAAAGGTACTAAGACTACTAGCTGACTTATTAGTCACAATATCCATAATACATGAATCAATAACAATATAATCCCCCGGATTCTGAATAACCAGTTCTCTGACCACTTTCTCGCCATCTTCATTAATCCATGCCGGTATTGCCATCCCCCAAAATTGCTCACCTATATGTCCCACAACTCTTACCATAGTAAAATTGTTAGGTACATCATTTCCGAATGATGAATAGGTAGCCTTTTCTGAATTATTAAAATCATTCATAATGATATTTATTGCTTCATAGTTTGGTGCGGGTGATATCTGGCTAACACGTTCTTTCCAAGCTTCTGGGTTATCACTTACTTTATCGTTTATAGGGCTAGAGTTTGTTGTTGTAGCGTCTCCATTATATAATCCCACAGATGCGTTTTGATCATCGGTTACTTTTTTGTCGGGCATGACAACATAATTATGATATTTATTAGGAACCACGTTTGCCCCAGTTTGTGCTGCCAAAGTATCTCCTGCATTTCCGCCTGACACGTTTCCTGCTGCTTGTGCTGTTGCATCGCCTACACTACTTAATCCGACATTTGAATTAGCACCTGTAACTAAATTAGCATCTACATCTTTATCTGCATAATTATTAAAAATACCAGACTTTTTAAGCATCTCTTTAGTAGTAAACCCTCCCCCCCGTGACATCTCCTGGCACATCTAAGGGATCTCCTACGGCAGTTGCAT
>CAZVYQ010000139.1:0-1420 GCA_964631375.1 uncultured Lachnospiraceae bacterium | reverse complement strand
TATAGTAAGCTATACAACCATACACAATAACACCCATTATAGCTGTTAAAGCTATGTAGGTGGCAATCTCTCCCATGTAATCATAAGAGAAATACTTTACCAATATTTTTTTCATTTTTTTTTATTTATTAATTTAATTCCTTAATTTCTTATTATCTAATATTATAATATAACAATATCAACTAAAACCCACCAATATAAAATCCACGTGTTATATTATTATTAACATTCATCCAAATATTATATATCATATCTAAATAATCTATATACATAAACTATCTACATAATCATATATCCACTTATATCTATCTATATATTTATCTATATAAACCTATATATTATCCCTATATACCCACATATATACCTATTATTCCCCCCATTTATGGTTACCCACCGTCCATTCATGGACGTTATCATAACTCTATTAGGATATTATATAGATATATTAAAGTGATACTTTAAGTGTGTCATAATACACTATATACTTTAATAAAGGCATAGATATAGGCATAAATAGCCTTATAAATATATTGGTTGTCTCACCCTCGGTAGAACCGAGACTTAGTGTTGACAATCAATAACATATCTTTTACATAACTCACTGATAATCTATTTATGAAAATCAATGAATTACGATGATGTTATACTAAAAGGAATCGAACCTTTATATTTCCCCTATCCTATTTGGATATGGAAGTATACTTTTGTTTGACTTTAAATAAAGCCTTCTAATGAACGATATTTCCCTTATGTATACAAATATACCATTAGAGATAGTTCGTTGCTCTACGAGGCTAAAAACAGCCTCTATCGTGATTATAATATTAACTTACTCTATCGTGTACTCTATCGTGGAAACGTTTTAAAAAAAAGGGAGATTTCTCTCCCTTTCACTTTTAAATACCGTCATCATCTGTTTCAACATCTGTTTCAACATCTGTTTCTCCTGAGTAGCTAAATTCACACACGTTTCCATCGTAAGAGACGCTGTCTATCTGATAGAATTTTTTTTTCGTTGTTGGGTCTGTAACAATACATTGTGCAATTGTATTGTTTACATCATCCCTCAGTAACTTTCCGAAATCCACTACCACTCTCATAGAGGGCGAAATAAAAATTACGTTTGTAGGGGTCAACCCTTTCGAATCTGTATTGAAATCTGGCAAAGGTTTGCCTATGTAATCTTCAATACTCT
This sequence comes from uncultured Lachnospiraceae bacterium, assembly GCA_964631375.1. Taxonomy (GTDB): domain Bacteria; phylum Bacillota; class Clostridia; order Lachnospirales; family Lachnospiraceae; genus JAAYYM01. The sequence continues at coordinate 225 of CAZVYQ010000139.1, read as the reverse complement.
TCTTTTGAGCTGATAAATCGTACTTCTCAAATTTAATTTTAGTTATTCCGCTAATGCTAAAAGGTCGTTTTTCACTTCCGTATACGTTTCTTAACGGTCTGTAAACATTTGACACTTTAAATTGTACTTGATTTTCTTTCATGATAAAATAAATTTTTATAAAGTTAATATTTTTTAATTACACGCTACGGGGGCTGGCGGGGGGTTATCTATCTTATAAGGGGG
>CAZVYQ010000138.1:0-1426 GCA_964631375.1 uncultured Lachnospiraceae bacterium | reverse complement strand
TTTAGCTTCAAAGCTCTGTGCAGCAGACTTTTCAGATTGCGTATGAAAATGTAGATTTGGGTTTGAAAAGTCTGTCAAAAGATGATACTATGAAATAAGAAAAATGAACACTACAGGAGAGTTAGTATGAGCGAATTTAAGATTAGTATATGTTCAACGGCAGATCTGCCGGAAAGCTATATTTCAGAGAATCAGTTAGGTGTGGTTGGGCTGTCCTACATGTTTGATGATGGCATCGTACACAAGAGAGGTAATGATCTGCCGGAGCCTGTATTTTACTCCAAGATGCGTTCCGGTATGATGCCGACGACATCTCAGATTAATCCGGAAGAAGCCAAGGCGGCATTTGAAGAATATCTAAAGACGACAAATGAGATTTTGCAGATTGCTTTTTCATCAGGACTCAGTGGAAGTTATAATAGTTTAAGAATTGCAGCAGAGGAACTCATGGAGGAGAGAGATGACATCAAGATCATCGTCATCGATACACTTGCTGCTTCTTTGGGTGAAGGGTTGTTGGTTCATAAAGCCATACAAATGAAAAAGCAGGGTAAAAGCATAGAAGAAACCGCAGACTGGCTGGAAAAGCATAAACTCAACCTTGTGCATATGTTTACAGTGGATGATCTGTTCAATCTTTACAGGGGCGGACGTGTGAGCAAGGCAACAGCTGTGCTTGGAACCATGGCAAGTATCAAGCCGATTCTGCATGTAGATGATGAGGGACATCTGATTCCTCTTTCAAAGGTGCGTGGAAGGAAAAAATCATTAAATACGTTGGTTGACTGCATGGAGGAAAAGATGGGTAGTTACCGTGATCAGAATGACATATTTTTTGTCAGCCATGGAGATTCGTTGGAGGATGCAGAATATGTTGCTGAGGAAGTCAAGAGAAGGCTCGGAATAGAGAGTTATCTGATTAACTATGTGTCGCCGACCATCGGTGCACATTCCGGTCCCGGAACAATTGCACTCTTTTTCTTGGGAGATAAGCGATGAATATATTATTTTTTCTGACTCCAAAGAGTGAAGTCGAGTTTACGTACAGTGACAGTACCTTGGATGAAGTGATTGAACTGCTTGAAAACAGTACATATTCTGCCATTCCGATGATTAACCGTAAAGGTGAATATAAGGGAACCATCTCAGAAGGAGATATCCTCTGGACCTTGAAAAATGAAATGAAATATCAGGTTGAAGAACTGACAAATGTGAAGGTATCCAAAGTTACACGCAGACAGAATCTGGAACCCGTCAGAGCAAATGCGGAAGTACAGGATATGTTTTATCGTGCAGTGAACCAGAATTTCGTACCGGTAATCGACGATGATGATGTGTTTATCGGTATTGTAAAGAGAAAAGATATCCTACAGTATTACATGGACATCATTGACAAGGAAGGAATTATGAAAGAAAAGTGACACAA
>CAZVYQ010000137.1:0-1449 GCA_964631375.1 uncultured Lachnospiraceae bacterium | reverse complement strand
GTATTCAAAAACATCGATATGTATATATTATACAACATATCGATGTTTGTCAATTTATTTTCTATAAGATACACAGTTTTTTCATAAATTATAACTGTAAATTGTACAACTATTACTAGTTTTTGTTTTGTAAAGAAAGTGTTTTCTTCTTTCTTTTTTCATGTCTGAAAATAAACACAGTCCCTAATATTCCGACAGCTATTGGTTTCTACCCTAGATATAAAATAAGTATTAATTTTTTACAATTATACAATTAAAAAGCTGAATGCGTTAAAAAAGTAGCCAATGATGAGAATTCCTACTGCAACTACACCAATAAAGATAGCCAATAGCTTATTTTTTACAACTCTCTTCAACATAATAATGGATGGCAAACTAAGTGCTGTGACACCCATCATAAATGAAAGAATAGTCCCTACCCCAACACCTTTCGTAAATAATGCTTCCGCAATTGGAATGGTTCCGAAGATATCTGCATACATTGGAATTCCTACAACCGTTGCTATCAATACAGAAAACGGATTATTTTCACCTAGAACTGTTTGAATGAAAGATTCCGGAATCCAGTTATGGATTAATGCGCCAATTCCAACTCCAACTAGAACATAAAGAATAACTTTTTTAACGGTGGCTACCACCTGTTCTCGTGCATAAATCATTCTGTCTTTTCGTGATAAATCAGGTTCTTCTATATCAATCGTTGCACCTGGATTTATAAATTTTACAACATAGTCTTCCATTCCTAATTTGTCAATAATTGTTCCACCAACTACTGCAAGTATAAGACCTACGATAACGTAAGCTATTGCAATTTTTGCACCAAAAATACTCATTAATAATACTAATGCGCCAAGATCAACAAGTGGTGAAGAAATCAAAAACGAAAAAGTCACTCCTACTGGAAGACCTGCATTGGTAAATCCAATAAAAAGTGGGATCGAAGAACAACTACAAAACGGTGTTATCGTTCCTAATAAGGCACTTAAAATGTTTGCCTTTATTCCATGGAACCTGCCAAGTATTTTTTTCGTTCTTTCAGGTGGAAAATAACTTTGTATATAGGATATGATAAAAATTAGTACAGATAACAGAACCAATATTTTAATCGTATCATAAAGGAAAAACTGAATACTTCCTCCTAACCTTGAAGATATATCGAGTCCTAATGCGGACAATCCATCTCCTATCAATGCATTTAACCATTTCATACCAAGTATCTGGTTCTGAAAAAAATTCCAAATCGCTTTCATATTAAGCACCTTCCTTAATTTAATATATCGATATTTATCAATCTGATGTTATTATATTCTTCATATCGATATTTGTCAATGTGTTCTTTTAAAAATTAGGAGTATGAGATTCAACCCCATACTCCTCTTAAATTATTCACACAAATACTTAGGACATTTTATTCCACTTATACGAAAACTTTGCTTACAGCTGTTCTTA
>CAZVYQ010000136.1:0-1510 GCA_964631375.1 uncultured Lachnospiraceae bacterium | reverse complement strand
CTCCATTCTCCCTAATTTGGCTTCGACACTAGAGTACTGCAATTCCTCTCGGAGTTCACCAACAGAAAACACAAGAAATAAAATGGTAAAGAACAGAAAAAAGGCACACACCGCCACCTTCAGTCCTATCTTCCATGGCTTATGAATCATTGCGGTTCACCGCCTTTCTGCATATAGGATTTGGCTATATCAACCAGTTCTATGTACTCGTCACCATACAATCTGCCTCCGTGGACATTTTCACGGATATAATCAAGCTCCTGATCTCCAAATCCAAATACTCCTGTCAAGAAATCTGTCACGATTACGTTGTATTTATCTGTCAATTGTTTTTCCTCCGGACATACATCCGGATATGCAGGAATATCTGCATAAAGAGCCGCCACTCCTTTTTCAATAACCGCCCTGATCAGTTCATCATCCGGTACGTCCTGCTTTCTGATGATATCTATACAATCATTTCGTAACTCAAAGAATTTCTCATAACTGTTATTGATCAGAGCAACTCTTGTGTAGGAGTAATGGTCATTTCCGATCAAATCATGAGTTGACATGTAAGTATCCAGCTGTTGGTACGCCTCTTCATCATAGAGTTTCTGCATGATCGCATCCTTATTCGGATCAGCGGTCGTCCTGTACCCCTGTGCATAAATAGTCACACCGGTCGATACAAATACAACTACTATCATCAAAACACCAAAAATGATCATGGCACGGTTCAGTAATTGATTCAGATAGGCCTCTCTGGAATTTCTCAGCAGTTCCTTTCTAAGTCGCTTATTTTCCTCTCGCTTCTCTTTCAACCGTTGTAAAAAACTCACTCCACCAGGATTCACGGTATCACAATATGCACAGCGAATGGCTTCTGCCGGTATATCAGCTCCACAATTCTTGCATTTCATTGTACAGCCTCCTTCCATGCAGCATACGCTTTTTCACAATATGGCTTCATATTCCCTTCACTCAAGCTCTCCAACCTACACATTTCATCTATGTCGTTCTGTGTGTAATGGAGTTGATTGACCAATCTGTCTATACTCTGATCATACAATTCCTGTACCAGTTCTGTGTTATCAACTTCTCCGTATTCTTCCATACCCTCTCTGCATAATATACATGTTTGGATTCCGGCGTATGTAGCATAATAAATATAGGATACACAGAATTCTTCCTGTCTGGTTTCATCCCATGTTGAGAAAGTCTCCTGTTCTGTCATCTCGATAAAATCATCAATATTACTCTTCATTCTTTCTGACTGTTCGTATGCTCGAGCTAACTTCACATACTTTTCGTATCGCGATTGATAAATCGAATTCTCGTTGATGTAGGCTGACAACTCTTTCAGATTTCCCGCTTGATAATACCCTTCCAAAATTGCCATCTGTTCAGATTGTATTTTATAGGCCTTCTTTACCTCAACCCTTCCAAATACATAGGAAGTAATTATGATAATCAAAAAAATACCTATAACAGCCAGACCGCTAATAAACATGATTTTAACTGATTTCTT
>CAZVYQ010000135.1:0-1524 GCA_964631375.1 uncultured Lachnospiraceae bacterium | reverse complement strand
GTGTTGAGGACATCGTCAATAAGAACGAACATACCAATGCAACTGCTGAGGTATTGGCGAATATTCTGAATACTAATAAGGAGAGTACAGAAAAGATCATTACGATCGTACAGGATTTCAAATACCAATAAGATTTAGTTACATCGAAGATTATTACATACGACGCCTCAATGAAGTAATTCATTGAGGCGTTGTTTTACATTTTAATGAAAATTTGTGTATAAATTACCAATTATTTAAATTAAATTTACAATTTTCTGAATACACTTTTTTGTCAGATAATTATTGACGCAATTAGATATATTTCATATAATATGTATAAAGAATTTAATTCCAAGGGACATTGGCATTTATGTTTCAATGTCTGTTTTTCCGAAGATAAGAATTTCGTATATAAATGCAGGAGTTGCTTTATATAGAATAAGAACACAAAGGGGGACTTTAAATGTTAAAGAACAGAAAGATGGGTGTCATCATCACAGGGGCCGTAGCAATTGTAGCAGCAGTCGGAATCATTTTGCTGTATGTACTTGCAAACTACAATATGACAACAGCGATGAAAACAAGTGCGATCAACAATATGCAGACATCTCTGGATGCCCAGAAGCAGATTATTGATCAGTATGTAGGGCAGGGAGAGGCATTACTGCTTGCGTATGCTCAGGATTCAACATTGTTTAACGCACTGAAAGATCCGGAGAATGCAGAACTGAATGAAGCGGCACAGGCTTATACACTTCAATATTTTAGTAAACTTGAGAATTGGGAGGGGATTTACATTGCAGATTGGGGCACAAAAGTAATGACCCATCCTGTTGAGCAAGTGATCGGTAAGGTTCTCAGAGAAGGGGATAGCCTAAAATCCTTACAAAATTCAATATTGAACAGTGGCGGAATGTTCAATGTGGGCATTATGTTGTCACCATCTACAGGAAATATGGTAATGTCAACATATGCACCTATATATGATACAGATGGAAAGACTCCGATTGGATATGCGGGAGGAGCAACCTATGCAAGTTCGCTAGATGAAAAACTGAATTCATTAAATACATATGGTCTTGAAAATGTTAAGTCATATATGATTAATGTAGAGACAGGAGTTCACATCTTTGATGAGGATGAATCGCTTCTGGGAGCAGAGATCGCAGATCCCATGTTGTTACAGGTTATTGATGAAATAAAGAGTAATACTGACTCTGAATATGGTTCAATAGAATACAAGGACGCAAATGGAGTTCCATGTGTGAGCATGTATGCATATCTGAAGGATAGAGGATGGGCAGTTGTTCTTTCAGATACAGAAGCAGAGATTTATGCATCGGCAAATACCAGTAAGGTTACATTGGGTATTGTTTGTCTGATCGCATATTTGTTGATTGTATTAATGACATGGGGCATTGTAGTCATCAATACCAGACCGTTAAAGAAGATCGAAAAGGCCATCAGCAATTTAAAGAATCTGGATTTGAACCAGTCTGCTGAGATCAATTCGTACATTGGAAGAAAGAGTGAGATCGGTAT
>CAZVYQ010000134.1:0-1662 GCA_964631375.1 uncultured Lachnospiraceae bacterium | reverse complement strand
GTCGATGGATGTATTTTATATATTTTACTTTTATTTTCTGCCTCATAATTGCTTTAGTTTTTGACATAGTAATACCTTTAAAAAGGAGGAGAGGGCAGTACAGAACAAATAAGGATTAAGACTTATCAATATGATACTGTTTACCCAAAGTGGAGATAAAGAGAAAATGATAGGAATCAAAAAATACAAAAGGAAATTGAAAGAGAATGTAGAACTTATGAATATTGAAGGTTCAACAGAACAACAATTACTTCAACTTATTCAGATGAAAAATAGTGTATCAAAAGATATGTATGCACGCTACCTAAGAAATATTCTACAATCAATTCGATACACTGGAGCATCTGCAGAAATAGTAGATATTGCTTTCGAAGGTGTAAAAAAGAAGGATATTATGAGTTATAGAGAATTGTTATATATGTTCTTTCAAAAGGATCCAATTTTGATTTATAGAGGAACTGGTGACTCAGAAAAAAAACTGAGAACTTCATGGACAATTAATAGGGAAATTGCAGAAAACTGTTCTCGTAGACATAAAGACCCAATTATCTTAACAGCAAGTGTTAAAAAGCAACAAATTTATGCTTTTTTTGCAAATGGAGAGGATGAAGTAATTATTCATTTAGAAGATTATGATAAGAAAGAAAAAGTCATTAATGAAGATAATTATTGAAATGTTGCTTCCGCAAAATTGTTATAGAATAGTGATATGTAATCATGATATAATAATAGTATATATATAACACTTTCCTAGGAATTCAGGAAGGAGAAAGGATACACATATGACAACTGATAGAAAAGTTAGCAGTATTGAAGCTAGTTTTAGAATGGAAAATATGAAATTTGATGATGCATGTAGAACTAGAGTTAAAAATATACTTGAGAAGAAAATAACTGTGGCTGATTCAATTTCTGAATTGAACAGAAAGTATGGAGTGTCCCAGAAAAAAAATGAAAGATCAAGAGTATGATTATTTTTTCGATGATAAAGGTGATGAGAAGTACTGTTACTCAGGAACAAATGTATTAAAGAATAAATTGAACATTCAAAATCTTGATGAGCTACATCAAGCAGAAAGGGATTATACTTCCGTTCGTCAAGCGGAAGTACTGATGCAAGGTGTGACAGGAGATTTTTCATTCAAACATCTATGTGCAATTCATAGACAGTTATTTCAAGATGTTTATGCGTGGGCTGGAACGAAGAGAACAGTAGATATTTCCAAAGGTACAGTGTTCTGTTTAACACAATTTATAGAGATTCAATTTGATGATATGTATGAAAAGCTAAAGAGAGAGAATTTCCTAAAGGATATTGCGGATAAAAAGCAACTTAGTTTAAGGTTAGCATATTATCTGGGAGAACTTAACATGATACATCCTTTTAGAGAAGGGAACGGGCGTACACAGAGAATTTTTATTGAGCAACTGTGTATGAATAATGGCAGATTTGAAATTGATTTTACAGAAATTACAAAAGAAGAAATGATAGATGCAAGTGTTGCTTCAGCAAAATATAACAATGAACAATTAGAAAATCTCTTGTATAAGTGTCTACAGGAAAAAGAGTAAATATTATATATTAAATTGTATGTGAGTAGAAAACGTACAATAAATGCGATGTGAAAACATCTTGAAAAATAGGTTGCTATATGCTATTAT
>CAZVYQ010000133.1:0-1691 GCA_964631375.1 uncultured Lachnospiraceae bacterium | reverse complement strand
GTTAGTGTAAAATTATAGTTGGCAAATAAAATAAGATGTTTTGGTTATGTAAACCAAAAAGGAAGTAGAGAATAAATCTCTACTTCCCAATCATACAGTTTTTCTTTATGATATTAATTGTCGAAATTAATGTAAAGGAAGCTGTATGATGAATACTATTGTAAACGAGGAACTGAAATCATTCAAGGTGTTAGAGAAAGAAATTTATTCTTATGTATGTGAACTTGCCAGAGAAATCACCGGGCAGATGCTGGAATCTTATGATGAAGAGCTTGCCCAGTCGAGAGATAAGAAGGTATATAGAGGAAAAGGAAAACGAACGACATCCATCAAAACCGTCTATGGAGAGGTTGAATATTCCAGAAATGTCTATCGTACCAAAACAGAGGATGGACAGACAGCCCATGTATTTCTGCTTGACCAGGCTATGCATATGGATAAAATAGGTCTAATTTCAACGAATCTGGCAGAGAAAATAGCCTTAACAGTCACAGAGTCACCATATCGTGTGACAGCAGAACAGATCAGCAGTACCTGTGGTCAGAGTATCAGTGCCGGTGGTGTCTGGAACATGATGCAGCATCTTGGAGAACGAATTGACGAAGAAGAAATCCAAGCAGTAAAACAGATGGAAGCAGACCAGACAGAGGGCGAAAAAGTCATTCCGGTTCTCTTTGAAGAAATGGATGGTGTGTGGCTTCATATTCAGGACGAACATCATAAAAAGATGAAGAAGCAAGAAATGAAAGTGTTCACGATGTATGAAGGCTGGGATGAAGAAAAGGAGAAACAGAAACGAAGTACACTGGTGGGTAAGAGCATGCTGGCAGGAATGGAAAACAGCAATGATTTTCATGCAAAACGGGAAGCCTGTATCAGGAAAAAATATGCAGCAGATGAAATAGAGCAGAGAATTCTAAATGGGGATGGAGGAAGCTGGATTAAAGAGCCATACGATTCGGATGCGATCTTTCAACTGGACAGGTATCATATCTATCAGGAAATCCTCAGAAAAATCAGCAATAAAGATGCCCAGAAAGAAATTCGAACCCTTTTCGATGAAGAAAAGATGGATGAAATGCTGGAATATATCCAAATATATGCGACAAGTGTAGCAAGTCCAGATGAGAAGGATAAATCAAGTAAAAAGGCAATGGAGTTATACCAATATCTGAATAATAACAAAAATGGCTTACTGCCTTATGACAAGCGAGGCATAAAAATACCGGCACCGCAAAAGGGAATTCTCTATAAAGGAATGGGAATACAGGAAACACAGAATTGTACAGTTATCACACTACGAATGAAGCACCGCAGAATGAGATGGTCAATCAATGGAGCAAATAACCTTGCGAAGGCACTCTATCGTAAAGAGAACAGGGAACTGGTAGAAACGATAGACAGATATACAGATGGACTGGTGTTTACGATGCAGATGCAGGAAATCATAGAAACACTAAGTGCAGCAAAAGCACCAAAGAAGGATGGAAAAGGGAATCCATACGCAGACAGATTTAATCATCATATGCCGTTGTTTGAAGCCATGCGGACAGCATCAAGAAAAGCATTTAAAAGAGCATTTGGGTACTAAGAAAAAGTCAGGGCAAGGGCTTTGCTTGGAGAACAAAAAAATAAAAAATATCATTTATGAAAAACAATGAGGAAGTTGCCAACGTTTACTTGACACAAAC
>CAZVYQ010000132.1:0-1757 GCA_964631375.1 uncultured Lachnospiraceae bacterium | reverse complement strand
CTGTAAAAACGGGAGCGTGTCACGCCCCCGTCACTGTCAATCAAGGTAAAGGTTATTCTAACTCTGTTTCCCTGTGTTTTTTGGGTACAACCGGGGTCCTTGGATGCTCCTTCGTTTCTTTCTTTAACTCCGCAAGTTTGCCAATAACACTTTCCCTGGTCTTTTCTTCAACTTCCTTACGCTTGTGCATATCCCACCACTCTTTAAACTTCCGCCATGCTCCGGCGACAAGTTTTCCGATTGGTGTTTTCGGTTCTTTCAGAAATGCGTACCTCATGAATTCTTTCTGAGCTTCCGTTTCAACCATCGTCTGAATTGTTTCCTCGGTCTGCTTATTCAGTTCCTCCAAAACGGTTTCCTTAACCTCAACGGCATTCGTAGTTGCCATATACTGTTCGTTCAATGATTCAAGCGCCTCGGCTTTTTTTCTTACAAAGAACTCTTTGGACCAATCGCTGTTCCGTCCCTTTTCGATTTCCTTAAGATCCTCTCCCTCGAAGATCTCGGGATGTTCGTTCATTTCCTGTTCGGCGTACTTATGCATTTTGTCTTGGAGTTCTGTAAGTGATTCCTGCGTGAAGACTCTTGTCTTTGCTGCCTGTTTCTGCATACCGCGCTTGTATCCCCGCCCTATCGGAAGTCCAATCACATGAGCATGGGGTGAATGCTCATCCAGGTGGACTACCGCAGATACAATCCGGAAGTCCGGTACAAGTTCCTGAAGATGCTTCAGCTGGTCTTCGAAGATCGGAAGCATCTGCTTCTTCATCTCCAATGACTTGTCATGCCAGAACTCTGCATCTCCAAGCTGGATGACAAGCTCAGCTGCCACATCGTTCTTTCCACTTTCGGAAACGTATTTCAGATAATCATCAATCTGTCGATCTGCCCGCTTGCCTTTGTTATATTCTTCAAGGCAAGCGTCAAATTCTTGATGATATGCTTCTTTCAGATCATCAAGAATATTATCTCCGCCGATAAGTACGTAAATATTGTCCCGACAATATTCCGGACTTTCATACTGGCGGAGATTATGCTTGCTCGCAGCCGCCACTTTTTTCGTGGTGGTAAGAGCATGCTTCTTGTTGGATAAATGTAATGAATACGAGATCATATTTCTCCTTTCATGATCGAGTGTGAATTACATGTGAGACAACAAGAACGCCCCGCAGGGCCCTCGGAGAGCCCCCTGATAATGATGCGAAGTGTCATTATCCATAGGGGGTTATCGATTATGTCCGTGGTGCAGCGCGCCACATAATCGGTAAGCCGCCTTCGGCGGGAAATTCTGTTGTCAAGGTTCTTATAACGACCCAGTCGCACCGGATCGTATTCTATTAACAGAGGAAAAGTTACCATCTGAAATCCGGATGTATTCCTACCCGGTCAAGATATTCCTGTCTTGACTTTTCCCTTTCTTCTTCTGTAGGTGCTGTTTTCGATTTTGAATAAATGTCATGATTCACCATTGTGTTAAGTTTTGCTTCAAGGCCTTTTTCGATTTCTTCCTTTTCTTCAAATTTATCCAAAAGGTGATAGCTCAAAAGTTTAAAAAACAGCTCCCGCGTTATCTGTACATATTTCATAAATCGCTCCTTTCAACCAAGTCCGCAACAACGCAAAGTCTTAATAATTTTGCAACCTTGCATCCTTCAAGTCCGCAATTTCTTACTCCTTGCATTGTTGCGTTCTTCCTTTTATTCCGAATCTTCCCTGAGAACCCAATACCAGACATCGTTCATCTTTTTGGCTTTTAT
>CAZVYQ010000131.1:0-1770 GCA_964631375.1 uncultured Lachnospiraceae bacterium | reverse complement strand
TAATTATTTATCGTTTTATTCGTTACAAACTCCTGTGGTGCACTTGAAAGGTTAAATCGGTCAACATGTACTCCGTTATTTTCCAGTGTATTTAATACAGTAGAGATTCTTAATAACTCTTGATCAACTCCAACACCGCAAAGTCCTGTGGAACAGCACATAGCTGGTTCAAATATCTGCATTTTTTTCATTTTTTACTTCCTTTCTTATTGTCTCATTATCCAATTTTATTTTTATTAGCATTCAAACTTTCTGGAAACCAATGAGTAGTCTTATTTGCGATTTTAACAAGCATTAACATAATAGGCACCTCAGTCAAAACACCTACAACAGTAGCCAGTGCTGCTGGCGAATCCATTCCAAATAAGGCAATTGCAACTGCAACGGACAATTCGAAGAAATTGGAAGCACCAATCATTCCTGCTGGAGCAGCTATATCATGAGGAAGCTTTAACACCCTAGATGCCAGATATGCAATAAAGAAAATTAAAAACGTCTGAATTGTCAAAGGCACTGCAATTAATAAAATGTGTAAAGGATTATTTAAAATAACTTCACCCTGGAAGGAGAATAATAATACTAACATCAGCAGCAAACCTACGATAGTTGCATTGTCAAATTTAGGAAGAAACTTATTTTCAAAATATTCTGTTCCTTTTCTTTTACTGATATACATTCTTGTTAACACACCTGCCGTTAATGGAACTACAACAAATAAGACAACTGATATAATCAAAGTATCCCAAGGAACGGATACTTTACTCACTCCAAGTAAAAATTTCACAATCGGAACAAATGCAACCAGAATAATTAAATCATTGGTTGCTACCTGTACTACCGTATATGCCGGATTTCCTTTCGTCAACTGGCTCCATACAAAAACCATAGCAGTACAAGGTGCTGCTCCTAACAAAACAGCTCCAGCTAAATATTCTTTTCCTAGCTCTGCTGGAATCAATCCCTTAAATACGACATAGAAAAAGAATGAGGCAATTGCAAACATCGTAAAAGGCTTAATTAACCAGTTTGTAATCCAAGTTACATATAATCCTTTTGGATTTTTTCCTACGTTTTTAACACTTTCAAAATTTACCTTCATCATCATCGGGTAAATCATTACCCAAATTAATATTGCAGTAGGTATAGATACGTTTGCATATTCAAACTGATTGAAAAATTCAGGTACTGATGGCAAAAACTTTCCAATTAATACCCCTGTAATCATACAAAGTGCTACCCATATCGTTAAGTATTTTTGAAAAAAACCAATTTCTAATGATTTCTCTTTATTCATTTCTTCTCTCTCCTTTTAATGTGTTGTTTTTGAATTTGCACAGACATCAATGGTTTTGTATTTTTCGCATTGTTTATGGTCTGCCTGATATGTTGGTAGTTCAACTACCTTTTGTTGTAAATACTCCCATAGGTTTTTATGTTCTTCTTTAAAGCTTTCGCTTATTCCATAATATGCCCATTGTGCTTTCTTATAATATTTCAAAACGCCACAGTTTTTAAGTACAGTCAGATGTCTCGAAGCGTTTGATTGGGTCATATTTAAACAAACTTCAATCTCACAGACACACATTTCTCTTTCCATTAGTAATGTCAGGATTCTTAACCTGCTTTCCTCTGATAGTGCTTTAAAGATATCAACCACGGTTTCACCCCTTCCGTCATAAATATTTATATGAGCATATATGCATATTCTATGCATGAAGAAATCATATGTTACAATGTTTTCTTCGTTTTGCTATAATTCTTATGCCCACC
>CAZVYQ010000130.1:0-1781 GCA_964631375.1 uncultured Lachnospiraceae bacterium | reverse complement strand
TGATAAATTATGACTTTAAATAGTATGACTTTAATGGTATGATTCAATAAAATCATTCTTATTGAGGCGCTTAGTAAAATGAAGAAATTTACAGGTATTATTTACATGCAATTTATAAAATCCATGACATTTCGAAAAGCATTTGCGGTTGTTTTTGGTAATATTGTTTTAGGTATCGGTGCCGTAGTTGGTGCTTTTTTCTTAGGTCCTCTGATAAATTTTTATAATAGACTTAATAGGAAGTGGATTCGATAGTTGTAATTCTTTCTATAACTTGAAGCGAACCTGACGAATGATATCTCTTTGCAGTAGAAGTTTGTCGAGGTGACAAATTAATGTATCTGCGATAAAACCGAACGTAAGCATCATGCAGATATTTTGAACAGTAAATATCCATACATTACTTGCCGCTCCCCATTGGTAATACTCTGTTTGAAAGAACAAATAAGAGTAAATGCCCTGATGAATAAAAGCATATATTCCATACAGGAACGTGGTGATTTTGAGTATCCGGAGCGAAAGCAGTATCTTTCTTCCATTCTTTTTCTCTCTTACCCTTCTCCAAATAGATGACATCATCACAAAATGCATTCCCATATGCATGGACATGAAGATATATCCCCAGTGGGCACCAGCAAGATGCCATTTACGAGCCATAAAAAAACCTTCATGAATTGGCAGCCATGTAAATACATAACCTGACATAATCATTCCAGTAACCATCATCAGAAGAATATCCATGACTAATAATAGATTTAAAATCGTCTGTGCTATCCGGACTGGCGTGTATTTTCCTTTTGCCAAGCTCTGATACCATTTGATGTTTAAAATCTGATGAATCAAAACAACCACAAACAGGGATGTTCCAATCCATTCATGTATTTCTTCTCCCGTATACTGAAATGCCATAAGAATAATCATAAGAACAGCCATACTTACATCGACAGATCTTTTAATCATAAATGATTTTTTCATGCAATCTTTTACTTTCTTGTTGGTATAATACTACTTCCTTCAAACTTCTCAGCGACAGATTTCAGATATTCTCTAATTTGAAGATGCTGTGGACAGGCTTTTTCACACTGACCACATCCAATACAGTCACTTGCTCTGCTTCCCGCTGCAAGAGAAATATTATTATAGTAAACAGCCTGACTGGAAAAACTTCCAGTGGTCCGTTCTATGCTGTTATACAGTGCAAAGTACTTTGGTATTGCAATATTCTTTGGACATCCATGGGTACAATACTCACAGGCTGTACAGGGAATTGCTGTTTTCTCATTGATGATTTTTGTTACCTGTCCTATAATTTTGTATTCCTCTTCATTCAAAGGCTTAAAATCTAGGAATGTACCACAATTATCCTCCACCTGCTCTAAGGTATTCATGCCACTTAATACACGAAAGACACCTTTCTGACTGGCTGCAAAACGAAACGCCCAGCTTGCAATGGATGCTTCTGGATTGTATTCTTTCATTAGTTTTTCTGCTTCTTTTGGAACGTTTATTAGTGTTCCACCTTTACATGGTTCCATGACAGCTATCGGTTTATTATATTTATTCGCAACCTCCAGACATCTCCTGGATTGTACATTCGGTTGTTCCCAATCCACATAATTGATCTGGAGCTGTACGAAGTCAATGCAATCCCCATACTTTGCAAGAATCTCATCTAGAAGCTCTGGTGTATCATGAAAAGACATACCTACGACCTTAATCTTATACATCCGCATATGTACCCACCATCGCTGCAGCCGCCAAGACCATTGTGTTTGGAGACT
>CAZVYQ010000129.1:0-1861 GCA_964631375.1 uncultured Lachnospiraceae bacterium | reverse complement strand
GTTATAGGATTTGTATTTACGAAAGTGCTATCTTTGTTGCGTAAATAAAATGTTACACACAACTTTAAAAAACAAAATAATCGAAAAAAGACTAACTTTGCAGAAAATGATTAAAAAATGAAATATCCAGACGATTTTATAAACAAAATAATAAACGGAAGTGCTGTTGATATAATGAAACATATTCCTTCTGAAACAGTTGATTTAGTGGTTACATCACCACCTTATAATTTAAAAAATTCAACTGGAAATGGAATGAAAGACGGACGTGGTGGAAAATGGAAAAATGCTGCATTAGTTAATGGATACTCTCATTATGACGATAATATGCCTCATGAAGAATATGTTGAATGGCAAAAAGAATGTCTAAATGAAATGTATCGAGTTTTAAAAAATGACGGTGCAATTTTTTATAATCATAAATGGCGTGTTCAAAATGGATTACTTCAAGACAGACAAGATATTGTTGGTCACTTACCTGTAAGACAAATAATTATTTGGCGAAGAAAAGGCGGCATAAATTTTAATCCCGGTTATTTTTTACCAACTTATGAAGTTATTTATTTAATTCCAAAACCAGAATTTAAACTTGCACCAAAATCAAATGCTTTTGGCGATGTATGGGAATTTGGACAAGAGATGAAAAATGAACATCCAGCACCTTTTCCTGTTGCTTTAATTGACAGAATTATTGCTTCTACAACTTCTGAAATAATTTTAGACCCTTTTATGGGAAGTGGAACAACTGCGGTTGTGGCAATGGCTAATAAACGAAAATATATCGGAATTGACATTTCGCCTGATTATTGTGAAATGGCTGAAAAAAGGATTGAAAAGAACAAAATCCAATCTGAATTAATAAACATCAAACAGAAAACTTTATTTTAAATGGAATTATTCTCAAAACCAGATTTAATACAGAAACTCAAAGAGATTTCAAAAATGGGTTGGATAAAAAACCAACGAAAAGGAAACAGTGGTGGAATAGGAAACACATTGGAAGATTTGTTAGGAATTGATGAAAACAATTTACCAATACCAAATGCAGCAGAATGGGAACTAAAAGCCCAAAGAACAAACACTACTGCGCTTACAACACTTTTTCATATAGAACCATCACCAAGAGCAGTAAAATTTGTTCCACAAATTCTTCTTCCATTATATGGTTGGACGCATCAAGAAGCAGGTAAAAAATATCCCGAAGATGAAATGAGTTTTCGCCAAACAATTCACGGATTATCAGCAAGTGACAGGGGATTTTTCGTTCAAATTGATAGAAACGATAAAAAAGTATTAATTTCATTTGACTATACAAAAGTTTCAGACAAACATAAAAATTGGTTGAAAACTGTAAAAGAAAGAATTAATTTAAAAGACCTTGAACCTCAACCGTATTGGGGCTTTGATGATTTAAAACACAAAGCCGGAACAAAATTATTGAATACCTTTTATGTTCAAGCTGATGTAAAGAAAGATAAAGAAACAAAAGAAGAATATTATCATTACAATAAAGTTCTTATGTTGCAGAAATTCAGCTTTGACGGATTTTTAAAAGCATTAGAACAAGGACAAGTTTTAGTAGATTTTGACGCAAGAACTGGACATAATCACGGAACAAAATTCAGATTGAGACAAAACAGTTTACCTATGCTTTACGATAAAATAACTGAAATAATATAAAAAAATGTGTGTAACATTGTATTGAAAAACATTGCGGGGCTGTGCATTAATGAAACGAAATTGCAAACTTTCAACTTTGGTGCAAAAATCGACATTTGTGAAGCCCCGCAACGTTTTCAATACATTCACGTTAACTAACATTTTAATAACTAACATAGAAACAAATTAAAAGAAATAAAAA
>CAZVYQ010000128.1:0-1889 GCA_964631375.1 uncultured Lachnospiraceae bacterium | reverse complement strand
TAATTGACTAATTGGTTGTTTGAGAATTAGTGTTAGAAGAAAGGAATTTATGGAATACATTTTTTACTGCGTACTCATTGTTTCAATAATTATATTTATGATGATTCTTGTATATATGCATATACCAAGATACCGCATACCCGATGATGTTAAAAATCAGATACTTCATAATGGTCTAATTCACTTTACTCTTTTGGAGCGAACTTCTGGAATTCAGAAAGAGGGATTGGTTCCAGGAAAAAGAAAGGCTATGAGTATCTTTGAGAAGGATATGGTATGGCTATATATAAATAACGCTGAAGAGTTTCAACAGAAACGTGCTATTGTCCATAGCAAGGGAGATAGGCGTGCATATGATGCAGTGGTTGTATTTAAAGATATTGAAGAAAAACAAATAAAAAATATGAGATATAGAAAAAAAGATATGGCTGTTGTACACAATGGAATACTTAATACATCCAACGTCATTTTCGAAAAACTTGAGCAAGGAGATGGTGAGAATGGATGCTATAAAGAATAATGGAAGAATTTTTGCTCTTTTGCAGTATCTATATAAAAATACGGATGAAGACCATAATGTCACTAATAATGAACTGATCGAAATATTGTTACAAGCGGGTTATACAGCTAATCGTAAAACAATAAAGGACGATATTGATATTATTGTTGAAGTTGGATTTGATATTATTACTGTTAAGTCCAGTACTAATTCTTTTTTCGTTGGAGATAGGACTTTTGAATTACCAGAGTTAAAATACTTGGTAGATAACGATAAAAGAGCATATTTAGTAACTACAGATATAAAAGAAAATATGGGTTCACCTAATCCAAAATTAATTTAAAAAAGTTATGGATCAATTAAGAAAATGAGGCTACCAGCTAGTAACCACAGGGTATACTGATAAAATTTGTAGAAATATTGATTATGTACCGCAAGGTCGCTTGGAAGGTAAACTATTTTTTCTATAGTAAATTAGGAGGAGCTAATAAAATAAATATGGGATATTGGTTAGAAGATCGGATTTTTGGTGAGCAGAAAGAAGATAGGCGGGAACATTTTAAGGAAATAGGAGAAAAAGTATTTTCATTCTTTCTCGATAAAGCAATAGAAAGGGGTTTTCAAGATAGAGAAGGTCAGTGGGTAATGTCTTGTGAAATAGTGGATGGGATTAAGGATAAGAAGCACGTTTTAATAGAAGCTGGAGTCGGTATTGGAAAATCATTTGCTTATATTGTTCCAATGTTATACTACAACAGAATTTATAAAGTTCCTGTAGTTATTGCGACATCTACGATAGCATTACAAGAGCAGCTAACACATGATATTGGAACCATATTAGATATGTTGAGAATAGATGTTGAAGTATTAATCGCAAAAGGACAAAATCATTTTTTGTGTAAACAAAGAATGGATGAATGTTTTACAAAAAGTTTTATTGATAAAGATGAAAAGCATAAAGAAATATATTGTGCAATTTCGAAGTTTGGTTATGAGAAAGCGGATTGGGATATAAATATACCAGATGTTATTTGGAATCAGATTAATGTAAATCAGTATAATCCAAAGCAGTGTAAAGATAAATGCAGTTATAGTAGTTCTTGCCATTATTATAATTTTACGACAAAGCATGTTAAAGACACGAGGGATTATTGTATGCAATCAGGATCTATTAGCAATTAATATGCAGAAGAAAATATACGATAGAAAACAACTTATGAGCAGTGATATAGGATTGGTTGTTATTGATGAGGCTCATAATCTAGAGAGCAGAGTTAGAGCATCGGTAACAAGTTGTATCACAATACAAAGAATACATAATTCAATTAATGGGGCTACCCACCCAAACATTACTGCAGCAAGAATCGGTCCGTTAACCGGTCCGGCAGCT
>CAZVYQ010000127.1:0-1927 GCA_964631375.1 uncultured Lachnospiraceae bacterium | reverse complement strand
TCATTTCTGTTAACAATTGCACAAAGGCACATTCTTACCATTGGCGGTAACGGTTTGCGGCTTGGCGTAGTGGCGGATTTTTAGCACAAAAGTTCAATCGAAGAACTGCACTTGAACCTACCACAAAACTGTCATACGAAGCACTGAACCCGCCATTACGCCAAACCGCTGTTATGCGTTCGCCTTTCTTTTCTGTCGTCATATTACCATTTTCTTTAACTGTCCGACAAGTAATTTTTTACGCTCTGTCAAAAATGCTTTGAAATCCGCAATGTCTAAACTAATGTCAGGAATGAGTTGGTTTACTTTGTCAATGTTGTTGTTTGTTACCCAATCTTTCAAAGGTGTGTCAAGTTTAGATTGGTTTAAAGTTCCATTCAGTAATTGAAGATTTAAAATACTGTTCCAATTTGTTGGGTCTGTATAAAATTTAAAATCTTCGTCTGTCTGATAGTCGGCACGTTTGCTGTTGTAAAAGTAACTCGCAGGGTGCAAATGGTCTTTATGATAATCTTGGTTGCCAAAGTTCAAATGCGAATAAATCAATGACAAAATTGGGAAACAGTCCGAAGCATCTTTTTGAGTTGTCAAAAGTCCTTCAATAAAATCATCATCAAAAGAAAGATTTTTAGCTGGGTTTGACTTAAACTCTTCTTTAATTCTGTCAAGCGGAAAAGTTGGTTGTTTGCTTGTGTCCGTAAGTTCAGCTTTTATTGCTTTTTTGATGTTAGTTAAAACAGTATCGGACTGACTACCAAAAACACCTTTCAAAAGTGAAAGACAAAGCCATTTTCTAATCAGTAATTTGTCGTCTTTGTATTTAATAGGGCTGTTTATGTCGGTTTCAATACCACGATGATATATGTAGTAAATAATTGGAATTGCAGCATTTTTGGCTCTTAAACTGTGGTTGTTAAAACCAAGATTAGAAAGTAATGTAAATGCTTCAATAATGCTTTTCTTAATTCTGTCCCAATTCTGTTCAAAAACAATTACGTTGCTTTGGTCAAAGTTTTTGACTTGAAATTTAATGTTGTCCTTAAAAAGAACAAGGCAAGTTTTTAAAACAAAATCCTTGCTGATTAAAAAACCGGGATTGCCAATTTCAAAAACTTTGTTTACAACATCTGGAATTTCTTTTCGGGCATCAGATTTCCAATGTGCTGTTGTGATTGACATTAGCAAATCGGAAAAACTTAATGGCTCGCCACCACTATTTGTCCGAATGAAAATATCTAAAACGGTGTCTATTTCTTGTGTAGTTTCAAGGTAATAGTTAATTAGTTTTTCTTCAAAAATGACTTTACGAAGTTGTCTAATGGTGTCTTTTGTAAAAGTCATAGATAACCAACCACTTTCTTCTATAAAATTGTCAAGGTCGTTTGTTTTTTCAAATTTTAAAATGTCATTTGCTTTAAACCAAATATCGCCACTTGCATTTTTGCGTTCAAATTCTTGTTTTGTCAGAAATTGAAAATCAAAAGTCATTTGTCTTTCATTCTCGTCTGGCAAAGGATTTGAAAGGTTTAAATAAAGATGTCTTGTTGGTATGTTTTCTTCGTTGTCATACCACCATTTTCTTGGCAACTTGTAAGCATAAGAACCTTTTAAGCCGATATAAAGGCTTGTCAATCGTTGCTGCCCGTCAATAACTGCCTTGAAGTCTTTGTAGCCTTTTGTGTCAATATCAGGATTATCTTCTTTAAAAAACTGTCTGTA
Source organism: uncultured Lachnospiraceae bacterium (assembly GCA_964631375.1). GTDB lineage: Bacteria > Bacillota > Clostridia > Lachnospirales > Lachnospiraceae > JAAYYM01. Next base: position 208 of record CAZVYQ010000127.1, on the reverse strand, counting down.
TTCAGTTAGAAACTGATAGAACTTAAACTCGTTTTTTACTTTGTTTTCCTTTACTTCCCAAAACATAAATGAGTTAATTGGATAGCCACGCATTATGCTGTCAAAAAGAACTTCAATTTGGTCGCTACTCCAAACAAATTTTCTTTGAATTGCTGGAAGCAAGTATGTTCTGTCAACGATATTATCTATCGCATCTTTTATTGTTATT
>CAZVYQ010000126.1:0-2068 GCA_964631375.1 uncultured Lachnospiraceae bacterium | reverse complement strand
TGAGCCAGACGCAGCTGTAAACAGCTGCGTAGGTAAAATAAATAGAAGGACGAGCAAGTTTACTTGCATCGGACTTCTATTTTTTTGCCGTAATGCAGCAGTGAAACTGCTGCATCTGGCGATAAACGACATGAAATAACCTCAAAAGCATCTAAGAAGTCAAGATGATACTGTTATAAAAGAGAGCTTTTGAGGTTATGAATAACGATGGAAGTAACCTTGTCATATAATTTTATATTGAGAAGTAAATGTAAAAATGGTAAAATATTCTTGTATAGATTTATGAAATATGAATGTCGTAGGTAAGCCAGGTAAAGAAAGTTTTACTTAGGCTTTTTTAATAATTCTAATGATTTATGATTTTTAGAGGTTTAAGTAATAATGTTTCGCTAGATAATCTTCAACCACAAGTATGTGTTTATTATGATGCATGGGAAAACGATAATGAGGAAGAACCAATACTATCAATGGTTTATAGTATATTACAATCGGTCGAGTCTGATTTTGATTTCACGAGTAGAAAGAATGCAGTTGAAATAGCATCAAAAATTGGAGAATTTTTCACCGGAAAGAAATTTGATGTTTTGTTAGAAGCATTTGAAAAAGCAGATGCTCTTGAAACTCTAAAAAAACATAGTGAAGATCGTCTGCTAATAAAAGAATTTCTTGATTCTTTATTGCAAGAGAAAGGTAATAGACTAATTATTTTAGTGGATGAATTAGATCGATGTAGACCGAGTTTTGCTGTTAGATTATTAGAACATATTAAGCACCATTTTTTAAATGATAGAATCACATTTGTTTTTTCAATTAATATAGATGAACTACAAAATACAGTAAAGCAATATTATGGAGGACAGTTTAATGCATGTAAATATCTTGATAGATTTTTTGATTTGAGAATATCGCTTCCACCTGCAGATTTACAAAAATTTTATGAGAGCATAAATTTTAATAATTCGCATTTTACATATGATAGAATTTCAGATTTAGTAATAAAGAAATATCACTTTGAATTGCGTGAAATATCTAAATACTTGCTATTAATAAAAATTGCGGCCCATGCACCAGCTACAGACAGAAGTCATTATTTCCTGTTTTCTGAAGGAAAGGCCATGCAATTTTGCCTCCTTTGTATTGTACCAATAATGATTGGATTAAAAGTACATGATTCAGTTCTATTTCGTGATTTCATAGATGGCAAGAATTTTTCTCCACTTATTAGTATATTAGCTAGTAATGATGATGGAATATACATATGTAATAAGCTATTAAACGATAACGAGACATATACAGACTCAGAGGACAAAATAAAAGTAAAAGTGACTGATAAATTAAAGGATGTTTATAATGCGTTATTTATTGAAGAGTATCAGGCGGGAAAATATCAAATTAATATTGGAGAACTAGAATTTTCAAAGAAAACACGACAAGATTTATTGAGCATTGTTAGTCTATTATCACCATATGCAGACTACGATGTCTAATCAAGAGGAACTAGATTATTAATGCTAAAATGATGTAAAAATATATTTTAATCAAGAGAGGGAAAAATGAATTATAAAGAATTACAGCAAAAGAAAAATAGGGACGAAATAATTCTTAAAAATCTAATGAGTTCAAATGAGAAAGGAATTCCATATAAAAATAGTGAAGAACAAATAATTGAAGCACAGAAGCAGATATCGAAGAAGGAAGATAATAAATTTTTTGAAGAAAGGTATCTTCCTAATTATGCAAGTATACTAAGTCCTTTTTTTCTGTTAGTATCATTGATTACTTTTCCAATGCGACTGTCTGATGGAAAAGAAACATTAATTGCAGTAATTGCCTTTATTTCATTGCTTGCAATTATTGTAATCGGATATGCATTAAAAAAGAATATTGATAAGATATATGGAAAGGATTATTTTATCTTCAAAGTATTAAATAGGTATTCAATAAGTACATTTGTGTTTGCGTATATGTTTACCGCTCTTGGAGATATAGCACCAGTAGTAGACAAAAATTACTGTCGATGGATGTATTTTATATATTTTACTTTTATTTTCTGCCTCATAATTGCTTT
>CAZVYQ010000125.1:0-2086 GCA_964631375.1 uncultured Lachnospiraceae bacterium | reverse complement strand
TCTGAAATGGACGAAGCGGGGTATGACTGTCGGTGGCAGGTGCTTAATTCAAAAGATTTCGGAGTTCCACAGAACAGGGAGCGTGTGTTCATTATCGCAAATCTTAGAAGCAGAGGTAGACGAGAAGTATTACCTCTCTGCGGAGAAAACGCAGCAACTCTTAACCAACTTATAGGTGGGATGCAGGGATATCGTGTGTATGGAACGGATGGAGTATCGGCAACGCTTGTAGGTAATGCCGGAGGGATTGGAGCAAAAACAGGATTATATCTGATGGGAAATCTGAATCCCAGCGGTCATGGACAGGGTGGTAATGTATATCATGAAGCCGGACTTGCACCGACTGTTACAGTCAATAAGGGGTGTGGGACAAGAGTGTTCATTGATCAGTGCAATACAGCTCCGAAACTTACGGATACGGCACGTTGCCTGACCGCCAGATATACTTCCGGGATGGTAAACCATTCAGCCATGAATTCTGCAGTTGTGGAGATTCATCCCATGCTGACTCCGGACAGACTTGAGAAACGACAGAACGGAAGACGCATGAAAGAGGATGGCGAGCCGATGTTTACTCTCACCTCACAGGACAGACATGGTGTGTTTATCTGTGAGAAGGAACAACAGGAGGAAAATGTACTACTTGTCCGTAATGGAACAAAGCAGGGATTTGATGAGGCACGAGTGGGAGACGGTATTAGTCTTGCTTATCCTGAAAGTTCTACCAGACGAGGCAGGGTGGGAAAGAAGTGTTCCCAGACACTTGACTGTTCCGGTCAAATGGGAACGCTTATGAAGTGCGGAAGAATCAGACGTCTAACTCCGAGGGAATGTTTCAGATTGCAGGGTTTTTCAGATGAACTTTTTGACAGGGCAGCAAGTGTTAATTCAGATGCCCAGTTATATAAACAGGCAGGTAATGCAGTTACCGCAACTGTAGCATACTCGGTTGCAATGTCATTACCTGAATCACGGGAATAACTATAAAATGCTGGACTTTTCCTTCATTCAGAGTGATATATGTAGTACCAAAAGAAGAATGGAGGAAATGTCTATGCGGATTAAAACTAATGTAAGTGACAGGAAAGAAATAGTGAAGGCGCTGGAAGCAATCATGGGAGAAAAAGCCAAGTATCTCGGACCACCGACTTTTGAGTATCGGGTTGGAGGATTTAGAGTTGACAGAGAAGGAACTGTTATGCAGGAGGATGACCTTTTGGCAGAGGAAATGAAAAAGAAACTGATTGAGAGAGGTCTGGTTGAGGGAGAGCAAGAGGCACTTGACATTGATATCCCGCTTGAAGGGCATACGGCAGAGAGTCTTAAGAATCTGATTTTCATGGCTTACAGCAAGCAGTACCTGATTGCGAAATCTGTCGGAAAAGAAGTCCTTAAGGTTTCTAAGCAACTGGTGGAGAGACTGCAAACCGAAAAGGCGGATACTATTGAAGATACCATTCGGATTATTACAGAAGAAAGACCGGAGGGTATTTCCTTCTTTGGTACAAAGATTCGGTTCGGTGGTTTTCCATTTGAAGCAGAAAAGGCAACTGCATTCTGCACACTGATTGCAATGATGGGAGCAGCCGCAAAAGAACAGCATCGGGTTTTACCGACAGAAACCATTGAAGAAAATGAGAAGTATTATATGAGAGTGTGGCTTGTCAGACTCGGACTTGGTGGAAAAGGCGGTAAGGAAGTCAGAAAAATACTGCTTGAGAAGCTGAATGGGCATACGGCTTTCAGAACGGAAGCCGATAAGGAAAAATGGATGGCCAAGAATGGAAAGCAAAAGGGAGAGGCAGCATGCACAGAAAACTGACGGAAGACGAACGTACGGAAAGAAGAAAGTCCTCTCAGGAAGACTACAGGCACAGAGTAAAACGCTTTAATCTGCAGTTCAATCTGAAGGATGCAGAGGCAAGGGAGTGGTTTGAAAAACAGGATAATAAAGGTGATTATTTGAAGAATCTCATACTTGCGGATAAGGCAAAAAGACAGGAATAACCAAGACAGATATGTACATTATTTCCGTTCAACTTTGTGTACATTATGGGTCTGATATAACTGGATAATAGGTGTGTTT
>CAZVYQ010000124.1:0-2162 GCA_964631375.1 uncultured Lachnospiraceae bacterium | reverse complement strand
GATAATCAAGATAGCTCTTTATCGTATTTACGCTGATGGTTTTCTGCTTTTTGCTTTTGAATGTATCAGCAAGCTTTTTCGGATTGGTAAGAGAGCCTATTCCTGAAGAAAGAATATCAATCAGCTCTTCAAATTCATCTTTGTTTTTTATGCTGTGCCTGCCAATAATGTCGTTGATATAGGTTTCCTTGAACAGATTCTTTAGAAATTCAATTTTCTCCTCGGCGGTTTTCAACAGCACTACCGGAGGTAAGCCACCGTATAACACATATTCGTTCCAGCCGTCGTATTTGTTACCGTCATAAGCAGACATGAATTCCGCAAATGAAAGCGGCTGCATATGAAGCTCATCTCCACGTCCGCGGAATTCGGTGATAATATCCTTTGAAAGAAACCTAGCATTACTGCCGGTAACATAGACATCAACGTTTTTGATACGCATAAAACCGTTGAGAACGGATTCAAATTCGCTAAGAAGCTGTACCTCATCAAGCAACAGATAATACATCCTATCATCAACTATCTGGTTTTTGATGTGTGGATACAGTACCTCTGCATCACGGTATTTCTTGTTTTCAAAGCTGTCGAATGCTATTTCGATGATATGACTTTCCTCAACTCCGTTATCCATAAGATGATTTTTGAACAGGAAAGAAAGTAGATATGATTTACCGCAGCGGCGTATTCCTGTTACGACTTTAATCAATCCATTGTGTTTTTTCAGTATAAGCTTGTTCAGGTAGTAATCTCGTTTTATCTCCATTTAACGTCTCCTGTTTGGGGTTATAAAACCGTACTGAAATTTCTGCATCTTTGTTACTAAATATTCAGTGGGTTAGATTTATGATATCCGCTTTGGCTGAAATAATCAAGAGACGTATTGAAAAAAATACACAAAAGGTGCAAAAATATTCAATAGAATAAAAAGTGTTATTTCATAGGTAGTGAATGATTTTGTTAAGTTCATCCAGCTAACATCTGAAGCTGCTCGTAATCGTCAGCTTTATTACGAATTGCCTGGTAGATAAATAGTGAAGGTCGTACCGATTTCGGGTGTACTTTCTACGTGGATTTCGCCCTTGTGTTCTTGCACTATTATCTGAGCGATAGAGAGCCCCAGACCAGTACCTTTTACAGTGTTACTGCGGGATTTGTCGGCACGATAGAATCTTTGGAAGAGATAGGGCAGATCCTCAGTAGCAATGCCCATCCCGGTGTCGATCACCTTGATGCAGATATCTTTCTTTTCATAATAGGCCTTAATAAAGATAGTACCGGGTCTTCCCATATATTTAATGGCATTGTCGATTAAAATGGCAAAAAGCTGTTCTATTTTGCTACGGTCAGCATGGATGACCATATCCTCTGGGATATCTGTTTGAATATCAATATGATGAATGCCTGCAAGGGGGCTGAAAGCCTCCTTTTTGATATTGATCAGAGGGAAAAGCGGCAGATCCTCTAGTTGAGGCTGATTGGTTCCGGTGTCAGCACGTGACAATGTCAGCAGGGCATCTACGAGTTCTGCCATTCTATGTGATTCACTTTCGATGTTTTTGAGCCACTTCATTTGCTGGGCAACTGTTGTATCTTCTGCTTCCATCACAATCTCGAGATTGGATTGTATCACAGCAAGTGGCGTACGAAGCTCGTGCGAAGCATCTGCTGTGAAATCCAGCTGCTGTTGCCATGTTTTCTGAATAGGTCGTATGGCCAGGTTTGATATCAGCATACTGCCGATCACAACGGCTATGATTAGAATAATACCGGTAACGACGTACCTGTGAAAATGCTGACCGCTAATTCGGTTATAGGATAGTACTAAGGTCAATGCGATGATAATAGAAATCACCAGTGCGGCAACTAAGACAAATTGTTTCTTAATCTCTTTAATCATATCAGTTTCCTATCTGCTTCTCTGTAAGCATATATCCGACACCGCGGATGGTTGTCAGTTTGACATCAAACTCCGAAAATGGCACTTTTTTTCTAAGATAGAATATGTAGAGCTCTACATTGGAGATCTCAATGTCATGATCAAATCCCCAGATCTTTTCCATGATCTGTTCCTTGGAAAGCACCAGTTCTTTATTGCGTATCAGCAATTCTAACAAAGCGCCCTCTGTATTGGTCAAAACGATTGTCTTCTCATCAAAGGACAA
>CAZVYQ010000123.1:0-2165 GCA_964631375.1 uncultured Lachnospiraceae bacterium | reverse complement strand
TAACACATGATCAGACAGAGGCTATGACACTTGGTACCAGAATCGTTGTTATGAAGGATGGTGTGATCCAGCAGGTTGATACACCTCAGACATTATATGATAAGCCACAGAACCTCTTTGTTGCAGGTTTCATGGGAACACCTCAGATGAACTTCTTAGATGCAGTAGTAGATGTTCAGGGTGATATCGCTAACCTCAAGGTTGCTGGCAAGAGCATTCCTCTTCCTCCCGCTAAGTCCAAGAAACTGATCGAAGGCGGCTACAATGGCAAGACAGTAACATTTGGTGTTCGTCCTGAGGATGTATATGATTCAGAGATGTTCATCGAGACTTCTCCTCAGAGTGTATTCGAGTCAACAATCAAGGTTTATGAGTTGCTTGGTGCAGAAGTTTATCTGTACTTTGATCTGGAAGAATTCCCGATTACAGCAAGAGTAGATGCTCGTACAACAGCAAGACCGGGAGATACATGTAAATTTGCTCTGGATGTTGAAAAGATTCACGTATTCGACAAAGAGACAGAACAGACAATCACAAACTAGTCTGCATTGTCTGATCGGACAATATAATACACATGATATGGGAGATGCAACAGCATCTCCCATTTTGTAAAAAGGAAGTGAAGCAAAATGATTACAAACCAGGTCATACAGACCAGCATTTCAGAATTATGTACCATTTCAAAAACCGAGTTATGTGTGGCAGATATGCAGGGTAATGTAGTGGCACAGACTTATATTGATGGGATGATCAGAAAAGATGTGGTTATAGGTTTTGCATCCTCTCCGGCAGATAGTCAGGTCATACAGGATCAGTATTTATTCAAGGTTTATGATGAAGACACACCGCTGTATATACTGGCTGCAAAGGGTGGTGAGGATACTTATTTAATAGGAAAGATCGCGGTCAGTCAATTGCAGAATCTAATCATAGCATATAAAGAGAAGGTCGATCGGAACAGCTTTTTCCAAAATCTTATTTTAGATAATATGCTATTAGTAGATATCTATAATCGTGCAAAAAAGCTCCATGTGGTAGCAGAGCAGGACAGAGCAGTATTTGTGATCGAAACCAAAACCGAAAAGGATATCAATGCACGTGAAATGGTAACAGAACTGTTTTCATCACAGAATGGTAATTATATTACAGCTGTAGATGAGAAACATATTATTCTGATCAAGGCTCTGGAACATGACGGATCTTATAATGAGTTAGATGAAGTTGCCAGAGTACTGGTTGATATGCTCAACTCAGAGGCTATGACAACTGCCCGTGTGGCATATGGAACCATTGTACATGAAATCAAGGATATATCCAAATCCTATAAAGAAGCAAAGATGGCATTGGATGTTGGAAAGATATTTTATGTTGAGAAAGTGATTGTTGCCTATAATACACTTGGAATTGGACGATTGATCTATCAACTGCCGGTCAATCTATGTCAGATCTTCATTGATGAGATATTTGGAGATCATCCCCCCAGTGAGATCGATGATGAGATATTGATGACGGTTCATAAGTTCTTCGAGAATAATCTCAATGTATCGGAGACCTCCAGACAACTATATATACATCGAAACACATTGGTGTACAGGATTGAAAAACTGCAAAAGAGTACAGGTCTGGATATTCGATTGTTTGATGATGCACTGACTCTGAAGATTGCATTAATGGTAGTCAATTATATGAAATATGTTGATTCACTGGATTATTAGCATAAATACAGACATCCCCCAATACATTAGTAAGAGAAATGTATGAGGGGGATGTTTTTTTGTCTGAATTTCAGAGATATACTGCTTATCTGTATCTGTACGAGGCAAGTCGTCCGGTCAGAAGCATCGGATATTTAAAAAGAAGCAAACGTCAGGACAGCGACAGATTGATTGTAAATGTCGGAGGATACTATACCGAAGGTGCTGTAACAGGAACCATCTTTGCTGTTTTTGAGTATGGAGATCATTACAGGACGCAGGAATTGGGACAGATTACTATAGAAAATAGTCATGGAGAAGTCAGGCTTGATCTACCAGAGGAAGTAGAATCGCATGTTGGAATCGCCATTCTCATCCAAAATCAGCAATGTATCGGCTGGTATGACGGTTCCACAATTATACCAAATATTGAGTATCCATTCCAATCAGAAAATGATGTACAAGAACAGG
>CAZVYQ010000122.1:0-2238 GCA_964631375.1 uncultured Lachnospiraceae bacterium | reverse complement strand
CTTGGGGAGAGTTAAAGGTTGACGTTGTTCTTGAGTGTACAGGTTTCTACACATCTAAAGAGAAGGCTATGGCTCACGTAAATGCCGGCGCTCGTAAGGTAGTTATTTCTGCACCTGCAGGAAACGACCTTCCTACTATCGTTTACAATGTAAATCACAAAGAATTAAAAGCTTCTGATCAGGTTATTTCAGCAGCTTCTTGTACAACAAACTGCTTAGCTCCTATGGCTAAGGCTCTGAATGATCTGGCTACAATCAAGTCAGGTATCATGAGCACAATTCACGCTTACACAGGTGATCAGATGATCCTTGATGGTCCTCAGAGAAAGGGTGACTTAAGAAGATCTCGCGCAGGTGCTGTTAATATCGTTCCTAACTCAACAGGTGCAGCTAAGGCTATCGGTCTTGTTATCCCTGAGTTGAACGGCAAGTTAATCGGTTCTGCACAGCGTGTACCGACCCCTACAGGTTCAACAACAATCCTTGTTGCTACAGTAGAGAAGTCAGTTACTAAGGAAGAGATCAATGCAGCTATGAAAGCAGCAGCTACAGAGTCATTCGCATACAACGAGGATGAGATCGTTTCAAGCGATATCGTTGGAAGCACCTATGGTTCCATCTTTGATGCTACACAGACAATGGTAGGTCAGGACAACCTGGTTCAGGTAGTTTCATGGTATGACAATGAGAATTCTTACACATCACAGATGGTTAGAACAATCAAATACTTCTCAGAGTTAAAATAGTTTTAAACTGAGACAACAAGATCTTTAGAGGTCCGGCCTAATGGGCCGGACCTTATTTCATATCATAAAGATACAAAATCACAGGAGGGTTTTAAAATGGGATTAAATAAGAAATCAGTAGATGACTTCAATGCAAGCGGAAAACGCGTCCTTGTAAGATGTGACTTTAACGTTCCATTAAAGGATGGCAAGATTACAGATGAGACTCGTATCGTAGCAGCATTACCTACAATCAACAAGCTGTTAAAGGATGGCGGCAAGGTAATCCTGTGCTCACATCTCGGAAAAGTAAAGAACGGACCAAACGAAGGCGAGTCACTTGCTCCGGTAGCAGACAGACTATCTGAGAAGCTTGGTAAACCGGTTCATTTTGTGTCTGATTACAATGTAACAGGCGATGCAGCAACAAAAGCTGTTGCTGATATGAAGGAAGGAGATGTTGTATTACTTCAGAATACACGTTTCCGTGGAGCAGAAGAGACTAAGAACGGGGAAGCATTCAGCAAGGAATTGGCTGATCTGTGTGATGATTATGTATGTGATGCATTTGGTTCTTCTCACAGAGCACATGCATCTGTTGCAGGTGTAACAGAGTTTGTTCGTAAAAAGGGTGGCAACTGTGCAGTTGGATACTTAATGCAGAAGGAAATCGCATTCCTTGGAAATGCTGTAGAGAATCCGGTTAGACCGTTTGTAGCAATTCTTGGTGGTGCAAAGGTAGCAGACAAGCTGAATGTTATCTCTAACCTGCTTGACAAGTGCGATACACTAATCATTGGCGGTGGTATGGCGTTTACCTTCTTAAAGGCACAGGGCTATGAGGTGGGTAATTCATTGGTTGACCTTGAAAAATTAGATTACTGCAAGGAAATGATGGCTAAGGCTGAGAAACTTGGCAAGAAGCTGTTGCTTCCTGTAGATACAACAATTGCTGCTTCCTTCCCGAATCCGATCGATGCCGAGATCGAAGTGAAGGTTGTAGATGCAGACAAGATCCCTGCTGATATGGAAGGTCTTGATATCGGAACCAAGACAGCAGCTCTGTATGCAGATGCAGTTAAGAGTGCTAAGACAGTTGTATGGAACGGACCGATGGGTGTATTTGAGAATCCTGTTCTTGCAAAGGGAACGATTGCAGTTGCAAAGGCTCTTGCTGAGACAGATGCAACAACCATCATTGGTGGTGGTGACAGTGCAGCAGCAGTCAACCAGTTAGGCTTTGCAGACAAGATGAGCCACATCTCCACTGGCGGCGGAGCTTCTCTGGAGTTTTTGGAAGGCAAAGAACTGCCGGGTGTTGTAGCAGCAGACGATAAATAAGTATTTGTCAGTTGTGTGTCACAGCCTCCCGATTTGGCACGCTAAGCGAAACGAGGAAACGCGAAAGCGTATTCGAGTGTTGGAAGGTAAAACTTAGAACAGGAAAAGAGGATAATAAAATGTCAAGAAGAAGAATTATTGCCGGCAACTGGAAGATGAACATGACTCCCAG
>CAZVYQ010000121.1:0-2249 GCA_964631375.1 uncultured Lachnospiraceae bacterium | reverse complement strand
TTTTCTGACAAGCGGTTTTATGATGCTAATGCACCTCCATGTAAGCAGTGTTACTCATTGATTAACTACTGATTTTACATGGAGGAATTTATTATGTACGAAAAATATTTATTAAAACTTGAAGAAGCAGGAAAAATACGTAACTTAAAAGAGCGTTCCATCTCCTGCTATAAAAACTATGTTTCCTATTTCCTAAATTATGTAGGAAAAAATCCTGATGAACTAACCTGTCAGGATGTCCGTGATTTTCTGCTTGAAAAGAAAGATACTGGTATTAAGGCAACTACTCTTAACCTTTATAATTCTGCAATCCGATTTTTCTATCGAAATGTACTTCATATACTTTGGGATGATATCACTGTTCCACGAATGATTCTAGATCATAAACTTCCAACTGTACTTTCCATAGAAGAGATTGACCGTCTGCTTGATGCTACAGATGATATAAAATATAGAGCTATTTTTGCCACCATGTATTCTTCTGGTATGCGTGTCTCTGAGGTACTTCATCTGCATTACCATGATATTTCAAGAACATATATGCAAATTCATGTGCGTCAAACTAAGAATCGACAAGATCGGTATACCATACTTTCTGAACGAAATCTTCAGATTCTGACCGAATACTGGTTTGCATGCGGAAAACCTATGGACATCCTTTTCCCAAATAAATTCACAAAAGGATATCTTACTGTTGCAACCATCGAACAGGTCATGCGTAGAGCAATAGCAGATGCAGAAATTTCTACCAAGGCAACGCCTCATACACTTCGCCATAGTTTTGCAACACACCTAATGGAACAAGGCGTAGAACAGCGAAATATCCAGGCACTTCTTGGTCATCGTGATCCAAAGTCCACAGAAGTTTATCTACATGTTAGTAATAAATCCCTCATGGGTATCCGTAGTCCTTTTGACCACAAACATATGAAGGAGGATGCACATGAATAAACCAAGTATTCAGGATATTTTCCATCGTTTTTATCAATTCTATCTTGATAACTATACACCTTCTTATATCCAAGCAAAAACAGCTCGTAACATCATGAACTGTAAAACAGGCGCCTATGGCATGAATGTCAGTGTTTGTGAAGACTGTGGCGTAATCCAGAAACATTTTAATTCATGTCGCAACCGTTGCTGTCCTATGTGCCAGGCTGTAACAAAAGAAATGTGGATGGATGCTCGTAGGGAAGATGTTCTAGAAGCCCCCTACTTTCATGTGGTATTTACAGTTCCTGAGGAATTAAATTCGGTTATTTTAAGCAATCAGAAGTTGCTTTATGATACACTGTATCATGCTTCAGCAGCAACTATCGATGAATTGGCTTCGGATTCAAAATACCTTGGGGCAAAGGTGGGATATATTAGTATCCTTCACACATGGGGCTCTGAGATGAATTTTCATCCACATATACATATGATTCTACTTGGTGGAGGACTCACTGCTAAAAACGAGTGGAAAGATAATGGAACAGATTTCTTTCTTCCCATACAAGTGATTTCAAAAACATTTAAAGGGAAATATCTTGCAGAACTTAAGTCACTTTGGAAAAATAATCAGCTAGAATTTCATGGTACATCCGAACAATATCGGAATCATTATCATTTCAAAGAGCTATTAGATTCCTGTTACAATAAAGAGTGGGCACCTTACTGCAAGAAAACCTTTAACGGAGCTCAATCTGTAATTGATTATCTTGGTAAATATACACACCGCATTGCTATAAGCAATCATCGAATCATTCGTATGGATGAGAATACGGTTACCTTTTCAGTTAAGGATTACCGTAACAAAGGCGAATGGAAAGAACTCACGCTCAGTGGAGTGGAATTTATCCGTCGATTTTTAATGCATGTACCTCCGCAACGATTTGTAAGAATCCGCCATTACGGATTGTTATGCTCACGTACGAAAAATAAAAAGCTAACCGTATGCCGAAATCTCTTGGGATGTAAAAAGTATTTATCAAGGCTTCGAGATAAGGAAATGCCTGAAAAATTGGAAATCCTTTATGGAATCAAGATTTGTATCTGCAAGAGTTGCGGTGGACATATGACAAACCCAAAAGCAATGATTCCACTTAGATGTTAACTGAGTAATCTCATATGGGATTTTTGCCTCAGGATCATGAGGTTTTATTGTCATGCAAAGATTTTAAAAAAGTATTTATTCACTCGTAATCTGTATTTATAATACTTATAATTAGAAGAAAAGAGCAAAGATTGAAACCCCATGTCTACTAGCT
>CAZVYQ010000120.1:0-2299 GCA_964631375.1 uncultured Lachnospiraceae bacterium | reverse complement strand
TGTTTTCTACTATCAAGGATATATGAATGATGAATGTATTGAACCTCTGAAGCAGGAAGCTTATGAACTGTTGCTGAATAGTCATTACTTGATCGCTTTCAGCAAATCTTCTTTGTGTTCTACAGTGAAGGCACTTAATTCATAGGTACGGATTCTTTCTTTCACAAGGTTAGGGATGACAAAGCCGTTCTTCACCAAAACTGCTAACCGATTAATAACTGTTTTATTTGTCACAGAAATCTCTTTACTAATCTCAACAGGAGTGAATTCTCTATTGTAATTTTGAATTAAAAAAGCAAGTAGCTCTTTTTCTTTAGATTTCAAATAAGACAAGCTTCCAGAAACCTCTTCTTCACTGGATTGTATCTGAAAATCACAAATTCTGTTAGAATACAACAGCACCATTCTTAAGAAATATAGAATCCAGATTTCCGGATGTGGTGGGTTCTCTCTACCTGAATAATATAAAGCAGGCAACTCTGTTCTCGTAAATAAACGAACCACAGAAGGCAAGACAATACCGAGCGCTATATACATGGAGCTTGTAGAATATTTTAACAATAAAAACAGAAATCTGTCCGAAGAAGCAAAGTTATATGTAGATAAAGTAAAAACTTCAAAGCGTATGTATGATATTGTAAAAGACAAAAGATATACGAAAGATCAATATGAAATACATATACCTATTACGATTAATTATAATGCGAACGGATCCCATGATTTAAATAAAAACGTTCAGGAGATGATTCGTCAAAATACCGATTTGTGTACGATTGGACTGGATCGTGGCGAACGTAATCTGATAACATATTGTGTTGTAAATGCAGAAGGCAAGATTTTGGAGCAAGGCAGCTTCAACAAATTGGACGCAGTTGATTATCAGGAAAAATTGAAACAAAAGGAGCAGGATCGTCAACTTGCCAGAAAAGACTGGAAATCAATTGAGAATATTAAAGAATTGAAAGAAGGATATTTGTCACAGGTGGTTCATAAGTTGTCAGAGCTTATGATTAAGTATCAAGCTCTAGTTATTATGGAAGACCTTAATTTTGGCTTTAAACGGGGTAGATTTGGAGTTGAGCGACAAGTATACCAGAAATTTGAAATGGCTCTTTTAAAGAAGTTGGAATATTTGGTTTTAAGTAAAGATGAGGCGAAAGCAACAGAAGCCGGAGGCGTACTCAAGGGGTATCAACTTGCATATACTCCAATGTCATTAACAGATGTCGGTAAGCAATGTGGCTGTGTATTTTATGTCCAGCCTGCATTTACCTCTAAGATTGATCCAACTACCGGATTCTCCGACATATTCAATTATAATGAGTACACGAACAGCGAGAGCAGAAAAACATTTTTTAGTAAAATGAAAAATATTCGATATGATAGTCAGAAAGATGCGTTTGAATTCACTTATGACTATAACGATTATAAAACCTATCAAACATTTTATAAAACACAATGGACAGTATGGACAGGCAATCCCTGTCTTGTATGGAACAATAATGCGAAAAAACAGGAATGTGTGAAGGTAACTGAGGAACTGAAAACACTGTTCAAAAAATATGATATTGATGTTACAAAGTATAATTTATCGGAACAAATTCGAGATATACCGGCAACAAAAGACAAGGCAGAATTCTGGTCTAAACTTTTGTACTTGTTCCGATTAGCAATATCTATGCGATACAGCGTTGTTGGCAGTATGGAAGACCGAATTATATCGCCCGTTAGAAACAGTGATGGAAAACAATTTAGTACGCCCATTTTTAATGAAATAGATTTTGATGAGAAACATAGATATGATGAACTCCCTATGGATGCAGATGCCAATGGAGCCTATCACATAGCACTTAAAGGGCAACTAATGTTTGATCAGATTCGACAGGTAAAGTTGAATGGCAAAGGAGAAATGCCACCGGGAACAATGACAGTCCGTAATGCTGATTGGTTCAAATATATGCAGAGCAGGTAACTGTGTATGGATAATACAATACGGATTACGGAGTTGAATGATTACGTGTTTTGTCCGGCTTCCATATACTTTCATTCATTATATGGTAGCATGGACACCATGCTGTTACAGTGCAGTGATCAGATAAATGGGTCAAATGCACATGAAACAATAGATAATAACACATATTCCACATCAGTAGATATCATAACCGGTATGGACATTTACTGTGAGGAATTTGATTTAATTGGTAAAATTGATATTTACGATAGGAAGAAGAAATTACTTCGTGAGAGGAAAAAGCATATTGCTCAGATTTATGATGGATATGTTTACCAACTATATGCA
>CAZVYQ010000119.1:0-2374 GCA_964631375.1 uncultured Lachnospiraceae bacterium | reverse complement strand
TCTGAGGTCACACGTGACAACAGATACCCTACCTTCTGATTGTCAAAGAAGGCAAAGGACAGCTTCTGATAATGTCCAAAGATCTCTTCTCTCATATCAGCTTCAATATAGGCACCCATGATATGTCCATAATAAGCAATGAAAATGTTACAAAAACATTCCACTGCAACCAGTCCAATCAATACAGCTCCTAACTTCAGCACAGAATGTAATGCCTCATCTGATGCAAAATAATCCACAGTCCCTGTAACATACCTCACAATCAGTGGAATGATCAGTGTCACTGTTGCACCCATTACAGCGAAAAAGAGGTCTGCAAAAAACAGCCCCTTATAAGGTTTATAGTATGATACTAACTTCTTCATTTCTTATACCTGTCTTACTTTCTATTGATTTTAGGTGAGGTAAGGTATTGCATTGTGATATCCTCATCTTATTAATTGTTTCATTCGTTCCTTTGTAATTCCGACCGATTTGGTCAATGCTTCTACTGTCTTTGTTTCCAGTACCACTCTGGCCCCCTCATTTGCAGCCCATAACAATCTCTCTGACAGATCAATCTCTCCATCTCCAAAAGCCAAATGGTTACTACTGCCCTTGGCATCATGTGCATGCATATGAATCAGTTTGTCAGTATGCTTTCTGTAAAATGGGATGTCCATATCCCCCACTGCATGGCTATGTCCAATATCCAAAGTTAAACCAAAGCAGTCACTCTCCAACATAGCTTCAATTGCCTGATATTCATAAGGCAAAAATCCATTGGTATTCTCTATTGCAATCTGAGGCACCTGTTTTCCCATAGCCCCATGGCACTCCCACTGTACTGCATCCTCACAAAGTCTACGAAACTCCAAAATGGATTGCATGTAGACATCCGAATATTTCTCAAACAAATTCACTTTTCTGTCCGGAAGTGTAATATGAATTCCTCTTGCCAGATGCATATTGATGATGGGAGCCTCTATTTCTCCTGCAAGCTTGATTGCACCAAGTACAGTTCGTTTATAACCTTCTCTGATTTCCCTGTTAAAATCACATATATTCAGGTTCTCATCCAAGTGTATCGTAAAGTAAATGCCCTTCTCTTCTTTTATCCTGTTCAGTTCATCTGCCTTCAATACATCCAACTGACATTCAGGAAAGTTCATATTTAATTCTACAAACTGCAGCCCCAGATTCCTACACAAATCTGTGCAGTTCTCTATTGTTTCATTCTCCAATAAATACGGCATCCCTAAGTCCATGACCAATACTTCCTCTCGCCTAATCCTCTAACAGAGTATCTCCAAATTCTTAGTTTACCACATCTTTCTTCAGTTCCTTTGTATATAGTAAATAAACGATCACAGCCATGACCACTACAGTCAACACTGTGTAAATACCAGTTTCACTTACAAAATACATTTTATTATCTCCCAGAGTTGCTTCAGAAAAAACAGCCTGATCATATAAATTATGAGCAGCATGCATCACAATTGCAGGCACAACACTTTTTGATTTGATTGTCAGGATTGCAAAGATAGAACCTGCAGCACAGATCATGATCAAAAACATCGGAAGTTTATACCCTAACGGAGTTCCCGGCATATAGAGTCCTGAGATCAAAAGTGGACTGTGCCACACTCCCCAGATCAATCCGGTCAAGAGCAAAGTTTTCTCCAGACCGATCCATTGTATCAGTCTTGGTACCAAGAAGCCCCTCCAGCCAAGTTCCTCCCCAAAGCACGGAATCATATTATAAATCAATCCCACAGCCACAGATGCAAACAGCATTGGTGAAAGTTTCAGTTGCATAGAACCCGGATTAGTAATCCAGTAAATCACATAAGGAAGTCCCATATATATTAACGGAAGTAAGAGTGCCAGTCCAATATATCTCATTTTACACTTACGAAACAACAGTGCTTCCTTCTCACCTCTAAAATATTTCCTTTTGGTAATGACTGCTGCCAGTGCCGGAACTCCCATTAAAAGAAATATTATTGGCCTGATGCCTGTGATGATCAATATTCCCTCTATAATTGCACTTGCCACAATTACAATCAATAAAAATAATTTAACTGCCTTTTTATTTGTTTCATTTGAAATCTGTAATTTCTGTTCCATATCTTCCTCCTAATTACATTTGCCTAGTATCATGCAAATGGTCTGTCGTATCGATGCTCCATTGCACCATTTTTCTTAAGCATTGAATTCCACCACATACTGTCTGAAACGCCAAGTTTTGCCATGAATTCATATATTTTGGCCTGTTTTGTGCTCAACTCGTAAGGTGTGCGTAGGATCTGTATCGCCTCCTTTGAGAACTCACCTGTCAGAGCAAAGCTCTTTCCTAAAAGCTTTAGTTGATCAAACAGCTTTTTGTTCATCT
>CAZVYQ010000118.1:0-2377 GCA_964631375.1 uncultured Lachnospiraceae bacterium | reverse complement strand
CCTGTGGGCTGCCACCGACTCCGATAGTTCTTTCATATTCAAACGTAAGCTGCATTGTCTATCCCCTTTGTAGTTTAATAGACATATTGAACCGAAGCAGGTTGTTTTCTGTCTTAAATGGATACTCAATCTTGTACTTCATTTCAATGTTAGCATTCTCCGCAGGCGGATTCATAAACTTTAATCCCGGAACTGTTTTTCCTAGAAAAAAGGCTGTTCCAAATGCCACACCCTCTCTTGCTTTTCCATATCGGTTGCAAGAACAGGTCCAGGTAACTCCATCCAAGTAAATTTTCCAGTGCCGTGCAGTAATAAGTTCCCATCTATATATCTGTCCTTCTCTATTATAAGTAATCTCATTCCATTCCACCGCATCATCGGAATACAGGATTTTCATCCTATCAAGGTAACTACTCGGAATACTCAATATCTCTACCATAAAACGATTACATTCTTTTGGCGACAGGAAATCTATCTGCATTGGCTTGCTCTCAGTTATCTGGAAGCTGGATGGATAGAAAGAAGCATCCGCATTATTCCACCATGACAGTGGATCCATTAATGCTGTAGCTGTGTATGGTGTCTGTTCCCGTATATCTCCCATCAAGACGTTATCATCTTTACATGATAAAACAGCTGAATGATAGTTTTCTCTCGTATTCAAACAGTTATTTTCATAATCAATCACATAGTCCTTGTCTTTCACCATCTCAACATTATTCACATACACTGTCTCTGTATTGGGCATGATCATGGGGCATTTAACATTAAATTCTGTAGTAACTCCGTCCCCCACTCCGATGACCATTCGATCCACTTCATATGGTGGAAATACTTCATGATTTGGAAACGTAAATGCTCCTACTCCCGGCAATCCAAAATGTCTGATAACTTTATTATTCATCTCCGTATCAAGGACTGTAAGGGTGGCACAGTCGAATGTCTGTGATTCCATGTTTCCTTTTCCGCTCAAGTAACTATACATTTTACTGCCTGTATTCTTATTAGTAAGTTCATCAGAGTGCTCAATTGGCAGTCTTCCAATATAAATCATATTTTCCGTTGTTCCTGTCAGAATCCACTTGAATATCATGTTTTTGCCTGCACTTGGATAAACAGCCCCTACTCCAAAACCTGATGGCTCAAGGGTACAATAGAAAGTAGCTGTAATATAGACAACATCCACATCTGTTTTATTAATTGCTATCTGATTCCCCTCGCTATCCTTTAGCATTGCGTGTGTTACCTGATAATAATAGGCATAAGACAACTGCAGTTTTCCCATGAATCCTACCTCTGTGATTTTCTGCCCATTACACTCTGTAGCTTCCAGCTTAATCTGCTTTTGAATATAGGAAGTCGGATACTCATAAACTGTTTTGATGGTAGCAGCTTCTTTCTGTCCAATCCTTTTAAACAAATCAGTTCGATTCGTGGATAATTCTCCTGTGCCTGTTCCATAAGAGATAAGTGCTAACATATCACTTCCCACGGAACATGGAGACCCTGTTAGTCTGGAAGAAAAATAATAGTCTAAAATGACATTATATCCTACTGCTCTTTGCTTTTCCTTTCCTGTTCTGCTGTCAACCACAGAGACATCAAACCTATTATGAATGATTGCTTTCTGTTCCATCTTCTCTTCCTCCTATATTGGTAAGTCCGCTACTGCCTGTAATACCATACTTGCTTCTACCACTTCTACCATTACCGCCTCATTAAATTCTCCTGACAGATAATTAAGTTCTGGCATTGTCACAGATGCACAGATAACTTGAGCACGTAGGGCTTCATTCTCATACACATCATGCTGTAATACATCCTGTTCTATGGCTGTAGTAACCTCATTGAGAGGATACCTTTGAGCACCGTCCACAAGATACCAGATAGATCTTGTTTCTAAAATGGTCACAGTAAGTGCAATTGTTCTCCTTATTGGCGTTTCAAATAACACAGTGACTACCTTTCCTTCATATGAAATACTCTCTACTTTCGTATCCGGCACTATCTTTACATGCTCCAAAAAGTCTGCCCTTACCTCTCCATGCAGTTCATGACTTAAGGTCATTTTTAATCCAAGTGAGGTAAAGTCTTTTTCATGATTAATTCTTTCTACTCCTTCAATACTGACAATTTCATAATCAGATTTCAGAAGCGTTGCATACAGATAATCACTGGATGCATGAAGACTTTCATCATTGTACGCATAACTGTTAATCAATTTATCAAATATCACTCCTGCTTTGATTAACTGGACATTGACCGTTTCAGGCCTTACACTCATTCCGGCATAGTTCCTGTGTGAAAGAATGTACTTCATCACTCCCTGATTTTCCGTTAAGAAACCAATGCGAAAGTCATTCGTGCGAAACACGCA
>CAZVYQ010000117.1:0-2551 GCA_964631375.1 uncultured Lachnospiraceae bacterium | reverse complement strand
TCTGTCGATACCATACAGAGCGATACGTCTGTAGTCACCGATGATACGTCCACGACCGTAAGCGTCAGGAAGACCTGTGATTACGTGTGAAGAACGGCAAGCTCTCATCTCTGCGTTGTAAGCGTCGAAGCAGCCTGCATTATGAGTTTTTCTGTGTGTTGAGAAGAACTCGCTGATCTCAGGATCAACCTCATAACCATTATCTGAACATGCTTTCTCTGCCATTCTGATACCGCCGTAAGGCTGCATGGAACGCTTGAAAGGCTTGTCTGTCTGGAAACCAACGATGGTCTCTTTGTTCTTGTCTAAATATCCGGGACCGTGAGAGGTGATTGTTGAAATAACCTTGGTGTCCATATCCAGGACTCCGCCTGCTTCGCACTCCTTTTTCTGTAAGTCAAGTACCTGTGCCCATAAATCCTTTGTGTTTTGCGTAGGTGCTGCCAGGAAAGAATCATCGCCATCATAAGGTGTGTAATTCTTCTGGATGAAATCTCTGACGTTAATTTCTTTTTCCCATTTGCCGCCTACGAAACCATTCCATTCTGATCTCATTTGAATGCCTCCTATTATAATTTAATAATTTGAACCGATAAAAATCGGTAGTTACGCATTACCTGTTGATGAAAAACTGATCATTACGGTAATTTACGGGAAGCGATTCTATGTGCTTCCCGTACAATCAATTATAGTCTACCCTCAGAAACCAGTCAATAGAGTTTATGTACTTTTTTACATACAAACCTAGAAAAACACGGGCTTTTTGGTAGATTTGTATAAAGATTTTTTTCATCTTGTGTGATAAAAGAAAAAGTGATAGTCTAAAATAAGAATTAGAAGGAGGTATTATCATATGGCAAATATAACCAAAGATATGACAATCGGTGCGATTTTAAGATCCAATCCGGAAGTAGCACCTGTCTTAATGGAAGCAGGTATGCACTGCCTTGGCTGTCCTTCCGCACAAGGAGAGAGTCTAGAAGAAGCAGCAATGGTTCATGGGATGGATATTGACTCCTTAATGGAGAAGATTCAGGCATTATAAGTATGGTTCATGTAGCGAACAATGAAGTACCCTCCGATCAGTTGATCGAAGGGTATTTTTATCATTGGATGATACACCCATTACATCTGAGTTAAAATCTGAAGTGCATTGTCTTTGAGGATCATTTCTGTGTGTTCTTCAAAGAAAGCCTCACTTGCCGGAGTATATTTCTCCGGGGTACCATATTCCGAGATGATGTTACATACTTTGTTAAACTCTTCCGGTGTGTGATCGGATTTCGTTACAATCAGAACCAGTCGATCTGATGCAGTCTTACGATATAAGGAATTTTTACCTTCATAATGGCTGTTCAGTATATGGGCAAGCTTTGCAACAGAATCTATATCTGCAAATGAGTAAGCTCTCGAAAGTGCAACGGGAGCAGTTTCTGATTCAGTAGTGGATGCAGAGGGGGTCTCGGTGTCATTGCCCTTGTCTTCTGATATCTTTTTAAACAGATTCAATACATTGTCTGCGTCCGGGCTAAGTGAATCAAGAACATCATCGTACTCATTCTCTTCTTCATGTACAGAAGGTGCAAATTTTGAAAAGCGGGTATCCAGTTCTTCGGGATCCTCCACCTTCGTAATGATTAAAACGATACAATCGGCGGAAAGAGGAATTGCTTCTATCATCAGCGGGATATCTTCTGCTTCAAAACCGAATTCGTAGGAAGCCTGCTGCATCATGTCGCGGAACAGACTTTTTGCTTTATCTGTACCATATGCCAGCTCGCTGATCTTCAGTTCACGGTCTGCCAAATCATTCTTGGTCAGAGTACAACGAATTTGATGATCATTCACTTTTTCGATTTTCATAGAATCACATCCTTCCATTCTTATGGAGTGGAAGCCCACTCACCTAAGTTCATTATAATATCTAATATTAGTATTATACTAAGACGATTTAAGCAGATATGTCAATAGCCCATGTATTGTTTAAGGAAAATTTCATTTTTTTGTTATAAATCGCTAGTAATACTTGCCAATTGTCACAAATTGTATTACAATGGCAGATGAGAAACGCCTCTTTGCTAATCTGACAAAGAAGGGGGCGAAAACGACATATCTTTATACTTATATTTTACTCTATTTTCTAATGTTTTACCAGCAGAAAATAGTATCTTTTAGCGATTCCATATGTATCCTTCGGGATACGTTCCTGTTATAATTCAACCAAAGTTTAATGATGTGAATAGTAAAGCGAGGAGGCAGTTCTTATTTTGCTGCGGTCTAATTATCATCGGCAAAAAAAGAGAAAAATATAACCAAATGACAGAAAAAAAGAAAATATATCACGAGTATTTTCCAAATGGTCTCAAAATGTTTCTGCAGAGGTTATAAAAAAGGAGGAATGATATACCTCCTGTTTAGAATGAGCTTGCATTTGACGAGGGGACTTACAATGGAAACTGATTATGATAACGGACCCTTCGGTATCTGATGGTTTCTGAATGTATGGCTGCAGGTCAGCCGGGCTGGTGGGTGTCAAATGTGACAAATTTCG
>CAZVYQ010000116.1:0-2652 GCA_964631375.1 uncultured Lachnospiraceae bacterium | reverse complement strand
CAAGATCAACTTTTTCCTGTACAAGACTCGAATAGAGTTCTTCATGTGTTCCATGTATGATTTCAATCTTTATATCCGGATTTTTCAGAGTAAACTCTTCTACTGTTTTTTGAAACTCCTGCCCGCTGTAACAACGCAAATATCCGATTTTTAATGTAAAATCATCTGCATGTGCAATTTTTTTTGATTCAACACAAATTCTCTCATAATCTGCCACCAAGATAAGACTCTTTTTATAAAAATGTTCTCCTGCAGGTGTTAGTTCAAACTTCCGTTTTTTTCTTTCAAGAAGTAAAAAACCCAGTTCCTCCTCCAGCGCCTTTATCTGTTGGGAGATTGCAGACTGTGAAATATGACACTCCTCTGCTGCTTCTGAAAAACTGTTGTTCTTCACAACAGACTGAAAATATCGTATTTGTCGTAGCATCTGATTTCACCTCATTTTCATATAGTTCCTTTTGCGAATAGGTTCATTCAATACCATTCAGTCTCAAAAACACAAGCATGGCATGGATACATGTACCCATTAATAAAAAATAGTGGGAAAAGGAACGTATATGCATAATTTTGATTATGATCTCTTACAATAAAATCACACTCAAACTTTCCTATTTTTCCAATACTCACTTGATAATCATTGCTTGCTAAATACAGATTTTTCCACTTCTTTTCGGTCTAATTATACCATTAAATCCAGATTCACGGTACTATTATTTGCTTTTTTTCATTTTTCATACCATTTATTCCATCCTCGCACTAACAGTTCCGTATAAATCATGTCAAGAAGCATCAGAAGCACACATCCTCCAAAAGAAAATCCCTTATACCCATTCAGTCCAAAGGCGAATAAATAAAAGCTGATGTGGATTGCATAGTACTTAGAGATATGTCTGCAATAGTTTAACAGTACTTCAGAGAATACTCTGCATTTCTCGATTTTTTCCTGTAACAAATAAAACAAACCTGCAAGAAACAGCATATGTGCCATTTCAGCAGCCATCCGAAACAATGTCGGTCTTATATAAGTAACTCCTACCAGAGAATACATTGTCTTGATATCAAAATTGCTGGCATTGAATACATAAATCCACCATATTGTCATAATAACAAATGATAAACTCATGATATATTGATACATTTTCTTTTTATCCGCAACATATCTCCACAGATGTCCAAATGCCACTCCCAGTGATGCATACCCTAAATAATAAACAACCGCAAAGGACACATAGGCAGGACCGCCAGTAAACAGATTACATACATATGGTAAAAATGGTGATGTTGCGTTATAGAAAAAAGGCGCCACAATAACCGATAATACTGCCAAGATTATATATCCAAACCATGGCAGATGCAGTGCCCTTAGTAAAGTAAGAATTAAATAAATTCCACCTGCAAGAAAGAAAATATTGATGTACTGTAAATACAGTACTGTAATTGATGTATAAGCTTCACGATAACTCTCCCCTTTATTCATCAGTACATAAATCACATAGGGAATGGATAAAGCCGTCACAAAAGACAGATTCTGAAGATACTGATAAGCAATCAGCTTCACTCCATCTTTCACCATTGTCTTGGAAGTGCATTTGCTGCTATAGACGGTTCCCATTCCCATGACAAAGATAAAAACCGGTGCTCCTACCATTGTCGCAATCATGTAGATTATTTCAAATACCGAACTGTCTGTATCACTCATGGTTGCCTGAAATGCATGAATAAAGAAAATTGCAAACATAAATAAACCCTTGCAGTAATCAAATTCCTTTTGTCTTCCCATATTAATTGGCTGTTTGGAAATAATCATAAGTAATCCT
Organism: uncultured Lachnospiraceae bacterium; assembly: GCA_964631375.1. GTDB lineage: Bacteria > Bacillota > Clostridia > Lachnospirales > Lachnospiraceae > JAAYYM01. The sequence goes on along the minus strand of CAZVYQ010000116.1, from coordinate 835 downwards.
CTCTCTGCCTGTAAACAGCTATCGTAATACCTGTCTTCTATGTAGATTCAGCAATTGTTTTTTATCATTATACACTGATTTTTACTTCTTCACCATTTAAAATTATCCCGGTTCCTTCACTTTCATTACTGGTTACAAATCGGTAAACCATAGAGAGATTTCTAATATGAAAGAGTCGTTATCTGAACAAAATATTGGTTTGAGATTATCATGATACTGTGGCTGTGAAAGATACTCACTAGTCAAGTCAAGACTAATCCGCATTGCCATGTCGATTTTATTTAAAGTGAATTCATCTGTGATGAATGTTTATCTTTTTTCATATTTTTAAGATTTAACCATATACTATGTTTGGAATCATGCAAAACACAAATGTCTTATTTTTGTCTTGTGTATAGAACAATATTGATATATAATTGTCTCATAAGATGGAGGTGTGCTATGAACAGCGATGTCATAAAGCAAATAATCATTGATCAAAAAGATATCTATTTGAACAATCCTATGATAACCCGACATTATCCATTAGAAGATAATGTGAATTATTGTTTCGTGGGAATTAGAAGAACTGGCAAATCTTATATGATGTACCAGCAAATCAAAAGGTTACAGGAAACTGGAGTTCCATTATCGCAAATTGTTTATGTAAATTTCGAAGACGAACGTCTTCTTGAAATGACAGCAGATGATCTCAATACCATTTTAGAGATAGGCTTAATATTATCCGGAACAGACAGCCAACCTTATCTGTTCCTTGATGAGATTCAGAATATCGAGGGCTGGGAAAAGTTTGTACGCCGCGTTGCTGATATGAAATATAAAATCAGTATCACTG
>CAZVYQ010000115.1:0-2726 GCA_964631375.1 uncultured Lachnospiraceae bacterium | reverse complement strand
CAGGTCTTCTCTTATCTCTGATTTCAGCTGCGTATTGGCCTACTTTTTCTTTATCGATACCCTTGACGATGATCTTGTTCTGTCCGTCAAGTACTGCTTCAATGCCCTCAGGATCTGTCATCTCTACCGGATGAGAATATCCCAAAGATAATGTCAGGACTTTGCCCTGCTTTGCTGCTCTGTAACCTACGCCGTTTACTTCGAGAACCTTTTCATAGCCCTCGGTAACACCAACGATCATGTTGTGGATCAGAGTTCTCGTCAAGCCGTGCAATGATTTCATTCTCTTTAAATCATTCGGTCTTGAAACAGTCAACTGTCCATCTTCCATTTTCAGTTCCATCTCAGGTACAATCACTCTCTCAAGTGTACCCTTGGGACCTTTTACAGTCACTTTATTATTTTCTGCAATATCTACAGTTACGCCTGCAGGAATTGCGATTGGCATTCTTCCTATACGTGACATGCCCGTACCTCCTATTTTTTGTTAGATTGACGTGTTACTACCAAACGAAAGCTAATACTTCTCCGCCAACATTTAATTTTCTAGCTTCTTTGTCAGTGATTACACCATTGTTCGTGGAGATGATTGCAACACCCAGTCCACCAAGAACCTTAGGTAATTCCTCTTTGTTCGCATATACACGAAGACCCGGCTTTGAGATTCTCTTAAGACCTGTAATAATCTTCTCATCCTTGTTCTCACCATACTTTAAGGTGATTCGGATTGTTTTAAAACCGCCATCTTCAATGATATCATATTTCTTGATATAACCTTCATCTAAAAGAATGCCTGCGATAGCAACCTTCATCTTTGATGCAGGAACATCTACTGTATCGTGTTTTGCAGTATTTGCATTACGAATTCTTGTAAGCATATCTGCAATGGGATCACTCATTGTCATCTAAAGTTACCTCCTTCTTTGATTTACCAGCTTGCTTTCTTTACGCCCGGAATCTGTCCCTTATATGCCAGTTCGCGGAAGCAAATTCTGCAAATTCCGTATTTTCTTAAATATGCATGCGGACGACCGCAAATTCTGCAGCGACTATATTCTCTTGATGAGAATTTCGGCTTACGCTGCTGCTTGATTTTCATCGATGTTTTTGCCATGAATTTACTCCTCCTTATGATTGTTTTGCAAACGGCATGTTGAATTGTGTTAACAGTTCGCGTGCCTCTTCGTCTGTTTTAGCAGTGGTTACGAAGATAACATCCATACCTCTTACCTTGTCAACCTTGTCATATTCAATCTCAGGGAAGATGATCTGCTCCTTGATACCAAGTGCATAGTTACCTCTGCCATCAAATGCATTCGGGTTTACACCTCTAAAGTCACGTACACGAGGCAAAGCAAGATTAATCAGTCGATCTACGAACTCATACATCTTGTCACCACGTAATGTCACCTTGCATCCAATTGCCATTCCTTCTCTGATTTTGAAGTTTGCTACTGAATTTTTTGCTTTTGTAAGAACTGCCTTCTGACCTGAAATTGTCTCAAGATCCTTAACAGCTGCATCTAAAAGCTTTGCATTTTCCTTAGCCTCACCAACACCCATGTTGATGACTACTTTCTCGAGCTTCGGAACTTCCATAACGTTTTTATACTCAAACTTTTTGATCATATTTGCTACGATCTCGTCTTTATACATGTCTTTCAGTCTACTCAACGTCTGCGACCTCCTCTCTTAGAATTAATCAATCACATCGCCTGTTGATTTAGCGAAACGAACTTTTTTGTCCTTAACTGTCTTGAAACCGACTCTTGTAGCTTTTCCCTTGTGAACATACATTACGTTAGAAGCGTCGATAAATGCTTCCTTTTGAATGATTCCACCATTCTGGTTTGCTACGGAAGGCTTTGTGTGCTTTGTAATCATATTAACGCCTTCAACTAAAATCTTGCCGTCTTTCTGATTTACAAGAACAACTTTTCCTTCTTTATCTTTGTCTTTACCGGCAATCACTTTTACAGTGTCACCCTTCTTGATTTTCATAGTTGACATATTCTTCTGGCACCTCCTTATAATACTTCCGGAGCGAGTGAAACAATTTTCATAAATTGCTTATCACGAAGCTCTCTTGCGACCGGTCCAAAAATACGGGTTCCTCTCGGAGTCTTGTCATCTTTGATAATAACGGCTGCGTTTTCATCGAATCTGATATAAGAACCGTCTTTACGACGAGCACCTTTAACAGTACGTACAACTACGGCTTTGACTACATCACCTTTTTTTACAACACCACCGGGTGTTGCATCTTTGACCGAAGCAACGATCACATCGCCGATGTTTGCATATCTTCTTGTTGAACCGCCCATAACTCTGATACATAACAACTCTTTTGCACCTGTGTTATCAGCAACTCTAAGTCTGCTTTCTTGCTGTATCATGCTAATTCTCCTTTACATAAATTGAATCATAAAACGCCTATGATTATTTCACCTTTTCTACAACTTCTACCAGTCTCCATCTCTTATCCTTAGAAATGGGCTTTGTCTCCATAACCTTAACGGTATCTCCGATGTTGCATTCGTTGTTCTCATCATGAGCTTTCAACTTATAGGTCTTCTTTACGATTTTCTTGTAAAGAGGGTGTTTTACGTGATCTTCAATACCTACTACAATCGTCTTATCCATTTTATTGCTGATTACCTTACCGGTACGGGTTTTTCTAAGATTTCTTTCCATCGATATTCTCCTTCCTGCTACTAAGCTTCAAC
>CAZVYQ010000114.1:0-2785 GCA_964631375.1 uncultured Lachnospiraceae bacterium | reverse complement strand
TAGAGATTTTGTCAATCTCATTTTTTAGTTTCAAGCATATTTTTTGGTATTTCTTTTTTTTGTGGATATACTTAGATATATAACTTTTATTCAAATCAAGACCATGTCAGAAACAGGATCAAACAAAGAGATACTGATACAAGAGGCCAAAGAATGAGAAGCTCAAACCGTTGAGCGTCATTTTAATACCTATGAGTATTTCAAGCAAGAGCTTAGAGTGGTCAACAAAGTTGATAAAATTTTTGACAATCCTAACGTTAAAATAAAGAAAGATTGATCAAGATACATTTTCAATATCAATGGACAAAACAAATTTACTATAGCAGAAGCAAATATAGAAAGCCGAGTCTGGAAATTTTGCAAAGAAACCGAGACACGAAAAGAAGAAGAAGATCTCCTTATCAGGATAACCTGATTGAAGATGGAATATATCAAGGCAACCACGCAAGAAGAACTTGATATGTTAAGAGATGATATTGATAGATTAAAAGGGGTTGAGCAAAAAGAATCCAATATAGAAATCGTCAAGAAGATACTTGCAAGAAATATTCTCACATTAGAGCAAGAAAAAGAATTTACAAAAGATACAGACAAAGCTGATAAGATAGATAGGATATTACGAAAATCACAGAGATCACAGATACAAGATCGTCTAGATAGGTTGTATAGGATGAAAGAAACTATAGAACGATTAGAAAAAAATGATGCAAAGAATTACGCTATCAAACGAGAGACAATAGATGGGAAAAAACAATTACAAGAAGTATATATGAGTGACATTAATGCATACAACAAAAAAGAGACACTACAGCAAATCAGTCAACGATTGGAAGAAGTTGCAAACGAACAACACAAATTCGAAGCAAACAGACTTGCTATTACCAATAGAGAAGCTGGTGTTGTCCCTTATTACGAAATCATAATCAATGATATCAAAGATGTAAAGAATCTCAGAAAAACACTAACAAAGATAAACAATCAATACACTATCTTAGATAGTATTTCTCTAGAATCATCAAAAAAGACAGAATTAGCAAGAGATTTGGAAAGATTAGAAGAATATCTGAATAAAATAGAAACGAATCCTGATACATTCAAATCATCTGAAAATCGTTTTGTACCTACACACCTTGCTGATTTTATCGAGCTTGCAAGAGTAGATGACACATTAGAATGACTAATCACGCTCAATGCAAATCACACAGAGACATGAACAGTAAATATATCAGACACTCCAGTCAATGGAACAGGAACCACCTCACCAGAAACATGAGGAACAAAAACAGAAAATGAAACAACAAACCAATGAGGAAACAGAACAGAAAACGTACCAAGCAATTATGATTCATGAAAAGAAGCATTTGCAAAAGGAGGAGTCGGAGGAAGATTAGATTATCGAATGGATAAGACAAATATGACTGAAAACCAAAAACAGATGCGATCATGAGTGGGAAATATCGCTCTCACATGAGGAATCATCTTTGTGGGATGGAAAATGATTTCCAGCGCATTCAAGTTGTTGACTAAAAAAGGAAGAAGCGAAGAAAATCTATGAAAAAATCTCGGACGGTTACTCGGACCTGCAGCAGTCATTTTCTGAGCACAGGCGCGAAGTGGTGAATGACCATTAAGCTTATTCAAGGGAGGAAATCTGACAGAAAAGATAGCTAGCATATTCGGACGAGGCTGAGAAAAAACCCCTGATACAGAAACAGGAGGAGATGGTACTACTCAGACCGAAGTATATACAGAATGATTTATCGGACTGATGGGAACATTTGATATGATGACCTACGGAAGCATGGCTACCGTATTAGAAGAGACCAGTAATGGTAAATTGAAAATCAAAGAAGATCAATATGATGGATTCATAGCTACTCTAGAAGCAGGTAACGATAATCAAAAGGCTGGAGCAAAGTTTTTGAAGACACATGTAGGCAAAGAAGATAAAAATGGATTTATGGATCTTACATTACGTTCTATGGGAATAACTTCTATAAGTATGTTAACAGACGATCCTACAAAAGATTTCAAAGAAACGGCAGCTGGAGCAGCAGCTAGAGTATATTCTGTATATGCATTTATGGAAAAAGAAGGATATAGCAGAATCAATCCAGAGACTATGCCACTTATCGAAGCATATATAGCTAACACTGATGCAACAGTAGATGATCTAGAAGATCTCAAAAAAAGAGGTGATGTGTTTGATATCACAGAAACAATAACTGACAAGACAGGATTAGCAGAAAAAATAAAGCTTATCGCACCTACAGACGCAGAGAAACAAAGATATCTCTTGAATGGTATCAATGATTTCTATGACTACCGGCCTACAGTGGATAAATCGGGACTTGATATCATCGGAACATGACCAATAGTAGAATTCAAGACTTACGGATATACGACAAAGATAAATCTCGATGAAAAAAAGATGGACGGATTGAATGCTACAGGAAAATTCGCAAGTTATGCAGAACTTTTCAAAGCAGCTAATCTCACCAACCGTTTGAAAGATATCTGCAAAGAAATAACAGCAGTCAAAGAGAACCCATTCTACATACAATCAAGCGATCTCATGTTTGACAATGCCAAAGTATTTTCATTGAGTTTTGACACAGAAATGGTAGAAGAAAGAACGCTTAACAGCATTTCGCCAACGCTCTTCAAATACAAAGAAGATTACTGCAAGTATCTCAATATCCAAAAATTCCGAAAAACAGCAGAGTAAATAATAAATTTCACTTGCATAACTTTCGAGGACTGCTATACAAAGAGCAGTCCTTTT
>CAZVYQ010000113.1:0-2785 GCA_964631375.1 uncultured Lachnospiraceae bacterium | reverse complement strand
AGAAGCACAAAGCTTGATTTAACCACTGAACCGCCACTTTTGGGTAGGTGCTGTTGTGCGTAGCCTTTCTAATCTTCTGTTGTCCAATCTTTAATACTTCCGTTCCAACCGTAATGTTTATCCTTAAATTGTTGCATAGCTGCTTTAAATTGAGAAATAATCAAAACAGCATCACTGTTCGTTGGAAAGACTTCTTCATCAAGTAAATCTAAGAATTCTACAGTTGGGTCATCCTTTAATATGGATTTAACCTTGTTTAAAACTCGATTCGTCATTTTCACTTTTAACTCATTCAAAGCACCATCCTGCTTCTTCTTGGATAGTTCTTTTATCTCATTGAAAACAGAATCCAAAATAGGAAACAACATATCAAACTCTTCCGCTTGATTTTTAGTCGGTCTTTTACCTGTTGTAATTTTTTTCTTCGACATACTATTTCTCTTTAATTTTCTTCGGCATTATTGTTTTTATGCTAGATTTTTCACCATCAATAACCCAATACCAAGAGCCAAAATCAAGTTTAACATTGTCAGCTCTTAACTTTTCAAAACAACTCAAATATTGTGTTAGCATCATTGCAACATCGCTATTTGTCGGTAAATCATTTTCATCAAAAATTTCAAAATCTGAAAAAGGTCTATAATTAGACCCAAGTAGGATATTTGAATCAGATATGATTTTATTTACAAATTTTAGTTTAAACTTATTTAATGCGTCATTTTGCGACTTTTTGGATAACGCACTTATTTCGTTATGTAAGCCTTCAAGTTGGGCTTGCAATTTTTCAAAATTATCAACTTCTTGTTTTGTCATATTACTTTTTTTTATGCAGGACAGCTTCTTGTGAATTCTATATATTTCCGTTTAATAACTTCAATTGGCAAACGTTGTTTGCTTTCGTAAACTTCTCCCATTAGTTTCAAATCATTATCGTCTAAGACTAATATACATCTTCTTTGTCCTGACCATAAATCTATGGTATTTTGAAAAAGATTTTTGGGAACTTTATTTCTTGTAAATATTATCCCAAAGCGACCAAAACTATCGGTTAGATATCGATTCAACTGATTTATATGCTCGCGTTCCAATGTTTTTACGTTCTTTAACTCAATAACCAATTGTCTTGAATCATATGAATCATAAATGTCACTTAAAAAATCAAATGAGCGGTTATTGTAAAATATTAAATCCCTTATTTGAGTTCCTGAATCTGTTCGGCTTTGTTCTTTTGCAAAGTCAAGATGTGGATATAGTAATGACGACATTGTTTGAACCATTAAGTCTTCATAATCTCTATCTGCATTATCAGTTTTACCCGTTGGAAGTTTTAGGATAGATGAAATTTTTCGTTTTGAAGAAAGGACAGGTATTTGAGTGAACAAAGGGTCATTTGTCAGCTCTTTATTTTCTTTCTCTTTTAAAGTGATATATGACTGGACTACATTGTAATTGTGTCTGTTAAAATTTAGAATTTCAACACGATTAAGTTTTCCATCATAATGTTTGTCAATATCCTTGATGTAATAATTATGAAAAAAATCATCATAGTTTATCCAAGGAACATATTTAAGCCACCTTTTAGGTGTTAAAATTATTGGTTGTTTATTTTCTGGATTTAACGGTAAATATGTTTCTTCTATTTTAAACTTAAAGGCTTTGTAGTCATAAATTGGGATTGAGCACTTCTCAATAGGTATGTTCAATTTATTACATTGGTCAATAGTGAAGTCGATTAAGAAGGACTTTATCAAAGAGCAACTTATATCACTGATTCTGTCTTTCGAAACATTGTCAACCAACAATTGAATTTCTTCAAAATGCTGGAATCCTTGATTATGTAATTGAGGAATTGCCTTGAATAGTTTTAAAATATCATCTGCTGTTTTTTCTCCAATTTTTTTTCCTTTTCTAGTTTTAGAATTACCTAAGCCCACTTCACTACATTCTGAAAGTTCAATTAAAATGTTTCTGCTTTCATCTTCTTTTCCTTTCAAGTAATTGTTACCGAGTTGATTAAAAAGATTTACAATACTTGTATGAAGTGAATTGTCTTGTTGAGAATTAATTTTCCAAAGTAAGAAAGGATCAACATAAAGGGGTATGTCTTCGTCCAAAAATGGTATGGCAAAATCCACTTCTTCTTGTAAGAAAGGAAGTCCGTGAAAGTCATTTAATCTTGGTCGAATTATTGTCATAGTCTAAAGAAATTCTATTTCATATAGTTGTTTGTATGTTTCTTCTTGACTTGCAAAATCACAAGTTCCTGTAAAATACAAACCTTTTATACTGTCAGCTAAAAAATGCTGATATACGTTTACATCTTTATAAAAGATATTAAATGACTGACCAACAATATTTGATAAATCAATCTGACTAAAATCAGGTCGAACTTCAATTCTTGCAATTTGTTTTGGAACCTGTGTAATTATTTTAATCCTCTCTATATCTGAATCAAATGAAATTTGAGTATTTCGTACAAAGGATTTTGGGTATTTTTCCTTGACGGAATTTAAAATTATATCGTCTAGGTTATCCTTTGGAAATAGTTCCTGTTTAGGATAATTCAGAAGTCTTATAAATTGGTTAGGCTCTGGGTCTTCCTTTAGATAATAATCTCTTTTTATTTTCCGCAAATACGCAATTACTCCAATTACAATTTCTTGGTCGTATGAATTTTGAGAAACAATATGTATCTCTTTCATTATTTTCCAATCATTAAAATCTAGCATCTTTATTGTCTTCATAATTTATCGGTGTTTTGTTTTTTAAGGTTATGCACAACGTT
>CAZVYQ010000112.1:0-2842 GCA_964631375.1 uncultured Lachnospiraceae bacterium | reverse complement strand
CCGTTCAACTTTGTGTACATTATGGGTCTGATATAACTGGATAATAGGTGTGTTTAGAGCGAATATGTACCTACCGAAAGGAAAGGAAGGTACATAAAATGAACGAAAAGACGAGAATCCAAATTGAGGAAATGAAAAAGCAGACCATCGGGGTTGAGGTGGAAATGTACAACATCACAAGAGAAAAGGCAGTCAGAACCATAGCAGCCTTTTATCATACCGAAAACACGGTAACATACACGGGAGGCACCTACAAAGTATGGAGCTGCAAAGACGATAAGAACAGAGAATGGAACATCACAAGGGACGGCAGCATTGTGGCATCTCGGGATGACGAAAAGACGGAACTTGGAACACCGATTCTGACTTACGAAGATATCCCTGACCTTCAGGAGATTATCAGGCAACTCAGACATAAGGGAGCCAAAAGCGACCCGAGCCACATGTGCGGAGTTCACATTCACATCGGACTTGTGGGACACACACCGAAGAGCCTTCGAAACCTTGCAAACATCATGGCAGGGCATGAAAGCCTTTTGATTTCAGCCATGCGACTCGACCAGAGAAGAATCAGCAATTACTGCAGAACGGTCGACCCGGATTTCTTAAGCCGACTGAACAGAAGAAAGCCGAGGACGATGGAGCAGCTTGCAGATATCTGGTATGCAAACACCAGATACGAAAGCAGAAACGCACATTACAACCATTCACGATACAGGATGCTGAACCTTCACGCATGCTTTACCCACAAAACCATTGAATTTAGATGCTTCCAATTTGCCAACAGCGGAAACGGAAGGCGGGGCGGACTGCATGCGGGAGAATTGAAAAGCTACATCCAACTCTGCCTTGCCTTAAGCCAGATGGCCAAAACGGCAGCCTCGGCAAGCCCACAGGAACCACAGCATGAGAACCCCAAATACGCAATGAGGACATGGCTCCTCCGACTCGGGTTTATCGGGGACGAATTTGAAACAGCAAGAGATATCCTCACAAAGAACCTCGCAGGAGACACGGCATTCAGACACGGCAGGGCATAAGAAAAAGGAAACAGCCTCCTGCTACCTTTGACCGCACGGCGGTCTTAAGGTGGTAGAAGGGTATTCCCTTCAGAAAGGATGGAAAGAACCATGAAAACATATTATTTAGCCTATGGCAGCAACCTGTCAGTGGCACAAATGGCTGAGAGATGCCGTGATGCAATTTATGTGGGAACAGGAGAAATTGAGAACTATCAGCTTCTTTTCAGAGGAAGCAAAACGGGCAGCTACTTGACCATCGAACAAAAAGAAGGCAGTAAGGTTCCGGTTCTTGTCTGGGAAATCAGTCCACAGGATGAAAGGAGATTGGACCGCTATGAAGGGTATCCTTCCTTTTATACGAAAGAGAGAATGAAAATCAAGGTACACCCGCTTTTAGATGACGGAATGGAAAAAGAGGTCGAGGCAATCGTGTATGTCATGCATAAGGATAGGGAGCTTGGATGTCCGACACCTCACTACTATGACATCTGCATGGAAGGATACTGGAGGTTTCATTTTGACTGGGATGTACTGGAAAATGCGGTAATAGAAAGCATTGGAAAAGATGAAGGGAGGCAGTTTCTGGATGAATTCAGGGATTATCGGTAAAAATGCCTTTCCAAAGAGGGAGGTGGTGGATACAGTAAAGCAGTCATACCCAGTTGGGTGCAGAGTGGAACTTGTCAGCATGAGTGATCCCTATGTGAAAATCCCTGAAGGAACAAAAGGAACAGTAACTGGAGTGGATGATATCGGCACGGTTCATGTACATTGGGACAGCGGACATCATTTGGGAATCGCATACGGCGAGGACGTATGCAGGAAATGTGAGGAGTGATATGAAAGCAGCTATCTACATGAGATTCGGACGAACCGAAAATTTATCAGAGGAGAAAGTAACGGTAACGTGTTATGGACAAACGAAGGTATGGGATTCCCGTGCAAAAGCAGAAGCATTCTATTTTAAGGCTATGACAATGAGCGACGGAAGTGAGAGGAATCGATATACTAAAATTTACACAGAACTGAAGCAAGGACTGCTACAATGCAGTGATGAAGAATGAGGAAAGAGGAAAGGATGATTGATATGGATGCTATAAGTCAAAGAATTAAGGAATTCAGGGAATATACACAGCTGAGTATTACGGATTTTTCGAAGCAGTGCGGTATTGAGGAAGACAAAATGAGAAAGTTGGAAAACGGGAGACTGAAAGCAAAACTAATTGATGTGGTATCCATCAGCAGAGCATTTAATGTTTCCACAGACTATCTTTTGGGGATTGATAAAGCTCCGCATCCCATTATACATACCAATGAGGAACATGCTCTTTGGAGTAAACTGGAATCCTTGACACCGGATGAAATGGAACAGTTGATTAAGGCATTTGAAGAAGAAGGAATTGCAGATTATGAGGAATGAGGCTTCTTAAGAAGTATGCCCGAATGAAGATAAGGAGGCTGGAATGGCAAAGTGCGAGGTATGTGGCAAGGAGATGTCAGAAGAAGATGGATGTGGCACTTCCAAAATCCATATAGGTGGAAAAGTTTTTGATAGAATAAAATGTGGTAGTGAGGAAGACTTTGACTCTGATATGGCAGAGAAGGAAAGGTGTCATGACTGTGGAGCAAAAAAGGATTTTATCATCATTGGGGATGTGACGCAGAACGTTGCCCGGCTTGTGGCGGTCAGTTAATCAGTTGCGATTGTGAAGACGTCTTTATAAAAGCCTAATATGTACAATAACAGCCAGTCATATTTGTTTATTTTGTAATGCGGATATGACTGGCTATATATGCCCACTAGAGTTAATGTATGTACT
>CAZVYQ010000111.1:0-2901 GCA_964631375.1 uncultured Lachnospiraceae bacterium | reverse complement strand
ATATTATATGCGAAATGAATAGAAAATACAACAACTAATCGTTATATTTAAGTGATAATTCCACTTAATAATTATTGAACTTCATGATAAGATAAATCTTCATCAGATCAGTAAATGAAAGCATTGATCTAGGACTCTATAATGCCTGCGTTTGAAGGAAGCACTGTAGCCACATGCATATGTTCCATGACCTCATCCCAAGGTACAACAAAACCGGCACCATGTGAACAGAATACAGAACCTGTCGGATGCTCCAGATCTCGCTCTGCATCATAGGCGATTTCTGCAATGACTTCCTCACTATTATGACAGGGTTCATATCCGGACAAAGCACAGGTAACTCTACCTTCACCCTTTGTATATGCCATAACATCCTTTTGATAATCTCTGAACTTGGCAACAGGAACAAAACCTGTGAGAACCGCCATACCTTTATTCATTTCAGGTGTATCAAATCGTCCGTGCATCCGCTCAATATCTGTCATAGCTCGCCCAATAGCTGTATCCGGCAGCTCCAATCGGAACTGATAATAAGGCTCCAGTAATATGGATTCTGCTTGACATAATCCTTGTCTGACAGCACGATAGGTTGCCTGCCTGAAATCTCCACCTTCTGTATGCTTTAGGTGAGAACGACCTGCTGCCACAGTAATCCTGATATCAGTAATCGGAGATCCAGTCAAAACACCTGGATGTGTTGTTTCCCCCAAATGTGTCAGGATCAGATGCTGCCAATTTCGATCCAACACATCTTCACTACATTTGAGTTCATACTGTAGTCCACTTCCCCTCTCGCCAGGAGTAAGAATCAGATGCACCTCCGCATAATGTTTTAATGGCTCATAATGCCCGACACCTTCAACAGTATGAGTGATTGTCTCCTTATACAGAATCCGTCCAGCACCAAATTCAACATCTGTCTGAAACCGCTCTCTGATCAAACGCTTTAATATCTCAATCTGAATTTCACCCATGATCTGAACCTGTATTTCTTTAACCGCATCATTCCATGTAATGTGCAATTCCGGTATTTCTTCTTCCAGCTCTCGTAGTTTTGGCAGCATCACACTTGCCTCACTGCCCTCCGAAAGCTGTATCTGATATGTCATAACCGGTTCCAAAATAGGATTTTCTGATTTTGATTCGATCCCCAAGCCCTCTCCGGCATATGTTTTTGTCAGTCCGGTTACAGCGCAGATGGTTCCACAAACAGCTTCTGTAATTGTTTCATACTTTGCCCCGGAGTAGATACGGATCTGATTCACTTTTTCATCTGATAAAACACTCTTTACCGGCAGACTTCCTCCGGTGATCTTCATAAAAGTCAATCGATTTCCCTGATCATCACGCGTAATCTTATAGACCTTTGCACCAAACTCATCAGGATATGATTTATCTGCGACATATTTATATAGTATCTTCAGAAATTCCTCAACACCATCTAGCAGTAGTGCTGACCCGAAATAGCATGGAAACAATTTTCTCTGTAGTATCAGATCACGAATCTGAGGTACGGTTATTGTTCCTGATTCTATATACTGTTCCAACAGCTTCTCATCACATGTTGCCACAGTATCGCAGAAATCCTCTGTGTCGTCTGTAGAAAAATCAATACAGTTATCATCCAACCTATTGTATAACTCCTGTAGCAATTTCTCCCTGTTTGTTCCCGGTTGATCCATCTTATTAATGAAAATAAATGTTGGGATATGATATCTATCAAGCAGGTGCCAGAGAGTTTGTGTATGACTTTGTACTCCATCTGTTCCACTGATTACCAAAACAGCATAGTCCAGTACCTGTAAGGTACGCTCCGTCTCCGCAGCAAAATCCACATGTCCCGGAGTATCTAACAACATGATCTCCAGATCTTCTATCTTAAGCCTTGCCTGTTTTGAGAAAATCGTAATACCTCGCTCGCGTTCCAAAGCATAGGTGTCTAAGAATGCATCCTTGTGATCCACTCTCCCCTGCTTGCGAATGCTGCCACTTACATAGAGCATTCCCTCTGATAGTGAAGTTTTTCCCGCATCTACATGGGCAATCATTCCCACGACTACACTTTTCATAATAATCATCCTATAGATATCATCAATCACTGTGAAACATCAAGCCTGATGAAATAATATCAACGCAATTACACAAACGCATTCCAAAACCACATAACATACAACTGGTATCTTTGTGCGAAAATCCTGTTCTGTCATTATTTCCTTCTTCTCTGCAGTCTGAGTATGAAACTCCTGATCAATAAGAAATAACTGCTCCTGATTATAAGCTATTTTCTTTTGATAGAGCAGATCCATAAGAAAAATAACAGGGATCACAAACAGTATCACAATCAGTACGAGTGTATCATTCTTCCTCGAACAAATCATCCCCGTGAAGGCAAGAAGAATCGCAATACCCTTCATAAGAAGTGACATATTTCTACTATTTTCAAGATCTTTTTGTAAATGCATCTCTCTTATCTGATTAGGATTCATAATAACCTCTTATTGTAATGATACTGAACCTGCCTCAATAATCGCTCTGATATTTCGTGCAAGAGGAGCATTCCATTTGAACAGTCCCAGAACTTTGGTTCTTTCGATAAATTCCTTTGGAAGTTCATCTTCTCCTTTACCTTCTAACAGCATCTCTGTTTCCTCTTCTGAGAATTCTATTGTTTGTATCACTTCATTAGGGTCCTTAACCTTGAGATTCATCGGACAACTCTCCTGACAGCGTAAACAATCATATAATGTATGATGAACATCCTTTGGAAGCCAATCTGGGAACTCACCACCACCCTCATTCAGACAAGATAAACAGCGTTCATTATCAATCAAAAATCGCTCCGGTCTGATTGCTCCAGTAGGGCATGTTGAGATACAGTGATTACAGGTGTCGCAGATCTTA
>CAZVYQ010000110.1:0-2942 GCA_964631375.1 uncultured Lachnospiraceae bacterium | reverse complement strand
AATATCTTTTTCTTCCTCAGAACCTATTGGAACACGACTCCTTATATTTAAATTATTCATTGCAGGGGCATTTTTATGTGCTCTAAGCAAATCAATCTGTACATTTTCGTCAATTGTGATATTGGAGTTTAAACAAGTCAAATTCGAAATATGTACACCTGTTACTTGTGAACCGCCTGTTGTTGGCGCTAAAGGATTGCCTAATTGGAATGAACTTGAATTCCCATTATCAAGGAATTTCTTAGCATCATTAGCGGCAGCTTCAGCAATAACTTCATAATCAAAACTAATATCAGCATTATCCACACTACTGTTTTTGTAATCATTGTAATACTTCGTTGCAGCATCCTTTGCAGCTTTCATAGCCTCATCAAAACTTACGTTATTCTTTAAAGCCTCCAAGGCAGCATTATAAGCTTTGTTATAAACTTTTTTCTTAAAAGATAAAATGGTTTCAGTAGAAGTAGCTAATTGGTCGTTTTTTATTATTATAGAAGGACGATAGGTATCTATTTGTTCGGCCGACTTGATGATCGCATTGTTTATCGTTATTCCCTCTGGAAAGTAAATCGCATCGTGATTTTGTACGACAAACGATTCAATCTCTGGTTTACCATCATCACTCAAACTTGCAGGATATTGAATAATATCATACTGATTGGAATTCTTAAATATGACAGGTACTGAAATTAATTGGAATTCTTTCTTATCCCATTTTTAGGAATATTAATATAATGGGGTTCATTTTCCTTATTAATTTTTCCCCCAACAACACCACCTGTCACACCATCTAAACCTGCATACCCAACACCAGCCACCCCTGCCTTTACTTCAACCGGTATGCTCAGAACGAGCATTGCGGTTACCAGCAGTCCTGATAACAGACCTCTAACCATCTTCTTCATTTCACTTCTCCTCCTGTCCTTTGTTGTTTGTTTCATTTTCTTTTAAAAATAAAACTCACTACAAACAACATAACATTTTATCAGCAAGAAAAAAAGGTCATTTCCAAGGAAAAATGGCCCCTTTATCACTCGTTTGTGCGAGGTGTACAACTCTTGCTTGTTTTGAATTTTTGCTTGCCTCTATTTCTTCATTTTTTAATTTTGGGATTGCCGGTCTGTATGAGATACCAGATGATGATCTTTTGCAATATGAGGGAAAGAATGGTTGCATATACCACCTTCCAGATTGCAAATGCCAGAAAGGAATACCGTTCTATTTCAAGGAGCGATAGAAAGAGGCTGCTAAAAGAGACTATAAATGCAGCAGAAAGAACTGTCAAAATCGTTATGAACCATATCGGACGGCGGGGCATGAATTTTGCATATTTACTTTCCGGTATGGTTGCCGGAATCTCTCCTGTACTGCGTTTCCTGCGTATGGCTCTTGCAATCAGTACATAGCATATGACAGCCGTGATCACAGTACATATGACCACATCAATCAAGACATCTGTCTTTGCAATCGGTCGACCGAACTGAAAGATAAATGCCATTGCCAGATTTAATAATGCTATAAAAAGAATGGATTTGATTGCTTTCATCGAATCGGTCTCCTTCAAAATCGGCTATTTCTTACCCTCATTCCATATAATATAGTGCTTTAAGTCGCTACGTTTTGTAATCAATAGCTTGGCATAGACAGATTCCAATACTCTTTTTACAACAGATACAGAGCATTCTGTTATTTTTGCAATCTCTGTGTTCGTCTTTCCTCTGGTTGCCAGTGTTGCCATCTCCATTTCCTGAATGGTCAGCATCGTAGTCACATTGTCGCGTGTAAATTGATTATGTACCTTGATCCAATTCTTGAGGGAAGCTTCGCTTTGGTTCATAATGAGCTGGTATTGATCCGGATAGTTCTGCTTAATACGCTGCTGCATGACTCCCGGAATTGACGCGATATTTTCGCAGATAGGCGTAATCAATCCGTCCTTCATCGCCAGGTTGAGCACAGCATCTATATGCCGCAGCATATCCTGCTCCAGATGCTGCTCAAAATATCCGATTGCACACATGATATGCAAATATGTATCCGTTATGAAAACATCTTGATTTCTCGCATTGAAAATCAGTGCCGTCTCACCGATACCTGTTAATTTTGCAAATTCCTTTGTCATATGCAGATACCTCATGTAATAAATCATGGCATAGCACC
Source organism: uncultured Lachnospiraceae bacterium (assembly GCA_964631375.1). Lineage (GTDB taxonomy): Bacteria > Bacillota > Clostridia > Lachnospirales > Lachnospiraceae > JAAYYM01. The sequence goes on along the minus strand of CAZVYQ010000110.1, from coordinate 782 downwards.
GCACCTCGGTTGACAGAGAGGATAATTTGTATGGATCAAAGGGTTCCCGCTGCAGATACAGTGATGTATCTTCGATCTGCAGTGCCAGCCATATTAGCTCATTGGTCGGTGAAACATTGGCATATTGTTGATAGAGATCCTCCATCTCACTGCGTACCGCGCAAAACAGCGGATAATCATTGGTATTACTTGCTACCGCAAAGGCTATCATCAATGCGCAGAGACGTGTCTTGTCTGAACTCGTTGTCTTGTAATAACACTCCTTTGCCGCTTGAAAATCGCCTCTCATATAGGCAAGTTCACACTTGATCTGCCGACGTTCCTCTTCATCCGATGCATAAGACAGCAAGTAATTGACATGACCCGGCCGATAGGGTATGGTTGCGATGATATACAAATCAGGCAAATAGGGTGCAGTCGCATTCGACAATGCTCTCTTTTTGCAAAAAGATTCCTTCTTAATGCGTGCATCACCCGGCTTCTGTGCATTGTAGGGAATCATCCAGGAAACACCGTATTTTCTAGCTCCGGGTATCCTGTCTGCCTTACAGTATTCCTGTACAACACGTATATGTATGCCCCATTTTTCTGCGGCTTCTGCTGTCGATATATAGTCCATGCCCTCACCTCTTTACTGCATTTATATTTCTTTATTTTACCATTAAATCAGACACGCGGCAATGATGCAATTTTGTTGATCATTATTACCATCTATTGCTATGGGTGTTGAATCCGAGGGCTTTGCTGGCTGTGTGGGTTCTGCTTTGGACAATTCCTTGCTC
>CAZVYQ010000109.1:0-3060 GCA_964631375.1 uncultured Lachnospiraceae bacterium | reverse complement strand
TAATACAGCCACTGATGACTTCCATTCCCTCTGCTGCTTCACGTGGCAGACTTTCTCCCGTCAAAGCACTTGTATTCAGGGATGAGTGGCCTTCTATGATCACCCCGTCAATCGGTATCTTCTCACCAGGCTGTACAACGATCATGGTTCCGACAGCGACCTCATCCGGGTCCACTTTTGTCAGTTGACCGTCTCGGTCTACATTTGCATAATCCGGTCTGATGTCCATGAGCTCACTGATATTTCTTCTGCTCTTGCCGACCGCATAACTCTGAAACAGCTCTCCAATCTGGTAAAACAGCATAACTGCGGTGCCTTCCTTGAAGTCTCCCAGCAGAATCGCACCAATCGTTGCAACCGCCATCAGGAAATTCTCATCAAAGACCTGTTTGTTCAGGATGCCCTTGACTGCTTTCTTTAAAATGTCATAACCGATGATGAGATAAGGGATCAGGTACAATCCAAACTTCAGATATCCTTCCACCGGGATATATTCTAATATCACCAATAATACTGCGGCTGCAATAATACGAATTAAAACTTTCTTTTGCTTTTTATTCATGACCTCGCCTCTTCCCCGTCACTTGCCTGATTGCATCAGATACAGATTTCACAATCATCCTCAACCCTCTTGCAGTTCTTCAATACTTCTTTCATAACCACAGCAGGATCCGTTCCATCCTCGAACTCTACATTCATCTTCAGTGCCATGAAATTCACGCTGGCATCTTTGACTCCTGTAGTCTTCTGTGCTGCTTCTTCCATTTTATTAGCGCAGTTTGCGCAGTCCACTTCGATTTTGTAAGATTTTTTCATGATATTCTTCTCCTTTCATATGAGCATTTGTTCATATGTTTGATTTTATTATAGCACTCATTTCCACCTTGTCAAGTGGTTGAGTGCTATTTTTATTTTTTCTGAGAAAAAGTTCAATCAGTTATAACTTTAACGCCTCTTTCGGACATTCATCAACACATTTCATGCAGAGAATGCATTCTGTTCCGTTGACTCTCTTTCGTGATGGGTCAGGTACATCTACTTCCATTGGGCATACCTTTTTACATTTGCCACAGGAAATACATTTGTCTTGGTCTACCTTGATACGCGTCACAGAAAAATAACTTGTGGGTTTTAGGAACACTGTAATCGGACAGATATATTTGCAGAATGCGCGGTTATCATGAAACACAAATGCAAGTGTAATCCCTACTATGTAATAAATCAGGTTTCCCACGATAAAACTAATAAACATGATATGTTCCTTATCCGGCACCTGAAATGCAAAGAGTGCACCTACAAAGATAATGGCTGCTGAAAAGGTAATATATCTGATAAAACCATACTTTTGCGCCGTTTTGCTCCTGTATCCTGATCGTGCTTCGGCTCCTTATAAGGAAGTAAGTCCAACACCATAGCTGTCCAACAGGCATATCCGCACCAACCTCTGCCAAATAAAAAAAGTCCGAAAATCTTAGCAACCACGTAATGGATCGTCGCCGCCTCAAATACCCCCAGGAACAGATAATACCAGAATCCCTCAATCTGCATATTCTCACGGCAGATGAATCCAAGGTATACCAACATATATAAGCCAACGCCCAGTTGCACCACCAGTCTGGCATGCTTATACTTTCTTGCAAAGATGAGTATTTCTTTAGTATTTTCATTTTAAATATCCTTTCAAATCTTTTACAGAAAAGGAACCATGTAAACCGGAAGCATCAGCATATCCTGATTCTTCTTCAAATCTCTCGTATATACCAAATACTTTTCTCCTACCCTATTGGAATACTTATCCACGAATCTATCCAATGAAGTATGTGTGCTATATCCAGAAGATTTCACTTCTATCGGACATACTTTATTCCCCTTTGATAGGATAAAATCAACTTCATAATTATGATTTGATGTTTCACTTTTCATAGTATAGTAGAAAAGTTCATTTCCAGCCGCCTTCAACATTTGTGCAACCATATTTTCATAAACATAGCCCAAATTAACAGGCAGTTTATCGCTTAACAATTTCTCGTATATTACATTTTCAGTAAAATCTTTGTCCTTGAATGCAAGAGTTACAAATAATCCTGTATCGGCCAAAAAAAGTTTATATTTATCTGGGTTCTTATTCAATGGCATTCCTACGCCCGGATCATCCGCATGGTAGGAAATATTTACCGTCATAGAATCCAGTATATCTCCTATCAAATCGGCTATTCTATCTGCTCTACTATGTGCATCTACACTTGATACCTGATATCTTGATGCGTTTTTACTCAATTCAGCAGGTATCGCATCAAACAAAAGTGTTGCTCTTCCAGAAGAATCTATTTTTCTGAAATCCTCCTCATACAGTTCAATAATATTTCTTTTTATCCGATCCACTTTACCAAAATTGTTCGTATCCAGATACTCATTCACAGCTTGCGGCATTCCTCCAATGAGCATATATAAACGAAAATCTCTCATAAGTTGTCTATTTACGTCATCTCCGAGAGACTTCTTTTGATCAAATGCCAACTTTACGAGTGTAGCAGTTGTATTATCTCCCCTTGCCCAGCAGAATTCTTCATAATCCATCGGAAACATTGTAATCCTTGTTTCCTCACTTGGTATTACAATATCTCTTATATTTTTCTTGATACTAAGCAGCGAACCTGTTTCAATATAGTCATACCGCTGATCTTTCACAAGATGCTTAATCGCCTGACGTGCCAATGGCTGTCGCTGTACTTCGTCAAAAATTATAACTGAATCTCTTTCATACAAATCTTTTTTGCATAACAATTGAAGTCTTAAGAAAAAGAAATCCAAATCTGACATGTCCTGAAATAAATCATTTACCTCTTTAGAAACATTGGAGAAATCAATCAAAATATAACTTTTATATTCTTTTTGAGCAAATTCTTCCACAATCGTAGACTTTCCAATTCTTCTTGCTCAAAATCCCCAAATCATTTAATCTCTATTTGCTCAAAATCCCTCTTTTGCATAAATTCATTTTGTTCATAATCCCTTGATTATATTCAGTATTTCTATAAAATCAGCACCATATACCCATAA
>CAZVYQ010000108.1:0-3083 GCA_964631375.1 uncultured Lachnospiraceae bacterium | reverse complement strand
AGTATTACCCCCGACTTATGGGACAGGGACAAACTATAACAAACCTAGTAAAAATCACATTTCCCACTAAAAATAATGTCCCTACAATAATGGGACAGATGTGGGACACATTATGAAAGGAGGATTGAAATGAATAACAAAAGTAATGAATCTGCTCGTTCATGGTTCTGTGTACTAAATAATCCACAGAAAGTATTTGGTGATGATACAGAGCCTGAACAGATGGTAGAACAAGCATTAGATTTATGGATGAAAAATAAACCACAAAGAGCATGTGCTATTAATTATGAGATTGGAGATACTGGTACACCTCACATGCATATGGTACTGGAAGATCCAGCAAAATCACGATTTACAGCACTACAAAAAATGTTTCCATCTATCCATATTGAAAGAACACGCGGAAATAAAGAACAAGCAGAAGATTACATTAATAAACGCGGACGCTTTGCTGAAAAATCACATACAGTTATTATCCCTGCTAGATATCGCGGACAGATAAAAGCTTCAAGAGGTGCAAGAAGAGATATATACATAATTGAAGAATTAATTGAACAGGGAAAAACACCTAATGAAATTATTGAAATGTCTATTGCATATCTAAGTATGGAAACCATAATCCGTAAAGCATATTTCAATAAACGAGTAAAAGAAACTCCAGTAAAAAGGGATGTTACTGTATACTGGCATGTTGGAGAAAGCGGAAGCGGTAAATCTTATACCCATGTTCAATTAATTGAAAAACACAAAGAAGAAAATGTATATCTATTGACTGATTATAGTATCGGCGGATTTGATAAATATCAGGGCGAACGCATTCTCTTTATGGATGAATTTAAGGGAAATATGAAATTTCAAGATTTGCTTAATTATTTGGATGGTTACAGAATACAAATTCACTGTAGATATGCAAATGCTCAAGCACTCTGGACTGAGGTACATATTACATCAATATTTCCCCCTGAAGAAGCCTACAAATTCATGGTAGACCGTGAAAATCAGGCTCTTGATAGCATTAAGCAGTTAATGCGAAGAATTAACTATGTTGTTTATCATTATACCAATCCAACACATCCAGCACCATTTCAAATGAATGCCCGTGATTACACGAATTATGATGACTTAAAAACGGCAGCTCATGCGGATAATAATGGCTTCTATAAACCAACTGAAACTGACAATGTGCCTTTTGATTAACTTGTGTGATTAGTAAATCTTTCTTTATCGATTTACTAATGACGCAAGTCATTAAAGGGGGTTTGGGGGAAATAATCGTTTTCCCCCAATCTATTTCAATACAAGGAGTGCAAATGAAAAATTATAACTTTCACTTGCCATCCCTTTTGGAAGATGATACTCTCTCTGTATCAGAGGTATCAGAAAAAATATTTATTATGAGAAAAAGAAAGGAACTTGAAAAGAAGTATGAGTTACTCATAAAAAAAAGAAAGGATGGTAATCAATATTATATTTACATTAACCGTAAACAGTATACATCAACCACATATGATGGCTTAATTGATATTTTATACAATATAAACTACGGGAGAGAGCAAAGTACACTTACTGATTTGTTTCCGGAATGGATGATATGGCGTAGAGATAATTGCATGGTATCAAATAAAACACTCAAAGAAAATATATTTCTATGGAATGCATATTACAAAGATACGGATATTGTATCTAAACCAATCAATACATTGGTCGCAAAAGATTATATTGCATTGTTTAGAAAAATGACCTTAAATGGTGTAATTACTGTAAAAAGGTTTAATGACGCAAAAAGTGTGCTAAATGGTATTTACTACTATGCCATTGAAGAAGAAATAGTAAAACACAATCCAATACGAGAAATTAATTATCGACAGTTTAACTTTAAGCCTGTAAATATAAAAAATGATGTGTATACACTCGAAGAAAGAACACAAATTTTAGACTATTTACAAGCTAAAGAGGACATTTACTCACTTGCCATTCAACTCGATTTTCATTTAACTGTTAGAATTAGGGAATTAAAATCATTGAAGTGGACAGATATTATTGGAAAAGGCATAAGAATACAGGGACAATTACTAGATACACAAACAATGAATGATGATTTATCTTTCAATCCATGTATACATGAAAATGTTAATCATGTTAAAGGAAATACAGAATATGGTTTTAGAACAATTCCTTTGACAAAGGGTGCTCTTGAAGTATTAAAACGTATAAAGAAGATAAGCGGAAATAATGAATATATTTTCATGCAAGACGGACAACGTTTATCTACTTGTACTTTTAATCGACACCTAAAACAATGTTGTAATGCATTGGGTATAGAGAATAGAAGTAGTCACAAAATTAGATTTACAGTTGCATCACTGCTATATAGAAATGGCGTTCCTGCAACAACATTACAAAAAATGCTAGGTCATTCTACATTAGCAATGACACTTCACTACTTAAAAGATGTATCTGTCAATGATGATACATATAATCAAATGTCCACTATTTTAGGCTAGTACATACACTATACATACACCTCTTTACAAAATAAAAAGCCTCAAACCTGCATAAATGCTAAGCTTGAAGCAATTCATAAAGAGGTGCCAACCAGATTTGAACTGGTGATCAGGGTGTTGCAGACCCACGCCTTACCGCTTGGCTATGGCACCATATCAGTATAAAACGATTTCATATAAAAATCGTATTAAATTTAAATGACTCCAGCGGGAATTGAACCCGCGTTACCGCCGTGAAAGGGCGATGTCTTAACCGCTTGACCATGGAGCCGTTGTGATTTTGTTTCACAAAATCGCAACAGTCGAACAATCGAAGATTGTGAGACCCACAGCGATTTCTATCGGTACCAATCACTTTCTTTGGTTCTTTCTCTGTTGCTGGGTGAGAATAAACTGCTTTCAGCAATCACGGAAAACTTCCTTCATTCTCTGTAGTTGGCTGAGAATGAATTGCTTCCAGCAATTACGAACAACTTCCTTCGGACAGTTTTTCGCTGCAGTACATTTGCTATGCAAATGAACTGCAACTCCCCGAGTTGGGCTCGAACCAACAACCCCTCGGTTAACAGCCGAGTGCTC
>CAZVYQ010000107.1:0-3093 GCA_964631375.1 uncultured Lachnospiraceae bacterium | reverse complement strand
GGACAAGTATCTGGCGTTCCAGCTAACCCTAGAAAAATATCAAAGGAAAAGCTCAAACAATTGATTGATTCTATTGACAATGCTCGTGAAATGCTGGAATTACGAGAATTGTTAGTATACCCCCTTGCAATCGATAGATATGTTGCAATTGGCGGAAACATGCGTCTCCGGGCATTGAAAGAATTAGACGTTGAAACAGTACCTTGTAAAATAATTTCAACAAACGTTCCTGCTGAAAAACTTCGGGAATATGCGATAAAAGATAACATTGTAGCAGGTGAGTGGGATTCTGACATATTGAAGAATTGGGATCCGGATGAAATTATCAACTTCAATTCAGACTTTGAATCTCTGTTATCTAAAGATGACGACGAAATTATCAATTTCGAAAAGTACTCTCAAAAGGTTAGTGGACTAGTTTATGAGATAACCGGAGAGAATCCAGCAATAGACGACCTCACAGAGTCGTCTTTATCTGATTCCTTAATTGAGGAAATTTCGATGTCCGATATTCCAGAGGAATTGAAAACATTTCTTAAAATCGCTTCATACCGACACGTGAAATTTAACTTTGCCAAAATCGCCGAATTCTATGCTCATGCGGACAAAAAAGTACAAGAGTTGTTTGAAAAGAATGCTCTCGTAATCGTAGACATGGACAAAGCGATTGAAAATGGTTATTTCAAGATGTCTCAAGAATTAGAAGGTTTCTTTAACGCGGAAAACGACGATGAGTAACAACAATAAACTACTATTGAACGACTTTGCCGTATGTATTCTAACGTTTGGACGCAGCGAAAAAGTCTACACGTATAATACGCTAAGACGTCAAGGATATACAGGAAGAATTTTCCTTTTCTGTTCAATTGATGACGAGCAACTTCCTGAATACCAAAAAAAATACGGAAATGAAGTAGTCGTTTTTGACAAAAAAGACATTGTAAAACGAATGGACATTATGGATAACCTTGACGAATGGCGTTGTGGAGTGTTTGCCCGGAATGCCATGATGGAGATGGCTCCCACTCTAGGCATTCGTTATATGTGTCAAATTGATGATGATATGACGGCAATATATTGGTCTAAAGATAGTCAAGGGAACGTTAGTAGAACAAAAGTATCAGATTTAGACTCTATTTTTTGTTCTGTTATCAAATATTATAAAAAGTCAGGTGCTATGGCTATCTCGTTTTCTCAGGGGGGAGACCTTTTGGGAGGAAGCGCTAACCCTGTTTTTACTCAAAACAAAGTGCGCCACAAAACGATGAATACGTGGTTCGTTTCAACAGATCGTCCTCTCGTTTGGAATGGGCGTATGAACGATGATATTTTAACGTCGACTATCGGCAATTATCGCGGACAACTTTTTATTTGTTTGCCAAATCTCTATATTGTTCAAACAGTAACACAACAAGATTCTGGAGGAATGACTGAATTGTATCAGGCATTCGGTACGTACGCGAAATCAATGTACCTATTTATCGCGGCGCCAAGTGCAATTCATGTTACGTTTTTAAGCGTAATGAAACGTGTACATCACAAGCTTGTTAACAAATATTCCTTTGTCCGCGTGATTCGAGAGGAGTTCAAGAAATGACAAAATATGCAGTGGTCGGGGCCGGTATTACTGGAGCTGTTATTGCAAATATACTGAGTAATAACGCTGCAAACAAAGTTGACGTTTTCGAGAGAAGGGATATTGTTGGAGGCAATGTTGCTGATGAATATACTCAGAAGTACGGGTATCGACAATTGCACGGTCCACATTTCTTTCATACTGAAAATAAAAAAGTAATTCGCTATTTGTCTAAATATACAACCTGGATTCCATACCGGCATCGGGTTATGTCATCTTTAGGGGGGGGGATATATGTTCCGGTTCCTGCGAATTTGGATACCATCCGAATTTTATACCCGAAGACTTATATTCAAACTGCTAAAGAATTGTTAAATCGATTTGGATTTGGTAGTTCAGTTCAATTTTTCGACATAATAAATGATTCGGAATTGTCAGATCAGTCGAAAAACGTCATTAATATAATTCGTCAACAATTATTCGTTTCGTATTCTCAGAAACAGTGGGGAGTCTACTATCAAGACATGGAATCCGCTATGAGTAAGCGGTTTCGTTTACGTCTGAGCATGGACGATTCATATTTTCAAGCACGATATCAAGTTATGCCAACGGACGGACAAGAAATTAGTTTTTCAACATTAATACAACGATTACTAGAAGAACACAAAGTACATGTTATAACCAGCTCGGAAATTGACAAAAAAGATATTTCAAAGTATGACAAAGTGTTTTACACTGGCGCTATTGACGAGTTTTTTGATTACACCGAGGGAGATCTCCCATACATAACAAGACACTGGCTTGGAACTCACACTAAAGAAGAAGGAAAACATTATCTTCCCCCTGTCGTAAACTTCCCTGATAACGATTATATTCGTCGTATAAAGTACTACGATATCGGCATTCAAAAAAATAACATCTCAGAAAAAGTTACGTATTTTGAAAAGAGTAAAATATTTGACAAAACTAAAGACATTGATCGGTATTATCCAGTCGAAACAAAAAGAGGCGCAGAAATATACAACGCTTATATTAAGAAGAATGCTGGAAGCAACATAGTATTTTGCGGCAGGCTAGGCTCCTTTAAATACTACGACATGGACACGGCGGTTGCGGAAGCTATCCGTATTGCGCAAAGAGGATAATTAAAGAAAGGCTATTACCAGAAAAGATTAACACCATGGTTGCAAAGAATGACAACAGAAAAATCCAAGAAAGGACGCCCAACAAAATTCACGTCAGAGATAAGTAAAGATATTATTAACTCTCTTACGGCTGGTGCCACTTTATCAGATGCTGCAAGATATGTAGGCGTTACCGTTACTGACATTCAGCACTGGATTGCACGAAAAAAAGATTTTGGCGTAAAGTGTAATAGGGCAATTGCCCAAAAAAGGATCCTTGCATTGAAAATGGAATACGATGGTATTAGGGAGGGCAACCAGCGCGTTGTTAACGATTTTCTTAACCGAGAAGAACGCAAACGCCAAAACAGAGAAAACATCAAATTAAAGCGG
>CAZVYQ010000106.1:0-3101 GCA_964631375.1 uncultured Lachnospiraceae bacterium | reverse complement strand
TCGAATCCAATCCAAGTGAGCCACAATACGTTCATACAAAGTGGGGAATTGGTTATTACTTTGAAAGATAACAATTAGTACTGTAGAACGGATGAGCGGAGGGGTTTATCATTCTTGAGAGAATAAAAAACAAATTAAGCAAGGCAAGACTTTTGCGCAGCTTGAAGTTAAGAATTTTTATCATCATATTGGCGGTGGGCATCATTCCCAGCGCCATTATGCACTTTGCAATCCTGAATAATTATGAGGAACGGGCTGTCAGCCTGCGTATTTCAGATGTACAGAACCAGTGTAAAATTCTTGCCAATCATTTGATCACGTACAATTATCTCTCAGATCCGGACTCAGAGGTTGTCAACAGTGAGCTGAATCAGTTATCAACGTTATATGATGGCCGTATCCTGATCATTGATGATAATTTCAGGATTATCAGAGATACCTATGCTCTCAATGAAGGCAAAACCATTATTTCTGAGGAAGTCATCAAATGCTTTAAAGGCGAGACGATCAGTCATTACGATGAAAATAATCATTACATTGAGATGACGATACCGATCGTAGATCCTACGACACTGGAGATGTATGGGGTCATGCTGACGAGTGTATCCACAGATTCTATCATGGACTCCATTGAGATTCTGGGACAAAAGGCACTTGTATTGGAATTTACGATGGCAATTTTGATCTTTATGCTGGCATATATATTGGCAATGGCGTTGTTGAAGCCCTTTTCACGGATCATCAATGCGATCAATGAGGTCAAGGAAGGCTTTACAGAGGAAGAGATTTCTGTAAGGGATTACCTTGAGACAGAATATATCACAGATGCATTTAACCAAATGCTGGCAAGAACGCGGGTGTTAGATACCTCGCGTCAGGAATTTGTATCTAATGTGTCACACGAATTGAAAACACCACTGACTTCCATGAAAGTACTTGCTGATTCATTATTGCAGCAGGAAAATGTGCCTGTTGAGCTCTATCATGAGTTCATGGAGGATATTGCAGCGGAGATTGACAGAGAAAACAATATCATCAATGATCTGCTGACCTTGGTAAAGCTTGATAAGACAGAGGCCAGACTGAATCTCGAATCCAAGGATATCGAAGCAGTACTGGAATCCATATTAAAACGATTACATCCGATTGCAGAAAAGAAACATATTGAATTGATATTGGAAAGCGTCAGGGATGTAACCGCGCAGATTGATGAGGTGAAGTTTACCCTTGCATTAACGAACCTTGTGGAGAATGCCATAAAGTATAACAAGGATCAGGGTTGGGTACATGTAACACTGGATGCTGATCATCAGTTTTTCACAGTCTTGGTTGCAGATTCCGGCATCGGGATTCCGGAGGAAGAACAGAGTCATATTTTCGAGAGATTCTATCGAGTTGACAAATCTCATTCTACAGAAATTGATGGCAGTGGACTTGGACTTGCCATTACCAGAAACATCATTTTGATGCATCGCGGTTCTGTGAAGGTGGATGCAGGGGCAGAAGTCGGAACCGTGTTTACGGTAAAGATACCGCTGAATTACGTGGGGGTACAGCTATGAGAATAAAAAAGAATAATCGACTTGTATGCCTAACTATCTATATGCTGCTTCTGGTACTTTGCCTGGAAGGCTGTACAGCAGCAAATCCCAAGGAACAGTCCGGATTTCAGGTTTACTATATTAATAAACAGGAAACGAAGGTCATTGCCGAACCCTATGAGCCGGAGGGGCAGACGACAGAGGAGCTGATCATAGAAATGTTAGCCGTACTCGAAACGGACCCTCAGAATACAGAACTGAAAAAACCAATTGATGTCAAAACCAATGTATTGGACTACAGTCTTGCGGAAGGACAGCTGGTGATCGATTTTGATGAGAATTATTATACAGAGGATGCGGCAAGAGAAGTACTGTGCAGAGCAGCGATTGTAAAGACGATGTGTCAGATTGACGGAGTTGACTGTGTATCATTCATCATCAAGGGAGAACCACTGCGGGATACCAATGAGAAGACCATCAGTGTCATGACAGCAGAAAGCTTTATTGACAATACAGGAAATGAGATCAACTCCTATGAAAAGGCCAACCTAAATCTTTATTTTGCAAATGAGACAGGAACCGCTCTGATACAGACAGTGGAAACAGTTGCATACAGCAGTAACATTTCCATGGAAAAACTGGTGACAGAACAGGTAATCGAAGGACCAAAGGAAAAGGGCATGCGTCCTACGGTAACACCAACTACAAAGATCCTTGGAGCTACCATCAAGGATGGTATCTGCTATCTGAATCTGAGTGCGGATTTTCTGACGCTCAGTTATCCTGTTTCGGAAGAAATGGTGATATATTCCTTGGTCAATTCATTGACAGAGCTGCCCAATGTCAATAAGGTTCAAATCTCCATCGATGGGGAAAGTGATATGTATTTTGGAGATCATATATTGATGTCCACAATTTTTGAGCGCAATCTGGAAATCGTAGAAAAGGAGTAACGATGCTAAAGCGGCCAATGTGTGCGATTGGTCTGGCAGTTGTGGTGATCATCTATCTACTGCTATGCGTTTTGAGGCTTCCGTCTCCGCCCGGAGAGGAAGACGTACATGAGGGGCAGTATATCTCCCTGACAGGTCAAGTCACACAAAAAGAGTACAAAAATCATCAGTTTGTCTTACATCTTGAGAAAGTCCATCTTCAGAATTCTTCTGAGTTATCCAGGAAAACATATTCTATCATTGCATATTTTAGTGAGGATCCACAACTTCTTTTGGGCAGCAGAGCTTCCGTGACAGGAAAATGCCTTTTATTTGCATGTGCCGAGAACGAGGGTCAGTTTGATCAGGCACGTTATCAGAAAATCAATGGTGTTGATTTTGCCTTGACTGGGACAAGAGTTACAGCAAAGGGAATTCGCTATCATAGATGGGAGGAAACACTGTATCAGTGCAGGGAGCATCTGAAGGCTGTCTATGACAGATGTCTGCCACAAAAGGAAGCAGGCATACTGCATGCACTCCTGTTAGGAGATAAAACCTCATTGGATCAGGAAGTCAAAGAACTATACACACGTGCCGGAATCGTACATATCCTATCATTGTCCGG
>CAZVYQ010000105.1:0-3106 GCA_964631375.1 uncultured Lachnospiraceae bacterium | reverse complement strand
AAATGGTTGGTGCATCCAAAGATCCCATTCATACAATGGGGGGAATCGAAATCATACCTGACTGCACAGTTGATGAAATGGAGATCATTGAATCAAATATGCTGATATTACCCGGAGCAGATACATGGAATGATCCAAAGAATTTTTCTGTTTTGGGAAAAGTACAGGAATTTCTCTCCTGTGGTGCGTTTGTTTGTGCCATCTGTGGTGCAACTGTAGCACTTGCCAATATGGGCCTGTTAGACAATCGTCCACATACCAGTAATGGCCCTGGATTTCTCGATATGCTTGTTCCCACGTATAAAGGACAAAGCTTCTATGTTGATGAACCATCTGTGGCGGATCACAATCTTGTCACTGCCAGCTGCACAGGTTATTTGATGTGGACAAAGCAGATCATTGAACATCTGAATGTCTTCCGTTCTGACACCCTAGAGTACTGGTATGAGTTTTTCAGTACAGGTAAATCAGAGCATTTCTTTAGTCTTATGCAGACCTTGTCAACAAAAGCTGAAGACATATTATAGTAACGAAGATTAATTAAAGATGAGTATGAGAAGAAGAAAAGCGGCAACGGAAAACTTTTTATATACGATGATCGAATCTGTGATCGTTCAAAACAGAACAATATTCTGCTTATCGTTGACAAACGATCAGGCACTTACTATAATATAAACAGAACGATATTCTTTTTATGAGGAGGTGCTATATGAAACAGTTTTCAGTAGGTTTTTACAATTTTCATAAAGACGAAGGACTTAACTTTCAATTGAATCGGTTTTACTCGTCAGGTGCATTATCTTATGATGAACTGATGGATATAGGTAATAGGATTGATAGCTTCGAATGTTGGATAAAGCTTTTTTCTGAGTTGGCAGAAGAAGCTGCGAAGAAAGGCGAGGCAGAAAAAGCCGCGGTTTGTTTGCGGGCAGCTCAATTTTATACACTCGGCGATGCGAAGGACAGCGACGGGAATCTGATGAAAGCGGTTCTGTATGAGAAATGCTTCGATGCTTACAAAAAGGTTTTTGACAAGGAGGAAAATCTGAAATACGAAAGGATACCCTTTGAATCGGGTTATCTGCCAGTGTATGTTAGCAAGCATACGGATGGAAATAAGGGCGTAATTGTAATGCATGGCGGCTACGACAGCTTTATGCAGGAGTTTTTAAGTTGTGGCTTGTACTTCTATGAGTTAGGCTATGATGTTTACTTCTTTGAGGGACCGGGTCAGGGCGAGGTTCTGTACCATTGCAATATAAAAATGACACCCAAATGGGAGCATAGTGTATCTGCTGTACTGGACTATTATCACCTGAATGATGTTACTTTAATAGGAATCTCATTGGGAGGTTATCTTGCCACACGTGCAGCGGCTTATGAGCAACGTATTAAAAGACTTGTTATGTTTGATTTAATCTATGATTTCTATGGTTCTTTACTTGCACGTATGCCGAAATGGAGGAGAAATACCTTAGATTACCTGACAAGACATCCGCAGAATATTTTGTGGAAACCCATAACAAAGAAAATGTACGAGGTTTATTTCCTTAAGTGGCTGCTTGAGCAGGGCTATTTCATATATGAAAATGTACATACTCCCTGTGAATATTTTAACTGTATTAAGCAGTATAACACACGAGAAATTTCAAAGCTGATTACACAGGATACGCTTGTCTTAGCGGGAGCAAAGGATATTTATACGGTATTTTTAGATGAACAGGTCAATGCTCTGGTTCATGCAAAAAGTGTGACAAGCCGTCTGTTTACTGCAGAGGAAAGTGCAGATCATCATTGCCAGATAGGCAATTATCCGTTGGTTTTGAGCTGTATTGCAGACTGGATAGAGAAGGTGAAATAAATGGGACGAAAAAAGATTCTTGAAGGTGGAACAAGGGATAAAATTATTGATGCTGCAATGCCGCTGTTCTTTGAGTATGGATATGAAGCGACTTCTGTCAGAATGATTCTGGAAAAAGTCGGTGGTGAGATAGGGATGTTTTATCACTATTTCAAATCTAAAGATGAACTGTTTCATGAAGTAGTGGAAAGGTTTTTTGAGAATTATCAGCTGCAGTTCGCAACAATGACGAAAACTTGCTATGATCGTGAACAGTTCATTAATATGCTTTTTGACTACGTTGAGCAAGGAGTAGTTGATTTCGAAAAAGTCTCCGAGAATCTTCATTGGACGATTCGTTATGCGTTTGCAGCAAAAACAATTGAGAGTTTACAACCGGCATTTGCCAAGATGCTGTATCATTGGGAGTATTCAAGCAAGCTCATTCCCGATTTGCTTGCAAGCCAGCTACTGTATAGCCTATCTGGTACGATTCATTCTCCTTACTATAGAAGAGAGAGTACGGATAACAGGAAAAAAATGATTCGTGACTTAATAGCCAGAATTCTTGATAACTGATCTACTCATGAACTTGATTAGTCGTTTCAGAAATAACTATTTATATGACGATCAGTATTATCTCCTTATCTCGTCGTAAAATAAACCTCTACACGAATATTTCCACTGTTCAGATCCAAATCAAAAGGCTGCCCGTCCTGAACACTCAGACGTAGCGTATAGGTTTTTGCAGCGTTCAATTTACCGTCAACAACCGTTCCGGATGATTGATCGAGTAATGAATAAAGGTCGTCATCCAGCGTGACGCTTCCATCCGCTGTTTTCGCACAAAGTTTGAGATTTCGGACATCAGCCGCTATATCTGTTATTTCAATCAGAAGAACAGCATTTTCATCATTTACGGAGCATGTATAGCTGTATCCGACAGATGATGCATCATGATTGGGTACGGAACGTGTAACATTATTGAGGAGAGCGTTTTGACTGTTCTCCAGGGAGATGAAGTCATCCCATGCGGACCACAGATGTTTATCTGCGGTTGGAATGGATACCTGATAGCCGCAGGGGTCAATCTGAACGATGGCACCACAGTTGTTGGAACCTGGTGAATCGCTAATTGGTACAGTGTATAGCGTTTGTCCCGTTTGTACGTCAAGAACTTCAAACTGCCAGAAGCTCGTATCTAGGTTCTGATTGTAGAGAAACAAACGTCCGCTTGGTGCTGAGAGTCTTGAAACCGATGAGTTA
>CAZVYQ010000104.1:0-3155 GCA_964631375.1 uncultured Lachnospiraceae bacterium | reverse complement strand
CGACATATAAATATGAGGCTCTGTTATTTGACGTATTGAATTAGATGTAGATTAGTATTCTATTTTCTGATTGATTCTCAGTTTATTGGGATTGATTCTTGTTAATCAGAGATTGTTTTGTCTTACCCAGTTTCTTTGCAATTCCTGATAGGGTGTCGCCCTTCTGTACAGTATAGGTTCCACTTCCTGCACCTGTGGTTACGTTTCCACTTGGAACAATAGCACCTGTATCTGTATAGATTAAGGAAAATGCATAGCCTTCAATATCAAGCATAACTGTGATACTATTGTCACTTAAGTCTGTATCCGTAAATATCTTTGTACGTCCATTCTTATCAATTCCGATTAAAGCAAAGGTTCTGCCTGCTTTTCGATATTGCGGTGGAATGTTCAAAGTAAACTCACCAGTTTTCTTGCTGGAACCGGTTCTGAAAGTACCATTGTCTTTGCCTAACATGTTAAAGGTAAAAGCTTCTGCATAGCCCTCTGGTGTGGCTGCTTTAAATGCTGCTGTACATGCGGGACCTTGTTTGTCGATGATACACTGAATATTCGAACTACCTCCTGAATAGCTCCATGTGAGAGGATTGACATTGGTATTCTCTGATTGATTGGAGTTGTTCTGTTGTGTCTCTGACGTTTTCTCTGAATCATCCTGTTGCGGTGCTGGTGTGTTAGAATCAGATATGTTCCATTTTGCATTTGCATTATTTGCTATTGTCAATGACTTACACTCAACAATATCACCATAAGGTATTGTGACTGTCATTGCACTCGAACTTGCCACAGTAGGGGTACCAGAAAATTCAACTGTTGCGGATGTAGTACCTTGAGCAACTGCTGTTTTGATTTTCGCTATCAGACCTGCTGGCATATTCGTAAACCAAGTGCTAACATCTGTGTTTGCTGACAATGAATTAAATTTTATAGCATTATCTAGAGTAATCGTTGCTTCCGTGTCTGTAATAGGAGTATTCTTTGTTCCGGAAACTGTTGTATTACTTATCGTCGTGCCGTCTGCCTCATATGTTGCTGTAACTTCAACAAATAATGAGGCTGGCATTATAATAGTGGTTTCTGCACTTGTACGATCAAACTCAGATGCCAGCTGTTCCTGTACCGTCCATTCCTTAAAATGCATTCCTGTAGCTGGCGAATTAGCAGTAATATTAATACTACCATTATAAGGTGTAAGCAGCCTATCAGATGTTCCACCGTTCACTTTCACTGTTCCCCATTGTTCCTCAACCTTGGGAGTAGACTCACCGTCACTATTAACAGCCCTTACATCAAAATTATATCTTTCATTCACAATTTGGCTACTAAAATCATAATAATTTTGAACTGTTTCAACATTGAGAATAATAGTATCACCATTAGCATCGCGCAATCTGACTTTGTAGCTCGTTGCATCATCTACCGCATCCCAGTGGGCAGTTCCATTACCACTGGCATCCCACCATGCATCAGTAGGTGCAGAAGGAACAGCTGCCTTTACCTCCACTGTCGCAAGCGGTGACAATGTCAATCCTCCAATCAACATTGCTGCTGTTAATATATAACTCATTACCTTTGCTGTCACTTTACTTTTCAATTTCATTTCCCTCCTGCTATTTTTCCCTTTTCTATCATGCCTCATGCTGTAATTTCTCATCCCCTGTATTTTGTCTGATGCTCTTCCTGCTATGATATCGCTACAGGGCATCGTTCTATTGCAAAGATGCTTTGGAGCAGAAGTACATTCAGCCTCCGAATTTATCATAAAGGCAATTTTGCCTTCTGAAAAGTGCCGTTTGGAGGAAAAAATGGATGCTTTTTTCAGGTTAAGAAGAGGTTCAATTGGCTTTTTTTGCTGATATACAACTTGCTGTAAACGTCGTGAAGAATGTTTTTGACTCGTCCGACAGACAGGTTCATCTGTCTTGCTGCTTCAACATAAGATGTTCCATGAGCAATCATCCTTGCGAGCTGATACTCCTGAGATTTGAGAACTGTGGTGATATTTTCACGGGTAAATCTGTTGTGAAATACCATCCAATTGTTGAAATATTGGCTCCAAAGCTCAATAATTGGCTCTTTTTGTTCCGGGAAATAGGTATCAAGACAGTTTTCCACAAGCCCGCCCAATGTACCAAGATAATCCGCAAATGGCGCAATAAACCCGATTGGCAATCCGAGCTTCATTGCACTGAGCAAATATTCCTGTGCCTTCGTTCTGTCACCAAGGTCAAAACTAGCTTGCGCACATAAAATCAAATTGTAAATATCAATCCATGTAAATGTATTCGTTTGCACGCATAGTTCATAAGAGGTTTTTGCAGTATAAAGGACACCCTTCAGCTCACCTATATTTCGCAGATGAAGTGCATACAGATACATCAAAAACGGAATCAGTTCCCTGTCAAAGAGGGAGAAATCACCATCCATCAGCCATTGTGGTGTCATACCCACCGACGCCATGCTCACTGCTGCCAGTGTCTGGGGCAGACTGAGTAGTGCAAGACTCCGTTTATTTTTGGTCTTTACCATGATGCTTTGCAGAGTTTTTTGTATTTCATCATATAGGACGAAATCTCCGATGCTGATGGCGGCTACAGTAGCGATGGAGGCTGCCGTCAGCTTGATCGGATCATCAACAGCTGTGTTTCGCCATAAGTCTATTGCTGGCTGGGGATCGCCACGACGGTAGGCCATGTCTGCCTCCAAATTTAACATGTATCGCAAAGAATTCGAGTATTTTATAACGCTGTGATTCCGTTTGGAGAACACCGCTGAAGTCATAAACAGATATTCCGGTTCTTTTTTGGAACGGGTCTTATGTACCTTGCGTGGGTCGTTTGGCTTTTCACTGCTGGCAGGAATCATCCATGAAACGCCGTATTTCTTTGCTCCGGTAATTCGACCATCCGCAATCAGCTGTTGCACTCGGCGAAGAGAAATCCCCCACTTTTTGGCTGCGTCCTTGGTTGAGATGTATTCCATATACAGATCCCCTTTCATAGCAAGATTATTCTTTTATTATATACGTTTGCACGTATAGTCTCAATAAATGATTTACTGATTTGTGAGTAATCTCTCTTTTATAAAATTAAATATTTAATTAAAATAGCATCAGACTGTAATGATCTGATGCTAAATTGACGTTATATTTTTGA
>CAZVYQ010000103.1:0-3452 GCA_964631375.1 uncultured Lachnospiraceae bacterium | reverse complement strand
AAAGCAGAGGTGATCTAATGCTTACTACGGTAAAGAATGCATTTAAGGTGAAGGAGATCAGACAAAAGTTACTCTTTACCTTTTTAATGCTCATAGTCATCAGATTAGGCTGCCAGCTTCCGGTACCGGGAGTTGACAGAGAGTATTTCAGTAATTGGTTTGCAGCACAGACAGGAGATGCGTTTAATTTTCTGGATGCATTTACAGGAGGTTCCTTCCTTAACATGTCTGTGTTTGCATTGAATATCACCCCATATATTACTTCTTCCATCATCATGCAGCTTTTAACAATTGCAATTCCGAAATTAGAGGAAATGCAAAAAGAAGGCGAGGACGGAAGAAAGAAAATTGCAGCTATTACCCGTTATGTGACGGTAGGTTTATCCTTGATCGAGTCAACTGCAATGGCAATTGGCTTTGGTAACCAGGGATTACTGGATGAGTATAATGCAATCAATGTCATTACCGTCATCGTAGCACTGACAGCAGGTTCTGCATTCCTGATGTGGATCGGTGAGCAGATTACTGAAAATGGAGTGGGAAATGGTATCTCGATTGTTTTGGTAATCAATATCGTATCCAGAATACCACAGGATTTTGCAGCTTTGTATGAGCAGTTCATGAAGACAAAGTCAATTGCAACTGCAACACTTGCAGGTGCGATTATCATTGCAGTCGTATTGCTGACAGTTGTATTGGTAGTTGTTCTTTATGGCGGAGAGAGAAAGATTCCGGTTCAGTATGCAAAGAAGGTTCAGGGAAGAAAAATGGTAGGAGGCAACTCCACAAATATTCCTCTGAAGGTTAATACAGCAGGTGTTATCCCGATTATCTTCGCATCCTCATTGATGCAGCTGCCGGTTGTAGTATGTTCGTTATTAAATGTAAAAGCAACAGGCGTCGGCGGAACGATCCTCAGAATGCTGTCCTCTTCAAACTGGTGCAAGCCGGCAAGTATGATTGATTCTGTTGGTTTGTTGGTGTATATCCTGTTAGTAATCTTTTTTGCTTACTTCTATACATCCATTACATTCAATCCGCTTGAGATCGCAAACAACATGAAAAAGCAGGGTGGATTTGTTCCGGGTATTCGTCCGGGTAAACCGACCAGCGATTACTTAACAAAAATATTGAATTATGTCATTTTTATCGGTGCAGTAGGCCTGATCATCGTAGCGGTGATCCCGATTTTCTTTAACGGTGTGTTTGGTGCGAGTGTATCCTTTGGTGGAACATCACTGATCATTATCGTCGGTGTAGTACTGGAGACAGTAAAACAGGTTGAATCACAAATGTTAGTGCGTAATTACAAGGGCTTTTTAAATGATTAACAAACGTGATGGCAAGGCTTTTATCAGCCTTGCCAAAGCGTGACTATTGGAGGAACTAAGATGAAAATCATAATGTTAGGGGCTCCGGGTGCCGGAAAAGGTACACAGGCCAAGATGATTGCTGATCAATATGGCATTCCGCATATTTCTACAGGAGACATATTCAGAGCAAATATTAAGGAACAGACAGAGCTTGGTCTGGAAGCAAAGAAGTATATGGATCAGGGAGCATTGGTTCCCGACGAACTCACAGTCAGGATATTATTGGACAGAGTTGCAAAAGAAGATTGCAAAGCAGGATATGTACTGGATGGTTTTCCGAGAACCATTCCACAGGCAGAAGTATTGGATCAGGCAGTTACAAAAATGAATGAGAAGATCGATTTTGCCATCAATGTAGAGGTGCCTGATGAGAATATCATTAAGAGAATGTCAGGAAGAAGAGCCTGCCTTGCATGTGGAGCAACCTATCATGTTGAACATGTACCCCCTAAAAAGGATGGTATATGCGATAGATGCGGTAAAGAGTTAGTACTCAGAGATGACGATCAGCCGGAGACAGTCAAGAAAAGACTGCAGGTGTATCATGAGCAGACGCAGCCGCTTATTGAGTATTATCAGAAAAAGAATATATTAAAAGAAGTAGACGGTACAAAGGATATGAAGGATGTATTCGCTGAGATCGTCTCAATCTTAGGAGCATAAGGTAATGGCTATTTCAGTTAAATCTGCCAGAGAAATTGACCTGATGCGTGAATCCGGGAAGCTTTTATGTTCGGTTCATGATGAACTCGGACAATTTGTACGTCCCGGTATCTCCACAATGGATATTGATCAATTAGGCGAAAAGTTAATACGTGCAAAGGGATGTATTCCAAATTTCCTGAATTATAACGGTTATCCGGCATCCATTTGCGTATCTGTCAATGATGAGGTGGTACACGGAATTCCGAGTAAACACAGAATCCTGCAAGAGGGCGATATCGTCAGTTTGGATGCGGGACTGATCTACAAGGGCTACCACTCAGATGCTGCAAGAACTTATGCAGTCGGAGAGATCAGTGAAGAAGCAAGACTTTTGATCGAGAGAACAAAGCAGAGCTTTTTTGAGGGAATCAAGTTTGCAAAGGAAGGGTATCATCTGCACGATATCTCAAATGCCATTGATGCATATATCAGTCAATTCGGATATGGAATCGTGAGAGATCTGGTCGGACATGGGATCGGAACAAAGCTTCATGAGGATCCACAGATACCGAATTTTGCCCAGCGTAGACGGGGACCGATTTTAAAAGCAGGTATGACGTTAGCCATCGAACCTATGATTAATATGGGAAGATATGATGTAGAATGGCTGGAAGATGATTGGACAGTTGTATCTGAGGATGGAAGCTATTCCGCACATTATGAGAACACCGTTTTGATTACAGACGGAGAGCCGGAGATTCTTACATTGGAGGTATGATGCAATGACAGGGTTATTTGCAGCTTCCTTAGCAGGACACGACAAGAATCATATTTATATCATAATAAAGGAAGATTCTAAATATGTATATCTGGTGGATGGAAAGACGAAAATGTTGGATCATCCGAAACGTAAGAACAGAAAGCATATCCAGATCATCAAAAATGATAAGCCGGAATGCAGCGAGAAGCTGGCAGCCGGTCAGAACGTAAGCAACGAAGAAGTGAAACGGGCAATCAGGATTTATATCGGGAGGAAAACGGATGTCAAAAGCTGATGTTATTGAAATTGAAGGAACAGTCATTGAAAAGCTGCCAAATGCAATGTTTCAGGTAGAACTTGAGAATGGCCACAAGGTATTGGCACATATCAGCGGAAAACTGAGAATGAATTTTATCAGGATATTACCGGGAGATAAAGTAACAATGGAGTTGTCACCTTATGATCTGTCCAAGGGAAGAATCATTTGGAGAGATAAGTAAGAGAGGGCAAAATGTCCTTCCATCCAAAATCACTTGATATTTAACACATGGTGTGTTACAATATAAAACGGTCTTTTTTTGAAGTAGTGCCGGCTTTCAAGCAGAAAGCCGTGTTCATGGAAAGGAGGGTTTAACGTGAAAGTTAGATCATCAGTAAAACCGATTTGCGAAAAA
>CAZVYQ010000102.1:0-3558 GCA_964631375.1 uncultured Lachnospiraceae bacterium | reverse complement strand
ACAGCTCCTCTCTTAAAGCAAAACACCGGTACAATCTATTTCATTATACTAGTGTTTGCGAAAAAATCAACTTCTTTTGTGACTCTTCATACAAAACAAAATCACTGCAAATAATGCCAGTAGCCCTGCGACATACCACTTGGGGTGTATCCCACCTGTTCCCTTTGACAGAGTTTGAATGATATAATTTCCACTTCCCTGCTTTGCATCTGCCAGACTGTTCTGCAAATCCTGTGACTCTTTTGTTGCTGTCTCTGACATTTTGTAGATCACGTATGTTGAAAAATGACTGGCAACAAATTTGATACCATTGGTTCCCCCAAGGTCTACGATCTCCGAAGACAGACGTTCCAAGGTTCCATTTGTACCAATCGCACCAATCTCTACATCTGTTGTATCCTGAAAGACTGACGGAATCGGTAGACACAATTCCATTTTGTTTGCCGCGAGCTTCGTGATCGGTATATCAGAGATCGGATCAGATAAGGTGATCTCCATCGGAAAGATGACAGCGCCCTTGATCGTAGAATACTCTGCTGCAAGTGCTTGATCTGCTCTTGCCTCAGACTGTTCCCCCTCAGTGATTGTCAACTGATATGTATTCTCATTTCCCGGGATTAGTGCTGACATCAGATCTGTTCGATCCATTCCTGTACGTGAGGAGCTAATCGTAATAGGTGTGTCCAATGACGTACTGCCTCCAGTACTTGCAAATGAGATATCTGATATCAGATTCATCAGACCCTCAGAGGCATTTCCCTGTACCTGTATATCCGTCAGTTTCAAACCACTCCATTCCTCTACTGTCTGATAGGGTGAAAATGCTTTTTGTCTGACTCCAGTCATAATATAATCAGCTCCACTAATTCTGGCATGAGGGTCGATCGTCACTACACCCGTTGTCGAATCTGGAAGCAAGGTACAACTCTGTAATTCCAATGTCCCCGCCTCGCTACCTGCAGACTCACCTGAAATCGAATAAACAAGCCCACGAAATCCATAGCTTTGAGGACTCAGTATAGATTCATCCGCAATCTCAGTATCCTTTGGAATGATTGCATTATTAACTCCTTGTAAAGCCAGTTTCCTAAGATTCTCTCCTGATAATCTGGTTGCAGTAGGATTATAAGAAACCTTTGGAAGTGTATTACCTTCGAACACAATCGTCTGCATTGGCGAACCGATTGCCGTTGCATCAAAGGCTCCCAGACCGATCTCCTGTACGCCTGCAGGTATCTCGATCTGCTCAAGCGGACAGTCTGCAAATGCCCGATCCTCTATCTTAACTAAACTTTGCGGTAAATGAACTGTATGCAGGGAACTACATCCATTAAATGCATCCTCTCCTATGGTTTCAACGCCCTCCGGTATCGAAACGCCAGACACAGACGCATTCCCTTTAAAGCACTCTGCCCCAATGGTCTTCACCCCACTTGGAATCACGACATCCGAACCCAGTCCACGATAAGCAAGAAGAATGCCATCTCCGACAACCAGAAAGTCATTCCCATCATTTCCACTCATCCAGCCGCTCAGCCAAGGCGTACCCTCAAAGGCACCCAGAGCAATATGCGTGATTGTAGCCGGAATCGTCACATTAGATAATTTGTTACAATGATAAAAAGCAGCATAACCAATATCAGTAACACCTTCCGGTATGGTAACCGATGATAGACCTGAGCGTGCAAATGCAAAATCTCCTATAGATGTCGTTCTGGTTGGAATATTGACCGAATTCAACGTATCATTCTTGTAAAATACCCTGTCACCTATTCTGGTGACATTAACAGGCAGAGTCACATCTGAGTCGCCACCATGATAGCCTGCCAGCACTCCTGTAATGATATCATAATCTCCCGGAATATAGGAACCGTGATTACCGCTTCCGGCTATCCCATCCTCAGTCTCGGCACCACTTAGATCCACACCTCGCACCGCCTGATCAGAAGACATCATCACCAATACATTGCCTCCTACGATCCTGCCTGCTCCCAATTCACCCGGCAACACATTTTCACTGAAATCTACGTAATCATATATTGCAGATGTCTCTGAGGTGGTCGTTGGTTTCGTCTGATTGCCATTAGCTGTATTACCACTGACTGTTCCTTCTGTCTCTGTACCATTGGGTTTAACTGTATCCGAAGCAATCGGATTGCCACTACTGTCCATAAACTGGATTATAGTATTATCACTGCACGCAAAGGCCATCTCATCAATATAACCGACGGATTTCGGTATCCTGATTTCCTTTAAATTAACACAGTCTCCAAAAGAATAAGCCTGTAATGACTCCACAGAACTTGGAATTGTAACAATAGACAATCCGTTACAATTATCAAAGGCATACTCAGGTATCTCTTTAACACCACTTGAGATCGTTACACCTGTTAATAACTCTGCGCCCCAAAACGCATACTCACCTATCTTTTTCACAGTAGACGGCATCGTAAATGAGGCAGATGGCTTTCCCGCCAGATATTGTACCAGTAAAGACTGATCAATGGTATATAGTACACCGTCCTTACAGATATAATGTTCATTGTTCGGATCAATATTGATATTGGTCAGAGAAGAACATTTTGCGAATGCACCTGAACCAATCTCTGAAGTTTTTGCAGGAATTGAGACTGATTTTAGAGCAGTACAGCCTGAAAAAGCACTGGCACCAATGGTTTTGACTTGAGTACCCATTACAACCTTTGAGAGATTCGTACAGTCTTCAAAGGATGAAAAATCAACCTTAGTCACGCTCTCCGGAAGGATTACCTCTGTCAAATGAGTATTGTCTGCAAAAGCCTCATGACCAATCGTCCTAACAGAATTAGGGACCGTCACAGTTGCTTCGGTCCCATTATATTTTACCAGTATATCGCCATCCATTGTATAATCGCCTATATCAATCCTTGCTGCATCAACATCCACAGCCGGGATCTGGGTTACAATGAGTGCCGTCACCATCAAAAGAACGGCAATTAATTTTCTCACATACCTTGCCATATGTCTCCTCCGGCCATTCTACACTATGCAGTCTTGAATCTCTCCTCCGGATCTCTCTTTAAGAATAAAACCACCGCAAACGCTACCAGTCCGATGACTAGGAACCATTTCGGATGGATCGGATCGCCTGTAACAGGTGTCGCATCCTGTGATCCTGTAGCAGAGAGATTTGAAGTATCTACATAAACTACATAAGGTGATAAATGATCAATCGTGAAATTCATACACGGTATTCCGTTGATTACAGTAAATCTCGGTTGTATCGTTTTGAGTGTTCCATCCTCAGTCAGAGCAATCTTGGCATTACCACCATAGATCGCGAGATCATTCGGAATCGGCATCGTCAGCGAGATCGTGATACCATCCGGGATCGGTGAGATCTTGGTCGTTCCGGTACTATCATACAGACTGATATCAATCGGCAGATACCGAATCGCATCCAATGAACCGTATTTTCCAAGCAATGCCTGATCTGCGGCTGCATCTGCCTCTGCCGTATCTGTGATCTTGATGACATAACTGTCTGTTGAACCATTGACAGTGGCTGAAATCTTGCCT
>CAZVYQ010000101.1:0-3602 GCA_964631375.1 uncultured Lachnospiraceae bacterium | reverse complement strand
GAAATGGCTTGACGCTTGAAATGGATAATAATATTTATCAGATTATTGAGTTTCAACATGTTAAACCGGGCAAGGGTGCAGCTTTTGTCAGAACAAAGTTAAAAAATATTATAAATGGTGGTGTGGTTGAGAAAACCTTTAGACCTACAGAAAAATTTCCGGCCGCACGTATTGATAGAAATGATATGCAGTATCTGTATGAAGACGGTGATCTGTATAATTTCATGAACATGGAGACTTATGAGCAGATTGCTTTATCTGCAGAGACAGTCGGAGATGCTTTGAAATTTGTTAAGGAAAACGAGATGGTTAAGGTATGTGCTCATAATGGAAATGTATTTGCGATTGAGCCACCACTTTTTGTTGAACTTGAGATAACAGAGACCGAGCCCGGATTTAAGGGTGATACAGCTCAGGGGGCTACCAAGCCTGCAGTTGTTGAGACAGGTGCTACAGTGTATGTTCCATTGTTTGTGGATCAGCACGACGTAATCAAGATTGATACCAGAACCGGCGAATATCTGTCAAGAGTATAAGACAGAAGCCGAATAATATTTCTTTGAGATGACAATAGGAGAGCGGGCCTTTCCTATTGTTTTTAATTGCCTGCATTTTGAAAGGCAGGGAAGGTATGACATATCACGAATTTATTAAACAGACAAAAGAAAAACTGGAAGAATACCTTGGAAATACTGCGAAGGTTAGGGAGGAAACAACACTTAAGAATAATTCTGTCAGACTGAGAGGAATATCCATTATGCCGACAGGAGGCAATCTGTCACCAACGATTTATCTGGAGCCATATTATCAGGCATATCAAAAGGGAACGGGGTTTCATGAGATTATTCTGAAGCTGATTGAACAATACGAGAATCATAAACCGGAAATGAAACTGGACATCGATTTCTTTATGGATTATGAATGTGTGAAAGCACGTATTATGTGTAAACTGATCAGTTTCGAGAAAAACACAGAACTTTTGAAAGAGGTACCACATAAAAGGTATCTGGATCTGGCAGTCGTTTTTTATTGTATGCTCATACATGATGAAATAGGATCCGGTACAATACTGATCCATCAAAACCATCTGGAAATGTGGGGCGTTACGGTTGATGACCTATATCAGGCAGCCGAATGTAATACCAGAAAACTCCTTGGATATCAAATCAGAGGGCTTGAGGAAATGATGCGCGAAATGCTGGTGGCAAACCTAAAAAATGAACTATGCCAATGCGGCGATGAGAATACTGAGTGTCCGTCGGATGAGGACTTGTCAGAATTTGTACTTGATTTGACTAGAGAGGCAGAGCAGGAAAGAATTCCGATGTATGTGTTATCCAACAAGAAGCAGATCAACGGAGCCTCCTGTATGTTATTTAGTGATGTTCTGTCTGACTTTGCAGATCAGGTTAAGTTGGATTTTTTCATCATTCCGAGCAGCATTCATGAACTGATTTTGGTTCCTACCGGTGAACAAAATGAACATTCTAAGTTTACGCAGATGGTTCGAGAGGTCAATGCGACACAGCTGGAAACGGAAGAAATACTTGCAGATCATGTCTATTATTACTCTAGAGAAAAGAACGAAATATTAAGTCTGTAATATCTTTGTAACATTCTCAATATTTTCATTTGAATTTTTTGCAATGCTATGGTATCATTATACAAGTGCGAAATCTGTTTTCCGATTTCGCATCCGCACTCGTAGCTCAGGGGATAGAGCAGTGGTTTCCGGTGCCATGTGTCGGGGGTTCGAATCCTCTCGGGTGCATCGCCGATGGTTTTGTTACTATCCGGCAGTTATTTTGGGCAAGTCATATGAAAGGATGTATCAATATGGGCATGGCAAATAACGGTATGAGAGAGTTCTTTGCAAGATATTATCGATATTTTATTGTGGGTGGTCTGTTTGTTATTTTAGTAGTACTGCTGATTGTATTTGCATTGAACGGTAAAGGGAAGACAGAGGAGGCTGATCTCGAGGCTGAAGGGACAGAAGCAGCTGCAGAGAGCGGTATTGAAGTGCCAACGGATAAATATGAGGTAGATGCCTATCCAGCAGTAAATACACTATTAGAGAATTATTGTGATGCAATGGCGGCAGGAGATGCTGATACAATGGCATCGCTCAGCAATACCATGACAGATGAAGAACGAATCAGAATACAGGAAACAGCAAAGTATTATGATGGTTTTCAAAATTACAAGATCTATACGAAGGCAGGTCCTATTCCGGATTCGTATCTGGCCATTATTGGTTATGATATAAAATTCAAGGATATTGACACTTTGGCTCCTGCCATGACTTCTGTTTATGTATGCAAGAATGAATCAGGTGCTCTGTATGTAAATAAAGAGGAACCTGACTCCCAGACAGAGGCATATTTTCAAGAACTTTCGGTACAGGATGATGTCGTAGAACTGTTGAAGGAAGTACAGACAAAGTATGACGATGCAGTGGCATCAGATCAGGCACTTGCAGCACTTGTAGGTGGTCTTCAGACACAAATCAATGCAGCTGTGAAGGATGCACTTGCGGCAGCCGCTGCAGCAGCACAGCCTGTCGAAGAAGCACCGGTAGAAGAAGAGGTTCCTTCTGTAATTACAGTTAAGGCAATCGATAAGGTCAACATCAGGAAATCGGCAAGCACAGATGCAGATGCTCTGGGTAAGGCTGAGATCGGTGATACGTTTACCCAGCTAGAAGCACTGGAGAACGGATGGAGCAAGATTGATTATAATGGAACCGAAGCTTATGTGAAGTCTGAGTTTTTAGAGACCGTTGACGGAGCAGCTCCAACAGGAGATGAACAACCGGCTGATGAAGAGGGCGATACAGGGACTGATACAGCAACTACTGCAACCACGTCAGGTAAGGTTACTGTCAAAGAAACTGTTAATATCAGAGAGTCGGCAAGTGAAACAGGTAATAAACTTGGTGTAGCATACCGAGGAGAACAGTACGATCTGATTGAAAAGTCAGGAGAATGGTGTAAGATCACATATAAGGATCAGACAGCTTATGTAAAGGCAGATTTTGTTGAATAAACTATAAAAGATAAGAGAATCCGGATTTGATATCCGGGTTCTTTTTTGTATACACCAATTGATTATGGAGATACTACTGGTAAATAAATGACAGACAGGAGTGGAGAGCATGACAAGAGAAGAGAGGAATGTGTTGAGAGAGGTTCAAAAGGGTGCTCAGATGGGATTGACAGCTATCCAGACAGTTGGAGACAAGGTATACGATGAGAGGATGCTCTTGGATCTGAACCGTCAGGCGGTGAAATACACAGAATATAAAAACCGTGCAAGAGATATGTTAGAGGAGGCTGGTGAGAAGGCGGCTGCATCGAAGCCAATCGGTACAGGTATGTTAAAAACCGGGATTCATATGAACACGATCATGAATAAAAGTACCAGCCATGTAGCGGGGCTTGTGATACAGGAGAGCAATCGTGGTATTACGGATATATGCAGAGCAGTCAATCACAATAGTTCAGCATCCTCTTATGTAATGGAGATTGCTCAAGAATTAATTGATTTCGAGGAAAAAAGTATCAAACGTTTAAAACAATATTTATAATTAAAATGATTAA
>CAZVYQ010000100.1:0-3777 GCA_964631375.1 uncultured Lachnospiraceae bacterium | reverse complement strand
CAAAATCATCGTAAATACAACCACAAGTCCAAATATGATCCATGAAGTAGCACTTGCATACCCCATTTTCATATACAGAAAACCGTCATTATATAGTTTTAGTCCCAACATATATGTTGATTTAACCGGTCCACCCTGTGTAATAACAAAAGCCGATGTAAAATTCTGTAGGGCATTAATTGTCTGCATAATAATACAGAAAAAGATAATGGGTGAAATCTGTGGGATTGTGATTTGAAAGAAACGCTTCACAATTCCCGCACCATCTATTTCAGCCGCTTCATATAAAGACTGTGGTACCTGCTTCAATGCTGCCAGAAACATTACCATGGATGATCCAAATTGCCAAACCTCTAATGAACTCAATGTAGGTAAAGCTGTTCTTGGATCTCCAAAAAAAGAAACTGTCCCAATTCCCAACGTATTCAGAAATGCATTAACCATCCCATTGTCCATAAACATGATTTTCCATAAGATAGCTACTGCAATGCTTCCACCAAACAATGAGGGAAGATAATATATCGTGCGAAGTATTCCAATTCCCTTTCTTCCTTTATTCAATAACATAGCTATAATCAGTGACATAATAATCTTGCATGGTACTGTGTAAACTGCATATTTAACTGTTGCGAGTAAGGATTTCACAAATTCCTTATCCTTTGTGAACAGTCTGATATAATTATCCCATCCAAGAAACTCCGGTGCCGTCATAGCATTATAATCCGTTAGAGAATAATAAAAAGATGTTATAAAAGGATATATTTGCAATACCAGCATTCCAATAATCCATGGCAGCAGATAAAAATATGCTTGATTATCACGGCTCAATTTTTTTCTTTTCATTGCTTCCCTCTCTTTTAAAGAAGTTTTTGCACAATAAATGTGCAAAAACTTCTCTGTTATTCTACTTATTTATGTGTATCAATATAATCATTCAATAAATCCATAGCCTCAGCAGCTGCATCAGCAGGTGACATTGTTCCATAGGAAACATTATCATATGCATCATTCAAAATTGCTGTTACTTCTGAGCCTGTTGTCGGACCTCCATCTGATTGACCATTGTATTGCATACTTACTCCAACGCTCTCTTTGGTCAACGGATTAAGTGTACCTTCTTTTTCGCAAATCTCCTGTGCTTTCACTGTAGGTGGAACAGATCTTACAGTGCCGAGGATCTTCGCTGCTTCATCGCTATTGAAGAAAAAGCTCAAGAAATCAGCTGCCTCCTGTGGATGTTCGGAATTAGCATATACGCCTATGTACTGAGGACAATCATTGAACCATCCGTCGCTGACGCCATCTGCTCTAACCGGTAACTGTCCGGCCATATACTCTGCATCCTTATTGGCTGCCTGAAGTACATCTGCAGATGATGTGTATCCCATGGATGCAACATATTTTCCAGCAATCCAGTTAGGATCCTCTTGATCCTGATCTCCAAATGGTGCCTTATATGATGCCGGTGCACACACTTCTTCATCATATAGCTTCTTAACAAATTCCAGGCATTCCTGAAGCTGTGCCTTGGTCATGTTCAAATTCATATTCTCATCAATAATTGGCTTTCCATTCATCTGACGACACCATGCACGAATAATAAATGCTGTAGCATAAGATGTATTGGCAGATATCAAGTAACAATCTTTATCATAATCTCGAACCTGTTTGCCCCATTCAAAAAACTGATTCCAATCATAAGGTTTTGAGAAATCAATTCCAACTGCATCAGCCAATGTCTTGTTGACAATCAATGCCGTTCCGGCCTGTCCGGTTGGTAGTGCATACTGTGACCCACTCTGAAACTGACCATTCATTTCCAGAAATGCAGGATCAAAATTTGAGAAATCAAACGCTGTCTCTGATAGATTATAAAGTACTCCCTGCTTATAATATTCCGGTCCCAGACCTGTCTCAATCTGGAATATATCAGGTGCCGTACCTGATGCGAACTCAGTAGTCTTCTTCTCTGCATATCCGTCATATGAGCTGTATTCAGCTTCAATCGTGATATTCGGATGTGCTTTCTCATACGCATCGATTACTGCCAGTGTTGCTTCATGGCGTTCATCTCCGCCCCACCATGAGAAACGTAGAGTAATCTTCTCATCTGAACTGCTCGCTTCATTCTCTGCATTCTGGGCATCTGCTTGCTCTGCTTCCTGTGTTGCTTCTACTGTCTCACCCTCTGCTGCCGTATCTCCCTGAACCTCCTGAGGAGCCCCCGCACAGCCTGCCAGCATACTCCCCAACATTGCCGCTACTACAATCAGTGCAATAAACTTTTTTTGTTTCATCGAAATACCTCCCTATTTCATTTTGCAATTAATTGATGAATAAAGCATATCATTATCACGCAAAATAAAACAGAATCCCATTTTAAGATATAGTCTCTTAAATTACGGAATTCTGTATAAAAAGAATCATTATTATCAAATTAGTCTCATTTATTACTATTTTGCTTCGGTACCTTAAACGATATGATTGTTCCCTGACCTTCTTTACTTTGAATTTTCAGTGCGCTTTCCTTGCCATAATGCAGAAGTAGCCTCCTGTTCAGATTGGTTAATCCAATATTCTTTGACTCCTTATTATTGATTTTCATATATAACTCGCTTATTTCTTCTCTGCTCATGCCTCTTCCATTATCAACCACTGCAAAATGTATATAATCTCCTTGGTCAAAAATTTTGACTTTAATCAGCAGATGTTGTTTCTCTATTCTCATTCCATGTTCAAAGCAATTTTCCAGCATTGGCTGTAAAATCAAACGAAACACCTTTGTCTCCAGTATCGTTTCATCCACTTCAAAATATATGATTCCACCACCCTCAAAACGCATATTCTGTATTTCCAGATATGTTTTTAGATAATCAATTTCTTTTTTTAGTTTGACTTCTTCGGTTGGATTTGTAAGTGCATATTTTACCACTAGCGAAAGTTGCTGTACAATTTTATGAAGTCCTGATTGATTTCCAAGAACCTTTATGATCTCCAAGTCCATAATCTGCAAGGTATTAAAAATGAAATGGGGATTGATCTGTAACTGTAAAGCTGCCATTTCTGTTATTTCATTCTCATGTTCTCTTTCTCTAAGATCCATTTGCATTTTATTATTCTCAATATAGAGGAAAATAATATTATTCATGAGTATACCATATTCATCCTGTTCTTTAATGAACTTGTTATCTATCTTTTCTCCTCGTTCAGCCGCTGAAAATATATTGATACATTCTTCAATGTAAGAAAAAGATCTTTTTGTGTAAGTGTATGCAAGAATAAACATAACTGCTATGTCCAGAATCAATATCGTCAGTGCCATAAGTAAATAGTAATTCAACTCATAAAACATTTGTTTTATAGAAATGGCTGATACCTGATATAAATCAGCATACTCTGAATATTGTATTGTTAAATAATATAACTTTCCATAGATTCTCGTCCACTTATTACTTAACTCCTGATACTGACCCGACACTATATGATTACGAATTGTATCCATAAATCTCTGATCTTGCCCAATATTCTGAAAATCATTGTCTGTTGTACAAATTATATCTCCCTTAGAATTAAACAAAAAGACGGTTTGATTATCTGAGATCAAGACATTACGCAACAACTTTCCATATTCACTTTTATCAACATTGATCACAATTACTCCATCAAGATATGTCGCTCTGTAATATAAACTGATTACTTCAACCGGTTCGTCGTAAGCATACCTCTGAAGCCACCTTTTACTTGTATATATCAAGTCATCGGAATCCATATTTTTAT
>CAZVYQ010000099.1:0-3981 GCA_964631375.1 uncultured Lachnospiraceae bacterium | reverse complement strand
TTTTGTTTCAACATCGATTTTGAAGAATGAAATTGAAAATCAATGGATGAACATCGGCGTAGCGATAGACACGGCAACATTGTCCGAGATTGCCACCACTGCATTTTGGAAATTGTTTGTGATTGCAGCAATTGCCTCCACTGTCGTCAATGTATCCTTGTTGTGGGTCATTAGAAAGAAGATCATCAGACCGGTAAATATCCTGAGCAAAAACCTTGAGGATATGGCAAACTATAAGTTGACATCTACTCAGGATGGTCCTATTAAGAATTATATGAAAAAAGAAGATGAGATCGGAACTATGTGTCGAAGCTTTTTCGAGATGCAAGACAGCATTGCTACGATCGTTCGAAGAATTGAAGAAGTATCAGCAAAACTGGAGAATGAATCAGGAGAATTGAAGAAGGTCACAGAGAGTGTAAAAACAAATGGAGCACAGCTTTCGCTGACTGTTGATGAAGTGGCCGGTGGTGCGATGTCTCAGGCACAAAGAACAACTGACGGAAATACGATGATGATCGAACTGGGGAAATTAGTGGATATCGTCAGCAATAATATGCAAAGCCTATATGAAACCGCTACGATCGTTGAAAGTATTAAGAAGCAAGGTGATGAGACGCTTAACGAGTTGATAGAAAAGACAACTCAAAACCATGAAAACTCCATTCAGGTAAATAAGGTAATGGACGAAGCAGCTTTACAGGTAGAAAAGATCACTGAAGCCAGCGAGGGTATACGAAGAATTGCAGGTCAAACCAGTCTTTTGGCACTGAATGCTTCCATTGAAGCTGCCAGAGCAGGAGATGTTGGTAAAGGATTTGCTGTGGTTGCAACCGAAATTGGCAACCTATCCAACCAAACAAACCAGTTGACAGGTGACATTGAGCAAATCATTCAGGAACTTGTCGAAAGAGTCAACGATGCAGTTGAGACAATCAAACAAATGGAAGAGGCAAGTTCAAAGCAAAATGCCAGCGTAGAAGCCACGAAGCAAAGCTTTGAAGAAATCATGAAGAATATGGTCATCATGAAGGACAAATGTGATATCCTTGATGAATCCACAGTAGAAATGGAAAAGAATGAACGACTGATCAGCGATGTGATTTCTGAGTTATCCTCTATTTCGCAAGAGAATGCAGCATGTATGGAGGAAGCATCAGCGTCTGTGTCCAGTCAGGAAACCTCTATTACGGACGTGGATCATTCCAGTAAAGATATCCTTGATATCTCAGGCATATTGAAGGATATTGTACATAAATTCGAATATTAGACGGCAGCTAATCTATTTTACCCACCCTCAAAGTTCAATTTGCAAGTGTGGTGGGTAAATCCAAGCAATCAATCAAAATTCTAAAGAAAAATACCCACCGCAACAGTGACACAAGCACGTGCGGTGGGTAAATTCGGGCAACCCTTTCTATGTAATCTGAGTTCATCCGTGTGACAAAATAAGACCTGTTCGAATATATTACTACTATAATCGACATTTTGTTGAATCAACAAAGGAGGTAGTATGAGGAGAATAGGCAGCTATATTCTATGTGCATTGTTAGCCGTTTTTCTGCCGGCGTCCGTTGTCTATGCAGCACCGGATCAAGCCGTTACAGCAGCTATTCCGGCTTTTGATGCATCGTTTGACAATAACAAAGGTGCTTTCTATGCCAACGGAACACCTGTTACGATATCTGCAGACGGTACTCAGACGCGTGTCAGCTGGGCAGGCGGAAGTATCCTTGTTCCAAACACGGTTCGTGTCTTTGGTGGAGGGACTGCGGGCAGTATCCATGACAGCTCCGATATCACAATGACTGGAGGAACAGTCAGCCATATTTATGGTGGTGGATTTTCTGTAGATGAGACACAACCGGCAAATGTCAATCGTGCATCAATCAAAATCACGAGTGGGACTGTAGGCTCCGGAGTTTATGGTGGCGGACTGCTCTACTCTGAGGTTGGTCAGACGACCATTCATATCGAAAAGGGAACCATACAGGCTGTCCTGGGTGGTGGAGCAGCATCGGCTGTCATTGCGGGGGTTTCTTATAACTCCGGCACGCAGGAACATCCGGAATTATCAGGTACACGCGTGGATCAGGCATCTATTTTGCTCAAGGACGGCACCTATCATTCTGTATGGGGTGGCGGACAGGGCTACAGCTATACAAAGGAAGCAAAGGTATCCATTCAGGGTGGAACGATAGATTATGTGACGGCCGGAGGCTCAAATGGATTGACGGAGAATGTGCAGACGGAGATTCGCTCAGGCATTGTTCGGGTTTATCAGTCAGTGAACAGAGGACTGGTCAAAGAAGTCAATACCATTGTAACAGGAGCAGCAATTGAAACCTTTTATGTGGGTGGCGAGACTGCACCGGATGTAACAGGAACGCTGAACGGAGCCGATATCCGCATTCTGGGAGGAAGTGTTGCTACACTTAGGGCAGGTACCTCCAATTCACTGCCAATAATCATTGCACAGCCGGATTACAGGGTTTCATTTGTGACAGGTACCGTAACAAATAATGAGATTGAGCAGGGTACGGAATCATTTTCTTACACAATCCAGTTTAAAAGAAGTCAATATCGCATTCCACGAGCAACGGAATTTGAGCCAAAGATCATCATAACGACTACACCAACAGGGTATGAGTCTATGCTTGACCGCGAACTGATTTCATTTTCCAGTAGTGATGATACAGTCGTGATGATTAATTCTGAGGGAACGATCATTGGATTGAAGAACGGAACAGCACAGATTTGGGCAAAACTGTTTGACCAGGTAGCCGTTGCTTCCGTAGAGGTTCGGGGTGTTCCCGTGAATTATGTGTTACAGATGATTTTTACGTTTTTGCTTGGAATTGTACTGATTGCATTGTTTATTATTTTCGCTGTCTTGCGTAAAATCTTTTGCTTTATTACAAGATGTGATCGTTAAGAATATAAAATCCCTCAGGCAAAATAAATTGTCTGAGGGATTTGCTATGCCTGCTCGATCCTGCCGTCTATCAGGGCCTTTTCTACCCAAAGCTGTAGGGAGTCGATCGCAATGGAGATCTGCGATAATTGTGATTGAATGGTTTCAAAGTCCTTCATTTCATCAGAGGAAATGGAACCATCTACAGTGATTTCGATCAGACGATCCTTCTCATTGTTGATCTTGTTTAATGAAGCCAGCATTTCCAGAGTGATCTGTGACAAATCCTTGATCTGCACCTCGGGGACATACTCTTTGCCGATCGGACATTCATGTGAGCAGTAATAATTACATAAGGACGGGTTTTTATAGCATTTTGCCAGAGCCAGGATTTCATCCGGATGAGGGAGCGATTTTTCGCTCTCTATTTTTTCGATGCGGTCAGATGAGATGAATCCAAGGCGTTCTGCTGCGGCTTCTCTAGTCAATTTGGCATCTTCTCGATTCAATTGATAGATGTTCTTATTCTCTTTTGTAGATTTTCTTCCCATTGGTGATTCCTCCGTTTGGATTCTATTTTGCTAAAAAGAGCAAAATAGAACCGGTTATCCCGAATCTGTATCGGTTTTTCTTCCAGTACTTCCATTATAAACTAAATACATACCGATAAGGAAGTTTTTTTCATAAGAGAGAAAACAAAACAGAGAATCATATGGAGGAGACAAAGACATGGATATTGAGAGAAGAGTCAGGACTTGTCAGTTGATTGAAAAGATGGAACAGCAGCAAAACTACTGCATAAGACTGGGAATCGAAAATGTATCGCGATTTCATGGCGAGATCATACATAAAAATAATAAGAGAAAGGCCGGAGGTGTATACAAATGACCCGAATCATTATTGGTTTGATATTCTTAATTTTAATGTTGTGGATTGGATTTGAGTTATAAAAATGATAAAATATGGAAAATTAAGCATTTATTTTTCTACTTCAAAGGTGTATAATGAAATGACTTAAATGAAAAACTAAATTCCAGTAGCTCACAACCGTAGTAAATCTGCGGGAG
>CAZVYQ010000098.1:0-4104 GCA_964631375.1 uncultured Lachnospiraceae bacterium | reverse complement strand
CTTACAATGACAGATAAAAAAACTGATCACCACCTCTTTTTTAGTCAATAGACCAAATGCAGAATCTGTCAATCAGTGTAATATACTTTAATTTATCTGTATTTAGTTAAATTTTACTACAAATGACACATATCGTCAATAAACCATTCAAAAAATGTGTCTTTTTCAATCAGCCCACGTATATTGTCCAAATTTCTCATTTTGTTACACAACCATATTTTACACGATATCCCTTGCTGTGATATGATAATATAATAAGAAAATTGTGTATGAATCATACTTTACGGAGGAGAAAACATGATCACAAGTCAGTCGATACAGGATTTTCATAAGGTTGACAGGATTCTGTATCGAGATATTGATTTTATGTATCTGCTTCCTCATGCATCATTATACAGATGGATTTCACATTATTGTATTACCTTTCCCCGTCCGAATATGATGTCGGAGCAATATACCATCATGCCACACGGTGCTACTACTCTGGTCTTTCTGGTTGACAATGATACGATCAGCAGCAATCTGTTTGGACCGATTACTGCTCCTGCATGTGTCGGACATAAGATCAACTCCTACTCCATCATTTTTATCATAGAATTTCAACCGGCCGGATATTATGCATTTAATATGGTACAGCAAAAGGAACTAACTGATTGTGTACAACCATTTGATGAGATCGATCCAACCCTTCACCGACTGATTGCACAGCATCTCGAGACAGCAGAGGATATTGATCGTCTCATAGATGAAACTGATCGTCTGCTTATGACATATATGAAGACCTCAGTTTACCAACAGGAGTTTTTACTTGCCAACCGCAAGATCATCCAGAGTAGCGGCTCCATCGCTGTCAGAGATCTCTCACAGGAGCTGTTCTACAGTGAACGGCAGTTAAATCGTTTGTTTGATAAATATCTTGGTGTCAGTATGAAATCCTATTCACGTCTGATCAGAGTCAATAAGGCATTGCACCTGCTTGAGCGTTCCAGCCTCAGCCTGCAGCAGATCTGTATGGAGGCCGGTTTTTATGATATGTCTCATCTCATTCATGACATCAAGCTGATCTGCGGCGTCACCCCACAGGAGTACAGAAATAACATGTCCGATTTTTACAGTCGGATCACAAGTTTCTAGTCTATAATGTGTTCCAGATGCTTGATTACAGGCACAAATTCGAAAGGAGTCAGTTATGTTATATCAAGGTACATTGATTTCCGTTTCTGATATGGAACGGTCAAAGAATTTCTATGAAAAGGTGATGGAACAAAAGATTATGATGGATCTCGGCGTACATGTTGCGTTTGAACGTGGTCTCTCATTGCAGTCTAACTATGAAGAATTGGTAGGCGAAACGCTTCCTAAGACAGAACGTTCCAACAGCTTTGAGCTTTACTTCGAAGTAGATGATCTAGTGCAATGGCAGGATAAGCTACAGAACACAGATGGAATCGAATTCATTCATACTGTAAAGGAATATCCTTGGGGACAACGTGTATTTCGTTTCTATGATTATGACAAAGTCATTATTGAAATGGCAGAAAGCATGGAAAGTGTGATAAAGAGATATCTGGCAGAGGGACTCAGTGTTGAAGAAACTGCTGAGCGAACCATGTGTCCAGTAGAATATGTCAAACAACTGCTCTAGTCACATATCAATCCTCCCACAACGATGTAATGACATTCGATTGTTGGGAGGATTGTTTTATTGCTGAAGGATATATGCTATAGTAAAACCATAATTGATGTGTAAGGAGGAATTTCATCTGATGACGGCAAAAATCCTATTGGTTGATGATGAACCGGATATTTTAATTCTTTTAGAGGAGGTTCTGCAAAAGGAAGGCTTTGAGCAGATTTATCAGGCAAATAGCGGACAAACGGCTTTGACATTATGTAGGAAACTTCATCCGGATGTCGTTGTACTTGACATCATGCTTCCGGATATGGATGGGATTGAGGTGTGTCGTGAGATACGTACCTTCTCTCACTGTTCGATCCTGTTTCTTTCTTCCAAGAACGATGATGTCGATAAAATCCTCGGTCTGGCATCCGGCGGTGATGACTATGTAACCAAACCCTTTAGTCCAAAGGAAGTCGTCTATCGGATCAAATCACAGCTTCGTCGTATGCAGTACATGAATACACCACCATCCATTCCGTCTGCTGCTCCACTTCACGTTGGCAGCCTGACATTGGATTCGGATGCAAATATCGCCTACCGCGATCATATTCCACTCGAGCTTACAGCCAAGGAGCTTAAATTATTGCAGTATCTGATGGAAAACCCGAATAAGATCATCAGCAAGGAACGTCTCTACGAGCAGGTCTGGGGAGAAGACAGTGCAGTCTGTGACAATACCATCATGGTACATATCAGACATCTGCGTGAAAAGATCGAGGAGATTCCCTCCAATCCTCAAATGCTCCTCACAGTCAAGGGTCTGGGTTATAAATTTGTGGGAGGTGAGCCCATTTGAAAATCACGCGTGAATTTCTGCGTCTCTATATCATTCCGCTTGTATTGATTGCAGGAATCATATTAACCACAACACTAACAGTCTTTTTCACAGCTACGATTGTGTCCTCAGACGGTACGATCGTCAGCAGTTCCTGGCCAAAGGATTTCACTCAGGATTTTGCAGACTACCTCATTCAAACAAATGATTCCATAGCTGTCGCCGAGGAAGGACAGGAGTTGCTGACAAAACATGGTCTCTGGCTGCAGGTTCTGGATCCTGATGGCAATGAGATTGTCGAATTTGATAAGCCTTCCGCTATCCCGACACATTATCAACCCAAAGAACTCCTTGACATCTTTCGGGAGGGTTATGAGACATCTACTGTTTTTGTCAGCAGTTTTCATACAGAAGAACTCACCTATACCTACCTGATCGGATTCCCACTCTCACTTTCCAAGGTCATTTCCTATGTCGATGATTCTCGTTATCAGACTGGTAAATATCTGATTATAGCTGCCATCCTTTTGACACTGCTACTGCTCATATTGCTTACTGTTTTCTATTATATTAAGATGCAGAAGGCAGATAAACAGCGTACTCAGGATGAATACGCAAAAAAGGAATGGCTCACAAACATCACACATGACCTGAAAACTCCTCTTGTTCCGATTAGAGGATATGCAGAATTGCTGTCTGAAATGTCTGAGGAGCAGCTCCATCGTTATGGCGAAATCATCCTCAAGAATGTCTTATATGCAGAACAACTGGTGGATGATCTGAAAATCACCTATCAGCTACAAAGCAATACGCTCCCACTCAATGCTGTAAATGGAAATCTGGTACGTCTGATCAAGGAAATCATCATTGACCTGATGAATACCCCCGAGTATGAGGATCGCAACCTCTCATTCTCATGCGACCGTGATGAAGTCCTATATCGTTTTGATGAAAGGCTTCTGAAACGTGCTCTATTGAATATATTGGTCAACAGCTTGAAACACAATACCTCTGAAACATCAGTCTTTGTCTCTATACAAAGTGGCAGTCCCATTACGATCACAATTCGTGATGATGGCTGTGGAATGAGTCCTGTAGAGCTTGCCGGACTGTTTACCCGCTATTATCGCGGCACAAACATGGAAACAAAAGCAGAAGGTTCCGGGCTCGGTATGGCCATCGCAAAGCAGATCATAGAGGCTCATCATGGAACGATTCAGGCAGCCAGTACTCAACACCATGGAACTACCATAACGATTCAGTTATCTATTTAAGGATTATTTAAGGTTTGCTAAATCATGAGATAAGAACCTCGTATTATGATGATAGAAATCAATCATAAAAATTTGGAGGTAACAGTGATGACGTTCGCTGATATAGCATGGAAAAATGTAAGGAAAAAATTTGGTAGTTATATGATTTACTTTGTCAGTATTGTATTTTCGGTATTGATCTTTCATCTGTTTTGCTCTTTGTACTTCAACCCATCATTTGAAAACTATCGCTTTGGTACAGGCAAAATGAGTACCCTGTTCAAGGGGTCCGCTATTGCTGTCCTATTGTTCTCAACAATCTTTGTCTTATACTCAGGCAGCTATTTCATTAAAACACAAAAAAAGGAAATTGCAATCTATTCACTGCTTGGCAT
>CAZVYQ010000097.1:0-4116 GCA_964631375.1 uncultured Lachnospiraceae bacterium | reverse complement strand
GATCAACAATAAACTCTGTTCCCTTGCCAAGTTCACTCTGAACAGTAATGGTTCCGTCAACCAGATCTACGATCTGTTTGACAATGGCAAGTCCAAGTCCTGTCCCTTTTTGCTCCTTATGTACCTTGCTGTATTCCTGTGTAAACGGATCAAACAGAACCTTTTGGTAACCCTGACTCATGCCGATGCCATTATCCTTCACATGAAAACGCATACCCGACTTTTCATTTCTGTCCTCGATTTTCTCCGAGAAAAACTCAACTTTTCCACCCTCCGGTGTATATTTGGCTGCGTTAGATAGCAAGTTATAGAAAACCTGATTAAATCGAATCTTGTCCACTACGATTTGATTAATCTGTTTTTTCAAATCAACAACAAATTCAATGTGTTTCTCATGACGGTTTTGTCATGTTCCTGTGAAAATGGTTCATAAATATTTGGCAAAAACTCCGGGCTGATCCCAACTCCATGATCTGTAACAACAATCCTGTCTCTTACCTTTTCCGGCAGCTTCTCGTAGCATTCCGCATATACTTCAACCGTATTGCCTTCCTCTGAGAATTTGATCGCATTGGAAAGGATGTTAAGAATGATCTGTTGGACGCGTGGCTGATCCATCATAACCATTCCCTGTGCAATCTCATTTTGTACAATCTTAAGCTTTACATTGCATGACTGTGCATAGTATTCCACCAGTTTAATCGTTTCAGAGATCATCTGCTCAGAGTCCACCGGTTTATAACAAAGTGCCACATTGTCAGCTTCAATCTTGCTCATATCGAGTATATCATTGATCAATCCCAGTAAATACCGACCTTCATTTTCGATCTGCGAGATATCTTCCAGAGCCTCCTTGGGCAAGCCTCTGCTCTTTGCCATGGACGCATAACCCAGTATTCCGTTCATCGGTGTACGCATATCATGACTCATTCGCAAAAGGAATTCTGACTTGGCTGCATTTGCCTTTTTTGCTTCTTCTGCAGCTTCACGTGCTTCTGCTTCCTTTGCTTTGATGATGGTATAGGATTTTCTCTGTATATAACTATAGGCGATCCATCCAGTTATAATGAAAAACACCAACATGATCACACCAGCAATAAAATTACGATTGATATAGAGTTGATCTGAAAAGGTGGTCTGATACTGTATAAAGGTACTGTAATTTCTAATCGACTGTTCTATTTTCTCCTGATCAAGCAGGAGAATCCCATTGTTCATAATACGATACAATTCATCAGGTGTATCCATACGCATACCAATACAAAAATCAATTGGACAGCTGAATGAATACGCAATTTTCAGGTCATTATTTCTGGGGTTTTTCAAACAATATTCTAGTTCATACATGGCGTTGCCATAAGCATCTGCCTGTCCGCTGCGTACAGCATCAATACACTCCTGTACTGTTTCAAACCGTGTAAAGCTCATATTGGGATAATAGTTCGACAGCATCGTCTTGATTCCGTCATTACTTGTGGTCAAAGCAACATTCATACTCCCATTCTCACTCAAATGGGTTTCATCACAATATGCCAATGCCACAGATAAGGAGTATAAGGGATAGGTGATCCTTGCCGGAATCTCACCAACATAATAATCCTTTGATATCGTCGGCAATACAAGATCAATTGATTCATCTGTCAATACATTCGTTGAATGTCCCTCTGTTTCCAGCGGAACATACTCAAACTGAATTCCAGTAATATCTGATAGCTGATCCATAACATCAATCGCAATTCCATGATAGGTTCCACTCTTACTGTCATACCATGAGGCTGGCTTTCGATCCTGATATACAGCAACCCGTAAGGTAGGATGTTCTTTGATATACTGTGCTTCTTCACGAGTAAAAAGTATCTTACCATACATCTGACGAGATGTGATTCCGGTAAACAATCCGGAGATCAAATCCATATCATCTGCATACATCTGGCTAACGGCAAGGTTGATACGCCTCATAATCGGAGATCCCTTTTTTGCCATAATGTAATTGGGATCAGTATGATAGACCGAGATAACCTTCAGTCCGTCATTTTTGATATGAACATCTCCACCTATGGCATCGATCTCTCCTCGTTTTAAGGCCAC
The DNA here is from genome assembly GCA_964631375.1 of uncultured Lachnospiraceae bacterium. Lineage (GTDB taxonomy): Bacteria > Bacillota > Clostridia > Lachnospirales > Lachnospiraceae > JAAYYM01. Next base: position 2,028 of record CAZVYQ010000097.1, on the reverse strand, counting down.
CATCAGATCCGATGTCGTTTCATACTCCACTGTATGAGTCTGAAACCCATGTAGTGCAGCATACTCCTCATATAGTGGCAGATTCAGTGCATCCTTCTCAAAACCAATCAACAATTGACTCATCCTTGGATAATCATTAAAATAGATATTCTCCGCATCCTCCGGTACGAATATCGCTGCCTGAATCTGTCCGATACATTGTGTAGAAAAATCAAACTCCTTATCTCTTTCCGGACTTCTTCTCGCATCGGTTACAATATCTATCGTTCCGTCTCGCAGCCCCTGTAAACAATCACTCCATGACAGTTTGACATACTCATATCGAATGTTACCATAGTCGGCAAGCAGCCTCATAAAGTCTGTTCCATAGCCAGTCATCTCATTGCTTTCATTGAGTGCAATAAAGCCATTGCTCTCATAAACCCCCACCCGCACCGTTAATGGCTGTTCCTGTGCCATAGCTGATGTTGTCGGAATCCATGACAAGACTATGATGATGAGTGTTACCAGAACTGTCAGTTTTCTATTTCCTGCAATCTTTTTCATCCGTTTCTATTCTCTCCATGATTACTCCTGATCGATATAAAACAGAAGAAGTAATTCGATATCTGTACAATCCGGATAATGTTCCATCTCTAGTTTGATATGACACTGTCTGTATGGCTTCTGCTCATCTGTCCATTCACGATAATCCAGCGTCAGTTCTCTGATTCCATGTTCATAATCATCAAGCAGCTTATCCTTACGTAACAATTTGATCAGCTTTGCAGCATCATCAGGATGTACATATTTTTCAGCATAGACCTTTGTTCTTGCAGACAATGTTTGATAATTCTGCCCATAAGCAGGTTCCGGCAACGCTCCCTCCACTCTGTTCAGCACTGCATCTCTGCTTAAATTACAGCGATAGAGTCGATAGCTTTCCTGTGCTTTGTGTTGCGTAGTATTTCTAATCCTGCGATATGCGTCAGACTGCATACGCATCTCATCTACATCCTGAAATACGATGATGGCCTGATATGGCTGTCCATATTCATCTGATATGATCTTCGCATTTGCTTTAAACAAGTGGAATGCTCCGTTAGTGGCACGAAGATAAGCATCCATAAACGTCTCCTCACCCTGTCTCAGACGTTCAAAAAACTCTTTGATTGCCTGTATACTGTCGGGAGCCACATTCTCATCCTTGATAAATGTATCAGGAGCATCCTCTATCACATCATCATATCCAAGGGAAGTCACAATACGCCCATTACCGTAGAATCGCTTTGTCTTCAGATCATATCTCCCGATCTCCAACCCACTCCACTCCTGTATCGTCTGCAGCATTTCTGAGAGTCTGTCACGCTGAAATACACGCTCTCGATAGGTATTTGTTACATTCTGCATTGCACACAGGATGAGTCGCTTCATAGTTCCAATATAAGCATAGATCACACGCATATGCTGGACTTTTCCTTCTAACTTCAGAGAATATGCAACCGTGTGTGAATCTCTTGTCTTCAACTGTTCCTTCACATATGGAAGACTTGTCTCCAAAATCACACGATCGACATCATCATCCATGCAATACTTTCGCAGGTAGGCTTCCACACCGGCTACGTTATCACCAACATCCTTTTGCAGAGCCATCACATCTCTGATTCGTTCTCCAAGATATGGATGTGCTTCTCCTGTTTCGGCATCAATTGTCATAATTGACTCATAATCAGTTTTATAAAGTGTTTTCAATATTTCATCTGTGATTACCTCGTCAGTGGTATCCAAAAGCATGGCAAAAGCCTCGATATCATAGGTCGTGGGGTTCATAATCAGATCAAAGGTACCCTGAAAATATTTCTGCAGTTTATGGTTATAGTACTTGATACTGAAGTGAGATTTGCCCTGACAGTACATCTGAATAATGGCTTCACGCTCCTTGATCTCTTTATACTGGTCAAATTCCTCATCTATATATGCATTACGTCTCAAGCGTTCCAGCAGTGTATCAACCGAATCACTCTCAACTGCCTTACGCCACTCATCTGA
>CAZVYQ010000096.1:0-4133 GCA_964631375.1 uncultured Lachnospiraceae bacterium | reverse complement strand
CGAGCAAGTCAAAGCAAAAAATGAAGAAAGTCGGATGCAAAAAAATAACTTAAAAATAAAAAAAATAAATTTTTATATTTTGGTGAGAGTTTTTGATGAGAAAAGGGTACTAAGTGGTATAAGGATCTTTTTAATGAATTATTTTTGAAGGGATAAAGTAGTAGAGAGAAAATTAGCATTAAAGGAAGGATTGGAATGGAAGGAGGATTAGATATGGATAGAACTCTCGATCATTTAGCAGAACAGATTGTGATACGAGAAAAAGCCATCCGAAGAGAAAGGATGAGGAAGCAAATGTATGCAATTGGCTCCATGATCTCTGTGGCATTTGTATTATTGATAGGTTATGTGACATCAATGACGCATGAAATGAAATATGCAACAGATATCACGCAGGTATACGGAACTTCACTTGCCGCCTCCGGTATCGGGGGATATGTATTGACAGCGGTATTAGCATTCTTCATGGGAGCTTTTGTGACCATTTTCTGTTTGAAGATGAAAAAGTATATGGATGAAAAGCAGTAGAAAATGCGAAAATCAGGAAAAACAAAACAGAAAAAGCAAAAGAAATTGCAAAACAAATTAAAGTAGGAGGAAAAGAAGTTGAAGAAGAAACCAGCAACAATCACAGCAAGAACAACGGTAAAAATCATGAGTTATCTGCTCACCACAGCAATGATAGTAGGAGGACTCAGCCTGTCACCGCTTGCGACAGTGGAGGTACAGGCGGCAGAAAAAAAGAATATCAACCTGAATGTGGGTAACGACATTGAAGGAATTATCAATCCGAAAAATGGCGATACCGTTACTTCATGGACAGGTACTACCGTTTATTACGGAAATAAAGCATACTATGTGTTGGATAAGAATGGTGATTTTGATGGACATTCTTCCAAGGATGACCATATGCTATTACTCTCGAAGGGTGTACTCGCTAGTTCTGGCAGAACTTTTGATGACTCTAGTTCAAATTGGACAGGTAGTGATATTGAGACATACTTAAATGGAGTTGGATTTTATAATACACTTAATGTAACCGAGCAGGGAGCAATTGGTTCAACTACAATTAATAATGATAAGACTGATAATGGCGGGTATACAGGATTTACAATCAATTCAACTAACAATATATTTCTGTTAGATTTGAATGATGTGCAGAATACAAATTATGGATTTAGTTCATCAGATAGTAATGGTGGAACAAGAGTAGCAGACCCTAATTGTTCGTCTTGGTGGTGGCTTCGTTCGCCCGGTAACCTTGTTTCCGACGCGGCTGGCGTAAGCGGCCTTGGCAATGTCAATTCGCACGGCCCCAATGGCGACGATGAAGACGGCTCTGCTCGTCCCGCTTTTAATTTGAATCTGTCATCTGTGCTCTTCTCATCTGCGAGCGGAGCGAGCAAATCCTCTTCTTTTGCCGCCACCACAGACAGCAGTGCAACCTCATGGAATCTGACTTTACAGGACGGAACAGGATTTACAGCCGAAAGAAAAACAGGTGAAACAGGGAGCATTGAGGCAGGAACTAAGATGAATATTACAGTAACTGCAGTACCGTCAACCAGTACCAATGCTTATACACAAACTTCTGCCATGCTGCTAGATGGCAGTAATACAGTCATCTGTTATGGACGAATTAAAGATGGTGTACCAGCTGCAGGCGATATAGAAATCACGATACCAAGTTCTGTACCTGCAGGAATTTATACAATGAAGGTGTTTGCAGAGGATGTCAATTCAACAGACAGCTCGAATCTGACTGATTACGCCAGCAACATGGCTGAAATTCCTAATATACAAATTACAGCGGCACCATCACCACAGACCCCTTCTAGTTCAGATGACAGTGATTCAAACAATGACAGTTCTTCAACCACAACGGAAGAAGCCTATGTCAATCCACTCTCCTGGTACTATGAAGCCAATCCACTTGGAAGCATGTGCCTGATAGAACATCAGGGACCGGTTTGTGTCAAGGCATTCAATGCCGCTACACCAAAAGGATACAAGGAAGCCTTTTCCTTTAACCTGTTGCTCAGGAAAAACGGCATATTTCAATCGACTTATGACAAGAAAGCAGGAAAGTTTGTCATAAACATTCCAAAGGAGTTTCAGAAAGCAGGCAGAACCTTTGCCCTCATCGGAATAGACAAGTTTGGAAACACCAAAATCTTTACCGATAATGATTTGAGTGATGAAACCTTCGCTACAACTCTGGATATGGAAGGGTACGCATTTTCATTGATTTATATGGATTAGTCATATAAGGGTAAAGTAGGATGACAAAAGATTACAATGTGAACTATAGTGGTGATTCTGCGGGTAATAGACTTGTCATAGGAGAAAAATTATATTCTGGTGATAAAATAATTCAGGTTTATAATGAAGGATCAGGAGGTATTCGTATTATTTATCATGATTCTTCAAATCAAGTGAAAAAAACTTCTAATGATGCAAAATGGATGACGGATTATGGTAATGATGCTCTTAGAACCATAACAATAGATGCTCCACTAGGTGGATATCAGGCATGGGAATTGAAATCGGTAGATTGTATAAACCAAAGTGTTGATCAAGAGCATAATAAAGATTATAATTTAAACTTATTTCCATATGGCTTAATTGATAATAATTCAAAAGAAGAACAACCAAAAGAAGAACAACCAAAAGAAGAACAACCCACAGTTTACGTTGACCACGACACCTACAAAACCTGTCTTTCCCCGGGAACTGCCATGTATTACAACAATTTGACCAGTACCATCGGAACGGACATGAAGGTACATGAAACAGATGAGAAGAATGCCGCCAATCAGGTACTTCTTGCAAATGCTTATATGCAGTCACTTGGCCGTAACGGTGCAAAGATTGTATCAACCTATGATATCTTTTCAAACAGAACACTTTCTTCCACAGAGAATGGGTCAAAGCAGGTCTTGAAGTGGACAAACACAAAGTTACCAGCAGGGACCGTTGTATATGCTATATGCTATAATCAGACAGATGGCGTATATTATCTGTCGGGAGTGGTAGACAAGGATGGCACAGTAATCTTTGAAAACTTTATTTTAAGAGAAGCGACCACCATATCAATTGTGACAGGGTATTAAAAAAGAATTATAGTAAACAAAGAAGATGATGAAGAGATGAACATCCTTTTTAGGATGTTCATCTCTTGCTTTATAGGAAAGTTCTCCTTCGGAGAACTCTTGATATGAAAATAGCCCGTGCGGAGGCGGGCATAAATAAACGATGTGTGATTAGAAGATATAGAAACCTTCGGCTCCTGGAAAGTCTTCACCAAATTCATCGTCTTCATTTAAAAAGTAATCCATATCAAGCACATCATCTTAACTCATGTGTCGGATGTCATCAGCAGTCATGCCTTCAAGTGGATTCTGTATGTATTTGTTTCTAAGTTCCTCTGAATGTTTGGACATTTTGATATCCTCCGCTTTTAAGTGTATTTTATCACAGCAGGAGGAAACTGTAAAAAGATTGAGCAGGAGCGCGGGAATGATATTTACTCATAGCCCTTTCGTATAATTCATTCAGAGAAACATGCTGGTGATTGTGGAAAAGTTCAAGAAATAGCATTGTTTGACCACAGCAAGGACACTAGATTGGGTCATAACCGAAGGGAGAAAGAGTACAATCACGCCAGCGGTTGAAAGAAAAATAGCCTGTTTTTCATTTGAGAGGGCACGATTTAGTTTTTGGTCAGATTTTCGATGTCTTGCATAAACACCGTAGTAGCGGATTTGTTTAAAGTTTTTTTCGGGTATGTGCTGAATTAATCGTTCTATAAAGTTGAGAACGGGAACGATTTCTACACCAAACTGTACGTTTGGACATTAATCGACATATGAAATGATAATTTCCCAAAATGAACACATATATTTACATTTTACAAAGTTTTTGGATAATTACAAGAATATTAAATGCTATATGTACAAATAATGGAATATATTAACATATAATGTACAATTCTCAAAATATAAACAGAAAATTGTCCAAAGCAACAGAGAAATGTAATGACTTAATCCAGCAAAATGGAATGACAATAATTACCATATATGATACAGTATCCATAGTCTAAATGGATTTACTTGGCGGTTCCGCTACTATTT
>CAZVYQ010000095.1:0-4222 GCA_964631375.1 uncultured Lachnospiraceae bacterium | reverse complement strand
GACAGAATAAGCAGGTTGATGGGAGAGGAAAAATGTTGAAGGATAATATAATATTAAAAAAGCAGCGAAAAGGAATTGAAAGAAGGGTTCCTCTCATACTGATCATGTTACTGCTTATCATTGGGATTTCCATACTGTCGATACAGAGTACGGCAGCCCAGACTGAACGTGCAGTTAAGGCACAGAGCAGTCAGAAGAAGAGCACACTGAAGAGAGATGTATATAGCATCGGCTCTATCAGCAAGATGTATACAACTGCGGCTGTGATGAAGCTTGCAGAAGAGGGGAAGATTGATCTGGATGAACCACTCGTGACTTATTTGCCAGAATTTTCAATGGCAGATGAACGTTACACACAGATTACCCCACGTATGCTGCTCAATCACACAAGCGGACTCATGGGAACAACAACACATGATTCCTTTACCTTTGGAAGATCTGATACCAGATATCATGATATGTTCCTAGAGGAACTGCGGACTCAGAGCCTCAAGGCTGAACCGGGTGAGTATGGGGTATATTGTAATGATGGATTTACATTGGCGGAACTTTTAGTAGAGAAGATCTCCGGTATGGGTTTCTCTGAATATCTGGATGAGACTTTTTTTGAACCACTGGAGCTTAGAGACACTTTTACGGCAGTACATGACTTTGATGAGGAGAGGATTGCAACCAGCTATCTGGGTGATTCCAAACTGCCCTATGTGGATTGTCATCTGATCGGAAGCGGCGGTATCTACAGCACGGCATCAGACGTAGCGAGGTTTGGTCAACTTTTGGCAGGTATTGATCCTAAGATTCTGTCAGAACAGACACTGCAGCAGATGGCAGAATCCTATACGGACAAGGATTCCATTTGCAGGGTTGAGGGTGACAAACAGATGAATTACGGCCTGGGCTGGGATTGTGTTGATACCTATCCTTACAATGCCTATGGTGTTAAGGCACTTACAAAGGGGGGGTCAATTATTTTTCAAAATTCAGCCCTTGTGGTATTGCCGGAGGAAAATATCTCAGCCTCAATGATCGTATCAGGTGGATCAGGAGATGATGCAACCTATGCATTACAGGATCTGATCCTTGAGATCTTGCAGGAGGAGGGTATCATTGATGAAGTAAAGGATCTAAAGGTACAGGCAAATCAGGTACAGGATATGTGTCCGCTTCCTGATGAATTACGTGATTATGCAGGTCTCTATCTGAGTAATGAACTAATTCGTGTTTCTTTTTCAGAGGATGGAATGCTACTGCTGGAGAATGCAGAGGATCAATATTCCATGGTACAGGAGTATGCTTATGTCGGAGAAGGGAGATTTGCACCCCAAAATGGTGCTTATCTAAATCATATTGGAGAATTGACCTATAATAGTAACGGTAATTCCGGTTATGGAACGATTGGGTTTAGAAAAGAACTAAATGGCAAGACATATCTTTATGGCAATGCACATGAGACAATATATGGTCTTGGTGAAAATGCAATGAGTCTTGTTTTTGCAGAGAAAATAGAATCTCCAAAACTGAATGAAGCAGATCTGGCAGCATGGAACGAGCGAGACGGAAAACTGTATTTTCTGACTGATTCTGTATATAACTCGTGGAATTATTACACCGAGGGAGTAGTAGAGCTGCAGTGTAACAGAGAACAGAACGGATATATACACACAGATAAGATGACAGATGTGGCTCTGATACAGGATGCAGCGCATGCAAAAAGTACAGTGGATTTGCCGATCATGATAGGAAGGGATCTGGCGGTATACGAGATGGAACAGACAGGAGAGGGAGAACGCTTGAATTTGTCTACGCTGACCTATCAGACAGAGGATCAGGTGAATTCCATAGGAGCATTGCCACAGAAATTGACAATGACCAAAAGCGAGGAGACAGCATGGTTTCGTATTGATGCTGACCATGCAAATCAGGAATTGCAGGTCATTGCTCCAAGGCAGGGTGCCTACTATTTATATGATCAGGATCGGTATTGTATCGCCTCATCAGTTATGTTGACCAACAATGAAGCGATATTGTTACCGGAAGGCGGATATCTGGTATTGGTGGGAGAGCCAGATCAACAATTTGAGATTCGTGCAGAATGGATGAATGATAGTATGGACACATCCAAATGAAGTTTATAATAATGGTATTCGAAGGAGTGTCTCCAGACCATGTTTATGATTATGGCAGTAAATTTCGCCCTCCATCTTTTCAATTAAACATTTGCAGATATAGAGTCCCAAACCACTACCGGTCTGATCGCCTACATTGCTGCCGCGGTAGAAGCGATTGAAGATACAGGGCAATTCTTCGGGGTCAATTCCGGAACCATAATCACGTATCGTAATCTCCAAATACTCTGGTGTTAGAGTGCCGGTAATATCGATTGCCGTACCTGCGTATTTATAAGAATTATAGATGATATTGGTGCAGATCTGCTCCATACGAACCGGATCGATTCGCACCATACAGTCCGGGATCTCGAGGGTACGGACACTTTGATTCAAGTCTGCTTCATGGATTAATTGTATCAGCTGTGTGCTGTAGATTTCTCTCGAATGAACCGGAAGCTCATCCAGATCCTCCATTGTAGTGTGGAAGAGATCGGTTACAAGTTGACTGATCTGTATTGTTTTGTTCAAAACAGCATCCAGACGTTCACGCAATTCTTCATCAGTGACCTTAACCTGTAGCAGTTCAATTGCCAATTGAATCGAAGTAATGGGTGTTTTGATATCGTGACTCAGAGAGGCAACCAGAGCTTTCTTGCTCTGGTTCGCTTCGTATTCGCGTGATTTTGCACTACGCAGTTCATCCTGCATGATGTCCAAACTCTGCACCAGAGGCTGAAATCGAGAATTTCCACGAACATGCAGAGGAGCATCATAATCACCACATGCAATTCTTTTTGAGAAATCTGCCAACTGACCAAATGGCTTTAAGATGGTTTGGTTCAGATAAATATCATAGAGTAGCATCACGAGTAAGCCCAGAATAAATAAACCAATGAGTATCAGCAGATTCTGTCTGCCGGAGGATGTAACATAAGCCTCACGGGCTGTGTGAGTCTCAATGATGACCGTTCCCATCAGAACATTATTTTTCACGATAGAGAGTGAGGTGTCTGATTGACGCATCATGTCCTGAAGAGTGAGCGTTTCGGGATCGCCATATGTATAGAGACACTTTTCGTTCGTATCCAGTACTGTAAAGGGATAGGTAAATGTATGATAATCTCCCAACGACAGATCATCCCAGTGCGATTCTACCTCTGCTGCGATACGATTGATCTGTATCGAATCATTGGTATATGTATCTTTTTGTTGCATTTTGAGAATACTTATGAATGCAATGATCAGATATAGAAAAAGGACAAACAGCTTAATGGTGAGTGTTTTATTTTTCTTCAAAGACATAGCCGACCCCCCATATAGTCTTTAGAAAAATAGGTTCATCCGGATTTTTCTCGATCTTCTGCCGAAGCCGTCTGATATGGACAGAGAGAGTTCCTTCGCTGATAAAGCGGCTCTCCCATACCTCATCCAGCAGTTCTCCCTTAGTGATGACCTGATTCTTTCGTTCAATCAAATAGGAAAGCAGCTTAAATTCCATTTCCTTCAGACGGACGGGCTCGTTATTAACGATAACCTGTCTGTAGTTGTAATCCAGTGCAAGACCGTCACAGACAGAAAGGACTCCTTTTGGAGTATCCTTCAATACAGATGGATCAGCGTGATTTTTCTCACACCGTTTGAGGATGGCACGTACCTTTGCAAGTAGAATGCTGAGACTGTAGGGTTTTGTAATGTAATCATCACCACCGATATTCAGGGCAGTCAGTATATCTTCATCACTTGTACGTGCACTGACGAACAAAATCGGAACATTTGTCGTTTCTCTGATTTTCTTACACAGTTCAAAACCGGAATGTTTACCAAGATTGATATCCAGAATGAGAATGGAGATATTGTGATCTGTGAGAAAAGCAAGAGCATCCTCATAGTTTGTCACATAGGTTGTTGGCAGATCAAAGATATTAAAGTATTCACAGGTAGACTGACAGATCATCTCTTCATCGTCTACGATCAGACATTGATATTCCATACAAGGCTCCGTTTCTGTAGATTAATTCTATCTTATACGAGTTTTCGCGGATATTCAATAGGGGTAGAGTGAACTTAAATGAAAAACTAAATTCCAGTAGCTCACAACCGTAGTAAATCTGCGG
>CAZVYQ010000094.1:0-4240 GCA_964631375.1 uncultured Lachnospiraceae bacterium | reverse complement strand
GCACATATCTGATGATTCAGAAAAAGCATACAGAAAAGGTCACATCAAATAATGGAAAATGGTTGATCTATGCGATCGGGTCAGCAGTTTTTGCCAGTCTGACATCAATTCTGGGAAAAATCGGTATTGAAAACATCAATTCCAATCTGGGAACGGCAATCCGGACAATCGTCGTTTTGGTCATGGCATGGATTGTTGTATTTGTAACAGGAAAGCAAAACACAATCAAGGAGATTGATCGGACAAGCTGGATGTTCTTGGGACTGTCAGGTATCGCAACAGGAGCCTCGTGGCTTTGCTATTATCGTGCCTTACAGACAGGACCCGCGAGTGTGGTAGTTCCGATTGATAAACTCAGTATTCTGGTGACGATCCTATTCTCATATATTGTTTTCAAAGAAAAACTCACTGCAAAATCAGGATTGGGCTTGGTTATGATCGTAGCAGGAACATTGGTATTGTTGTTGTAATATCCTGACTGATCAATCAATTGTTATGGTGTTGGGACCTGTAAATCGTTTTAATACAGGAATATCCAGATTCTCAACCCATTCAGTAAGTGTCAGGATATTGACTGCATTTGTAGTGTATTCTTCCTCCGAACAATCTAGCAGTGCATATTCAGGCATGGTCAGTTGGAATAAAATATCATTGGAGATTCCTGCTATATAGCCATGATGCGGGATCTGGAGAAAGTCCACATTGAAGAAATGATTGGTGTCACCCCAGTGTTTTCTCATGATGGAAAGAGTCTTGTCTGTGATATCACCCGTCACCAAAAGTCTGACGCCTGCAATATCGAAATGGAGTACTAAAGAGTTAGAATTAACATCAAACAGATCCTCCTGAAAACTGTACAAACAGTTGATCACGATCTCTTCAATGATGATCTCATCACCCATACAGACCGGTATGAAAGAGATATCAGTACAGGTCTCCATACGTTCCTTGAACTGATCATACATGACAGCATAATTCACAAAGGAGAGATCCTTTCCGAGTTCTTCTGTATCAAAAAACTGATCGGTAAAGGGATTGTAATAGATCTTATCAATTGTGATACCATCATAATCCTGATCAGACAGGATATCGATCAATCCACCTACATGGTCACTGTGAGGATGTGTAATGAACCAGCTGTCAACAACGCCACCATGATCCTTTATAAAGTCGCTGATATAATAGCCCTCACCTTCATATCCACTGTCAATCATGATCAGTTTCTGATTCGGCATTTCGATTGCATAACAAAATCCACCAGCATTTCCGGTGAGAGGAAGCTGATAGAAGGTGTAAGTCTGATTCAGCTCCGGCAGAGAACAGGAGATATTTATAGAGCCATCGGGATTGACTGTTCTGATAAACTTTTTGTTCTTTAGTTCAACGCTTTCCTCCATATCTTCAAGAAATGCAGAGTTATCGCTGACTGCTTCGGAGACATTTCCCATATTGTGTTTGATTTGCTGTAGAGTCTGTTCCAGGTTGCTCATTGCATGCTGCATTTGAAATAACTTGACAGCCATCCCTATGAAACAAATGACCAGTATCGATATAATACTATAGATAAAAATGATTCTAAATTGCGTTTTTTTGTCCATAATTATTTAGCTGTTAACCTCTTTTCCAATGCCGTTACAACCGTTTCCAATACCTTCACCCTGGCATAGTACTTGTCATTGCCTTCCACGATGATCCATGGAGCATAGGTAGTAGAGGTGCGTATTAACATTTCATCCACTGCCTGTTCATACAGATCCCACTTCTCTCGATTTCTCCAGTCTTCATCAGTGATCTTCCAAGCTTTTTCCGGTGTGTTCTGTCTCTCCGTAAATCTACGCTCTTGTTCATCCTTGTCGATTTGCATCCAGAATTTGATGACGATTGCACCATGACTATGAAGCTGTGATTCCATGTCATTGATTTCTTTATATGCACGTTCCCATTCATCCACAGAACAAAAACCTTCGATGCGTTCAACCATTACACGTCCATACCAGGTACGGTCAAAGATTGCAATATGTCCATCCTTTGGCATATGATTCCAGAATCTCCATAGATAATGGTGAGCTCGCTCGATATCGTTTGGAGCAGAGGTTGGATTGACTGTGTAACCACGAGGATCCAGTGCCTCAGTCAGACGTTTGATGGCTCCACCCTTGCCTCCCGCATCCCATCCTTCAAAAGCAAGCACAACAGGAATACGTTTTGCATAGAGTTGACCGTGTAGGTCAGTGAGGCGGTTTTGCAACTTGTTTACTTTTCTCTTGTATTCTTCTTTGGTTAAGCTTTTTGTAAGATCTGCTTTTTGTAAGGAACTGGTTTGATAGGCTCCATCACTGAACTTTCCATCCTTGATTGCAGGGGCAGCAGTTTCAAGCTGGGCCAGTTTTTGCTTAAAATATCGCTCCACTGTAGATAGAATTTTGATTGTGGCATATTTTTCATTTTCAGCTTCAATGATTGTCCATGGCGCATAATCTACATCAGTCAACTGTAGCATTTCTTCTATATATTCAGAGAAACGATCATATTTCATGTTTCGTCTGACATCCCCGTCTGATACACGCCAAGCTGTGCTTTTGTGAGAAAGTTGATTTTTAAATCGTTTGGCCTGTTCCTTTTTGGAGATGTAGAGGAAGAATTTGATCATTAAGGTTCCATCATCTGTCAGTTGTTTTTCAAAGGAGTTAATCTCCACATAATCAGCTCTTGCCTGCTTCTTTGTGGTGTTTTTATCAAATCTGTCAAGCAGAATCTTGCGATACCAGCTGTTGTCATATACTGCAATACGTCCTCTTGCAGGTGTTCTGGTCCAGAATCTCCAGAGGAAAGGGTGCATGTGTTCGTCCTCCGTTTCCTTGGAGGTGGTCAATACTTCAAAACCACGTGGATCAAGAGGCTGGATGAGGTGATTGATCTGCACTCCCTTTCCAGCTGCACCAAGTCCTTCAAATATGATCATAACAGGGACATTCTTTTCTCTGAGCTGCCTCTGCAGTATGGCAAGAGAAGCGGATAATGTATCTCTTTTAGCTTTATATTCTTCTTCGCTGATTTCTTTGTTAAGATCGATTTTTTCTAACATAGTCATTCCTCCGTTATGAGCATTTGGCGATTGTGTAGGTTATTTGGAAAATACGCAGCAATATATAGTAAAATTGGCGAAATGGATCGAATTGTGCGTGAAAATAGAATGGATTTATATTATTATAACTCAACTTCACTTAAAACGCAAAAAGAACCTTGTTTTTGTGAAACACAATGGGTATGATGGAATTACATGACTGATACAATATACCTGTCTTAGTATCATAGTTTTATGACAGTAATATACATCGAAGGGAGTTACATGAGGAAAAACTATAAAATCATCATTTCATATGACGGAACAAGGTATTACGGCTGGGAGCATCAGCCGAATCAGGTGACCATACAGGGGAAGATAGAGGATGTTCTGTTACATCTGGGAGACAAGCCTATAGAGGTGATCGGAGCAGGAAGAACTGATGCCGGAGTACACGCTGAAGGGATGACAGCTCACTTTGTGTTGGATACAGAAAAGACCCCTGAGGAACTAAGAGATTATATGAACCATTATCTGCCGGATGATATCGTGATCAAGGAGATCAGGGAGGCTTCCGACAGATTCCATGCAAGATATAATGCCATTGGCAAGACTTATCGATATCTTTGTTTTGATGGGAAGACCAAACCAATTTTTGATCGCAAATATGTGTGGACGCTGGAGCAGAGGTTGGATATCGACAAGATGCAGGAGGCTGCAAAATACCTGATTGGAGAACATGATTTCTGTAGCTTTTGTAAAAATCCACAAAAGAAGAAATCGACCGTACGGGTTATTGATCGAATAGAGATTCAAAGGTTGTCTTCCGAGATGCTGAATAGCAGTCCTTCCGGGGATTATATCTCACTCACATTTCATGGGAATGGATTTCTTAGAAATATGGTGCGTATACTGACAGGAACATTGGTTGGTGTAGGACTGGGTGAGATCAGTCCGAATCAGGTGAAGGAAATACTGGAAGCGAAAAATAGGAAGATGGCAGGAGTTACAGCTCCAGCGAAGGGCTTGTGTTTGATGCAGGTTGATTATATGTAAGCAGGGGCTTGAAAATAGAACAAATGTTTGCTATGCTATTGGGAGTGATTACATGATCAACACGGAACTAAAATGTAATTTAAAATTCCAGTTGGCAAGAGTAAATTCCATATAGGTCGA
>CAZVYQ010000093.1:0-4343 GCA_964631375.1 uncultured Lachnospiraceae bacterium | reverse complement strand
GATCTTGATGACATAACTGTCTGTTGAACCATTGACAGTGGCTGAAATCTTGCCTATATCAGTGATACCGGCTGTATTGGCTACCACCCTTGTGTTACCGGTTGGCTTACTTGTCGTCCCCTTTGAAGAACCACCTGTCGTTCCTTTATTCGTTCCTGTTCCTGACTTTACAGTAGAAGCAATCGTAGCGGTAGAACTGCTGCTGGAACTGCTCGAGCTACTGGAACTGCTCGATGAACTGCTGGAGCTGCTGGAACTACTCGAGGAACTGCTGGAACTTGACCTCGTCGTAGAGGTTGTCGAGGTTCTGCTGGTTGTTGATGTCCTACTGGTTGTCCCTGTACTTGATGTGGTACTTGTAGATGACCCTGCAGTATATTGGGCAATACAGGTGACATTGCTTGTAACATTCGTATAATTTGGTCTCCAGCCTGTGAAGGTATATCCTGTACGTGTAGGATTCGCCGGTGGAGTTGCATCCTTACCGCTCTCGACATATTGAGTCGCAAGGACATCACCGTTATAATCAGCAAAAATAACCGTATATGAATTAGCCAGAGGTTCAAAACTGATCTTGGCAAACTTCTTGGCATATCGTTCTACTGCCGAATTCTCGTAACTGATCAATGTAACCGGATCCGGATGTGTTGTACCAAAAGCCGAATCTCTGATATCAACCTCTCTACCGGGTATTTTTACTCTGATATTATCTGCACAATTAGTAAATGAATCTTCACCGATTTTATTAACGGTTATGGGCAGCTCCACCTGACTCAGACTATCACAGTCCTCGAAACAATTATCCGGTATCTCAGTCAGATCAGTAGCTTGCGATAAATTAACACTAAATATCTTGTCACAATTCTGGAAGGCTCTTGGATTAATTTTGTCTATAAAGGAAGTCTCCTCAGCCGTGATGTTTTTCATATTTGCATCGGCACTATGTCCTCTACTCGGAAGAACCTCCTCAAGTGTAATGATCTCTTTTCCCTTATCATCCACATAAGAACTAAAAATAATCCCATCTTTGCACCAATAAAAAGGATCATCAATCGTACCGGGAGTTGTTTCCTGATCACTGAATGTGACATTTTGTATACTGGTAGCATCATAAAATGGAAGGGTTCCAATATCCTTCACATTGCAATTGAATATAACATCTGTCAATGGCGAAGAATCATCCGTCGTGATAGTAGTGGCTCCTAATGTCCCCTCTGCATAATTCTTTGCAAATGCACCTGTATCAAAGGAACCACCACTGCCCTTCACTGTAGGTAATACATCGACTCCATCCAGCCGAAGTGTAGATACCGTATCATCTTTTTTCTTTAAGTTGCGGAAATAACTATTGTCCGGTGTTTCCGTTTTTACAGAATTCCCACTGATTATTTGAACTTTAGTAATCACATCTGCAATCGACTTAACTCCTCCCGGAATCGTCACTGTCTGAGAATATTGTTGAATATCTGCCTGTACCTGAGAGATTGGATTGGATACATTTTTTCCATGCATGACATCGTCTATTGTTGCATCCACAGCAGGATCAACACACCTTCCAACTACCTTATTTCGTTTTGGATAATTTAATAAGGTCACTGCCCCATCATCAGTATTGGGATCATTATCAATATCCGGATCATACTGTGCCATTAAATTATATGGATTGCCTGTATCAAAGATAATATATTGGTTACTAGTCGAATCGTTAATCTTATTATTGGGATTCATGGCATAGTCAAACGCAGCATAAGGAGCATTAGGATCATCAGGATCTGTCATAATACCTCTGATCACAAGAGCAGACCCGCCTGTTTTAAAAGCATCCGTCCTGATTCCGTTCTTAGCAAACTTTACATCATTTATATTGCCTCTGTTATAGTCATCATTTCGAAATGATATCAGATCCAATTTGGGATCATTTGCAAAACATCGTTCACCGATTGCAGTTTCGTTTTTTGTATCCTGTTGATAAAAAAGTACGGTTTTTAGATTTCCATTATTAGCAAAGGCTTCATTTCCAATGGATACACCAAATGTATCAATTTCTACATTGGTTAATTTGGGTAATCCATTAAAAGCATTTGCCCCAATTGCCTTTACAGTATTTGGTATTTTTATGGTCGTAATATCACCAGTCGCTGAACCAGCACAACAATTTTCTGCAATCGCAATAATCTGATATGGTCCTATCGTTCCTTCTATTCCCAGTAATTCTTTTTCACTTGCAGATGCTCCATCAATTTGGTCAAATCTACTAAGTGTAACATCTGTGCCCGATGTATTGGCATCTACCGTAAAATAATATCCTCCGCAAGATCGCACAAAATGACCTGAAGGATTTTCATAATAATATGTAATTTTGTGATCTGATTTCATTGCATACTGGCATATCGCAGATGCAGAAGCAATACTATTCACTATAGGTGTGCCCCATAAATAGAAGCCGCTATCTTTATTATGAAATACTGCACCATCTTCAAAGGTTGTCTTATTATCTAAAATCTTTACACATTTTAAAAGACCACAATTCTCAAAGGTCTTGCCATCATATTTTATAACATTACCAACATTATTGGTATTAGTCATGGTTGCTTCTTCAAGAAAACCGCAATTAATAAAAATTCCCTTTCCAACAGTGTGTAAATACGGATTTATTACCACATTTTTTATTCCTGTATCTATTCCACTACATCCCATAAATGCATAATTCCCGAGATTAGTAAAACCACTTAACTCTGTTTCAGGATTAATCTTCGCCGTTTTACACATCTCAATTGATCCAAGACTGGAACACCCATAAAGCACCCCGGAACCTGCTGAGACAATACCAGAAGGAAATTCAAAGGAAGATAAACGTCCACAATTTGCAAAAGCAGCCACACCAATTTTAGCACAGCCACTCGCAGTGCCACTTGGGCTAAAATTAACAGATTGTAAGCCACTTTCAGCAAATGCCATTTCACCAATAGATTGCAAACCACTTTCAAAGGTCGCAGAATCCATGGCTGAACAACCTCTAAATGCCTCATTTCCGATTTTCTGTATGAATGAAGGTATTTCCAGCTTCTGAAAATTTGTTTTTCCTTTAAAAGCCTTGTCAGCAATGGATCTGATAATTGCCTGTTTTGATGTATCACAAGTATACTCCTGAACAATTACTTTTTTATAACTTTCAGGTGTAAATGTTTCATCAGGCAACATACTTTTCACATTTCCATCAATACCCACCAGTGCATCTTTGTTATACTCATTTCCAAACTGATCAAACTTCACATCAAACGTATATGTCATATTATAAGATCCATCTTCATTTTTGGCAGGATCTGAAGGAGTTGCAGTTCCCCAATCTGGATTTACCTTTAAATTTGAAGGACGAGGTGTGTTTGACATTGATCCATCTTCATTTTTTTCATAGGTAACAGAAACTGTATACCTTTCAATTTGAAAAATCTTTCCGGTCATTCCATAACTTGAGTTTTCATTTTTCACTGCATCCGGGTCGAAACCAACTGTCTCATATAAGGGAAGTACGCCACCCTCAGGATTATATAAAGCATTGAGATTATATCCCGTTAACGCCGCAGTTGTAGTTGAATATGGAGAATGATTATAATCAATAAAATAGAGTGGAATCGGTCTTTTAATGGGCGTAGAGTCAAGAACACATTTTCCCTCCTCCTTTAATAAATATCCATATTGTCTCGGGTCTGGATTCTCCCCAATGCTGGTGGGAACACTCAATTTGTTTTTTGAAAGTTCCGAATCACCCTTTTCTAAATCAGTCCTAAATGTATCACCTTCAAAATCTGTCAAGGATGAGGGGGCTGTTGGTGTAGATGTAGTTCCATCACCCTCGTCTGCATCTACATCCTGTACCGGTATCGCTGCTACAATCAGCGCAGTCACCATCAAAAGTGCCGCAATAGTCCTACGTGCACTTTTCTTCAATCTTCTCTTGACTTTCTTTGGTGCTGCTCCCATACGATCTTCCTCCGTATATCAATTGTACTTGATTTTCGTACATTTCCTCTAGCGAATTCTCTTTGCCACAACCACAAATCGCTCTGCATCTGCTGTATCATGATCACAGGTTGAGAGTGTCAATAGTTGATCTCCATAACTTGCAGTCACTCCGGTATCATAGAGAGACATATTTTTCATGTCCTCCATATGTGAATTGAACTCCTCCTCCGAAGCTGCATCGATAAATTGATAATATTTAAACACTATCTCATCCTCATCATAGACCTTGGATAAGAAGGTATACATCACTTCATAAGTACCCTTTTCATAAAGTGTATCAAATTTGATCTTCTTGTGTTTCTCATAGTAACTCTTGTCCT
>CAZVYQ010000092.1:0-4479 GCA_964631375.1 uncultured Lachnospiraceae bacterium | reverse complement strand
TGATTTCTTTATGATTGTTTGTTGATTTCCAGTTCTTATTTGTATCGTTCACATGATTCTTTGCATTATGAAGTTTTGGATAATATGCAAACCGTCTCTACATTTGCCGTAAAAGGGAACATATCGACAGCACATGCCCGTTCTACTTTGTAACCTCTTGCTGTCAGGATCTCGAGATCACGTGTCAGACTGGTAGGTTTGCAGGAAATATAAATAATCTTGTCCACACCATAATGAATGATTTTCTCCAATGCCTTTGGATGAATGCCGTCACGTGGTGGATCTAATATGATAAAATCCGGTTTATCCTCAATATCATCCAATACCTTTAATACATCTCCTGCAATAAAATCGCAATTATGTAAACCATTCAATTTTGCATTCTGACGTGCAGCAATCACTGCTTCCTCCACAATTTCAACTCCTATCACCTTATTAACCACCGGAGCAATGAGTTGGGCAATCGTCCCGGTTCCGCTGTACAGATCATACACAGTCGCATTATGTAAACTTTTTATGTTGCCTTGTGCGTCTTCTCCAAAACAATCTCTTACATACTCTCTCACAGTTTCATACAATACCTCTGCTCCGAGACTATTCGTCTGAAAGAAAGAAAACGGAGTAATCTTGAATCGCAGTCCCAACAATTCTTCGTAGAAATAATCCTTTCCATATAAAATATCCGTTCCGTCATCCCGTACGGTATCTGACAGTGCATCATTGGTCGTATGTAGGATGCCTTCAATATGTCCATCCAGTTTTAGTTTACATAATTCATCTGTAAAATCCTCCAGTAACCCCTTTTCCATACAGATTGTATTCGGCGGAGTCTGCGAGGATGTCACAAGATCAATCAGGATTTCACCTGTTTTTGCTGCTTTTCGAACCAATAAATGCCGAAGATAGCCCATATGTGTCATCTTATGGTAGAATGGGATATCTTTTTCGCGAAAATATGCCAATGCACACTGCAATATCTTTCTATAATCCTCATCGACAATCTGACAGTCGGTTACAGAAACGACATCATAAAAGCTGCCTCTCTTATGCATTCCCAGTGCCAATGCTCCACCCTTAAACTCATCTCCAAAGGAAAACTCCATTTTATTACGATACGCAAATGCACATGGACTCCCTTTGATGCCTTCAAAACAATACTCACTACTACTCACATCTTCCGGTAGTTCTGTCCTTTTCAGCAAAACAGAATCCAACAATTCATGTACCTGTTGCTCCTTTATTTTTAACTGTTCTTCATAAGGCAATGTCATATATGTACAGCCACCACAGATTCCAAAATGCTTACAAGGACTTGCAATCTCATTCTCTGCCTGCTCCAGCACCGCCAGCAATCGCCCCTCTGCTTTGCCTCCACGTACTTTATTTACCTGAAAGGAAACCTTCTGCCCTGGCAACGTATTTTTAACAATGACTTGTGCTTTCACGCTTTCCCTATCAGTTGTCCCGGATATATTTCGCTCCTCTATCGTGTTCACAATTGCTTTATTAGGGAACTTTACACACTCCACGACTCCGGTTCCTATCTGACCCTTTTTCATCCTAACCTCCTATAACACAGAAGTGGCAACCGGGGTTACTACACCCGATTGCCACAATAACACCACCTACATAGTTGTAATTAACATGTTCAATTCAGATCTTACTGCTTTACTCCTCTGTCTTGCTTTCTTCCTTTGGTGCATCCTCTTCGTCCTCGAAGAAGTCATCATCAAAATCATCATTCAGATCATCGTCCAGATCATCCTCAAAATCCTCAAGATAATCCGGTGTAAAATAACGATATAATGCATATGCGATACCGGCAATCAAAGCAACACCAAGTACAACACCTATAATCCACTTCCATGTATTACAGCATTTGCACTCTTCTTCCTCTGCTTCCTTCTTTTTCAAGAAATCGCTTGCCTTTACAGCATTTAAAACCTCATTCGTTTTGATAGCCTTTAATAAATCATCCATCTTTATATTCATACTCTATCCCATCCTTCCACGTAATAGATATATTATTGATAGTATATCACAAATGACTATGTTTTACTATTATTTTTCGATAAAAATTCTAAAAATATTTACACCTTTTTTAATTTTGCAAAGTTAGCAAACATTTTTTTTACTCCTGCTCCTTCAAAATTGACCGTAACCTCATAGTCTCTGCCACCGCTGACAATATTCTGAACAACACCTCGTCCAAACTTAATATGCGTTACTGTATCTCCTACCTGATAGTCCAACGCACCACCCACCGTTCCAAAATTCTGCACTGGTAAGGCACTTGCAGCAGAAGCCTTTGACAGATATGGTTTGGCATAAGCATTGCGTTCTGTCGGTGAAGAAGCATACGGCTTTTTGGTAAATGTCGTTTTTGCCTTAGGGAAGGAAAACGGATCAGGCAGATCTCCTGCTCTCTGTTTGATAACAGGCGTTCTTGCATCCATCAATTCCGCAGGTATTTCTCGGACAAATCTCGATACAGCATTGTATTGGGTTTCCCCACGAATCATTCTCTGTTTTGCACAGGTGATGGTCAGATCATCCTTGGCTCTCGTAATCCCTACATAACAGAGACGACGCTCCTCCTCCATTTCCATAGGATCATCTGCTGTAATTGTCATGTAACCCGGAAAGATTCCATCCTCCATCCCTGTCAGATATACATGAGAAAATTCCAGTCCCTTGGCACTGTGCAACGTCATGAGCAGTACCTTGTTATCGGATTCTTCCACCTTATCAATATCTGCAACCAGTGCAACCTCTTCTAAAAAGCCTCCGAGTGTTGGGGTCTCTGCACTGGATTCATAGGTGACAACCTTGCTGATCAATTCGTCGATATTTTCAATACGTGCCTGTGCATCCACTTCATCGGTTGCTTCGAGACTTTCAATGTACTTGGTTGTCTGGATGATATCTGTGAGCAATTCTTCCAGTGTAATATGTGGCATTTTAGCACGAAACACCTGTATCATATTAACAAACGGCTGTAATTTTACGTAACTCTTTCCGATCGCCGTGATCTGGTCTGCCTGACGAAGTGCATCATAAAAACTCAAGTCATGTTCGATCGCATAATCCTGTACCCGACTCAGAGTTGCTGCCCCAATTCCACGCTTTGGTACATTGATAATCCTCTTGACGGCAACATCATCACGTCCGTTATCAATTGTTTTTAAGTATGCCAGCAGATCCTTGATCTCACGTCTCGAATAGAAATTGGTTCCACCGACTACATCATACGGAATTGCTGACAGGACAAATTTTTCCTCCAGGATACGTGCCTGTGCATTTGTACGATAAAGAATTGCACAGTCTCTATATTCCACTTCACCTGCTCTTACTTTTTGTACAATATCGCTCGTTATGTATTCAGCTTCTTCATAGGCATTGTCAAACTGTCTGAAATGTAGCTGTTGTCCCTCTCCTCGATCAGTCCACAGAGCCTTTGATTTTCGTCCCTGATTATTACGAATCACTGCATTTGCTGCATCCAAAACCGTCTGTGTGGAACGATAATTCTGTTCCAGCTTGACTACCTTTGCATCCGGATACACCTGTTCAAAGTCGAGGATATTTCGGATATTTGCTCCCCTGAACTTATAGATAGACTGGTCGTCATCACCCACTACACACAGATTGCGATGCTTGCCCGCCAGCAGACGGATCAATTCAAACTGTGCTGTATTGGTATCCTGATATTCATCGACCATAATGTATTGAAAACGCTCCTGATAACTATCCAGCACATCTGGACAATTACGAAATAACTCTACTGTCTTCACAATGAGATCATCAAAATCAACGGCATTATTTTTCCGTAATACCGCTTGATATTCTTTGTAAACCGAAGCCGCTTTCTTCCTATTATAATCACCCATTGTATCAAGTTCATATTCCTCGGGTGAGATCAGTTCATCCTTTGCATGTGAAATCATCCCCAGCAGCTTACGTTCTGACAATAACTTTGTATCAATCGACAGACGTTTGCAGATATCCTTCATTACGGTTTTCTGATCGTCTGTATCATAGATCGTAAAATTCGTATCAAATCCCAGTCTGTCTATATATCGACGCAATATTCTCACACAGGTACTGTGAAAGGTTGTGACCCAAATACTTTCAGCACCATATCCTACAATGTCATTGATACGTTCTCTCATCTCACCTGCTGCTTTGTTGGTAAAGGTGATCGCCATGATCTTCCACGGACTGATCTTCAATTCATCAATCATATAAGCAGTACGGTTCGTAAGAACACGAGTCTTACCCGAACCGGCCCCGGCTAAGATCAGTACAGGTCCTTCGATCTGTAGTGCCGCCTCTCTTTGTTTTTCGTTCAGCATTTCAACTGCATTCATGACCAATCAACACTCTCCTTTTTGCTCTTGAGTAATCAGTATATAATAATTTTGAGCCCCTGTCGAGTCTCGTTCCCACAAATTTAACCCTTGTAAAGTAGTAATGAAA
>CAZVYQ010000091.1:0-4701 GCA_964631375.1 uncultured Lachnospiraceae bacterium | reverse complement strand
TACCCACCCAAACATTACTGCAGCAAGAATCGGTCCGTTAACCGGTCCGGCAGCTGCGATAGCGGAAAAGTGCTGTCCCATCAACATTCCTTTTTTGGCGGGAACATAGTCCACCCCGTCATTGATTTCCTGGGAAGGAACCGGATTATTGTCATCCAGTTCAAATACCTTTTTTGCAAGATACTTACCATATGTAAGATACCCCACAAGTAAAAACAATGCACATCCGACTACGACTAATAGAACCATTTTTGAACCCCCATTTCATGTTTGATTCTGATTCATAGATCAGTTGCTTTTATTATAACAAGGTGACTATCAATACTGCGTTCAGATGCTGTTAAAATACTTTGGGACGGTGTTAAGAATGTTAAGAAATGAATCATCAGACTTGATGATTCTGTGTAAGGGTGAAGCAAAAGCACGAATCTTAGCATTATCTAAGCCACCGAAAGACTATTACTTCGGTATCCTTTTGATATAATGTAATTGATTTAAAGAGATTACATAAAGGATGGAGAAGCGTATGAAAGTATTTTTTGATCAAACGGTGGAGGATACGGCGAAGGAATTAGGGGTGAATGTGTTTGCCGGTCTTTCAGATGAAGAGGTGGCAGAACGCAGCAGCCAGTATGGGCAAAATCGGCTAGTGGGCGGAAAAGAAAAGACAATTGTTCAGATGATGTTAGAACAGTTGAAGGATTTTTTGGTTGTTATTTTGATGATTGCAGCCGTGATTTCCATCTTTTTGGGGGAATCATTAGAAGGAATTATTATTTTGGCAATTGTTGTACTGAACACAATTTTGGGTGTTTATCAGGAAAACAAAGCAAGTAATGCATTAAAAGCATTGAAGGAAATGGCGAGCCCGCATGCGAAGGTTATGCGAAACGGACAGATTGTCGAGGTGGCATCTTCTGATGTGGTTCCCGGAGATATTGCCATTTTGGAAGCGGGAGACTATATTCCGGCGGATTTACGCCTAATTGAGACTGTGAATCTGAAGGTGGATGAGGCAGCACTGACGGGTGAGTCCGTCCCAGTGGAAAAGGATGCAGAGACGGTTTTGGAGGGAGATGCAGGACTCGGAGACCGTATTAACAGTGCTTATATGGGAACAGTGATTACATATGGTCGAGGCAAGGGTATTATCACAGATATCGGTATGCAGACACAGATGGGCAATATCGCGGATATGCTGAATGAAACAGCCGAGGAAAGCACTCCTTTGCAGAAGAAACTGGATAGTCTTGGCAAACTGTTGGGTATCGTGTGTCTTGCTATTTGTGGAATTATTTTTCTGCTTGGCTTGTGGCATGGCATGGAGTTATTTGATATCTTTATGACATCGGTGTCTCTGGCGGTGGCAGCAATTCCGGAAGGATTGACGGTTGTTGTTACTGTGGTGCTTGCCATGGGTATGCAGAAGATGGTGAAGTGCAATGCCATTATTAAGAGATTAAGTGCAGTAGAAACGCTTGGAAGTACGACCGTTATCTGTTCTGATAAGACAGGAACCTTGACACAAAATAAGATGACCATTCAAAAACTCTATGATTCAGATGCGATTTACAGTGTGAGTGGAACAGGTTATAGCCCGACAGGAACGATCAGCAATGTTGATGGAAGAGAACCGGGTGATTCAGTAAGAAGGTTGATCGAGGGCGGACTGCTTTGCAATGATGCTATCTATCATCCAGAACAGGAGACCATTATCGGTGACCCTACAGAAGGTGCCATGGTGGTATTGGCACATAAGTATGGTTTAGAAAAGGATGTATGGGAATCGAAATATCCGAGACTACAAGAAATCCCTTTTGATTCTGACAGAAAACTTATGTCTACATTCCATCAGATGGAGGATGGAATCATTATGTATACTAAGGGTGCACCGGATGAATTGCTCAGACGCTGTCATAAGGTTTTTCTCCGTGGAGAGGTACAGGAACTGTCCGAGGAGAAGCGTAAAGAAATCTTATCAAAGAATATGGAATTTGCAGAATCTGCATTGCGTGTCATTGGGGTTGCATTTAAAAAAGTGGATGAGATCAATACTTCTTTGGAAGCAGAAGATAATATGATTTTTGTAGGCTTACTGGGAATGATCGATCCGCCCAGAGAAGAGGCAAGAGCGGCAATTGATATATGTAGGGCAGCAGGAATTCAGGTAAAAATGATTACCGGTGACCATAAAATTACAGCAAGTGCTATTGGTGAACAGCTGGGTATTGTTACTTCTGGTACGATAGAGGGACGTGAGATTTCGGAGATGACAGAGGAGCAGCTTCGCAGTTGTGTTAAGACGACGCATATATTTGCCAGAGTTTCTCCTGAGCATAAGGTACGTTTGGTCGATGCGGTCAGAGCCAACGGCAACATTGCGGCAATGACCGGTGACGGTGTCAATGATGCTCCGTCTCTGAAGCATGCTGACATTGGCGTAGCAATGGGTATTACCGGTACGGATGTTTCTAAAGAGGCCTCGGATATGATTCTGACGGATGATAATTTTGCAAGCATTGTTAGGGCAGTTGCTGAGGGCCGTACAATTTATTCCAATATTCGCAAGGTGGTTGGATTTCTGCTTTCCTGTAATATCGGGGAGATTCTGGTTATTCTATTTGCTATGATGGCCAATCTTCCTGTACCACTTGTAGCAATTCAACTTCTGTCAATTAACTTGATTACAGATGCCTTCCCAGCGTTTGCACTGGGTATGGAAAAAGAAGAACCCGGTGTGATGAATAAGCCTCCAAGAAATCCTTCAGAACCGATTGTAGATAGAAAAATGGCATTTGCAGTCATTCTGCAGAGTGTGGCTTTGGCGGTCGGAACATTGGCATCTTTCTTATATGGGTACTATGTGCATGAATCGTTGGATGTGGCAAGAAGTGCCTGCTTTTTCACACTGGTGTTGGGAGAACTTTTACGTGCCTATTCAGCACGTTCAGAGTCTGTATCTGTGTTTAAGATGAAGGTGCTGGAGAATGGGTATTTAAATAAGTGTGTACTATTTTCTGTTCTCTTTATGCTTGCAAGTATTTATGTGCCGATTCTCAATCCGGTGTTTGGTACAGTACCATTGAGTCCGGATGAGATGATGATTGCTCTGATATTTGCATTCCTGCCAATGCTTGGCGGAGAGTTGGCCAAGGTATTACAAAGATTCTGACATAGTATTCGCATTGAGTAAAATAATAATTGGGAAAAAAGAGCCGAAGCTGGGCCAAGTTTACTTGGTACCAGCTTTTTCGGTTTGCACGCCCTACGGGGTGTAAGTCCCCTAAAGCAACTCTACTAAGCGTAGGTTGTAAAGATGCCTGTCTCTGATTATAGTTTATGCAGATATAAGATCAATATAATCTGGAAAAACGAAAGAACGGGAGAATATATTATGTGTACAGTATTTATGAATGGAACAGAGAATGCAACTATCATGGCTAAAAACTATGATGTGATGGTAATATCAGGAATGATTTATGTAAACCAAAGGGGAAGAAAAAAGAAATCATTAGTTATGCCAACAGAAAAGGAATTTGTATGGAAAGCTTTATTTGGAAGTGTTACATTTTCGCAATCTGGAAAAGGTATGCCAAGTTGTGGAATTAATGAAAAGGGACTGATTGTGGAACAGGCAAATTTGTTTGAAACGCTCTATCCACAAAATCAGAATGGAAAGGTGAGCACAATCGAAGCAATTCAATATATTTTGGATACTTGTGAAAACATAGAAATGGCAAAGAAAGCGTTTTCTGGTTTAAATATCAGTAATGAATCTGCAAGATTACATTATTTCCTGACAGATAAGAGTGGCAATGGTGTGATCATTGAGTTTTTGGATGGTAAAATGAAATGCTATGAGAAAGAAAATATGCCGGTTTCTGTTATTACAAACAGTGTTTATGATTTTGCTTGTAAAAAAGTCAGTGTGGGAGAAAGTCCGTATGCGATTGATTCTATTCGTAGATTTGAAATTGTTAAGTCAGAACTTGAAAAGAAGCAGGTACAGAAACACACAGATGGCAGGATCGAAATGTCAGTGGAAGAAGCCTTCAGAATTTTAAAAGAAGCAAACAGAGAAGATACAGTATGGCATATTGTTTATGATATAAAACAGAATGACATATACTTTGGGTTCAAGGATGGAAAAACGAAAAAAATTGATATGGACAGCATAGATTTTAGTGAAAATGCTATATCACTACTTTATGACATGGAATCAGAATCAAGTTTTCGGTGGCAACAGTATACGAGAGAAATGAATCGTAAAAACATTGAAAAGTTCTACCAAAATAAAGCCATATTAGAGGTACTCCATTTACCATCTGCTGAATTTGTGATTCAGGCGATTGATGAGCATGAAAACAACATGGAATGTGAACTGTTGTAGTGATGGTGATGGATATTTTAAATAAGAGACTCACAATTAGGAGATGCTAATTGATTTATAATAATTGTAATATTTACCAAAATATGCTATTATCATAGGGAAACAAGTCGTTTATTTTTCATCAACGTAGGTTAAGTGCTTATGGAGATAGATGAACAGAAAGTGAGGATAATAGTATGAGCAAAGTCAAAGGTCTTAGATTTCAAATTGCTGTGATTGAAATAGCAATGGTTGTTACTGCTTTTTTAGTTCTTTGTTTTGTTTCAACATCGATTTTGAAGAATGAAATTGAAAATCAATGGATGAACATC
>CAZVYQ010000090.1:0-4914 GCA_964631375.1 uncultured Lachnospiraceae bacterium | reverse complement strand
AATTAAGAAACAGGGAGAGATCAAATGCATCAACATCGTTTTGTTTATATTACATTAGGAATGATCATTGCTGTTGTTTCAGTCATGTTCATAACAACGGGAATGATATATTACTCAACAATGAATAAACATATCAACACGTTTGAAAATGCCAGAGGAATTGCTGATTTTTCATGTTATGAGCGTTTGGAGCGAGAAGAAGCATGTTTTATATCAAATCAGGGAAATCAATTACAAGGCTACTTTTATCATTCCAAAGATGTCAAGAACAACCAAAGTGTTATCATTGTCAATAATGGTTTTGGAGCAGGTCACGAAGCGATGTTGGGTGAGATTCAGGCATTAGCTGAAAAAGGATACTTAGTATATGGTTTTGATAAAACAGGATATGATTCCAGTGAGGGTAAGGGAATCGGCAGTTTGACGCAAGGAATTTATGATTTGGAGAATGCAATTGAGTATGTCAGCCATTCAGAACAAGCAGCAGATAAGGACATCATCCTGTATGGAAAGAGCTGGGGAGCATATTGCTCACTTGCTGTACTGAACAAAACAGATCAGATTTCTGCTGTGGTATCTATGTCAGCATTTAATAAGACATCTGACATGATGAAAAGTGAAGTAAAAAGGATGCTTGGTGGAATAGGTGAGATCTTTACACCGTTTTGTTATATCTTTGATTGGATCAATGAAGACCATATAACCGCATTATCTGGTATAGAAAACACAAACGCTAGAGTATTGATTATGCATAGTGTAGACGATGAAACTGTTGATGTGAAACAGAGCTATGATTTATTCTTAAAAAAATGCGGAAACCAGAAAAATATAGAGTTTGAACAGTATACTAATAAAAATCATTCTATAATCAAGTCAGATGAGAGTATGCAGTATAATCAGCAAATGGATCGTGATTTGGAGGTATTTGCAGAGGCACATGGCGGAGAAATGACCGATGAACTGTGGAAGGAGTTCTTATCACAATATGACTTAACAAAATGCTCAGAACCTGATGCAGCGGTAATAGAGAGAATCGTGGAGTTTTTGGAGGAGTAATCAATTTAAGATACATTCCTGATGTCAAAATATTCACTGACAGACTATCCTATCGTAAATAACTCAATAATTACATCTTGGTATTTCTCATTTATCTTTTGCTTCCGCTCTCAGCTTACTAATTATCCGACCACTAGCCTCTATGTGCATAATCCAGTGCCTTGAAAGCGGCATTTGCAGCAACCCTTTCACTGTCTTACCACACCAAAAATCAATAAGCCAGAATGCCTTTTCATCAGTACTGACTACCTGTAAAGAAACAAGTCTTGCCTTATCTTCATCCCCCATTTTCCTATTCAAATCAGCATAAGTTAGGCCTCTAAGCATCTGGTCTGTACTCTTTTTCACTTCCCGAACATATTGATATAACTCATCAATGTTCAACTCCTTGGAGAAATCGGCTATTTGCTGCTTTACCAGTTCATTTCCCGTAGTGATGATAGGTGCCCCAATTCTCTTTTGATATTGACCGCGAAACAGCACTTCTTCGTCCTGATTGATCAAGGAATGTGTCACAATATCTTCTATCCGAAAAATATGCCACAAGGAGTAGGCTACTGTTTTGCTGTGATATCCATTTGCATTGATAAAGGGAATCGCACTGAAATCCTCTGTTGAGATACGTTCACGATAGGTTTCTGCTACCTGCATCTCCCTGAGCTTTGCCATAATAGCTCTTGCTGTAGGCGATGAACAACCAAGTATTTCTTCTGTCTACTTCCAGCATAATAATTCAGCATCCCATTCTTTCTCAAATTCACCTTTTTCTATAACCGCAGTAAATGGTTCCATTAAAAAACACTTAATCATTCTTAGAATTACTTGAAAATCTACTATTGTAATGTCAATCTTCTTTTCAAAAGCATTCCATTTCTTTTTCATTCCATCATCTGAATCAAATGTCATTATTTGTTCAAACTGTTCTATTGAAAAGTCATGTCCGCGATTTGAAAATGTTTTTTTCATAGCTTCCAACAGAACTGAACCGTTAAAATCAAACTTATTTGCCAAGTAATAGATATCATAATAATCTTTCATTCTACTAGAAAATTCCATCAAAGACAGTACCGCATCTATTTTTTCAGCAACGGTAGTTTCAATTGAGTATGTATTAATTACTGGTTGCGTAAATTCTGCTAATTGAGTTGGAATACTTCGTATCTCTTGCTTTGGGACAATCACATCTCCTACACCAAAATCTATACTAAACGGTGTTTTTGTGTTTTTTATTTTTGCCTGTAAAGTAACACCTACTCCGGTATATTTTTTTGTCATAGCAATCGGTTCTGCTGTCATAATTACAAACGTTATAAAATCATTTCCTGTATCTACATTAATAATCTCTTCTACCACTTTTCTCAATTCTTCGGTTGTATTCGGTATTTTCTTCAACAAAAAATCTACATCAACGGTAACTCTACTTTCAAATTCTGTTAAAGAATATATAAACAAACCACCTTTCAAAATCAGATTATCAACATATTTTGATTTTTCTAGTCTTCTAAGAAACTCCTCCTGACAAAATAATTGCAAACACAATTGGTAACTCCTTCCGTTTTCTTTTGCTTTATTTTTCAGCTTTGCTAATACTGACGCAGCTGTATCACCCATTCAGCAATACCTCCATAAGTTCATTTACTTTTTTATATATCTTCATTTTTTTTGCATACTTTGACAAATTTGCTAGATTTTTTTTATCATCTGCAGCATATGCATTTATTGCTTTAATAAATAACTCATTATCCATTTTTGTTCTATATCTGAAGCAATCACATATAGTTCGTTCTCTATCATAAACAGGAAGTTTTACTTCATTAAAAAAACCATATGTTTTTCCTATTTCCAACTTGTCATTCTGTACGAAGTATACCTTGTACGCAAAATTATCAATTTTAATCTTAGATCTAGTTATTGTACGCGGTACAGCAATTGTCCAAACTAAGGGTGTCTTATTGTTATAACCATAATAAAACAAGGCTGATTCCATGCATACTATTCCTTCTTTAAAAAAAGTCAAAATCATTTGTTCTTCTGATATCTCTTCTTGATCTGAAATTCTATAAAATCCGTGTTTTACGCGTTCCAATTCACCTTGATTACATAACTTTATAATTTCAAAATTTTGTAATCCTGCTTTATTCAGTTCAGAAGTTTTTGCCAATCCATTATTTTGAATTATTACATGTTTTGCAATATCTATATTCTTCATAATTTCACCATTTTTAATAAACATTTTTTTGAATCTGTGTCTATTTTATAGTATACCTTCTATCCATTAATTATTCAATCACATTTTTATGTTTTTGTGTTCAAAAAATAGGATTTTATATATTAATAAAATCACATATGAAAACAAGGACATTTCTGCCCTTGCTTATATCTGCCCAATCTGTCACCATATACTGTAACCACTCTTCAATACTCTGCAAGAACTTCTCCAGTATCTTAATACCAGTCTCATCATTTTTTGAGACTGATGAGATTACCATAGCTTGTCTGGTTTGATTTGTTTCCATTTGGTTTCATCTGTACTGATCACTTGGACTAGTCAATTCTTGGCTTACCAACTCAATACTTATCATAGAAGATCTGTATTTACAGACTTTTCTTCACACACTCTTTTTCGTTATCTATCTGTTATCACTTCAAATGAATAATGAAATTTCTTTCTTGTTTTGCCTCAAGTGTCTCTAGTCGTTTGCATTGGTTTTATATTGTTTCTATTGCACCTGCAAGCCACTCGCTACTATTCAAATTCGTCCCGAGGAAAGTGTCACGGCAAAGCAAATGCCGATAACTGGCGGTTTCTGGTGCATCTCATATATGAAATGTTACCATTTCCACAAGGTTTTAGGTTTTTCAAGTAGCAAATTAGTAGCAGACACAAGACATTCTAAAGGCTGATATAATCTACGTTACACAACAATGTCACCTATTAATTTGTTGCATCTTGCTCACCAGCGTGGGCTAGTGCAACTGCTACATGAAAGGAGTTTGCCATGAGCAATCAACATAAAAATCCAACCATCAGTTTCCGTATCTCCAATGCAGAACGGGAACAAATTGAAGCACGTATTCTTGCCAGCGGAATGAAGAAGAAAGATTACTTCACCAGATCCTGTATCTACAACCGAATCTGTGTCGTAGGCAAGAAGGAAACCATCTATCCACTTGTTGAAACCATTTACGATTTATATCGTCAGCTTCAGGTTATGCAGCAAGTTTTTCTTGATAACACTGCTTCCGAACTTCTTACATCTGATGATATTGCTTCACTTCAAACCGATTATAATAATATGCTCACTGCCATCATTGATATGCTTGACGGTGCTAAGTATCTCTGGGAAGGTGGTGCTTCTCATGAATGATGATTTACAATTCCAGTTTGCTATGTATAATCCGATTACTGATACTATCGTGGTAACTGTTGCATCTAAAACTGTTCTCTTTATCTGTTGTCAAGAATTCAATTCCACTGTTGAACTAGAAAATCCAGAAGATATCGTTTATCTACATCATCTTGCCAAAGAGCAGCCTCTTACGTATGCTAAATTTGCTTTGATTGATGATGGATTGCATGAGTATGTGGATGCTATGAATTGGTTTAATTACTAGTCTCATTTTAGTCTCACCAATCTCATGATTATTTTGAGACTGGTGAGACTATCATTATATGAATATTACGTGAGTTTTTTCTGTACAATTTAAAAAGCTCAACAATATTTTTTATTCAAAAATCCAATTTAACATCTCCATTAAATCCTTTTTTAACGAACCGTTTTCTTGACTCCATTTATTTGTAAGAATTGATATTGTATCATTTATATGACTTCCATCTCCATGATCAATCTCCGATAT
>CAZVYQ010000089.1:0-4988 GCA_964631375.1 uncultured Lachnospiraceae bacterium | reverse complement strand
GTAAAACATCAGACTACTCTGACATTTTCATCTCCGAACATAGCAGAAAGCTGTGCAAGTAATTCCCGATCAGCACATACACTCCTGCTCTTTGGCAGACTTTTGATTTCCTTAGTCTCCTCCAGATAGATTACAATGGTGTCATTTCCGTCAGAGCCTTCCGTTAACAGACGCAGATCATCCTCTCTGAGAAGATACTCTTCTTTGTTGTGGAATTTGATCCAAAGCTTACGCGGTATGCTCGAAAACGGTGTGATTTTCTCGCAGATCAGCTTCGCGTCTTTATCCTCCTCTGCTGAAACACGACCATATACAAATACTTTACTGTTCTCGATCAGCCACTTCGCGTTTTTCTCATAATCATTTGGCCATACAATAACCTCTGCCTTACCAGTCAGATCCTCCACGACAATAAACGCCATATTCTTACCGGACTTTGTGTATTTGATCGTTTTTTCCTCAATCACTCCACCGATCGTAACACGTTCCTGATCTGTAACCTTCGTTTCTCCTGTTTCCTCATCTATCGTAAAATCCGATGCATAAGCACTGATATGCTTCTTCCAAATGCTCTCATCCTCTTCCAAGGGATGTCCACTGATATAAACACCTATGACTTCTTTCTCAAAGCCCAGTATCATCTCTTTACTATACTCCCCGACATCCGGCAGCTTGATTTCAAAATCCTCCTTCTGATCTTCATTAACAATATCAAACAGAGAGATCTGTCCTGCCATATTATTCTTTTTATTATGAACAATATTATCCATGATCGAGATATAGATACTCATCAGCTGTTTACGTGTACCCGGCAGTGAGTCAAATGCGCCGGCTTTGATCAGATTCTCCATGACTCTTTTATTAATATCCTCATCGGCCATTCTCGTAATAAAGTCCTTGATCGTAGTAAACGGGCCTCTTTGACTGCGTTCCTCCACGATCTGATTAATAATGGGTCTGCCGACTCCCTTAATTGCCGAAAGACTGTAACGAATGCCTCTGACCGGGCTGTCAGCTCCAAGCTCAGATACCGTAAATCCCACACTGCCATGATTGATATCGGGCGGTAGGATCGGTATATTCATAGTTCTACAGGTGTAAAAGTATTCATAGAGCTTGTGCGGAGCATCAATGACCGAGGTCATCAGTGCAGCCATATACTCCAACGGATAATAGTATTTGAGATAGGCTGTCTGGTAAGATACGACTGCATATGCTGCTGCATGGGATTTATTAAAAGCATATTTTGCAAAATCCATCATATCTCCATAGATCTTACTGGCTACCTTTTCATCAATATTGCGTGCAACACAGCCGGGTACGCCTTCATCCGGATTACCATAGATAAAGTTATTGCGTTCTCTTTCCATAACCGCCTGTTTCTTTTTGGACATTGCACGACGCACCAGATCACTTCGTCCCAATGTATATCCACCAAGCTCTCTGACGATCTGCATAACCTGTTCCTGATAAACGATACAACCGTAAGTCGGAGCCAGTATCGGTTCGAGCTCAGGACAGTCATAATGAATCGCCGTCGATGAGTTTTTACCTCTGATATATTGCGGAATAAAGTCCATAGGACCCGGACGATATAAAGAGATACCGGCAATGATATCCTCGAGGTTCTGAGGCTTCAATTCCTTCATAAAGTTTTTCATCCCGGCACTTTCTAACTGGAACACACCATCAGTTCGTCCTGTTCCGATAGAATCCAGGACTGCTTTATCGTCATAATTGATATGGTCAATATCAATCTTTGATCCACTGCTCTGCTCTGCCAGCTGTACAGCATTTTGTATTACCGTCAGAGTTCTCAATCCGAGAAAGTCCATTTTCAACAGACCCAGCTCTTCAAGTGTAGTCATTGTAAATTGCGTGGTAATGGAACCATCGGAGCCTCTGGAGAGTGGTACAAATTCATCAGCCTCCTTTTGGCAGATCACGACTCCCGCTGCATGCATGGAGGTATGACGCGGCAACCCTTCCAATCGTCTGCACATATCGATCAGGTTGTGAACCTGCTCATCCTCATCATAGAGCTTTTTAAAATCATTGTTGAGTTCCAGTGATCTGTCAATCGTGATGTTCAGTTCATTTGGGATCATTTTGGCAATGGTATCGACATAGGAATAGGGCAGATCCATGACACGTCCGACATCACGAATGACACCCTTCGCTGCCAGAGTACCAAAGGTTACAATCTGTACGACCTTATCTTTCCCATACTTTTCAACTACATACTCAATGACCTCCTGTCTTCTCTCAAAGCAGAAGTCAATATCAATATCCGGCATAGATACACGTTCCGGATTTAAAAAACGTTCAAACAGAAGATTATATTTAATCGGGTCAATGTTTGTGATCTCCAGACAATAGGATACGATCGAGCCTGCCGCCGATCCTCTGCCGGGACCAACTGCAATCCCATGACTTTTGGCATAATGAATAAAGTCCCAGGTAATCAGAAAATAATCCACAAATCCCATACTGTGAATCGTATCCAGTTCATACTCCAGTCGCTTCTTCAGCTCCTCACCACAACCGGGGTATCGTCTCTCCAGACCTTCAAAGCACAGCTTGTTGAGATAGGACCATGCATCATAGCCCTCCGGTACATCAAACTTTGGCAGTTTGGTAACTCCAAACTCAATCTCCACATTACAACGTTCAGCAATCTTCTCAGTATTATCAAGAGCCTCTGTCACATAACCAAAGAGCGAATGCATCTCCTCAGGAGACTTGACGTAGAATTGTCCACCCTCGTAACGCATACGATCCTCATCCTGTAGCTTTTTCCCTGTTTGAATACATAAAAGAATATCATGCGAGGCTACATCATCTGCATATGTATAATGAATATCATTGGTAGCCACAAGCGGAATATGAAGTTCCTCACTCATACGCAGCAATGCCTGATTGACTGTCTTTTGTTCCGGAATCCCATGATCCTGCAATTCGAGGAAATAATTACCCTTCCCAAAACACGCTTCATACTTTAAAGCACATTCCTTTGCTTCTTCATACAAACCCTTTTCAATATAACGCGGAACCTCTCCTGCAAGACATGCCGACAGAGCAATCACACCCTCATGATATTCCTGCAATACCTCCATATCTACACGCGGTCTATAGTAATAGCCCTCTGTAAAA
Source organism: uncultured Lachnospiraceae bacterium (assembly GCA_964631375.1). Taxonomy (GTDB): domain Bacteria; phylum Bacillota; class Clostridia; order Lachnospirales; family Lachnospiraceae; genus JAAYYM01. The sequence goes on along the minus strand of CAZVYQ010000089.1, from coordinate 1,835 downwards.
CCCTTGCTGACGATCTTCATCAGATTGTGATAACCTGTATTATTCTCTGCCAGAAGCACCAGATGATGATATCTTTCTTCACCGCCTGTCACTTCCTTGTCAAATCTGGAATTAGGAGCCACATAAACCTCACATCCAAGGATTGGCTTAATTCCCTCTGCAAGTGCTGCACGGTAAAAATCAATCACACCGTACATCACTCCATGATCTGTGATGGCCGCTGCTTTCATACCCAGCTTTTTAACCTGTTGTACATATTCCTTGATCTTATTGGAACCATCAAGCAAACTATACTCTGTATGTGTATGTAAATGTACAAAACCCATGGCGGCCTCCTTTTATTAAACACCTGCATCATCAGTATAACACAAATGTATGTTTGGATAAACACAAAAAACCACATTTCCGACAGCATTTTATGATGCTTCGGTAATGTGGTTTTGATGGTGGTCACTTAAATTGCTTTATAAGTATTTCTTCAGATCCTCTACCTTATTGAGTGCTTCCCATGGCAGATTCAGATCATTACGTCCGAAATGTCCGTAAGCAGCAGTCTGTTTGTAGATCGGTCTGCGAAGATCCAGCATCTTGATGATTCCTGCAGGACGCAGATCGAAGTTCTCGCGAACCACTTCTACCATCTTCTCATTTGACAGCTTGCCTGTTCCAAAAGTATCTACCATAATTGAAGTCGGCTGTGCAACACCAATTGCATAAGAAAGCTGAATCTCACATTTCTCTGCAAGGCCTGCTGCCACAATATTCTTAGCAACATATCTTGCAGCATATGCTGCTGAACGATCAACCTTCGTACAATCCTTACCTGAAAAAGCTCCGCCGCCGTGACGTGCAAATCCACCATAGGTATCTACGATAATCTTACGTCCTGTTAGACCTGCATCACCGTGAGGTCCGCCGATTACAAAACGTCCTGTCGGATTAATGAAGAATTTGGTTTCTGCATCAATCAACTCCTTAGGAAGGATCGGATCAAATACATATTTCTTGATATCCTCATGGATCTGCTCCTGAGTGACATCCTCGTCATGCTGTGTTGATAATACAACAGCTTCCAGACGGAGCGGTTTACCGTTCTCATCGTACTCTACAGATACCTGACTCTTGCCGTCCGGTCTCAGATATTTCAGAGTTCCGTCCTTACGAACCTTGGTCAGCTGTCTTGCAAGCTTATGAGCCAAAGAAATGGAATATGGCATATACTCGTCTGTCTCGTTGGTCGCATAGCCAAACATCATACCCTGGTCTCCTGCACCAATTGCTTCGATCTCAGCATCACTCATCTTGTTCTCTTTTGCTTCAAGTGCTTTATCTACACCCATTGCAATGTCTGATGACTGCTCATCAATCGCACACAGAACAGCACATGTATTGCCGTCAAATCCATACTCGGACTTTGTATAGCCGATCTCCTTTACGGTTTCGCGGACAATCTTCTGAATGTCCACATATGCGTTTGTTGTGATCTCTCCTGTTACCAGTACAAATCCTGTACAGGTAGCTGTTTCACATGCCACACGGCTCATGGGATCCTGTTCCATTAGAGCGTCCAGCACTGCATCAGAAATGGCGTCACACATCTTATCGGGATGGCCTTCTGTAACTGATTCTGATGTAAAAAGTAATTTTTCCATGTTCGTTCCTCCTTTGAATTTTGGGAAAATAAAAAGCCCGCTTTAAGCGGACCCGATACAAAACTGATAATCAAATCCTCTTATTGTTCGATTAATCGCTCAGGTTGGCACCTTCCCTTGAGGGGGTTGCCGTGGCTTCACAGATCCTATGTATCTCCACCACTCTGAATAAGAGAGAAATAT
>CAZVYQ010000088.1:0-5487 GCA_964631375.1 uncultured Lachnospiraceae bacterium | reverse complement strand
GATAAGATGAAGAAAATCGCACTTGTTAAGATTATGAAGTAGACAAACTCCAATTTGCAGGAATGTCGATAACTTTAAATTTGAGGGAGATGACTACCATGATTGCTTTTGCAATTTGGTCTATAGTAGCACTTGTTTTTATAGTAATAGCAATAAGTAGTTGGAATTCAAATGAAGTGGTTGGGTTTTTTAATGTGGGAAAGGTTCCAGATATTCCAAAGTGTAATATTGTAGCGTACAATCATTCGGTAGCAGTTATATGGATGATATTTAGTATTGTACTGGAGATACTTGGGATACCGCTTTTGCTTTTTGAACAGAATTCTCCTTATTTTATTGTTACTATACTCGGAACAATATTATTACTCATTGGAATAATCATAGCATATTTGAAGATAGAAAAACATTTTATGAGAAAATGACTTTGATTTTGAGCATTTTTCACATCAATAAAGAAGCAGACAACTTCCAGTTTCAGAGGAGATAACTTGAGGAAAACGAAATGAAGGTAATGATTGTTTATTGTCACCCTAGTAAGAGCAGTTTTACATATCAGGTAAGGGAGAGGTTTATAGAAGGCTTAGTGGAATCCGGGAATGATATAATGATTTCAGATTTATATGATATGGGTTTCCATACTGATATGAGTGAAGAAGAATATTTGCGAGAGACTTTTTATCGAAGAGAAGAGGCTGTTCCAGAAGATGTTAAACTGGAACAGGAAAAAATCGAGTGGGCGGATGCGATCTGCTTTATTTATCCGGTATTCTGGACAGAAGCACCTGCAAAATTAGTTGGCTGGTTTGATCGCGTATGGACAACTGGTTATGCGTATGCCCCGGATCCAACCATGAAAAAACTGGAAAAGGTACTGCTTATTGCTTGTGCAGGAAAGAGTATACAGAGTTTTCAGGAGACGGGGGAAGGAAAGGCCATGGAAACTGTTATGCTTGGAGATCGAATCCGTGACCGGGCAAAGCAAAAGACCATGGTGATTTTGGATGGTGTTACGCATTGGGATGATCAACATCGTAAGGAGAGTGTTGAGCAACATTTGGTAACAGCTTATGAACTTGGAAAAGCATTTTAAAAGAAGAACAATAATATGAATATAGAAATACTAGGTGGTGGATGTGCAAAGTGTAATCAGCTAGAGAATGAAACAAAGTAACCTATTCGCAAAAAGAACTATATGGGATGATTCTTAATATTGCTTCAGGAGCATTACAATACGAGGATTTGCTTCAATGGATTCTGAATCATCAGAAATGATTTGTAACTAAACAATAGCAGTATGAAAAAGGACAGGTTGATATAATCACCTGTTCTTTTTTGCATCGGCCTTCTGTTTTTTTGTCGTAATGCAGCAGTGAAACGTAGGTATAAGTCACAACAAATTTGATGATTGTAAATTATAGAAGGAAGATTTATACTGATAAAAAGTCATTGGGAGGAAACGTAAATGAATAGATGGAATACAAAAGAGATGATGCAGAGGCATTTACGCTGTGCATTGAGCACATTATGTCTCATTGGAATAATAGGCATTGGAGGCTGTGGAGCAAAAAAGACAGAAGACACATCGGCTGCACAGGGAAGCTTGGAAACAAATACACCTAAGATCACAAGCCCAGAAGAAGCGAATGAAGCAATTGACAATTTTCAAACTAAGATTGGGGAAATGCGTGATAATGACGTGATTATAGTAAGCGGAGATACTGAAACCATAGATGGTGTAACGCTAAACATTTCAATCGAGGATAATCAGGAACGATTGACTGAATGGGAGGGGTATTCAGAGCAGGAGTTGGGTATATTATCACCGGATAAGATGCCGAATTGTCAGCAGGACGAGACCGGTATACATTATATTATGTTTAACGATATCATGTATCTATATGTGAATGATTTAAATGAGCGTGGAATGACCGATGCAGGGCTAAAGGAATATGCCAATATATGGGTAAATATTGGTGAAAAAGGTGTTATTACCATTTTGGGGAATGCCGAACAATATGGCAAATCCTGTGCTAAGGAAGGTGAGGTGACAGAATGAAAAAAATATTCAAAGTAGTACAGATTTTAATGATCACTGTCATTTTTTTAGGCTTCTTTTCTATACCAGCAAAAGCATTGACAAATGAAGAAAAGGAAATATTTGATATGCTTGGAGTAGAATACAGCTTGGATGAAAATGGGAATATTGCGACTTTTTTGAATGACATGGACTCACCAAAATTTGAAAAAGAAGATAAAGAAAAATTTATTGAAAAATATGGAAATGTTACTCGAATAGGTGATTTTAATATTTGGGCAGGAAGAAGTAAAGAGGACAATCAAATCATTATAAGTGTTCAGAATGATGATGGTTCCATATACTGTGCAGTAAATGACGCATTCAGACAAATTGGTGGACCAGATAAAAATTTTCTTAGCTTTCAATATATCAATATGCTTACCGGCGAAATAATGGATGAACCCACACGAATTTCCATAGGAAACAGTAAAGAAAGTGAATATGGATATCCGACATATGAAGAGTATGCACGGAATGAACAGGGTGAAATGCTTATAGATAGAAAATGCGATGGAAGAAATTTTTATCTATATGAAGATGGCATGTTGAAACAAAGAACTGATGAAGCAGATAAGATTATTTACGATGAAAATAATCAACCAATTGCAAAAGTAGTGCATTATAACGAAGAAGATATATTAAAACTAGGCGAATGGTATGTGGATTACGAAATCGCAGATAGAATTCAAAGCATGATAGACAGTAATGGAGGACATCTCTATGATGTAGAGGAAAAATTTGGAGAGAAAGTCAGAAAATATGCAATTCCGGAAGTAGGTAAACTACTTTATGAGAAGCATAATGCAGATTTGCTTGAAATGAGTTTAGATGAATATTATGAGGTGATTTCTGATTATACAGATGATCCTGCAGCTTGTTTAGGCATTTCTGTTATAAGCGAGATTTCAGGAAAAGATACGTGGGAATTTTGGAGTGGTAGAGAAGAAGCAGCCGAAGAGGAATGGCCCACAGGAATAACCCCGGAAGCAATCACTGAGGAATTATGCAGACTCATTAATGAATATAGAGTTGAATGTGGAGTGGAACCATTGGACTGTTCGGATTCATTGTTACAACAGGTTGCAGATATACGTGCCAAAGAGATAATCAGTTGTATGGATAGTGCCCATTCCAGACCACTTACGGGTACTTGCAGCAGTTTTGCTGTTGGCGAAAATACAGCGATGCTGGGTACACCCATTTACGAGAAGTATGACACAGTAGAGGAAATTGCATATGGTTTGTTTAATAGCTGGAGAACATCAGATGGACATAATGCAAATATGCTTTCTTCCTCTTGGATAAAAGGAGCAATTGGCGTTACCCTGGTGAAAATAGAGAATGCATACTACTTTTATGCAAGTAATAATTTTGCATCTTATGATTATGAAAATGAAGTCTCCGACGAGGTACGTGCAAACATTGAATGCGGTGCACAGACTAGAGATAATTATGATGCATTATATGATTACTATGAAGCAAAGAACAAAATATTGAAAAAAGACTATGGATATGATCCTGACAGTATGGGGGAACCGATCGACCATACACAGGATTCACCAGCTCCGGTAAGTGATACGGGCACAGGCGTAAGGATTACACAAGATGAGTTTAATGCACGTACATGTTTTAACAATTATAGTGCATTACCAAGAGTGAGTGATGATTTTACCCAAAGTGTTTTGGCGAAATTAGAGGAACGGGCAATTAGTATTGGACTAATGAAAACGGATACTTATAATCCATCAAGTATTGGACGTTCCATACCGATTCCACTTGGGACAGATCCGGATGTAGCTGCAGAAACCATAGCCTGGGATATGGAAAGCTTTGTCATGACCGGAACACTGACTTCTAAAGTGTACTATGTGTCTGCAGTCATGAAAGCAGATAACGGATACATATTTGTCATTGATTTGAATCGTTAAATGCATTCCGTATGACATACTTTTGCAACAAGATGTATTGAAAGCGAAATGTTACCAGGTTTTCTGAGATAGCAAAATTAGAGAAGGCTCGAAAAGATTCAATGACGATATTTGCTATTGTTCCAGCAATTTGTTATCATAACAAACCACATAATGTTCCTTATCGCAGCAAACTGTTGTCTCGAGATGCTGGGAAGGCTTTTCACGAGAAGATGTTATTTTTGCTAAGACCAACTGCAAAAAGAGTCATTCATCAATCAATCTTTTCAATTTTGTAAAGTGCAGCTACTTTCTTTATTCTCTGCTTAAACCTTGTTCTGATATGCTCCGGTTCCAGACATTCACACTGATCCCCAAGGCTGAGAAGGATATCATAGTAATAATCATTTTCAATAAATGGTAAATCTACGATATAATGCTCCGCTCCATCAGGCGTAAGGTCTTCGAAGGTACAATAATCGAGTATTCTGTCCATGATGGATTGATGAATGCGAAGTCTGATGGTAGTCTGTATAGATGAGACAATCTCATTCAAATAAAGCTGTGGTCTCTGATAGTCTCTGGGTATAAAGGTCTCCTCCTTTATCTGAAGTCTGGACATACGTGACAGCTTAAACAGACGAAAATCCTCTCTGGCACGGCAATAGCCCTGTAGATACCAATGACTGTTCTTCAGGACAAGCTGATAGGGTTCAACAATACGAACAGTTGCATTACCGTGATGATCTATATAATGAAATCCAAGTACCTTATTATCCTGTAAGGCTGTCTGAATCAGCTTGAGATAAGACTGTATATTCTGATTCCCCATCCATGGACTTAAATCAATATAAATCTGGTTCATTTTCAACTCAATATCCTTTGCTTTATCTGCTGGGATAAAGCTCTTTACCTTAGCCAGTGCATTGACCAGCTCTTCCTCTCGTATCATTCCTGACAGACTCGAGAGTCCCATCAAAATCGAGGACAGATCAGCATTTGAGAAAACCTTTTTATCCACCTTGTAATTCTGCATAATCTCAAATCCACCACCGACTCCCGGTGTTGAAAGAATCGGAATTCCAGCCATGTTAATTGCATCTACATCACGATAAATGGTACGAGACGAAACCTCAAACATCTCTGCAAGCTCTTGTGCACCAATCCGTTCCCTTTCGAGAAGAATCATAATAATACTTACAAGTCTGTCAATCTTCATCGGGCAGCCTCCCCATTGATTTTTTTTGATTGTTGCCATACAGATGTCAACAATTACATGATACAATAGCCTTGTAAATAAAACAATCCATTTTAGAAAAGGAGAAACACAATGAATACAATTTATATTTATGTTCTTGACACTTTGGCAGACTGGGAAATAGGATTTGTGACGGCCGAACTGAATTCCAGACGTTTTTTTAAGAAGGACGCCAAGCAGCTGACAATCAAAATGGTTGGTGCATCCAAAGATCCCATTCATACAATGGGGGGAATCGAAATCAT
>CAZVYQ010000087.1:0-5493 GCA_964631375.1 uncultured Lachnospiraceae bacterium | reverse complement strand
AAGAAATATTACGGATAATTTAAAGAGTATTGTCATTAATGATGAGTACATTAACTCCTTACTTGAGGTCATGGAAGCAAATACTTCCTTTATTCCGTCCTCAACCAATTTATCAGAAATCAGTGATATTTCTCTATTTGATCATGTTAAACTGACTGCGGCTGTAGCTAGTTCCATTATGAAATATTTAGATGAAAACCATATTAATAATTATCATGACATACTCTACAAAAACAGTCAAGATTTCTATGGACAAAATGTATTTATGATGTTCAGCATGGACATTTCCGGAATTCAGGATTTCATCTATACGGTTTCATCCGAGGGTGCACTGAAGAGTCTTAGAGCACGATCGTTTTATTTGGAGATTCTAATGGAGCATCTCATTGATGAATTACTGCAGAGAGTTGGATTATCAAGGGCCAATCTTCTATATTCAGGAGGAGGACATGCCTACATTTTGTTAAGTAATACGCAACGGCATAATGATATTGTAAATCAGTACATAACAGAAGTGAATCAATGGTTTATGGATTATTATGGGACTGCGTTATTCATTGCTGCGGGAACGGCTGTTTGTTCAGCAAATGATCTGGGTTATTCATATGAAGGTGGTGTCAATCAGCAATACAAAGAAGTCTTTCATAAAATGTCTGCGGATATTTCGAGGAGAAAGCTGGCAAGATACTCGGCTGCGGATATTATGAAACTCAATCAACAGGGTGATCAAGATGATACTAGAGAATGTAAGATATGTCACAGAGCAGATATGCTGAATGAGAACGAAATATGTGAAATGTGTCAGAATATCAAGGAGATATCCAGTGGTATACTCAATGACAGCTTTTTCAGTATTGTCGAAAAACAGCCCGAACAGCCCAATCTGATATTACCCTTTGGGAGGTATATGGTATCAGAAAACAGAGAGAAACTAACCAAAAGAATTAAGGAAGATGATTATTACATCAGATCTTATGGAAAGAACAAATTTTACACTGGAGATAGGATTTCAACGAAACTCTGGGTAGGCGATTATGCTAATGGAAATACCTTTGAAGATCTTGCGGAACGAGCTACTGGAATCAAAAGAATTGCTGTTTTACGAGCGGATGTTGACAATCTTGGAAAGACATTTGTTTCAGGTTTTGAAAGTAAGAGGAATGGTGATCGATATGTCAGTTTGTCAAGAACGACGACATTTTCAAGAAAGATGTCGATCTTCTTCAAGAATCATATCAATCAGTTACTTGAGAATGGTCAGTTTTATCTGGAAAGGACGATTTCTAAAGGAAAGAGAAATGCAATTATCGTATATGCCGGCGGGGATGATGTGTTTGTCATAGGAAGCTGGGATGATATCATAGGATTTGCAGTTGATCTATACCATGCATTTAGAGAATTTACGCAGGGGATGTTAACCCTCTCTGCTGGTATTGGAATCTTCCCTTCAAAGTATCCGGTGATAGCATTTGCAGATCAAACAGGACAGTTGGAGAGTGCATCTAAGAGTTACGAGGATGTTAAAAATGGGAAGAGAAAAAATGCAGTTACACTTTTCGATGACAAACTAACCTTTTCATGGGACGATTTCATCGGTACTGTCCTTGGTGAAAAATATAGAATCATTGAAGAATACTTTTCTCATCCACTCAGTAGAGGAAAGGGATTTATCTACCATTTGCTTGAACTTATGCGAGATGAATCCGAGGATAGAATTAATCTTGCAAGACTTGCGTATACACTATCCAGGTTGGAACCGGAGATTGTGAAAGATCAGGATGAAACTAAAGAAGCATCTCAGCTATATGATGTATTCAAGAGAATGGTGTACACATCAATGAAAAATCATGAGGAAATCAAAGAAGTAACAACAGCATTAATGTTGTATGTATATTTAATCAGAGAATCTTAAGAACGGAGGAAGAAATAAATGGCCGAGTATAACAAAACAGAATATGTTGATTATGCAGAAGATGTAATTAAGCAATTAAAAAACAACGCTGTTCCGGACAGGAGGACAGGTGAGAAGAAAATCGAGGTAACGACATCGCAGATTAGAAATATTTTATCCATGGTTTCAGCAATCTATGATGATACTTCGCTAGTAATTGGAGAACGGATAGATGAGGATATGCAGGCACGAATCATGTATCTGAAGATGCGAATTGCTTACGAAGCAGGAAGAACAGATGCGGTTAAAAAATTCGTTGAGAAGGCAGGACTATTAAAATTTATTGATAAGATTGGAAGTAGTAAAGAACAGCTCATTCTATATTGTCATTATGTAGAAGCATTGGTAGCATATCATAAATATTATGGTGGACGCGATTAAGGAGGAGAAGATTATGTTGGCTAAGATTGAGATTAAAGGTTTGATTAAAGTAGAAACAGGTATGCATATAGGTGGTTCGACACAGTTTGCAGCGATTGGAGCAATTGATTCTCCTGTAATCCGTGATCCATATACCAAAAAACCTATGATTCCTGGGAGTAGTTTAAAGGGAAAACTGAGAACATTACTGGTAAAAAGTATGGTAAATTCGCCTGTTTTGCCTCAACATGATGAAGATCCGGTACAGGTTAAACGTCTGTTTGGAAGTGCTAAAAAGGGAGATGTTAAGGGGAGTAGACTTATTTTTTCCGATATGACAGTGGCTAATACAGAAGCATTAAAGAAACTGGGGATTAATTCTGTAACAGAAGTGAAATTCGAGAACACAATTAATCGTGCAACAGCAGTCGCCAATCCAAGGCAGATAGAGAGAACAATTCCGGGAAGTGAATTTGAACTTTCTATCATTTATAACTGTGAGAAACAGGATGAAATCGTTGAGGACATCAGTAATTTAGTATCTGCAATGAAACTGTTGGAGTATGATTATTTGGGAGGACATGGTTCTCGTGGATATGGGAAGATATCCTTCCATAATATTTCGACAGAGATCGTAGTAGGAGATGTGGAAGCAGTAATTATGAATCAATGCAAACAGATTGTTGAGGAGATATGATATGAAATATGTACTTCAAAAAATGAAATTTAAGAATGGAGTTCATTTTGGAAGTGGAACATTGGCTGAGAGCGAGTATGTCATATATGCTGATACACTATTCTCGGCACTATGTATTGAGGCTCTACAATCAGGTGGAGAAGAAATGATAGAACAGTTGGTTACATATGTTCGAAATGGACAACTATTGATATCTGATTCTCTACCATACATTGAATCTGAATACTATGTTCCCAAACCAATGCTTCAGATTGAACTTGATGAAAATGACGATCGAAATGATAAAAAAGCAGCAAAATCCTTGAAATATATATCAATAGATATGTTGGAAGAATATCTGAAAGGAGAATTGGATTGTACAGGTGAAGCTGCAATATTTAAAAATCTAGGTACTCATGATGTTAGGACACAAGCAGTTGTCAGACGAGATGATGATACATTACCATACTCGGTTGGAATATTTCATTTTGCAGAGAATGCAGGATTATATGTATGTGTGGGATATGAAAATGAAGAAATATTGCAATTTATTAATCCTTTATTTCAATCCTTACAATATAGCGGCTTGGGTGGAAAGAGAAAGAATGGTGCCGGAAGATTTGAATTGACTTGTGAAGAAGTATCATGTGAATTGACAGATGCACTTAACGCAAGAGAAGCAGATACCTATATGCTGTTATCCTGCGCGTTGCCTAAAGCAGAAGAGATGGAACGGGCTCTACAGAATGCTTCTTACCAGTTAATCAAAAGAAGTGGGTTTATTCAATCAGAAAAATATGCTGATAGTAATCGTAAGAAACAAGATCTTTATGTACTAAAAGCAGGAGCGTGCTTTCAGGAGCAGTTTAGTGGTGATATTTATGATGTCTCCCGAGAAGGAAGACATCATGTCTATCGTTATGCAAAGCCAATGTTTATGGGGGTGAGCTTATGAGAGATTTTCTGAAGACCTACAATATTAAGCTTAAGATTATTACACCGGTATATATAGGCTCCGGTTCCAGTATCAGTAAGAAAGAATATATACTGGATAAACGTGAGCAAAAGTATTATATTATTGATCCGATTCGCTTTCTTCAGGAAGTTAAGAAGTTGAATCTGATGTCTTCTTATACAGATTTTCTGATGAATAGTCCGACCAATCTGGCAACTTGGTGCTACGATAATCATATTAACAATGCTACCTACAGAAATTGTGTCAAGTATACATTAGAGGCAAAAGATATTGATCTTAACTCAAGAAGCAGAGGCGGAAATGTCAGTAACAAGGAAATTCTCTGCTTTTCAAAAGATGCGTATGGACAACCTTATATAGCAGGAAGTAGTCTAAAAGGTGCCATAAGAACAGCATTACTTACCTATGCAATTCACAGGAATCATGAGAATTATTCTGATGTAGAAGGAAAGATGAGAAGTGAGTTGAGTTATATTAAAGGTAGTCCGAGACGGTTGCTCAATAACGAAATCAAAGAGATTGAGGCAGTGACATTTCATCTGCTTGATAAGAAACCAGAAAGAAAAAACGATGCAGTTAACTCTATAATGTCAGGTCTTAGAATTAGTGATAGTCATCCGTTGAAATTATCAGACATTGTATTATGTCAGAAGATTGATGTTAGCACGGAAGGCACAACCAACAAGCTTAATATTTTGAGAGAGTGTCTTGCACCCGGAACGGAGGTGGAATTTGATCTAACGATTGATACAACTTTGTGTAAGTACTCAGAGAAGGATATCCTTGAAGCAATCAGATATGCTGACCAATTAAATCAAAATATTTTTTATAGTAAGTTTCCCTTGCAGTTACCTTCAGGGAAGAATCTGCTCTATCTGGGTGGAGGAACCGGATTCTCAACAAAAACCATCCTAAACGCATTGTATACACCCAAAGAAGCAGTGCGATTAACAAGCAAAATCATGGAGAATAGTTTTAGAAAGCATCAACATAACAAGGATGTTGAAAAGGGTGTTTCTCCGCATATGAGAAAGTGCACAGAATATAAAGGAAAGATAGTTGATATGGGAGTATGCGGTGTTGAAATACTCTGAAAGAGGCAGTTTTGCTCCGATAGGCTATTTTACTGAATGGAGGCACTGTTTTGAAAAGAAAATCATTAAATTTAACTTTGTTATATTTTTGCCTCGCAAAGTATACATTGAATCTAGGATTAATCATGGATTCAGCGGACAGGATATAGATAAAGTTCCCCAGAGATGGGGACGGAAACGCATTCATTAATGATAACATATCTATCTTTTCTGATATAGATAAAGTTCCCCAGAGATGGGGACGGAAACTGGATGGAACAAGCATAGAAAGGTAGGTTGATATTAATATAGATAAAGTTCCCCAGAGATGGGGACGGAAACTAGCATTGACCCTTGCTGCTGCCATACTTATTTATATAGATAAAGTTCCCCAGAGATGGGGACGGAAACTGATCGTAAAACAACGTACAGTATCTACACGGATATATAGATAAAG
>CAZVYQ010000086.1:0-5611 GCA_964631375.1 uncultured Lachnospiraceae bacterium | reverse complement strand
TGCAATCCTTCTAAAATTGACTTTTTATCCTGTTCGTGCTATACTCATATTACAAAAGGTGCTACCGATAGACGGTCACCCAGATTTTAAAGCAAAAATAACCGCTTAGTTTATCAGGCTTGGGCGGTTATTTTTTATGTGAAGTCTTATAAACAAGACCAACAATCGCAACGATCAATAATCCAAGTTGAAACAACTCATCATATGTAACCATGGCAATCCCTCCTTTCTTTCGATTGGAGGGCATAACCCTCCGAAAAGAAGGGCAACCGCCTACCGTTATGATAGCACCAAAAATATTATAAACGATTTTGGTAGGTGATACAACTGTCAAACTCCCACGGAAACTCAAGATAGCATTTGCTTTCCGAAACTAAATATTGTAAAATATGATTAGTCATAAATAGACCTGTACCCGGTGTAACGGGAAGGAAGGGTATTATGCTCGGTAAACAACGTAGAGATGAACTTCATAATATCATCAATTCTAAGTTTGTACGAACGATTTCTCTGAGAATTGTATCTGTTTTTCTCATTATCTTGATTGCAATTATTACAATTGTATTCTTTTCCTTTACCACAGAAATCAACAAAAATATCATATCAGAGAGACAGAAACAGCTGGAAGTAATCGAAAGCACTCTTTCCAGGAGAATAGAGGAAATGGCCAGTATTTCCTATAATATAGGTGAGGATAAATCCTTTTATCTGAACACAATAGAAAGCGGAGACTATACCGGCTATGAAATGTATAAATCGCTCGGAAGATATATGGCAGGAAACGATTTTATTGAGCATTTGGCTTACTACAGAATATCTGAACCGGACGTGATTTATACCTCTGCCGGAGAATTGTCATTTCATGATTTTTGGTGTTCCAGTATGAATCTTGATGATCAGACGGCTACGGAACTTGTAAATAAAATCAGTGCCCAAAATACAGCTATTTTAAGCTATATTCCTCTTGGTGATGAGAAAAAGTCATATTTTTCATATCTATATCCCTTACCTCAATTCTCAGAACATCCACAGGCATTTGTATTAATGCTGTTTCCACTTTCCAAGGTTAAGCCGATATTAGAGACCCAGCTTACGAACTGTTCAGGAGAAATCGCTATTTTTGATACGGCCGGAGAGGAGTTGTATCACCTCAGTAATTTGGATGAGCAATTTGATATAGATCTAAATTTTGTGGAAAAAAATGATAGTTTCGAACAAAACGGTAAGAAATATATCGTTCAGAAGGTTACATCAGAGAGTAATGGATTTACCTACGTTTCCATTATCCGTATTAATGACATTATTTCTCCGATCGCCAGCAGGCAATTAATCTTTATCGGTTTGACCTTGTTGCTGATGATACTGGCTGTTTTTTTCATGCTTTATTTCATTGTAGTGCAATATAAGCCTATTAACAATCTGGCTATGACACTCACAGATACAGGTACAGACGGCAAAAAGAAATTGATCGATGAAGAGAGTGTTCTGGCAGACACATTAACCATTTTGAAGGATGATAGTAAACAGAAACAAAAATTTGAAGCAGCTTATATGGAAGCAACTGCTGCGAATAAGGCAAAGTCTGCATTTTTATCAAATATGAGTCATGATATTCGAACTCCGATGAATGCCATAGTAGGTATGACTGAGATTGCCATTGACCATACAGATGAACCGGAGTATGTCAAGGAGTGTCTGCAAAATGTCAGAGTTGCATCTCAGTATTTATTAGATATTATTAATAATATCCTTGATATGAGCAGGATTGAGTCAGGTAGATTCTCCTTGTCTGAGGATGTAGTGAATCTGCCAAAGCTGATTTATAACATACTTACAATTCTCAACCATAGTATTGATGTTAAAAGTCAAAAGTTATTTGTGGAGATTGAGAATGTTCAAGATGAGGAGTTTATAGGTGACAGTGTGCGGATTACACAGGTGTTTATGAATATTTTATCCAATGCTGTTAAATTCACGCCAAACGGAGGGTCAATCAAACTTCAGATCAAGCAGACCCCTTCTTCGGATCAGGGATATGGAGATTACACCTTTACCTTTTCGGATACGGGTATTGGGATGTCTCCTGATTTCATAAAACAGGTCTTTGAAACCTTTACCAGAGACAGCAACACAAATTTGTCAAGAATAGAAGGAACCGGACTTGGTATGGCGATATCTAAGAATTTGATTGATTTGATGGGAGGAACCATTGAGTGTCAAAGCGAACTGGGAAAAGGAAGCGTATTTACTGTTCGTCTACATATGAAATTGAATGAAAAGCAGTCAGTCGGAGAAATGCTTGATCAATATCAGGGAATATCAGTATTGATTTTGGACAATCCGTATCATGACAGTATGAGCCAGATCAAACTTTTCAAGGATCTGGGAGTACAGACGGATCAGGCAGAAAACGTGGCATCGGCAATTGAAAAACTATCTTATGCCAAAAATGAAGGAACGCCTTATGATTTCTTTATCATCAATCAATCGGAGGATGATAAGAGTGGTATAGAGACCATCAGGAAATTACTAAATAAAGATGAAACCAGTCAAACGACATATGTATTGGCTGCCAGAGATTTGTTGGCTGTTGACAAATCACATGCATATGAGAACGGAATTTCCATGTTTGTGCAGAATCCATTATTTAAAGGTGTAGCACTCGGTATTCTGAATAGAACGATCAAACTCCACAATCATCAAGAAAAGGATGATATCGTCAACATGGAAGGACACAGGATATTGCTTGTAGAAGACAATGTTATGAATAGGAAGGTTGCCATCAATATACTAAAAGAAACCGGAGCAGAAATCTATGAAGCAGTCGATGGTAAAGAGGCGGTCAAGGCATTTAAGGAACATGAGGTCGGATTTTTTGATATCATTCTGATGGATATCCAGATGCCGGAGATGAATGGTTATGAAGCAACAATGGCGATTCGTTCCGTACAAAGAGAAGATGCGACAACGATACCGATATACGCGATGACAGCAAATACGTTTGATGAAGATGTGCGACAGGTTAAGGAAGCAGGCATGAATGGGCATCTTGGGAAGCCATACGTTTCTGCGGAATTATTTATGATATTGGAGAAGGCAGTCAAATAAAGAAGGGAAGGTTAATATCGTGAGAAAAATGAAGAATATATGGAAGGGGATCACGATCATAGCGGCATGCAGTTTCATGTTTGTTGTCCCAGTGTATGGAGCAACAAAGAACAGTATTACAGTTATGATTGATCCGGGACATGGAGGACCTGATCTTACGGATAACAGTCAGGTGGGTGCTAATTATCAGGTTATGGAAAAGGACATTACACTTTTAACTGCACAGGCTCTGCAAGCTGAACTGAGCCAGTATAAAAATGTAAATGTTTATATGACAAGGAATGCAGATACGAGTGTTTCTATTAAGAGTCGTGCTGATCTGGCAAAGGCCGTGAATGCGGATCTTCTCGTCAGCATCCATTACAATGCAAAGGGATGCCATGAGTACTATGGGACAGAGGCTTTTATTTCTGCATTTAATACGAACTCTGTTGCCTATGATATAGCAGATGCAGCTACGACAAGGCTACATAAGAATTTTGGTGTACTCAATAAGGGTGTAAAGGTTCGATTGAGTGACAAGACAGGAAAAGATTATTACGGGATCATTAATCGTTCAGCGGGATATGGGATTCCTGCGGTAATCGTGGAGCATGGTTATATTGACAACCCTTCTGACTGGGCAGCTTACCAGAATCAATGGCAGAAGGCCGGGATTTCTGATGCAACAGCGATCGCAAACTATTTTGGCCTGAGTAAGACAACAACCAAGAAGCAAATCACAATACCTGACAAAAAGGCACCTGTTGTCATGCAGGATTTTACGGCTCCCTATGTAGCAATCACTGCATCAGGAAGGACAATCAACATGGTAACGATTGAAAATGAGAGCAAACCGCTCTACTATGCATATAGCATGGATCAGGGAGTCACATGGACTAAATTGGCTGATTATACCGGCTCCTTCACAGTACCCGGCCCCGGAATGGTGATGGTTAAGGTTTGCAACACCTATGAACTGGAAGGCTTCAGTAATGTTGTGCCAGTCAACTGATTTGTTTACCATGTAACATATGGATAATGAGATGTGTGTGTCATTTAGCATATGAATCGGGTTTATTTCATTAATTGTTCCAAATATTTGACAATATTCTGAATATATATTTCTTTTAGATAAATATTGACGCAATTGGAAATTTTTTGTATAATGTGTATAAAGAATTTATTCCCAAAAGACATTGGGCATTTATGCTTCGATGTCTTTTGCTTTCACTAACACAGATTTCATATAAATGCAGGAATTGCTTTATATTGAGAAGCACACGAAGGGGGATTTTTATGCTGAAGAACAGAAAGATGGGCGTCATTATTACAGGTGCAGTTGCAATCGTAGCGGCAATTGGTATTTTACTACTGTTTATATTAGCAAACCGTAATATGACAGTCGCGATGAAAACAAGTGCAATCAATAACATGCAGACATCACTGGATGCACAGACACAGATCATTGAGCAGTATGTCGGTCAGGCAGAGGCATTGCTACTCGCATATGCGCAGACGCCACTGATCTATGAAGCATTACAGAATCCGGATGATCCTGAACTTCAAAGTGCCGCAGAGGCCTATACATTACAGTATTTTGGGAAGCTGGATAACTGGGAAGGAATTTACTTTGCTGATTGGAATTCAAAAACGATGGCACATCCAAGCGAAGCCATGATCGGTAAGGTGCTCCGAGAAGGTGAAAAACTTAAGAGTTTGCAGGATTCATTGCTTGCTGATAAGGGAGTTTATAATACGGGAATCATCGTATCTCCAGCTTCGGGTAAGCTGGTAATGTCCACATATGTACCTCTATATGGAGAAGATGAATCTGTTCCCATGGGATTTGGCGGTGGAGCTACTTATGCAAGCTCCTTAAAAGACAAACTAAACGCTTTGAATATATATGGGTTGGAGAATGTAAAGTCTTATATGATTAATACTGAAAAAGGGCTGCATATTTTCAATGAGGATGAATCGCTTCTGGGAGCAGAGATCGAAGATCCCATGTTATTACAGGTTATCGACAACATCCACAGCAGTCAGGATAATGTATATGGTACGATTGAATATGTAGATGCTGACGGTGTTCCATGTATCAGTATGTATGCATATTTACAGGATAGAGGATGGGCAGTTGTTCTTTCAGACAGTGAAGCAGCAATCTATGCTACAGCCAACAGCAACAAGATTGTTCTGGGAGTGGTTTGCCTGATTGCATATGTTTTGATCGTACTTATGACATGGGGCATTGTAATTCTAAATGTCAGACCACTAAAGAAGATCGAAATTGCTATCAGTAACCTGAAGAATCTGGATCTGAACCAGTCTGCTGAGATCAATTCGTACATTGGAAGAAAGAGTGAGATCGGTATTATTGCCACAGCCGTGGATTCTTTGAGAAAGACCTTCAATGATATCATTGAGATATTAAAGCAGTGCTCAAATGCATTGGATGAATCCTCCGGAACAATGAATCAGGAATCCAAGAATCTGCTTGCTTATGTAACAGATAATTCTG
>CAZVYQ010000085.1:0-5656 GCA_964631375.1 uncultured Lachnospiraceae bacterium | reverse complement strand
CTAACAAAGCGCCCTCTGTATTGGTCAAAACGATTGTCTTCTCATCAAAGGACAACTCCAGCTTTTGGACATTTAGGCTTGCACGCCCGATTGTCAGCAAGTCATTTTGAATGAATTTACTGCTCCTGCGAGCCAGAGCATTGACACGAGCCAGAAACTCTTTATTGGAAAAGGGCTTGATCAGATAATCGTCAGCCCCTGCATCCAGGCCGTCCACACGGTCATTTACGGTATCTCGTGCAGTTAAAAACATGGCAGGAGTACTGATACCAGCCTTTCTGACGCTTCGGAGTATATCCAGCCCCTCTTTGCCCGGAAGCATACGATCCAGAACCAACACATCATAAATCCCACTCAGTGCATAATCTTCGCCAGAGAGCCCGTCATAGACGACGTCTACCTGATATTTGTTCTGCTGTAGTTTGAATTGAAGGGCATCTGCCAGAGCCACTTCGTCCTCTACCAGTAAGATTCTCATCAGCATCCCTCAGATCTTTCATTCGTATTTTGTTTCATTTTATCACAACTATATTTGTTTTCAAAGAAAATTCAAAGATATGGATGTTACGATACATGATGTTGAACGAATTATGAGGAGGATATTAAAATGATTCAAATCGAACACGTCTCTTATCAATATAAGGAGGATGCAGAAACCAATCTCGATGAGGTTACACTCCATATACAGAAGGGAGAGTTCATTGTAATTGCCGGTAGGAGCGGTTGTGGAAAGACAACTCTGGCCAGGTGTATGAATGGTCTGATCCCACATTTTGAGAAAGGCAGGCTACAGGGAGATGTATATCTGGAGGGTATTAATACAAAGGAGATGAAGATTGGGCAGATCGGCATGATTACAGGCTCAGTATTTCAAGATCCCAGATCTCAGTTTTTCACAACAACAGTATTTGATGAACTGGCCTTTGGCTGTCGTAATGCAGGGATGTCTCGAGAGGAGATTCTGACTCGGATCGATCGTACGATACAGGAGTTTGGCATCGAACAGTTGAGAGACCGTAGCCTGTTAACGCTGTCAAGCGGAGAAAAGCAAAAGGTAGCCATTGCTTCCTGTTATTGTATGAGTCCACAGATCTTTATGTTTGATGAACCATCTGCCAATCTCGATCCGCAGTCGGTCATGGAGTTTCGGGAAATGTTGAAAAAACTAAAGAAAATGGGGCACACGATTCTGGTGTTTGAACACAGATTATATTATCTGCAGGATCTGCCGGATCGTCTGGTGGTGATGGAGAAGGGAAGACTGCAGCATATCTACAAAAGAGAGGAAATACCAAAGATCACAAATGATCAATTAATCACAATGGGACTTAGGTCTTTTTGCCCCGAGGTTGCAAGTAGATGTAGAAAATCACGAGAAGCTGAGGAGCCTATGAAGCAGCATGCACTGTTGGAACTGGAACATCTTAGGTTTGGATATGATCATGATGCAAAAACCATCCTGGAGGAAGTTAATCTGGAGGTTATGGGTGGAGAGGTTGTAGCTGTTGTAGGAGATAATGGTGCCGGGAAGACAACCTTTGCAAAGGTTTTAACAGGGCTGTTAAAGGAACAGAGTGGATCTGTCAGAATCAATGAACAGACCATGAATCAAAAGCAAAGGTTAAGAGAGATCTATTACGTATTGCAGGATTCGGATTACCAGCTGTTTGCCGATAGTGTGGAAAAGGAATTGCTGATGGAGAAAGGTGGGAAAGTCGGAAGGAGAGAGCAGATGGAACAGGTACTAGACAGATTTGAGTTACAGCCATTTAAAAATCAACATCCTATGGCCCTCTCCAGAGGCCAAAAGCAGAGGGTAACGATTGCAGCAGCCATCATGAGTGATGCTAAAATATTGATTTTGGATGAACCCTCCAGTGGTCTGGACGGCGATAATATGAGACGGTTGGCAGCGGTCATTCGCGAAATCGCACTGACCGGCAAGGCAATCTTAGTAATTTCACATGATGCAGAGTTTATACAACTATGCTGCCAGAGAATTGTGGAATTAAGGGAAGGTGGTTTTTATGAACAGCAAAACTAAGGGAGTTTTAAAACTGGATGCGAGAATCAGAGTACTCATAGCTGCGATCTTCTCGGTATTATCGGTCGTATTGAGGCAAAACGTCTATCTGCTTGTTTTTACCGGGCTTGTCTGTATCCTCTTACTTTTATCAGGAGTGATCAGACCGGCACTGATACGAAGTACGATCATTGTCTTGTGTTGTCTGGTGCATCCGGTCTTTGGCAGATGGCTGACTGGTACGATGGGTGTGTTTATTCTGACAATCATGCAGATCATGCCGAGAATGCTGTTTTTGACCATGCTGGGGACATCACTGACTAGGACACTTAGTATCGGAGAGATGATAGAAACACTTGAACGACTCAGACTGCCGCAGCAGATCGTGATTCCATTTGCAGTGATGTTAAGGTATCTGCCAACGATGAAACTGGAGATGCATTATATCCGTGACAGTCTCAAGATACGAGGAATAGACTACTCCATATTCGCTTTTTTCAAGACTCCGATACAATGGATAGAATATATGCTGGTTCCGATCCTGATGCGAAGTATGAGACTGGCCGATGAGCTTTCAGCCACGGCAATGGTTCGTGGGATCGAGAATCATACAAAGAGGGCGTGGATCTACGATGACAGAGGAACAGGAAGAAAATAACAATAAGATTTTGAAAGGAAAATGAGGTAAAGAAAATGAAAAGTAAGAGATTAAATGTAAAAGATTTGATTGTGATCGGTATATTGAGTACAGTGGCAATTGCATGTTATGCTTTGGCAGTTGTTATTTCCTGTACTACCATCATTGGATTATTTTTCTCAACAGCAGCTGCATTTGCAGTCATGGGCACCATCTACATGTTAATCGCCCTGAAGGTACATAAGCGAGGAACATTTTTCATCTGTGGGGCATTGATGAGTCTGATTGGATTATTTGGAGGCAGGATTTTTACAACAGTAGGTTGTATTGTTGGTGGTCTGCTTGCAGAACTGATTGTAGGGCAGTACAAAAAGTTCTCTCGTATTGCAGCAGCATATGCAACCTATGCAGTTGCTGTGGCTGCAGGAATCTATATGCCGGGATTTCTGATTGGAACAAGTTATCTGCTGTCACGTGGAGAAGAAAGAGGTATGACGGTTGAGACAGTTCAACTGTATGATCAGTATTTCAACATGAATTATCTCATACCGATCCTTTTGCTGAATGCAGTAGCTGCATTGATTGGTGCAGCGATTGGAAGAATCATATTAAACAAGCATTTTGTCAAGGCAGGAATGATTGAAAATAACAACAGCTCTTATAAAGTGTTTCCGTGGTGGAAGGCCAGACTGCTCAGTAGCATCCTGTTTTTGAGAAGAAAAAGACAAGATCCGGAGATGATACTTGGTGATTATATCAGTGAGGATATGGCGGTTGCTGATATCGGTAGCGGTATGGGGTACTTTACAATTCCAATGGCACAGATGGTTGGAGAACGAGGAAAGGTAGTAGCAGTTGATCTGCAAAAAGAAATGCTGAGCAGTTTGTTGAAACGTGCAAAAAAGGCAGGATGTGAGGCACGAATCATGCCACACACCTGCCGACAGGAATCCTTGGATCTGGAGCAGTGGCAGTCTCAATTCTCGTTTGTACTCCTATTTGCTGTAGCACATGAGGTTCCGGACAGAATGAATCTGTTTCAGGAGATCAGTGCCGCTATGAAAAACAAAGGTCAGCTTCTGTTTGCAGAACCTGTAGGTCATGTGAAACAGGAGTGTTTTGAAGAAAGTATACAATTTGCCTGTGCAAACGGATTTGAAGTCATTCAAAGACCGGAGATCAAAATGAGTCGTGCCGTGCTGCTACAGAAGAAGGAGCCACAATGTGCAGATAACTATTGACCGATAATCCATAAAACAGACCATAAACCAGAATGAACAAAAGTGTATATAACAGGGCATTTTGCAGAGTGGGAGTCTGCTGTCCCATTTCTCCCAATGCCCTGGTGTAAAAGAGCAGTCCAAACATGGTGTGAATCAGTCCGACCAAAAGTGGGAATCCATAAACCATCCCCAATTGCCTTGCAATCGAGGTAAGAACTTCTCGTCTCGTCATTCCTGTCTTGATCAAAAGTGCATATCTGGGGGCTTCCTCAACCGCTTCCATGATGAGTTTATAATACATGACACTGCCAAGAGCCAGCAAAAATAATGTGCCAAGGAAAAATCCGATAAATGCGTAGGAGCCAAACAGGGCGAAGTTTGCTTTATATACTCCGATATAACTCATGTTGCCGGGAAGCCCACCGATATCAAAACGATCCGGGATGACCTCACACATCGCATCTACAGTCCGTCCGGACATCATATTATCATTAAATAAAAAGCCGTAAAAGGTATCGATCTGATCTGCTGATGCATGGTCGAGGTACTGTTGATAGACAGAATCACACACTACAACTGTAGGATATTTGTATGTATCCAGTGCTCCGAGATATTTGTGTTGACCACAACCCATCACGGTATATGCTGTCTGAACATCGTTATAGGTTACATGAACCGGTTGTCCCGGAAGATCGACGCAATACTGATTTGTGACATTTCCATCGATAAAGTAACAGGATGTATCAGAAAGACCACCTTTAAAATCAGATCGCATTTCACTGTAGGAGCCCTCCTTAACATTGGTTTCATCAATGATTTTGAGATACATGCTTTCGGACATCAGATAACCGTCTGCATCCAGACCGATACCGACCGCCCCTGTCTGCTGATCATATACAGAATATCTGTCATTTTGAATGGAGACCTTGATTAGTCGTATGATATCTTCAGAGGTGACTGTAACATCACCGATATTTTCTACAGTCTGTAGTAGCTGTTCATGCTGCTCCTGGGTGATGTTTTTAGCAAGAAATGAAAAGGGTGAGTAGCATTTTGTAGCATCATCCGAAAGGACACTATAGAAGGAGAACGATGCACTGATGATCGTGATTGTGATGGCAGTCAGCAGTGCCACTACCGACAGCATTTTGGAATTTGCCTTCAGGCGGAACGCAATCTGAGAGATGCTGATATAGTTACCGGTTTGATAATAAAATGCCTGATTCTTCTTCAACATGGCAATCAGGGCGGGAACCAGATTGCGAAATAGAAGAAAAGTACCTGCTGTTACCAAAAGTGCAGCGACAGCTACGATTGGAAGAAGATTTAATCCACTGACATCCACGCGGATGGTGAGAGACAAAATATACCCACAGGCCAACAGTAGCAGAGAGACAACAGCACCGACTTTGGAATGACCGGGAATACCTTCTGTTTGCTTTGTCGCATGCAGCAGGTCAATCAGATGAAAGTGATAGATGGTTCCATAAGCACGCAGCCCGCTGATTAGAAACAGAGTGAAAAAAGCAATCAAAGTCACAACGATGGATTTCCATTCGATCAGCATCGTGACTGAAGTACCAACCGCCATGAATCTCAACAGTAATCGTGCGAAGAAGCCAGATAGGAAATATCCGCATAACACTCCACAGATAATGGCACAGATCCCGATGAACAGTGTTTCTAAAAACATCATGAGAGCAATCTGCAGCTTTTTCATGCCAAGCAGTGAATAGATTGCAATTTCCTTTTTTTGTGTTTTAATGAAATAGC
>CAZVYQ010000084.1:0-5671 GCA_964631375.1 uncultured Lachnospiraceae bacterium | reverse complement strand
GATGGAACACTTGACAGAGGTGCAATGCTTACCATCATGAATCCGGATGATAAAGCCGGTCTGGAGGCAGCACTAAGATTAAAAGATCAATATGGTGCAGAGGTAACCGTTCTGACAATGGGTCTTCCAAAGGCAGATGAAGTACTTCGTGAAGCAATGGCAATGGGAGCTGACAAGGGAATCCTTGTAACAGACAGAGTGCTTGGTGGAGCAGATACATGGGCTACATCACAGACAATTGCAGGTGCAATCAGAAATCTTGAGTATGACTTGATCATCACAGGCCGCCAGGCTATCGATGGAGATACAGCACAGGTTGGTCCTCAGATTTCAGAGCATCTTGGAATTCCTGTTATCTCATACGCACAGAACATCAAAATTGATGGAGACAGCGTAATCGTAGAGCGTCAGTTTGATGACAGATATCACGTTCTGAAAGCTAAAATGCCATGTCTGATCACAGCTCTTGCAGAGTTAAATGATCCGAGATATATGACACCGGGTGGAATCAAGGATGCATACCAGGCAGAGGTTACTGTATGGGGCCGTGCAAATCTTGTGAATGTTGAGGATTCAAACCTTGGTCTGAAGGGTTCACCGACACAGATTGCTAAGGCATCTGATAAAGTAAGAAAGGGAGCAGGCGAGAAGGTTACTCTGGATGCTTCTGAATCGGTAGATTACATTGTTGACAAGTTAAAAGTAAAACATGTTATATAAAATAAGAGAAAAGTGTGGTGAAAAATGATGAATATAGCAGAATATAAAGGAGTATTTGTCTTTGCACAGCAGGTAGATAACGAGCTTTCAGGTATCGCGCTGGAACTTGTAGGAAAGGGCAAAGAACTCGCAAAAGACTTAGGAACAGAAGTAACAGCAGTATTGGTTGGTTATCAGGTGAAGGGTCTGGCAGACAGACTTGCACGCTATGGTGCTGACAAGGTCATTCTTGTAGATGATCCTGAATTGAAGGAGTACAGAACAGAGCCTTATACACATGCAATCGCATCTGTTATTGAGAAGTACAAGCCTGAAATCTTCTTAGTTGGTGCAACAGCAATCGGAAGAGATCTGGGACCTCGTATCTCAGCTAGAATCCATACAGGTCTGACAGCAGACTGTACACAGCTCGATATCGGAGATTTCCCTCTGGTAGCTGTAGAAGGAAAAGAGCAGCTTCACAACCAGTTGTTAATGACTCGTCCTGCATTTGGCGGTAACACAATCGCTACCATCGCTTGCCCGAACTTCCGTCCTCAGATGGCAACCGTTCGTCCAGGTGTTATGCAGAAGGCAGCAAAGAATCCGGATGCAAAGGCAGTTGTTGAGGAGTTTAATCCCGGATTCACACCTAATAATAAATATGTTGAGATCATGGAAGTGGTTAAGGCTGTTACCAATACAGTTGATATCATGGATGCAAAAATCCTCGTATCAGGTGGTCGTGGAGTAGGCAGTCCTGAGAACTTCAAACTGTTAGAGGATCTTGCAGCAGCAATTGGCGGAACAGTCAGCTGCTCACGTGCAGTTGTTGATGCAGGCTGGAAGCCTAAGGATCTGCAGGTTGGACAGACCGGTAAGACAGTTCGTCCGAATGTTTACTTTGCAATTGGTATCTCAGGAGCAATTCAGCATCTTGCAGGTATGGAGGAGTCAGATATCATCATTGCAATCAACAAGGATGAGTCTGCACCGATCTTTGATGTAGCTGATTATGGTGTAGTCGGAGATTTGAACAAGATTCTTCCGATCCTGACAGAGAAGATCAAAGCAGAGAATGCCGCAAAAGAAGCAGCAAACGCATAAAGAAAATATTGGTTTACAATAGACATGAGCACTGTGGATCATCCGCGGTGCTTTTGCCTATATCATACATTGTTAAATGATTAACAAAAAACGAAAGAAATAACATATTAGAAGAGGTGCTATAAAATGAGTAAGAGTTTTGACGACTTGCTGTCAAAGGTTTCTCAGTGCTCCATCAAAACGGTTGCGGTTTCCAATGCACAGGATGATGAAGTATTAGAGGCAGTCAAGGCAGCATATGAGAGAAAGATCGCAAAGGCTATTCTGGTAGGCGATCAGAAGAAGATTGAGAAGATTGCAAAGAGCATCAATATGGATTTAACACCATATGAAATCATTGATGAGCCGGATACAGCTACTGCAGCACTGAAGGCAGTAGAGCTTGTCAGCACCAAGAAGGCAGATATTCTGTTAAAGGGTCTGGTGGATACTAAGACATTTTTACGCAGTGTACTTGACAAGGAAGTAGGACTCCGTACCGGTAAAATGATGTCTCATGTATGTGTGTTTGAGGTAGAAGGAATTGATCATCTGCTATTCTTAACAGACGTTGCATTCAATACCTATCCGACACTGGAGGACAAGGCTAATATCATCAGAAATACAGTTGAGATCACAAAGGCATGTGGTATCGAGAATCCGAAGGTTGCACCGGTATGTGCGGTTGAGGTTGTCAATCCAAAGATGCCTCCTACAGTGGATGCAGATGCACTGACAAAGATGAATGAGAATGGTGAGATTGCCGATTGTGTTGTATATGGTCCTCTTTCCATGGATCTTGCAATTGATGAGGAAGCAGGAAAGCACAAGGGTGTTTCTAATCCTGTAATCGGTAAAGCAGATATCATTCTGTTTCCGGATATTGATTCCGGTAATATTACCTACAAAACTCTGGTACATACTGCAAAGGCAAAGAACGGCAATCTGTTAATCGGGACCAAGGCTCCGGTGATTCTGACTTCCCGTTCTGATAACTTTGAAGTAAAATTGAATTCAATTGCACTTGCATCTGTAGTAGCTGAGTCAATGAAATAAAACTGTTGCTGTTATTGAAACTGACGTTAAGGAGGATTACAAATGGCAATCAAAAGTTTAATAATCAATCCGGGATCTACATCAACTAAAATTGGTGTATTTGAGGATGAAACATTATTATTTGAAGAGACACTGCGTCATACAACCGAGGAGATCGCACAGTATGATCTGATTGTAGATCAAAAGGATTTTAGAAAAGAAATCATCCTGAACTTGTTCAAGGAGAAAAATTTCGACATCAGCTCATTGGATATGGTCGTAGGTCGTGGAGGTATGTTAAAACCGATTCCGGGTGGCACTTATGCAGTGACAGATGACCTGTTACATGATCTGATGATTGGTAAGCAGGGACAGCACGCATCCAATCTGGGTGGTATTTTGGCAAAGGAGATCGGTGATTCTATTGGGAAACCATCTTTTATCGTAGATCCTGTTGTAGTAGATGAGTTGATGCCGATCGCAAGATATTCAGGTGTACCGGAGCTCCCAAGAACCAGTGTGTTCCATGCATTGAATCAGAAGGCTGTTGCTAAGCGTTATGCTAAGGAAATCGGAAAGGCTTATAGCAGTCTGAACCTGATCGTAGTCCATATGGGTGGCGGAGTATCGGTTGGTGCTCATACAGATGGCAAGGTAGTGGATGTCTTCAATGCGCTGGATGGTGACGGAGCATTTTCACCGGAGAGAGCAGGAGCAGCACCATCGGGTGCATTAATCAAAATGTGTTTCTCAGGTAAGTATACAGAGAAGGAAGTTTACAAGAAATTTGTCGGTGGCGGCGGATTCAATGCTTATCTTGGAACAAACGATATGAGAAACGTTGAGAAGATGGCGGCAGAGGACCCTAAGGCTAAGGAAATCAGAGATGCTTTTGTATTCCAGGTATGTAAGAATATCGGATCAATGGCAACAGTTCTTTCAGGCAAGGTGGATCAGATTATTATAACAGGCGGTATTGCTTATAATAAGGCTGTTGATGAGGATATCAAGGCAAGAGTGGGATTCATCGCTCCTGTTACTGTTTATCCGGGTGAGGATGAACTGCTGGCACTTGTGCAGGGTGGATTGAGAGTCCTCAATGGAGAAGAGCAGGCACAGGTTTATTAGGTCATAAATAGTTGATGGTATCGGACAGATGACGGACGAAGAACACAAAGTCATCCTTCAAATTCGAAGGTTAAGCCCAAGGAGCCTGAAAACTCAACAAAAAATACAGGAGACTATTCTCCTGCATTTTTTGTGTCTTTGAGGTTGAAGGGGACGACGCGTCGAAGAATTTGAAGGATGACTTTGTGTTCTTCTGTGAGTCGGCATATTAATTTAATATTTGTATTTCAAACAGATGTTTTGCAAAACAACATAATGAAGACACCTTTGTAAATACGTAATAGGCTATTGTGCGAAGAAGAGATTTGTTCAATGAGCAAAGAAGAATTATTTGATTTAATTGATTCATTGATGTGTGATATAGAATTTGAGTATCAAGGTATTCATGAGGCTATTCAATAGACAATTACTGCATAAATTTGTTATACTGAAACAAATAGGAGAAAGATTAAAATGAGTGAGTATATTAAATATCCAGCGATTAATCATGATTTTTTGACTGGTGATGAAACAATGGTAAATAATCAAGGGCAAGAAGTGCGAACTATGAAAGAGTATTGGAGTTGGGCACATTCTGATTTGATTGGAAATACAGAAAGAGGACAACTTGCAGAATATATTGTTGCATGTGCCCTAGGTATTGAAAAGAACGCTAGAGTTGAATGGGATAGATACGATTTGTTATCTGCAGAAGGAATAGCAATAGAGGTTAAGACGTCCGGATATATTCAGACTTGGGAACAGAAAGAACTATCAACACCCCAGTTTGGAGTACAACCTACATTTGGATGGAACAGTAAAACAAATGAGTACGATACAGAGAAAAAGAGACAATCAGATGTCTATGTTTTCTGCTTACATAAGCATTCAGATCAGGGCACAATAAATCCACTTGATATGAGCCAATGGGATTTTTATATTCTTCCTACTAAAGTATTAAATGAAAAGGTTCCTTTTCAAAAAACAATATCTTTAAATGGAATAAAGAAATTGGGAGCTAAGTTATGTGCTTATGAACAGTTGCATATGAGTATTATTGAATGTATATAATCAACGGATTGTTAATAGAAGGGGAGAACGGAATATGATAAAAGTCTTATCTGAAGAAACAAGAGAAAGTATAGAAAACTTATTCAATACTTCCGAATCAAGCATTCGGATTGTTTCACCTTTTTTATCTGTAAAGACAACCCAAATGCTATGTGATATATGTAAACAGAAACCATTTATAGATTGTTCTGTAATAACAAGAATATACATAAATGATTTACTAAATGGAGTAAATAGTATAGATGCAATTGAGCTGCTTTTAAATGCCGGCATAAAAGTATACTCGTTACAAGCCCTTCATGCGAAATTATATTTATTTGATGAATCTACAGTTATTTTAGGATCAGCAAACTTTACGATGGCTGGATTGTCAACAAATTATGAACTTTCAATCCTAACTGATGATTCGAATGTTACTTCAAGTGCATCAATAATTGTGGAGAATCTTGAACAACATTGTATCAATAGTGATGGTACTGTAACCAATGAAATGCTTTCAGAAGTTAAAGAAGCCTATGAAGTGGCATATAAAAAAAGACAAAAGGACTATGGATATTATACATTAAAAATGTTTGGAGCGGATCGAATTATTCAGTCTGGATCTATCAAAAATGAAGATTGGAAGAAAGATGAGATACTTGTAGTTGAGGATGATCCGGTTTACGAACTCCTA
>CAZVYQ010000083.1:3357-5780 GCA_964631375.1 uncultured Lachnospiraceae bacterium | reverse complement strand
GAAACAGCAATGCAAACAATAATTAATTTTGAATGTGCTGATAATCATGGTGTATTTCGGACAGTAACGAAACCATATGTAGATGAAAATAAGTATTGCTTTGCTCTGATGGATTCGGAGATGGGAATCGTACCAAGTGGATTGAAATACTCTTATGTCAATAGTTATATGCGTAAAGCATTTACTGCTGATGTGATCAAAAACCGTTTTCTGGAGGTACAGACAGACATCGAGAATGAGAATCTGTATCGCAAGACTGACGGACACAAAACACCGTTAGATACTGCAGTTTCTGAGGCGACGACACTTAGATATATTATCAATTTTGCAGGAAAGAGACCTCAGGCAGAAAAGCCTGTGATTCGTGTGCTGGAAATAGAACCATGTGCATCCTACGATCTTTCTGTTACGAACAATCTGGTCACTGATCCGAAAGATGCGACAAAGAAGGTTACCAACGGCATTTTGTATTATAAGAGGGGTATCAATGGTGAAAAGACGATCGCAAATCAGGTAGGAACAGAGATCCAATTAACGAAGATGACTACAGCAGAGCTGGTTGGTAAAAATACGGATCTCAATGTGGAGTATGACCTGATCTATATAGGACTGAATACAGGCTTGATGAACACCACATGGCAAGGCACGACAGATTACAATGATAATAATATGGATGGTCTGGTTTACTCCAATGTAGGCGATTCTGTATATTGTCGGGCGGTGATCGCAGGTCTGTTGGATACGGATTATAACGATAATAACCGTGATCGTAATCTGAGAGGGAATCCATCCGATAAAAACAATTCACGAGGTAGATATCGTTTCTCCGGTAATGATATCAATGAAGAGACGAGAAAGAAACTGGAGAATTACATCAAGGCAGGTTATCCGATCCTGCTTGAAAATGATATTCTAAAGGTTGATGCAACGACAAAGGTGAGAACTCCCAATGCAGATGTGATAGATAATTCTTCATACTTGTATGAATTCCTACAGAATGCAACCGATCCGAACAGAAAGGCATTTCCGGAGGATATGCCGAACCTGATCAGATTGGAAAATATGACGGGCAATTTGTTTAATTTCTATCTGAATCTTGCAAAGCCTGTTATCACATTATCAGGAAAAGCTGCAGATGCTCAAACGAAACAGGTAGTTCTGCAAAAAGCAGATGATGGGTATTATTATCTGACCTATGAGTTTGTTTTAACCAATACATCGGCAGCAGATACGACTTCAACCTATGATTGCAGACTGTATGTAGATATCAATGCTGATGGTAAGTTCTCAAAAACAAAGGAAAAGGTAAAGGACATCACAGTAGCTGATGTAGACGGTAACAGACAGGATCCCGACGGAGACGGGCGATATTCGTTGACTACCGGGAAATCATATGTTGTGAAGAGAGCTGTTACAGATGAATATGCGGGAATTATCCCATGGCAACTCGAATTGATACAGAGGGATAATGACACCAGACGTGCCACAAAAATGGGGTACTATGTCATTAATCCGACAGAATCAGAGCCAATCAAGATCCTGCAGATCTGTTCTTCTGTAAATTCAGGTTGGATGGCTAATAATCTCAATCTGGAAGAGGCTATGAAAAAGAACAATTCTTTATTCAGAAAGTATATTAAAGAAGTGAACAATATCTTTAACATTACCTTTACGTCTATTGATTCCAATGAATACAAGAGACGGTATGATCTCGATCATAATTATCTGAATGATTTTGATATGGTCATTATAGGCTTTGCAGACTGTTATATGGAGGCGGATAACTCTACAGGTGCTATGACTGCAATCAAAGATTACATCGAGACCGGCAGAAGTGTATTGTTTACGCATGATACGACCTCATTCCTCAATGCCACGAGAGGTAAATTTGATGCTTTGTCTGATCGGAATAATGTTACCTATTGGGGATATGCATTCAACAGCCAGATTAGAAACAAGGTTGGCTTGGATCGGTATGGTATCTTAGGGACAGGAGATGCAGGAGCATTACTTCGTACAGGCAACACCTTTAATGACACATCAGGTAACTGGGGTAAACTGACGAACAAAAGTGAGAATGGGCACAAAGAAACTGCATATAAACCACGTTCCATGCGAAAAGAGACTGTATCGGAGACACAAGGCTTTACTTATGTCACGCTGACTAACTATAGCATTAATAATGGAAATCTCAATCCTCACCGAAGTCCTTATAAGGATCCTGTTGATAAGGGTGGAGCACAGTACGACGGAGAAAAGGTGACTCAGGTCAATAGTGGTCAGATTACGATGTATCCATATGTCATTCCAAGTACCTTCAGTGTTTCAAAGACACATAATCAGTATTACCAGTTGGATCTTGAGGCTGATGATGACAAGGATGGAGAAAGTGATATCGTAGTCTGGTATACCTTGAGTGATCC
>CAZVYQ010000083.1:0-3257 GCA_964631375.1 uncultured Lachnospiraceae bacterium | reverse complement strand
CAGATCGGAAGACGACTAGTGATGCTTATGCAAAATCACCGAATGATGTTCGAAACAATTACTATATCTATAATAAAGGCAACATTACTTATTCGGGTGTGGGACATAGTGGTATTGATAGTGCAGGACATGATGATGAAGTAAAACTCTTTGTCAATACAATGATTGCAGCATATAAAGCAGGACTGCATGCTCCCAAGGTATCGATCCTCGAGAATAAAGAATATAACTCCAGAAAGATTAATAATATTTACCTTTCTTATGAGAAACAACTAAATATGACAGATTCGTCTACAGGAGGACTGCTGGATGCAAAGGAGGATGTGTTCTTCATATCAGACGATGTCAACCTGGTTGAAGGAGATCAGACATTGAGGGTAGAATACTACCTTGAAAATCCGTTTGGCGCGGATAAAATAGTTGTTGACAGCAATGAAATCCAGGTGACAAAGTTGACCAATGTGCCAGGATGTGGTCTCTGTGATGCTGCTACAGAGGCAGCTGCTGATCCCAATGCAATCGTTAGTGGCAAGGTATATCGTTTTGCAGTTCCGCTCAATTATCTAAGGATTCTGTTATCACCAACAACGCCAACCGACTTGGCAGATGAGGGTGGTGATAAAGAACAGAGAGAAATTGACGATCAACAGACAGATGTCGGAAAACTAAAGAATAGTAAATTGAATTCAGCCAGAATTTTTGTTGAGGTTACAGCCACGCTCAAGAAACCCAATGCTACATTGCCACAGGAAATGACGACGATCAAACCCGTATCAATTGTCAGGGTGCAGATGTTTGACCTAGAGTAAATAACAAACGCAGGTTGACATAATATCAACATTACACATCATTATCTATGAGGGAGAAGGCAAAATGGAGGTTACAGAATTATTCAGAATGGCTCGTGAAAGGCAGTGTTCTGATCTGCATATCACAGCAGGAACGGCACTGGCTGTCAGACGTTTTGGGGTGCTGACAGTATTGGAGGAGGAAGACGATTATATCCCTACCATCAAGGAAGCAGAGACAATGATTCTGTCTCTCTTGAATGAGGAACAGAGAGATTATGTGTTGGCAGGACATGATCTGGATGTTGGCAGTATGTTAGAGGATGGCAGCAGGATCAGAGCCAACATTTATCATCAGAGAAACAATCTGGCGGCAAGTATCCGTCTGTTGGAGGGATCGATTCCTACCATAGAGGAGCTGGGACTGCCACAGGTGGTACAGGATCTTTCAGACATGCCGAGAGGTCTGGTGCTGGTAACAGGCCCGACAGGCTGCGGCAAGAGTACAACGCTTGCCTCTATGCTGGAGCATATCAATCATACACAAAAGCGGCATATTCTGACGATCGAGGATCCGATTGAGTATATTTACAAGCATGATAAGGCAATGATTCATCAGCGAGAGGTTGGCAAGGATGTGGAGCGTTTTGACATTGCACTGCGTTCAGCACTTCGTGAGGACCCTGATGTCATCATGGTTGGAGAGATGCGGGATTTTGTAACCATCAGCGCAGCAATTACTGCAGCAGAGACAGGACATCTGGTGCTTGCAACACTGCATACAACCAGTGCAGCACAGACGATCGAACGTATCATAGACGGCTGCCCGGTGGATGCACAAAACCAGATCAGACTGCAGCTTGCCAATGTATTGAATGGTGTGATTACACAACAGCTGCTCCCACGCTCTGATCAAGAAGGACGTATTGCAGCGACTGAAATACTGGTCAATAACAATGCCGTATCCAATCTGATACGAGAGAACAAAGCATTTCAGATCTCCAGTGCGATCCAGTCCGGCATGTCCCAGGGAATGCATTCACTAAATTATGACCTTGCAAGACTTGTCAAAAAGAAGTATATTACAAAGGAGACAGCAATTCGATATTCGCCGAATCCAACAGAACTGAGTAAAATTTAAGGAGTCTCTATGATCGCTTTTGAGCTGAACAAACCTTTAAATCAGTTTTTTGAAAATGCTCTCACCTATATCGATGAGGAGTTTCGTTCGTGTGCAAAATATCTGCTCGAGGGTGACGAATTGACGGCATTGGGTTATGAGTACTCGATTCGGATGTCATTTGCAGACCGCGGACTTGTCACTGTTGAGGGCTATGAGGAGTGGGAACAGTATATTCCAACCGAATTACCACTCTATGGAGAGGATTCCATGGAGTCGGAATTTTTCAAATATGTCTATACCTTATTCCGTATGTGGCAGGAGATACCGCCCTATGCGGATGAACATATGCACAGAGTGCTGTTACGGAAGTTGAATCAGCGGTTGAATTATTATAATATCCGCGTACTCATTCCAAGAGAAATATTCGAGATTTACTTTGTCAGCGAACGTGTGACATTGGAAAAGGCCATTGTGACGATCATGCAGAGAGATATGAACTATCACATTGCAGAGGTCATCCATTCGGATTATGAAGCAGGAGAGCGGATGCGGTGTCTGGGACGCCATCACGATGCATTGCCCTGTTATCTGAATGTACTGGAGAGGGAGCCTCCCGGAAGCAATCTGTATACGATGACGGCATATGGTCTCGGTGAAGTATATCATTTTGAGAATCAGCTAGCAAAGTCAGCAGAGATGTATATGTTATGTGATGTATCACTGTTACCGGATGCCGATGAATTTTATAAGCGGCTGGGACATGCATTGCTGGATGAGCGACTGAAGGAGTATGGAGATCTGGTCAAGACCTATTATCGAGGCAGGATCAATGCACCATATTATACAAAACATAAAATAGAAGTCGTAGCAGCCGGTCTGGAGGTGGGCGAGATGTTCGATGAGTATGAGGACACCTGCATAGAGATCGGAAAAAAGAAGTATCAAAGCAGTAGAGGGTAAAATAAGTGAATGGGTATACGATAGGGGTACTAATCGGAAATGCAACTTCCCCGCACACGATGGATTTAATGAAGGGAATCCACCATGCGGCAAAGGATCATCAGGCGAACATTCTGTATTTTCTCGGAATGCACAGCAGTTATTTTTATGCCGATTTATTTGGGCAGGATGCTGAAAGTGATTATGATTATCAATTTAATACGATTTACGATTATGCATGGCTTGGCAAGGTAGATGCGTTGATTATCTCCTATGGTTCGCTTTGCATTTTTTTGGATCATAATGATAAAAATCTGTTTCTGAATCGCTTTCAAGGGATTCCATATGTGTTGCTTGAGGATCGGGATGAGACAGAAACTCCGAGTTATATCATTTCTGATAATTAC
>CAZVYQ010000082.1:0-6214 GCA_964631375.1 uncultured Lachnospiraceae bacterium | reverse complement strand
GGAGAGACCAATATCGTAAAGACTCTGATGTATGCTTTTGATGATGCAGTACATGGAGTACGAGGCAAAGCAGCAGATTATAAAATATTACCACGTTTTCCTGTACAAAACAGAGTAGAGCTTGCCCTGCAGAATTGTAACAGTGTTCTGATCAAATTCAATGGCAGCTTTGAGGGACTAGGAAATATAATCCGTAATATCAGAAGTTTTCACCCTGATATGCAAATAGGAATTAGTGTAAACAGTTATAATAAGCAGTCGGATCATATCAAACAAAAGGTAGAAGACCAGTATCAGGATTGTGAGATCAGTATCGAATACCAACCGGAGCAGTATGATACGCATCTAGTGATGTGTAGCCATATCTTTGATTTGCCGGAGGACGCTCCGAAGGATATCTATATTGATCCTTGGTGTAATATTATCTATAGTGCTGAGGATTATGTGTATTGCAAGAGTTTTGAACAAACGAAAGAGTTATTTTCATTGTGCAAAAAGGAATTGTTGTTAAAATGTTTCTAAAGAAATCTCTCCATCATGCCGATAATTATCATGACGGTTCATCAAACAACCGTTGTCAATGAATATGGATTCATAGAACACGAATGGAGTCGGCACATATGAAGACAGAAAGAATGACAGACAACTGAGAATGAATGGCTTTATACCTTGAAGTTGAGGTGTAAAGCCTTTTATGATAATTTGGAGTGAAATTTAT
Organism: uncultured Lachnospiraceae bacterium; assembly: GCA_964631375.1. GTDB lineage: Bacteria > Bacillota > Clostridia > Lachnospirales > Lachnospiraceae > JAAYYM01. The sequence goes on along the minus strand of CAZVYQ010000082.1, from coordinate 5,496 downwards.
GAAAAATGTAAAAGACATATTAGACAATGCAACATGGAGTAATTTTCTCAAAGAAATAGAACATAAAAAACTGTTTCTATTTGGAGCTGGTGGCGGGTGCAAGCATTTTTTAGATTATATTTGTGAAGATGTTCATAAAAAAATCATTGGAATAATTGATTGTAATATAGAAAAGCAAGGAAGAGCGGTAGAAGGTATTAAAGTCATGGATTATACCTCTCTTTTAGAAGAGCATCCTGAAGATGTAGTAGTATGTGTTACAAGTACGTACATGAACGAAATCCTACAACAACTCATGAGGGATGGATTTGATAATGTGTTTTTTTGGGCGATGTTTAATCAAAACGTTAGTATGTGGCTTAAGGCTATAGAAGATAAAAATATGCCATACATTTCTGAGCTGGAATCCATACTGGAGGATGATCATTCAAGAAGAACACTGGAAAGTATTGTACATAATCGTGCCACTCAAAGAAAAGTTTGGTTAGAAATTAATGATCATAGTGGATATTTTAATACAGGCGTGTTTAATTTGAATTGTAAAGACGTGGTTGTTGATGGAGGAGCATTTATCGGTGATACGATTGAAGAGATTGAGGGTATAACAGCTGATGCTAAAATATATGCGTTTGAACCCGATCCGGATAATTATAGAATTATGAAGGAGAGGTATGGTGATAATGAAAGGATAAAAATGTTTCAAGCCGGATTATGGAGCAGTACAAAAAGATTGAGCTTTAGTGGTAATTCAGGACTTGCATCCTCTATTTGCGAGGATGGGAATACCAGTATCAACGTTGTTTCTTTGGACGATACAATATCATCTCGAGTTGATTTAATCAAAATGGATATAGAAGGTGCAGAACTGGAAGCTCTGAAGGGAGCACAAAAAATCATTACTAAATATACACCTAAATTAGCAATATGCATTTATCATCGGCAGGACGATTTGTGGAAGATTCCTTTATACATCAAGAAATTAGTGCCAAAGTATCATATATACATCAGGCATCAATCTGATTATTCATATGATACCGTCATGTATGCTTATGTATAAAGACGGTGAAAAAGTTGTTCTCTTTGGAACGGGAAGTGGAGCAATTAAATTAGTTGGTGTACTTCAGAAATTGAATATTGAAATTATATATTGCGTCGATAACGATGAAAAAAGATGGGGACAGAGATTTATACAATGGGATATCTGTAATCCTAGTAGGATTTTACATGATTCATTTGCGATTGTAATTGCTAGTGCATATAGTGGAGAGATTGAAAAGCAATTATATAGTATGGGAGTCAAAGATAGAATATATAATGGTGAGATATTCAAACTTATGTGTATCGATAGACTTTCTGTTATAAATATGAATAGTCCACTGAGAGATCAGAAAATAGATGTGTTTATGGATATTACAACTGGTTCAGCTATGTGTGGCGTGTGGACATGGGCAGAAAGAATTATGCAAATACTGCTAGATCAACATGTGGCTGCAAAAATGATTGGGAATACATATGGCGATAAAGAGCAATATATTAACCAGAATGCAGTACAATATTTAGATTTACCATATGATACATATGCAAATAATATTGAAGAAATTGGAGTGCTTTTTGCAAGCCACAGTCCCTGTATAGTGGTTTCTAATTTCCTAAATGAATTCCTATATGGTGCAATTTATGCCAAAAAGAAATTACATGCAGATATTAGAATTATTTCTGTGGCACATAACGATGAATATGGTTTAATGGAGAGACACAAAATCTTAGAACCATATCTTGACGATATTCTATGTGTCAGTGATTGTATTCGCAAGAAAATGCTGTCTGAATTTCATATTTCAGAGAGCAAACTTAGATATTATTTCTTTCCTGTAAAGATAAATGATTATACATATATTCCACGTGTTTCCGACAAAATCATTTTGGGTATAGCCTCTCGCTTAGAAGTCAAACAGAAAAGAATGGATTTATTAAAGCCATTCATCGAGCTGCTGGATTCTAAGAATGTTGATTATGAACTACGAATAGCAGGTTTTGGAAGTTATGAAGATAAAATCAGAGAACTTGAAAAGAACAGTCAAAATATAAAGTTCTTAGGGCGACTACAAAAAACGAAAATGGCAAGCTTTTGGAGAGAATGTGATGTTTTTGTCAGTATGTCAGATTATGAGGGAACATCTGTATCTATGTTGGAAGCTATGGCAGAAGGTACGGCTGTTGTTACTACACGCGTAAGTGGGACAGAAGAGCTTGTGATTGATGGATATACAGGCTACTGTGTAGAAACAGGCAATATAAAGAACCTTGCCAATAGAATCAATCTGTTAGCAGAAGATGGGACAATGCTTGAAAAATGTAAAATCAATGCAAGAGATTTGGTTATTAAAAGATGTAATGTAAAGCAGTATCTTGATTTTTTTCAATGCGAAATCTCGTAGACAAAAACGGGCGAGAAGGTATGAGGTATTCAATGAGTAAGATTGGAATCGTTATCTGTAATTACAATAAACAGGATTATATTATTCGATGTATGGAATCAATATTTGCATCTACCATGCAGGATTTTGACGTTTATGTTGTAGACAATGCTTCAACCGACGATTCAGTGAAAATGATAAATGAAGCGTTTGGAGACAAGGTTAAGGTCATCATCAATCAAGAGAATTTAGGCGGTTCCGGTGGTTTTCATGTGGGGGTAGAAACAGCACTCAGACGAGACTATTCATATATTCTGTGTGTAGATAACGATATTGTAATGGCACCTGATAACATAGAAAAGCTGTATTCCTACATGGAACAGCATAAAGAGGTAGGGATGCTGGGCTCCCGCGTGATGTATATGGATAAACCTGACCGCATACAGGCTATGGGTGCAATAATAGATTTTGAAAAGTATTCCTATCAAGACCATTTTAGAAACTATCTATATGATGCAAGCATTCCCGATGCTGTGGATTGCGATTATGTGCCGGCTAATTCCATGATGCTGCGTAGAGAAGCAATCGAGCAGGTAGGCAACATCCCAAAGGATAACTTTATTTACTGGGATGATATAGAATGGGGCTATCTAATCAAAAGAGCCGGATACCTTGTTCAGTGCTATGCAGAGGCTGTTGTATGGCACAAGGCTAATTTTAAAAGCACAAGTACATTTGGAAAATATTACATGTGGCGTAACAGGCTGTCATTTTTTATGAAATATTTATCGATTGAAAAAAGAGAGGACTTTTCTGAAAAAATTCTCACAGAATTATTTCATATGCTTTATGGATGTAATTATAAAGGAGAATATAATCTGATTAAAACCCTGATGTATGCATATGATGATGCGCTGCATGGGATTAGAGGCAGAGCTGCAGACGTAAAGATTATGCAGCGGGATGCAGTCACACACAAAATTGGCGTCAAATTTAAGGACAAGACAAGAGCAAACATCATAGCAAATGGAGATGTAGATGCACTAGAGGAGATTACAAAGCGTCTACATAGTATCAGTCCTGATATTAAAATCTGTGTATTGGTGGATAGTGCAGACGAAGAGTTTGTCAGGAGGCAATTTCCTCAAATTCAGGTGGTTACATTAGCTGCATTTCAGGCACTATCCTATGATGAAACCTTAGTTATGTGCTCGCATGTATTCGATGTTGATAAACTTTGTACAGAAGGAATGTATGTGGATAAGTGGTGCAACTTGATTGATACAGAGGAGGATTATCAGTACTGTAGCTCCTTTAAGACAAATCTGGAATTGTTTCTTCGTTGCAGGACCCCTGTTTTGATTGAATGTATCAATCAGAAACATAGAATTGTATAGAAAATTCAGTCGAAATGTGAGATAATAAGTAACAGTTGAGAGTGGTGAAACGAAGATGAAAATTGCGGCAGCAGTTGTGCTATATAATCCAACAGATCAATACATTGATGGAATCAAGACATATCAGTCAGCAGTTGACAGGCTCTACATAGTAGATAACTCAGAAAAATATAACCGGAAATTGATAGATATTTTTTCTGCTTTTTCTAATGTTACATATCTTGACAATCATGGGAATAGAGGAATTGCCTTTGCCTTAAACAGAGCATGTAAATATGCCAGACATGACCATTTTCAATGGCTTCTTACGATGGATCAGGATAGCGTGATTGATTCGGAAGCAATAGAACAGATGGAGCAGTTCATTTGTGATAATTGTGAGAAAATGAAATTGGGAATGGTGTCAGCGAATTATTTTAAATTTGATAATCGAGTGAGAAAAGAAAATGCGGGGGTATCTTATCCGGCACTTCATATTACGTCAGGTAGCATGATGAATCTAGACATATGGAAGAACTTGAAAGGGTTTGAAGACAAACTGTTTGTAGAACAAGTTGATTTTGACTATTCACTTAAGTGTATTAATGCCGGATATAAGCTTGCCAAGCTTCATGATGTATATTTTGAACACCGAGAAGCAGAACCAACCAAGAAGAATGGAAGGGTGTTATGGAATTATTCTCCTGCAAGATTTTATTATATAGGCAGGAATCATATATACATGAAGAAGAAATATGGTACACAATTTACAAACTATAATCTTGGTACTGTTGGTCAGTATTTTGAATTCTATGACAAGGCAATGCACGAACATCAGCCAATTAAAAAAACGTTGGCATTAACATTAGGCATCATTGATGCAGCCACAAATCATTATGGAAAATGCAGATGGAAATTTATTTAACAGGAGGACAGAAAGATGAAAAAAGGAACAGTAGCAGTATTATCAACCATTATCGGAGCAGTAGCAGGAGCAGCAGGAAGTGGTTATCTCGGAAACAAACAGGTGAATTTAAAATCAGAAAAGGTAGACAAGTTCAAAGGCTATTACAATATGCTGAACCAATGGCTGATTCTCAAACAGGAAGGTAAGTCCTTAAGTGAGTATTTTAAAGCAAACGGATATAAGACAATTGCCATTTATGGAATGGGCGAGATGGGAAATAGACTTTATGATGAATTAAAAGATTCTGAAATTGATGTAAAGTATGCGATTGATAAAAATGCGGCAAGTACTTATTCTGAATTGGAAGTTTTTGAACTAGAGGATGTTCTTTCGGAAGTGGATGCGATAGTTGTTACGGCAACATTTGCATTTGATGCGATTGAAGAGGAAATTTGTACAAAAGTTGGTTATCCCGTAATATCTTTGGATGATGTTGTATATGGGATTTAGAGTTCTTTGAATTGCGAGGATAAGTATGAATATAGATAGAGTGTTTATATGGGGAACCGGAAGAAATGAGAGAACAATACGAGAGAAATTTCACGATTTATTGGATACTGTAGAAATCGTTGGTTATATTGATAACGATGCGAAAAAACACTATAATAAATATAATGGATATGTTATATTTCCACCGCAAGAAGCGGTTCAACAAGAATTTGAAAAAATTATTGTTTTTAGCACTTTTTTTAATGACATAGAAAAGCAACTGATCGAAGAATTGCATGTTGAGAGA
>CAZVYQ010000081.1:0-6305 GCA_964631375.1 uncultured Lachnospiraceae bacterium | reverse complement strand
ACAGAGTGTGTTTGACTGATTAGCTTCGACAAACAACAATTTCCCTTCATATAGATTTTTTCTCCTTAAGTTCCATCGAAAAAGGATGTCGGCTTCATTCCCCGGCATCCCTTTTTATTGATGAACTTATAGAATATGATTTTAGTCTGATGATCAGACATAACTGACAGTCTCAACTCTGAGCAGATTGGTTCCACCCGGAGTATCCAGCGGTACTCCCGCAGCGATTACCACCGTGTCTCCTGTCTCGACTACATCGATCCGCTTTGCACATGCAATGGCATGGCCGAACAGCTCCTCCTGGGTCTGCTGATAACGGGCAAGCACCGGATATACTCCCCATGATAATGATAACTGATGAAATGTCTTCATCTCCGGGGTGGCTGCTACAATGGGTTCCTTGGGACGAAACTTTGACATACGTCTTGCCGTCTGACCATGCTTGGTAACCGCTATAATGGCCTTTGCCCCAATATCTCTTGCTGTTGTACAGGCGGCATCACAAACCGCATTTGTAATATCATCTTGGTCCATCTCATAACGAACCGTATTACTCTTTTTCAATTCAAAATAGTCCTTTTCAGCTTGTCTGGCAATCTTTGCCATTACCTCTACAGTCAGTACCGGATATTTCCCCATAGCTGTTTCACCGGAGAGCATCACTGCACTGGTTCCGTCAAATACTGCATTTGCTACATCGGTAATCTCCGCTCTTGTCGGATGCGGATGTTCGATCATGGATTCCAACATTTGTGTCGCTGTAATTACCATTTTCCCTGCTTTATAACACTTATCGATAAATCGCTTCTGTAAGCCTGGTAATCTCTCATATTCCACTTCAACGCCCATATCTCCACGTGCCACCATGATTCCGTCAGAATGATTTAAGATTTCATTAAAATGATTGATACCTTCCACATTTTCAATTTTCGAAATCAGTTTGATAGACTGTCCACCATAGTAATCAACGAACTTACGTAATTCAATAATATCTTCCTCTGAGCGCACAAACGACGCTGCAATAAAGTCTACATCCTGTTCCACGCCAAATTTTACATCTGCCTGATCAACTTCACTCATATATGGCATATTCAAATGTACACACGGAACATTGATGCCCTTGTGATTGCTGATTGGTCCTCCAATGATAACCTCACATCTAATGTCCGTCTCAGAGCATTCCTTGACAAGCAGTTCAATGCTTCCGTCGTCGATCAATACGATGTTTCCGGGCTGCAGATCGCCTGGAAGATCTTTATAGGTGATAGAAACAATCTCATTTGTTCCTAATACATCACGCGTAGTTAATGTAAATTCTGCTCCTTCTTCCAATTCTGTCCTTCCCTGTTCAAAATCACCAGTTCTGATCTCCGGTCCTTTTGTATCGAGCATAATGGCTAACGGAACCCCCATCTCATCGCGAACCCGTTTAATTAAATCAATGGTTTCCTTATGATATTCATGAGTACCATGTGAGAAATTCAGTCTTGCTACATTCATCCCTTTCTCAATCATCTGACGCAGCACATCCTCCTGTCGGCTGGCCGGTCCCATGGTACAGACAATTTTGGTTTTTTTCATCATATCTCCTTTTCTTTCATATATACTTTTTGATTCTATTATTTCTCGTACAAGTTTATCATAATAAATCGTAAAATCATACCCATAAAACGTAAATATTCTGTTTAGATTTTTATTTGTCATATATTACCTGTTTACAATATATGTTGGTATCTGTTATGATGAATACATACAGATATTGTATTTATCTAATGATTATTTACAGTTAGGAGTACTTATGTTAAGAAAAGAAGATAAACCACCAGAAGATTGTTCTCCGGATGACTATTTCACAGAAGATATCTCTATCCGACAATTCACAGATGAACTGCGAAAACTGGATGAAGAACAGCGTCAGAAGCTGATTGACTTCACAAATAGCCTAATGAATCATAAGCCGCAATGAGTTCTATTTAAAATAAAGGTCCATGGTAATTACACCATAGACCTTTATTTTTTGAATTATGCTTCTGCTCTTGCCAAAGAGGCCTGAGCGGCTGCAAGTCTTGCGATCGGGACACGGTATGGTGAACAGGATACATAATCCAAACCAACCTTGTCGCAAAACTCGATAGATGCCGGATCACCTCCATGTTCTCCACAGATGCCCAAATGCAAATCCGGTCTGGTGGCACGTCCCTTTTTGGCTGCCATCTCCACAAGCTGTCCAACACCATTTTGATCCAATTTTGCAAATGGATCTGATTCATAAATCTTTGATTTATAGTATGCGTCCAAGAATTTCCCTGCATCATCTCTGGAAAAGCCAAAGGTCATCTGAGTCAAATCATTCGTACCAAACGAGAAGAATTCAGCCTCCTCAGCAATTTCATTTGCCAGCAATGCTGCTCTTGGGATCTCAATCATCGTGCCGACATGATATTTGATGTCAGAGTTTTTCTCCTTCTTTACAAGTTCAGCTACTTCTACAACCGCATCCTTTACATATTTCAACTCTTTTTTATCACCAACGAGAGGAATCATAATTTCCGGTTCAATATGATAGCCTTTCTCCGCTTTTACCTCAATGGCTGCCTCCATCACTGCTCTGGTCTGCATCTTCGCAATTTCAGGATAGGTAACTGCCAAACGACACCCGCGATGCCCCATCATTGGATTGAATTCATGCAATGCATCACAGGTTTCTTTTACCTGTTGCACCGTCAGGTTCATGCGTTTTGCCAGTTCTTCGATATCTTTTTCTTCTGTCGGAACAAATTCATGAAGTGGCGGATCCAGGAAACGAATGGTAACCGGTCTTCCCTCCATTGCCTGATAGATTCCTTTAAAATCATCTTTCTGGTAAGGAATCAAACCAATCAAAGCACTGGTACGTTCTTCAACTGTTGTTGACAGAATCATCTGTCTGATCTTTGGGATTCTCTCAGGCTCAAAGAACATATGCTCTGTCCTGCAAAGGCCAATTCCCTCTGCTCCCAGCTTCACTGCATTCTCTGCATCAGCCGGAGTATCAGCATTGGTTCGAACCTGCAGTCTTCGATATTGATCTGCCCATCCCATGATACGGCCAAAATTGCCACTGATCTTTGCTTCCTCTGTTTGAATATCACCCAGATAAATCTTACCGGTTGAGCCATCCAGAGAAATATAGTCTCCCTCAACGATTGTCTCACCGCCAAGCTTGAACACCCTTGCTGCTTCATCAATCTGAATATCACCGCAGCCGGACACACATGCTGTACCCATTCCGCGGGCAACAACTGCTGCGTGGGAAGTCATACCGCCACGTACTGTCAGAATGCCCTCTGCTGCATGCATACCTTCGATATCCTCCGGAGATGTTTCCAGTCTGACAAGTACAACTCTTTCTCCTGCCTCATGGTGTGCCTTAGCATCATCTGCTGTAAAGTAAACACGTCCTGCTGCTGCTCCCGGTGATGCCGGAAGTGCCTGCCCCAATAATTTCCCATCCTTTAACGCCTGCGGTACAAAAGTTGGATGCAATAACTGATCAAGAGACTTAGCCTCGATTCTCATGACTGCTTCCTTGGGTGTAATCATGCCCTCATCCACCAGATCACAGGCAATCTGTAATGCTGCTGGTGCGGTTCTTTTTCCATTACGTGTCTGCAGGAAAAACAACTTCTCATCCTCAATCGTGAACTCCATGTCCTGCATGTCACGATAATGATTTTCAAGTTTATTGGCGATCTCCATAAACTGTTGATATACATTCGGCATATCCTCCTGCAGTTTGGTGATCGGCTGCGGAGTTCTGATGCCTGCTACCACATCCTCGCCCTGTGCATTGATCAGATACTCTCCAAAGATCCCCTTAGCTCCTGTAGAGGGATTTCTGGTAAAAGCAACTCCGGTACCGGAATGATTGCCTGTATTTCCAAATACCATTGCCTGTACGCTGACAGCCGTACCCCAATCACCCGGAATGTCATTCATTCTGCGATATACAATAGCTCTCGGATTATCCCATGAACGAAATACTGCTTTAACAGCTTCCATCAACTGGATCTTCGGGTCCTGTGGGAATTCTTCTCCCATCTTCTCATGATAAATCGATTTATACTTTGCAATCACTTCCTGGAGATCCTCTGCAGTCAGTTCTGTATCATATTGAACACCCTTTGACTTCTTGATCTCATCCAGAATTCCTTCAAAAAATGTCTTACTCATTTCCATGACAACATCCGAAAACATCTGAATAAATCTTCTGTAAGAATCATATGCAAATCTTGGATTACCTGTCTTTTTGGCAAAGCCCTCAACAGCAATATCATTCAGCCCCAGATTTAAAATCGTATCCATCATCCCGGGCATGGAGGCACGAGCTCCTGAACGAACTGATACCAGCAACGGATTATCGTTATCTCCAAATTTCTTGCCTTGTTGCTCTTCCAGAATTGCCAGTGCATCAAATATCTGACCCCTGATTTCATCATTGATCGTTTTACCATTGTTATAGTACTCCGTGCATGCCTCGGTCGTAACAGTAAAGCCTTGTGGAATCGGCAGTCCAAGATTCGTCATCTCAGCCAGATTACAGCCCTTTCCTCCAAGCAGGTTACGCATCTTAGCACTTCCCTCCTGAAATAAATACACCCATTTTGTCATTTTCATTTCCTCCCTTATATTTAAATTGAAAAAAGCCAAATTTCCCCCTTAGGGTTATTTGGCTTTTATAACAATACCTTTATTCTTTGTTCGCACCTTTGCTCGCAATCGAATTTTTATTCTAATCATAAAGAATCCTTTGAATGTATTTATGGAGCATACTTAATCGGTTGAAATGTCCTTGCTCCACGAACAAAATTATATCATAAAAGGTGCATAAGTGTCTAGCATTTTTTTGTAAATCCATGCAATAAGCGGATCAATAAAATGCTAGAATATGAACTTGTCAGCAAAGTACTGCTCCAGTTCATCTATCTTAATTCTCTCCTGAGCCATCGTATCACGTTCTCTGACTGTTACCATACCATCTGTCTCGGATTCAAAATCATATGTGATACAGAACGGAGTACCGATCTCGTCCTGTCTTCTGTATCTCTTGCCGATATTTCCACGATCATCAAACTCACAGTTATATTTCTTTGATAACTCTGTAAAAATCTTCTCTGCACCTTCATTTAATTTTTTAGACAATGGAAGCACACCGATCTTGATTGGTGCCAAGGCCGGATGGAAATGCAAGACTGTTCTGACATCTCCCTCTCCAATCTCTTCTTCATCATATGCACCGCATAAGAATGCTAAAAACATTCTCTCAACACCAAGTGATGGTTCAATGACATAAGGAATGTATTTTTCACGTTTTTCATCATCAAAATAGGAAAGATCCTCTCCCGATACGTTCTGATGCTGTGTCAAATCATAATCCGTTCTGTCTGCAATGCCCCAGAGTTCTCCCCAACCAAATGGGAACAAGAACTCAATATCAGAAGTTGCTTTGGAGTAGAAGGATAATTCCTCTGCATCATGATCTCTGACTCTCATTTCTTCTTCCTTCATACCCAAAGATTTCAAGAAGTCGATACAATACTGTTTCCAGTAAGCAAACCACTCAAGATCTGTATCAGGCTCACAGAAAAACTCCATCTCCATCTGCTCGAACTCACGTACACGGAAGATAAAATTGCCCGGTGTGATTTCGTTTCTAAAGGATTTTCCCACCTGACAGATACCAAACGGAATCTTCTTTCTGGAGGTTCGCTGTACATTTTTGAAGTTTACGAAAATACCCTGAGCTGTTTCCGGTCTGAGATATACCGTATTTTTTGCATCCTCAGTCACACCCTGAAAGGTCTTGAACATAAGATTAAACTGACGAATATCTGTAAAATTGTGCTTGCCGCAGGTCGGGCAGGCAATATTGTGCTCACGGATATATCCCATCATTTGTTCCTGTGTCCAGCCGTCTACTGAACTTTCTAATGTAATGCCGTTCTCAGACGCATAATCCTCTATGATCTTATCTGCACGGAATCTCTCGTGGCATTCCTTACAATCCATTAAGGGATCTGAGAAACTTCCAAGATGTCCTGATGCAACCCATGTCTGAGGATTCATCAGAATCGCACAGTCTACACCAACATTATATGGACTTTCCATAACAAATTTTTGCCACCAAGCCTTTTTGACATTATTTTTCAGTTCTACTCCAAGATTCCCAAAATCCCATGTATTAGCAAGTCCTCCGTAAATCTCCGAACCCGGATATACAAATCCTCTTGCTTTGGCCAGTGCTACGATTTTCTCCATTGTTTTTT
>CAZVYQ010000080.1:0-6650 GCA_964631375.1 uncultured Lachnospiraceae bacterium | reverse complement strand
AAGGCTCAGGCAGCTCAGGCAGAAGCAGCAAGACAGGCAGTATATCAGTCAAACCTTGCAGCATTTAACGCTTCACAGGCAGCAGTTAAGGCTCAGGCAGCAGCAGCAGAAGCAGCAAGACAGGCAACATATCAGTCAAACCTTGCATCATTCAATGCTTCACAGGCAGCTGTTAAGTCAGCAGCAGCAGCTAACCAGGCACAGAGAGATGCTCTGTATCAGGAACTGAAATCTAAATTAATTGCAGCAGGTATCTATTGCAACTAGGTAGATATAACAAAAAAGACCGAGTAATCGGTCTTTTTTTGTGCCCTGAAATAGATGGGATTTGGCTACTTGTTTCAGATGTTATTTGGTGCTATAATCGTAATAGACGTTTATTTTAGGGAGCAGATATGAATAAAAGGATCAGATTCACCGGACAACTGAATTCATATATACAATGGCCGATCTGGCTTAGTCTGTTAATGGTCGTCGTGAATGCATATATCTATTTTGTCAATATTAAGGCTGGTGCCATATTGACAATCTTTACATTGATTTTTCTGACAATATCACTGATATTATATTTTAAGAATCGTAGTATGGTTCTGAATGAACTGATTAGTTTTGCTACTCAGTATGGACAGGTACAGAGGCAGTTGCTGAGAGCATTGGAAATTCCGTATGCCTTGTTGGATGACAGTGGCAAAGTGATCTGGACAAATGAAGCGTTTGAAGATGTGCTTCATATTAAAAAGGGATACAGAAAGTCTATTGTTTCTTTGCTTCCTGAACTGCAGAGAGATGATTTCCCTACTAAGGATTTTGAAACAGAGACCTATATGGTTCATGAAAATCGTGATTACAGGATTAGTATGCGAAAGGTGTCCATGAAGGATATGGTGGACAGCTCGGTGGTTGACACATTTGACTATGACAGTTATCTGATTGCAATGTTCATGTTTGACGAAACAGAGATCAATCAATATGCAAGAAAGAATGACGAGCAGAAATTAGCAGCAGGATTAATCTATATTGACAACTATGATGAGGCATTGGAAAGCGTTGAGGAAGTTAGACGTTCACTGTTAATTGCGTTGATTGACAGAAAGATCAATAAGTATTTTTCAGAGATTGATGGACTTGTAAAAAAACTGGAGAAAGACAAATATCTTCTTATCATACAGAAAAAATGGCTGGAAGATCTGAGAGAGAACCGATTTGAACTTTTAGAGGATGTCAAAACTGTTAATATCGGAAATGAGATGGCAGTTACGCTAAGTATCGGAATCGGACTGGATGCAGATACTTATCTGCAAAATTATGACTATGCGAGAAATGCGATTGACCTTGCCTTGGGACGTGGTGGAGATCAAGCAGTGATCAAAACACCGGATGACATTACCTACTTCGGAGGAAAGAGTCAGAAGGTTGAAAAGAATACGAGAGTGAAGGCCAGAGTAAAGGCACATGCACTGAAGGAAATCATTGAAAGTAAGGATAAGATCATCGTCATGGGTCATAAGATCATTGACGTGGATGCATTTGGCTCTGCAGTTGGTGTCTATCGTGCTGCAAAAACATTTGGGAAAAAGGCTCACATTGTTGTAAACGAAGTCACGACATCCATTAAGCCATTAATGGAGAGATTATTAGATACCGAAGAGTATGAAGAGGATCTGTTTATTAACAACAATCGTGCGATTGAGATCATTGATGAGAATACGGTATTGATTGTAGTAGATGTCAATAAACCAAGCTATACGGAGTGTCGTGAATTGATAGATCTATGTACTTCTATCGTTGTACTGGATCACCACAGACAGAGTACTGAGAAGATCGAAAATGCAACACTTTCATACATTGAGCCATATGCATCTTCCGCATCTGAGATGATTGCGGAGATCCTGCAGTACATCAGTGACGATGTGAAATTAAGACCAATTGAGGCTGACTGTATCTATTCGGGAATCATGATTGATACAAATAATTTTATGACAAAGACAGGTGTTCGTACATTTGAGGCAGCAGCATATTTGAGAAGAAACGGTGCAGATGTGACAAGAGTCCGCAAATTATTCCGGGACGATATGATAGACTATAAAGCAAGAGCAGAAGCAGTTAGACATGCTGAGGTGTATAAGAATGCTTTTGCAATCTCCAAGTTTGAAAGTGCCGGAATAGAGAGTCCGACAATTGTAGGTGCACAGGCGGCGAATGAACTGTTGAATATCAACGGTATCAAAGCATCCTTTGTCTTAACGGAGTATGGTGGAAAGATATACATCAGTGCTCGTTCAATAGATGAAATTAATGTACAGATCATTATGGAGAAGCTTGGTGGCGGTGGCCATATGAATATTGCGGGAGCGCAGATACCAGGGGCAACGCTGGACGAAGTCAATAAAATGCTTACTGACACAATTGATGAGATGATAAAAGAAGGAGAGATATAATGCAGGTCATTTTATTACAGGATGTAAAAGCACTTGGAAAAAAAGGCGAGATCGTAACCGTGAACGACGGATATGCCAGAAACTTTATCTTACCCAAAAAGTTGGGGCTGGAAGCGACCGGCAAAAATATTAATGATTTAAAGCTTCAAAAAGCAAACGAAGAGAGAATCGCTGAGGAGAATTATGAAGCGGCTCTTGCATTTGCAAAGGTAGTTGAATCGAAAACAGTAATAGTGAAAATGAAGGCCGGAGAAGGCGGCAAAGTATTTGGATCTGTTTCTACAAAGGAAATTGCAAAAGAAGCATTAGATCAACACGGTTTGGATATTGATAAGAAGAAGATGCAGTTAGTTGAACCGATAAAAAGCTTTGGAGTACATATGATACCGGTGAGACTACATCAGAAGGTGACTGCAGAACTTAAGGTTAAGGTAGAAGAATGATATAGTCCATCAAGGAGGACATCCGTATGGATGAAGCACTGATTAAGAGAATATTGCCTCATAGTCTGGAAGCAGAGCAATCTATTATTTGCTGTATGTTGATGGATAAGGAAGCAATATTAATTGCATCCGAGACATTGCACCCGGATGATTTTTATGGGAAACAGTATGGGATTTTATTTGAATCCATGGTTGAATTATACAATGAGGGTAAGGCTGTCGATCTGATTATCTTACAGAATCGGTTAAAGGAGAAGGATGCACCGCCAGAACTGTCTTCCATGGAGTATATCAGGGATTTACTCAATCTTGAGCCAACCTCGGCGAATGCAAAATATTATGCCAACATTGTCGCTGAAAAAGCACTTCTACGCCGACTGATTCGTATCAATGAAGATATTGCAAATACATGTTATGCCGGCAAGGAAACAACAGAATTCATTTTAGAGGATACAGAGAAGCGGATTTTTGATGTAGTTCAGAGAAGAAATACGGGAGATTTTACTCCAATCAGTGAAGTGGTCATGAATGCATTGGAGAAGATCAACATTGCTTCACAAACTAAGGGAAATGTTACGGGAATCGCAACTGGATTTATCGATTTGGATTATAAAACTGCCGGGTTACAACCCTCTGACCTTGTATTGATAGCGGCCAGACCTTCTATGGGTAAAACTGCTTTTGTTTTAAACATAGCAGAGCATGTGTGCTTTAAGCTGGGTATTTCTGCTGCGATCTTTTCGCTGGAAATGTCAAAGGAGCAATTGGTCAATCGTTTGCTTTCTCTGGAATCACGTGTGAATTCTCAGGCAATTCGTACCGGTAACATGACTGACTCCGACTGGGATGCCATTGTGGCAGGAGCCGGAATTGTAGGCAACTCTAAGCTGGTAATTGATGATACGCCCGGTATTTCGATTTCAGAGTTACGTTCAAAATGCAGAAAATATAAACTGGAGCATCAGTTACAGCTGATCATCATTGACTATTTACAGTTGATGTCAGGGAGTGGAAGAACAGATTCCAGACAACAGGAAATTTCTGATATATCACGGTCACTCAAATCTCTTGCAAGAGAATTAAATGTTCCGATCATTGCACTGTCACAGTTATCCAGAGCAGTAGAGCAACGACCGGATCATCGCCCTATGCTGTCAGATCTTCGTGAATCTGGAGCAATCGAGCAGGATGCGGATGTGGTTATGTTTCTGTACCGAGACGATTATTACAATCATGATACCGAAAAAAAGGGAATTGCAGAAGTCATCATAGCAAAACAAAGAAACGGTCCGATTGGAACAGTAGAGCTTGCATGGCTGGCAGATTATACGAAGTTTGCAAATTTGGATCTCAAGTAATTATACATAAGAAGACAGGCGGGAGAAGCCTGTCTTTTTGTATACACAGGGCAACGAGGGAAGGGGTGAAACAGATATGAGATATATGATATCAGATGCGGCAAAGCAGGTGGAAGTAGAGACACATGTTCTTCGCTATTGGGAGGATGAATTGGGAATCAATATCGCAAGGAACGAAATGGGACATCGATATTACACAAAGGATGATATTGATCGATTTAAAGAGATTCATAAAATGAAAGAAAACGGCTATGGTTTAAAGGCAATCAAGATGATGCTGAGAAGGGAACAGGAAGCAGGTTCCGATAATCATAATAGAGTTCAGACAAAACAAGTGGATCATCTGAAGGATCGAAGAGATGAGGAGCGATACCAGAGATTTGATGAGATCCTTAGGATGCGACAGCGTAAAAAAAGAAGACTGTGTCAAAGGTAAGACACAGTCTTCTTAATGCTGTTATTCTGATGCAATAGCACCTGTAGGACAAACGCCCGCACATGTACCGCAATCAATGCAAGTATTAGGGTCGATCTCGAACTTGCCATCTCCTTCAGCAATAGCGCCAACAGGACATTCTCCTGAACAAGCACCACAGCTTACACATGAATCTGAAATCACATATGCCATAATGACTGCCTCCTTAATATATGTTGAATTTATTTTGATCTCCAACTTATTTTAATATAAAGTAATGAAATATACAAGTAGTTTATCGGTTTGCAACTGTCTTTGAGGCATCCTTTATTTCCCTGCGACGAGCTTTGATGCCTTTTAATATGACTTTCTTTTTCTCAATTGCGACATTTTTATCCATGTCCGGTGTATCTCCTAATGGATAATCAATGCCGAGGTTTTCATACTTCACCTTTCCCATGGTATGGTAGGGAAGCACATCAAGTGCTTTTAGGTTTGAGAGACCGCCGATAAAATATCCAAGGTCATAAAGATACTTATCATCATCTGTTAAGCCGGGAACGACTACATGTCGAATCCAGATGGGGACATTCTTTTCTTCTGTGTATTTAGCAAAAGCAAGAATCCCGTCATTGGGCTGTGAGGTCAGTTCCTTATGCTTACTTGGATCAATATGTTTGATGTCCAGCATAATCAGGTTTGTGACTTTCATCAATCTGTCGCATTTCTTCACAAAGTCTGTATTCTCAGGTTTAAAAGCAATGCCTGAAGTGTCTATACAGGTATGGATATTGTGACGTTTTGCCTCCTCAAAAAGCTCTGTCAGGAAATCAATCTGCATTAACGGTTCTCCACCTGTTACAGTGATTCCACCACCCTTATAAAATCCACGCTTCTTTTCAAAGTCATCAATAATCTCACTGACTTCCATTTCCTTACCGCCATTCATTGGCCAGGTGTCCGGATTGTGACAGTACAGGCATCGCATCGGACAACCCTGTACAAATACAACATAACGTACACCGGGTCCGTCTACGGTTCCAAAGCTTTCTATTGAGTGAATTCTTCCCTTCATATGGTTTGCACATCCTTTCTATAACTATAGTATGTCTCAACCATGCCCTAGAAATACCGCACTAAGGCATATCTAAGAAAAGAGCCTCCGACATGACTGCCGAAGGCTTCTTGTCTCAATCCTTTGTGGCTTAGATTGACTGATGGAATGTACGTGTAATAATATCGTTCTGCTGTTCCGGTGTTAACTTAATGAAGTTAACAGCATATCCTGAGATACGGATTGTTAATTGAGGATAGTTTTCCGGATGCTGCTGAGCATCAAGTAATGTCTCTTTGTTTAATACGTTGACATTCAAGTGATGTCCACCCTTTGTTGCGTAACCATCAAGCAATGATACTAAATTGTTAACCTGAGCTGCATTTGCTGCCATGATTTTCATCTCCTTTTTATTTGAAATCGTCTATGGCGTCGTCTATCGTTGGTACACTACATGCGAGAGGAGTTCTGGAACAATCGGTACAGCCCATCGTCTCAACATTTCGCACGGCTTCCTCTGTGGTAGATTCTACATCGAGATTGAGATGCCCGACTCCGTTGCTCATGGAACCGTCAAGCATTGCTACAATATCGTCTATCATCTGTTCCTGTTTCATAGACTCACCTTATTTCTTTCTTCTTTCGACAGGAATGACGAATCATTCCTGTCAAAAGTATGAATGGTTGTTTGAATTTACTTGTTCAGATCTAACTCGATATCGCCTGCAAAGATCTGATCTTCCTTACCAAGTGCACCAGGGATGATTGTGAATGTATTTGAAATACCATCCTGAGCATCATTGAACGGAAGCTTAGCTACTGATGACAATGAAGCGACTGCACCGTGAGTATCACGTCCGTGCATTGGGTTAGCACCAGGTGCAAATGGCTGTCCCTTCTTACGTCCGTCAGGTGTGTTACCTGTTGCCTTACCATAAGTTA
>CAZVYQ010000079.1:0-6729 GCA_964631375.1 uncultured Lachnospiraceae bacterium | reverse complement strand
AGTTTCCTAACTTGACATTCGCTCCACGGAAAACCCGATATATCCTGCATTTGCAGCATCTTCGGCAACCTCACGCTTCAACGCTATCATGTCACAGCAGAACTTAGTATACACGAGAAATCCCTTGATTTCAAGGCTTTTTTACGAATTTGTGTATTTTTTTTAGAACAATCGAGTAAAATTGTGCTTTCTGATCGTGTTTCTTCTATATATAGTGTCTATCGCAGTTTCGCCATAATCTTTTAATGAACTTGATTTTATTTAGTTGCCTGACCGTTTAGATTCAGCATAACGACCGAGCCCAGTACCAGTATCATACCGACAACCCCCATAATAGAAAGACTTTCTCCGAACACCAGAATACCAAGCATGGTTGCCACCACCGGTTCGATAGATGCCATGATCGATGCCTTTCCATTCTCCACCTTCATCAATCCTAATGTATACAATAGATAAGGCAGTACAGTCGAAAACAATGCAAGCCCTCCGACTAGCAGTAGATTTCTGCATTCTGATGCTCCTGTCAATCTGATCGCCACACCTCTCAAATCGACTAACGGTAAAGTTCCGATTGAAGAAAAGAGAAAAGTATAGAAGCTGATCGTAAAGGATGAATAGCCCTTGTCAATTGAAAAACGTCCAAAGATTGAGTAAAGTGCATATCCTAAGCCTGCCCCGAGACCAATCAGGATTCCTCTTGCATTCAGACCTGCTCCCCCTGCAGATAACACTCCTGTTACCAAGACGCAGCCTGCAAACGCTGTGAACATACATAGGATCTTTTTTGCAGAAAGTCGTTCATGAAACAAAACCGCCGACATAAGAACTACGATCATTGGTGCTGTATAAAGCAGGATCGCTGCAACTGATAATGAGGTCAATGTAATCGTCTGAAAATAACACCAGTTAAAAAACGTCAGGCTCAGTATTCCTGTCCCCACAAAGCACCAGATATCCTTGATTTTAATCCTCAACAATGATTTATCATATATAAGAAGAAACACAAACATAAGGAGTAGCGCCCCGCATGAGCGAAGCGCCACTATATCCATCGATTGAAATCCGGCCGTATGAAGCCCTCTTACAAACAAGGCTATCAATCCCCATAAAACACCTGCTGTCACAATACATGACGATGCCACTTTTTCATTCATATCAAACCTACCTACTTTGCTGCTACTTCATCAAATTCCTTTAACATTTCCTCTGATGGTGCAGGGGTCATCAGACTGACTACAATGATGCAGATCAGACCAAGTGCAAATCCTACCACCAGTGAATAAAGACCTGTCGCACTGCCAAGTGTCTGTCCAGATACTAACGGAATGTAATCCCATATCAATACAGCCGCCGCACCGGAAATAATACCCGCAACCGCTCCCTGGAAGTTGGTTCTCCTCCAGAACAATGACATCAATACCAACGGACCAAATGCTGAACCAAGACCAGCCCAAGCATTGGACACGAGGCCCATGATGGAATTGTTTGGATCCAATGCAATTAGATATGCCAGCACTGCTACAATGATAACCGTAATTCTGCTGACTACCAATACCTTCGTATCATTAGCGTCCTTTTTCATAACTCCCTTATAGATATCCTCTGCAATAGATGACGCTGTCACCAAAAGTTGAGAATCAGCCGTGGACATGATTGCTGCAAGTATTCCACACAGGAATATACCACCAATAAATGGAGCCGCATATTGAACCGTAAACATCTTAGTAATCATTTCAATAAACACACTTTCAGTGGAAGCAGCACCTTCAGTACCAAGAATCGTCGGAGCAAGATATGCTCTGCCAACCACACCAATAATACATGCAAATACAAGAGACAGAGCAACCCATATGATTGCAACACTCTTAGATTTTTTCAGTTCTTTTTCATCCTTGATTGCCATGAAGCGAACCAGAATATGCGGCATACCGCAATAACCAAGCCCCCATGCCAGATTTGAGATAATATCAATCGCTTTGATCGGTTGTCCGTCATTATAGAAGAGATTGGTAAATAACGATGCATCTACACCTGTGGATGCAATCGTCTCTGTCACCTTGGCACCTCCTAATGTTGCATAAGCAATGATTGGGATGACCAACAATCCAATCAGCATCAGTGTTCCCTGAATAAAATCAGTTGCACACACCGCCATAAAACCACCCATGAATGTATAGGTAAGGATAACAATCGCACCAATGGTAAGTGCAACTCTATAATCTACACCAAAGATCGAATTGAACAATTTTCCGCCCGCTGCAAGTGCAGACGCTGTGTAAACCAGAAAAAAGATTACGATCGCTGCCGAAGAAACGACAAGCAGCACTCGCTTTTTATCATGAAACCGATTCTCAAAATACATAGGTAATGTAAGTGAATTATTGGCACGAATCGTATATTTACGAAGTCTGCCGGATATGAACAGCCAATTGCACACTGTACCGATAAATAGCCCAATTGCGATCCATGCCTGTCCTGTACCAAATGCATAAATCGCACCCGGAAGTCCCATCAGAAGCCATCCGCTCATATCAGATGCCTGTGCTGATAATGCAGCCATAAAT
Source organism: uncultured Lachnospiraceae bacterium (assembly GCA_964631375.1). Taxonomy (GTDB): domain Bacteria; phylum Bacillota; class Clostridia; order Lachnospirales; family Lachnospiraceae; genus JAAYYM01. Next base: position 4,165 of record CAZVYQ010000079.1, on the reverse strand, counting down.
CCATTCAGATTCCTACCACCCAGAAAATAGTCCTCTGAGCTACTGTTTTGTTTCATGTATAGTGCACCGACTACAATCATACCAATCAAGTAGATGGCAAATGCAATCAATACCCATACAATAGCACTATTCGTCATAATAAATCCTCCTCATAATGTAAATTCTAATTTTTTAGCATTTTCTTAACAAACTATCAATGATTATAATATAATTTCCGCAGAACCGCAATAGTTCTTGTTTTTTAGACAAAAACATTATACAATTAAATATAACAATTTTCTGTGGGAAAGGGGAATTATATGTTTACACAATTCTGTGGTCACTACCTAATGAAAAAGAACTTCATCACGGAAGCTCAATTTTCTGAGATATTGCAGGCACAGCGGGAAACGCGTGTCAAATTGGGACTGATTGCTGTTTCTGAGAAGCTGCTAACCGAGGCTCAGGCTTCCGAGATCAACCATCTTCAGGCTGCTATGGATAGGCGTTTTGGTGATATTGCAATCGAAAAAGGTTATCTGACAGCCGATGACGTATCACATCTGTTGGATATGCAGGGCAATCCCTATCTGTCCTTTGTCCAGACTATTGTAGATCTTGGTTTTATGACACTTGCAGATCTGGAGCAGGCCTTGAATGAATGTCAGAACGAGTTTCAGTTCTCCGATGCCGACATGGCTGCGATCAAGAGTGGAGATGTTGATGCCACAGCCGCTGTATTTGTGAAAATCAGTGAGCCGCATTATTCAGAGCTTTTCGGACTGGCACTTCGTAATATTGTTCGTTTTGTTAGCCCTAAGATCTATTTGGACAAGGTTTATACTGTTAAGAAATATCCGTTCCAGCATCTCGCTTCACAATCCATCGTTGGAAACTGTTCCATCTTCTTCGGGATAGCAGGCGATCAGGATGCGCTTCTTTCCATTGCCACTCCCTTTGGCAATGAAGAATTCCCTGAAGTTAATGCAGACGCATTAGATGCAGTGTGTGAGTTCATCAATATTATTAATGGTTTGTATGCCTCGGCTATGAGTCATGTCGGTATCGAAATAGACATGATGCCACCCATGTTTTATGACAATCAAGAGATCCTGTGTGATCAGCCGCTTTATGTACTTCCGGTTTATATCATGGGTACAAAAGTAGAACTGATCATAGATGTAAATCATACCGTCAGAATATAATTATAAATTTTGTACTATGGAGGATAAAAATCATGGCTAACATATTAATTGTGGATGATTCCAGAACATCACGTAAAATGCTTTCCGGTATTTTAGAAGGAGCCGGACACAAAGTCATCGGAGAAGCAGCTGACGGAAAGACCGGTGTAGAGCAGTATAAAGCATTGCAGCCGGATCTGGTCACCATGGATATCACAATGCCTGTATTAGATGGCATCGCTGCTTTACAGGAGATTATGGATTATGATAAGAGTGCAAAGGTCATCATGGTTACCGCTGCAGGGCAAAAAAGCAAGATGGTCGAAGCAGTCAAATTCGGAGCAAGTGATTTTCTTTCAAAACCATTTGATCAGGATATGATCATATCAATCATTGATAATGTATTAAGATAATTAGAATTATATAATAGTATTTTTCATGCAGTACAATATGAAGCAGCAATTCTTAAATCCGATTGCTGCTTCACGATTTATGAACGGAGAAGATCAATATGTGGATCGCTGATCAGTGGAATGATTACGAAGTATTAGACACCTCTTGTGGAGAAAAACTGGAACGTTGGGGAAAGTACCAACTGGTACGTCCTGATCCTCAGGTCATCTGGAACACGCCAAAACACCACACTGGGTGGAAGAAAATGAACGGGCATTATCACCGAAGCAGCAAGGGTGGCGGCGAATGGGAATTTTTTGATCTGCCGGAACAGTGGTCGATCTCCTATGGTTCACTCACCTTCAATCTGAAACCCTTTAGTTTTAAGCATACCGGTCTCTTCCCGGAACAGGCCGCTAATTGGGACTGGTTTTCAGCTTTGATCAAAAAGCAAACCGCTGCAGGTCACACAGTAAAAGTACTCAATCTATTTGCCTATACCGGAGGTGCAACACTTGCTGCTGCAGCAGCAGGAGCTCAAGTCACACATGTTGATGCATCAAAGGGAATGGTCACCTGGGCAAAGGAAAATGCAATTAGCAGTCATTTGGAAGAGGCTCCGATTCGCTGGCTGGTGGATGACTGTGTGAAATTTGTAGAACGCGAAATCCGACGCGGCAACCAATATGATGCCATCATCATGGATCCCCCCTCCTATGGACGTGGACCCAAAGGAGAGACCTGGAAGATTGAAGAATCCATCTATCCGTTTATTGAATTATGTACTCAAATCCTTACCGATGATCCGTTATTTATGCTCGTCAACTCCTATACCACCGGATTACAGCCAGCAGTACTTTCCTACATGTTGAGTACCGCTGTAAAAAGTAAATTTGGTGGAACAGTCATTGCTGATGAGATCGGACTGCCGGTTACAGAGAGTGGGCTGATTCTCCCCTGTGGTGCAAGCGGAAGGTATATATCCTCTCATTGTTAAAGGGTTCAATACTACAAAAGCGGTTGTGTGAAGTTCATCACACAACCGCTTTTTGATACCATAATATTACTTTTCATTACATGCTGCTGATGACACTTGCAACAGCTGCTGCAATAGTGGAGTAGCAGATCAGTGATAATACAAGACTGATTGCATACCAGATCAACATAGCTTTTGCATAATTTGATTTACTCGGTTTTGTATTCTTTGTATCACCAAATGCCCATACAAAAGTCATAATAATTCCCGCACAAGGAATCACCATGATGAGTGTTGTTAAAATCCACTCGCCAACTGATATTGTTGCTGAATTCTGATTTGTATCCATTGTAAATCCTCCTCATAAGTGAATAATAAATTACTATAACATAGTACCATATAATTGGTTATTTGCAAAACCCTTTTTTCATCTCTTGTACATAATACAAAATTGTAATAATATGATTATCATGAAAGCAAATAAAATGATTACAAAAATCTATTCTGATCTGATGAAATCGAAGTGGATCATCTTCGGATTATTTCTGTATTGGGTCATTTCACATGTTGTTTTTCACGAATTTTGTCCCATGAGATTATTGACCGGACTACCCTGTCCGGGTTGTGGTATAACAAGAGCCGTCATTTTATTTATAACCGGACATTTTACACAGTCCTTTTCCATGCATCCACTTGCCCTGCCCTGGATCCTGCTTGGGTTATATTTTTGCATATGCCGTTATATTTTGGATTGTAAACCTAAAGGAATCATTGTGATCGGAACCGGGTTGTGTATCGCAATGATAATCGTCTATATTATCCGTATGATGACGGTTTTTCCAGATCAACCACCTATGACATACACGCCAAATCCTCTCGGCGATTTATTAATCGCACTTGTTTCTCGACATAATGAGTGAATATCAATTACAAACCAAAGCCAAACAGCGTAAAACTAATCAAAGAAGATCCATGTACAATCTTTGCCTCCATGGTCATGGTGATGAACCGAGGGTGCTTCGCTTCTTCTCGTGCACGAGAGATTGAGCCATGCACGCCCTCGATTTCGCTTCGCTTCATCTCGTGCACGGGCTTCGCCCTATATAAATGAATAACAAAGAGCCCAGTTACAAGCAAGCTTGCACTGGGCTCTTCATTATTCATTTACGCATGGCTCATTGCCAACGTGACTATTCGATAATTGTAGCAACACGTCCTGAACCAACTGTACGTCCACCTTCGCGGATAGCGAATGTAAGACCCTGATCCATAGCGATTGGGTGAATCAGTTCGATGGTCATTTCGATGTTATCACCAGGCATGCACATTTCTGTACCTGCAGGAAGGTTACAAACACCTGTTACGTCAGTTGTTCTGAAGTAGAACTGAGGTCTGTAGTTGTTGAAGAAAGGAGTATGACGTCCACCTTCATCTTTTGTCAATACATAAACCTGAGCTGTGAACTTTGTGTGGCACTTGATTGAACCGGGTTTAGCAAGAACCTGTCCTCTTTCAATCTCATCACGGTTAACACCACGAAGCAGTGCACCGATGTTATCACCAGCCTGAGCCTCATCCAGTAACTTACGGAACATCTCGATACCGGTAACGACAACCTTACGTGTCTCTTCCT
>CAZVYQ010000078.1:0-6734 GCA_964631375.1 uncultured Lachnospiraceae bacterium | reverse complement strand
GAATAAAATAATACGACAAAACAGAAAAGGCAGCCCATCCGGACCGCCCTGTACTTACTACAATTTGATGTCTTCATCACTTACAATATCTATCGGTTTCAGTAAATCAAGTAAATCATGCTGCTGACCTACATTTGTTACGTCGATTTTATTCACACACTCACTCAACCAAGAAAATTCATTTCCAAGTTCGTCCATCAAATCGAATATATCAGCAGTCGCCAATTTATTATTTGACAGATATCCGGAGCCTTGCCGATGTGAAAAAACATGCTTACGAAAGAACGCTCGTAAATCTTCATAAGCCTTGCGATAATTGTTTCCCGGATAAAACTCTTCTAAATGATGTGGGTCTAAATCAAAATTCAGAGCCTTGAAATACTTTCTTTCCAAGTTTATACCCCCACTGCATTTTTTTGTCTGTAGTGTTGTAACAAGTCCTCTTCATTATAATCGTATGGATTATCAGAATCATCACTATCGTAGAGACGCCATTCTGACACATTCTCCATAAACCATTGCTGACGCTTCAGGGTATTGACTATCTTTCCAAACTTACCAAAATCTCTGCTGGAGTTAGTGCCTTCATATACTAAGGATTCTGTTTCATCATCCAAGCGATGAAATCCGGCATTTTCAAACAGTGTACAAATGGTTCTCTCTATTCCGTCTATCCGATATTTTTTATCATAGAAAATCTTGTCTCGATTCATAGAAATTCGCATTTTTAACATAGGATCATCTCCTTTCAAAATTCTACATATTTATTTTAACAAACTATTTTCTGAATGTCTATTTAGTATATCCTGTACTATATCATAACATAATTAATACAATCATTCTACAAACGATGATTATGCATTTGGTTTTACCTGAAGTACACTCATAAGCGTTTCCTGTAATAACTTTGATACATTGATTCCTGCTTTTTCTGCTTCTAAATCAAGCCAATTGGGAAGTGTTACATTCCTTCTGACCATTTTATTATCGACTTTTCTTCTATATACAGTAAAATCAATATCCACCAATGAAATGCAGGTTTCTCCCTGATCAAAAAATTCAGACTTCGTTTCATTTATATCCTTTACTGATCTTGGTTTTGGCAATTCCTTTCTCATGTCCTCCAGTGTAATTCCTGAAAGTCCTATTGCATCTCTTGCCATCTCAATGGCATCCGCCATTCCATATCCCTCTGTTAATATGTCCAAGTCAGGAACCTCTATTAATATCGTATCCTTATCATCATGTGTTGCCGTAAATATAACCGGATATACATATCTCATATTTGATTCTCCTTCCTTCTGTTGTGTATTATGAATGGAATCCAAAGATTTTATAATCCCCATTTTCTAATAATTGCTTTGGCTAATTGTTCATTTATCTCTGTGTGCCTTGGTATCTTTTCTATTTCGTTATCTCGAATGTAAATATCATGATTCCCACCATGTCTATAAAATTCAAAGCCTGCATCTACAAGTTTTTTAACCAAGTCCCTTTGTTTCATCCTGTGTCCCCCTTGTAATTAAATTATACACACTGCTGTGTGTATTGTCAATATGCATTATCGCTATGATTTCAGACTTTGATATCAAATTTCAATATCATTCTCTTATTGTTTATGATATTAAAAGCATCTGAACAAGCAACTATCCTGTAATATTTGCTATTGTACAAATTTAGTGTTTTTGAGATGATAATTTCCCAAAATCAATACATATATTAAACTGTACCCCTTGTCAAGGACATCTTGACATGACAAGGGGTACAGTTTATTTTTCGGCGTTTTAGCAAGATATTTTTCGGCGTTTTGGCGTTTTTCTTTTCGGCGTTTTGGCAAGTCTTGATGGAATAAAATAATACGACAAAACAGAAAAGGCAGCCCATCCGGACCGCCCTGTACTGTTTTATGATTGGTGAAATTTTGTAAACGTAAACTGCTTTTATACAGAGAATATCAACTAGTCCGTATAGACAAGTGAGAACGCGTAACCTTCCACGTCTAACATCGTGGTGAAGATTTCATCACCCAAATCTGTATCGTAGAAAATTTTGTTTTTCCATCTTTGTCAATTACAACTCAAAATTATATTTCTTCTCTAAATAGGACTTTATCATGTTAATAACAGTTTCTGCTTTTTCTATTTGTTCTAGTGACTGCTCTTTGGAAATAATTATAAAATCCTGATAATCTGCTTTCTCTCGCAAACGAAATGCTGTATCAATCATCTTAGAGATTGATTTATCAAAAATCCCTTCTTTGACATACATACGATTAAAAAAAGCTATGACACCAGAATGCTTTGACGAATCAAATTCATCAAGTACCGTTACTGCTCTTAACGCATGAAAGATTCCATAATAAGATCTATTTACTGCCGCTTTATACTTACCCTGTTCAAAAAGTAACTTTGCAGACTCATAATCATCTATTGCATTTTTCATTCGATATTTTGATAAATCAATCAAGCTGCCTTCCATAATACAACACCTTCCCTTGTGATATTCTGATAAAATGGTGTAACCTTCTTCCATTTTTCAAAATCATCAATCAAAATATCAATAACAGAGAACACTTTATCATATTTTAAATTCAAATCCACTATCACATCTGATAGTTTATCCTCACCTGCAAAATCCAAGGTACGCTTCACTAGAATTGCTATATCCACATCAGATTCATCAGTTTCTGTTCCTCTTACAACAGAACCATAAAGAATAATACTCAGAACATCATCTTGTATTGCATATAATATTCCATTCACCAGCTCTTTCTGCATAGCATTATCCATCTGTAATCCTCCAATTCTGATTGATATCTTTATTATAGATGCTTTTGAGCCTCATCACAACTTTAATTTTAAGTTCCATAAGAAACATGGAATCAATGATAATTTTAATATATATATCTTTCCTCTAAACAGGCGATTACAATAATGATTGAAAGGCAATTTAATTACTTTGTTAAGTGATTACGCTTCAGCACAGTGCCGGAATAAACTTTGCGAACAGATATAGTCCGTCCTTTCCTGCATTGACTTCATGGGGTACACCGACAGGCATGATGGAGATCACTCCACATTCGTAGTCGATGGCTGCACCTGCATTGATGCACACTCCACTGCCCGCAATCACCTCATGCGTTTCCAACTGTGTCTCATGAATGTGATTTTGAATGCTGCAATTTGGTGCAATCCGTACCAAATGATAACTGAACTGTCCGTCTGTATCCTTGGCAGTAATCATATGCTTGAGTTCTACTCCCTCAAAGGTCGGATGCTTTGACCATGCAATCTCTGCAAAATCCTTCTTGCCACCCGGCAAAACCAACGCTCCATTGTTAAAGTATTCAAAAATATCCATCTGATCGTCTCCTTTTGATTTGTATTTGTTATCAACTGAGTTCATCATATAGATATTTCTGAAGTATCGCTTGTAAAAAGTTGACCTATTTCATAACAAGTGGCAAATTCTACTTTGGACGCTCCTATCATGTTATGATAATTTCTTGAGTGATGCAACATATTCACTTGGTGAAATGCCGAGGATTTTTCGGAATGCTTTGTCAAAATGGCTCTGATCAAAGAAACCCATTTCGAGCGCCGTGTCTGTAATGGAGTGTCCCTCCTGCAACAGATGCTGTGCTTTTCTGATGCGATTCTGTATATGAAAGGAATGTGGCGTCAGTCCTATCGTTTCTTTGAATTTACGAATCATATAATACTTGTTGATATAAATGCTGTCTGCCAGTTCATCCAGATTCCATGCCTGTTCCGGCTCATCAACCACCATATTAGTAATACTTTCAATCAATTCCGGCAGTTTCTTTCGCTCCTCATGCAGCTTTGTGATGATTTCATAGGCATCCAGATATGCAGCCTCCTGTTTTTCTTCGATGATTTGCTTCTCATGCAATGACAGCATAATATTTGCAAGGATGCTTTTTCCCTCCTCCATAGAATGACTGTCCAAAAACTTTTCATCAATGCATAGCGTCAAAATCCTAGCCGTTGCATCTTCTATTTTGAGTGCATGTACCTGATAAGTCGGAATGATGAAGAAGTCTTCCTGCATGATTTCAGTTGCACATTCGTTCTTCAGCAGTTCTACTTTCCCCTTCAAAACCAGTCCCGCGACATACTTCGAGACATGATTATGCTTTTCATATGTAACCTTTTGATTTTCGGTTAAGACAAACTCAACATCTTCTCCTGCTTTAAAATACTGCATATATGTTCTCCCATTATGCTTGCTTTAATATCATAATCTGGCTTGGATATCCGAACTCTTCGATCAGTTTATCTTCCTGAAAGCCCTGCTTTTGATAGAAGGCTCTCGCTGCCGCTCCTCTTGGGTCACCTTCACGATAAGTGGTCACGACCAGACGTCTGTTTCTGTCTGCATCCTTTAGCATCTCCTGATATAACTTTGTTGCAATGTGTCCTCTCCTATATGCAGGAGAGACTGCCAGAAAACAAATCATATTGTATTGTCTGGAAAATAAAATCACCCCATGAATGACTTCCTGTTCCTTTGCACATAGTGCTGTATGATGCTCCATAAAGTCAAGCACAGTCTCTCTGTGCTCACACATTGCCTTCTCTGTTTCCATGCCAGGAAATTGATCCCGCACCTGTTCTACAAAACACATCCACGCATCAATATCCTCCACCGTTCCTCTGACGATCTCCATCACACAATCCCACCATTCTATACGCTCTCCCCTGATTATCCCTATCAGGGGTATCTCATTACTTCGTAACGAGAACTCTCCCCTGATTATCCCTATCAGGGGTATCTCATTACTTCGTAACGAGAACTCTCCCCTGATTATAACTTGTAAATCATAAGATTTGAACCCCAAACCCTGCATAAAGTGTTATACTAATAATATATGGATGAGCAGAATCCAATTCCCGTCCATGTAACAGGAGGCACCACCATGAATGATATTAAGGAAGAAGCCAAGATCAAAAAGCTGGCCGCAAAGAAGAAATCAGACGGCATTATCAAGATCATGTCAAAAGCTGACACAGAAGTGACCGTATGTTGCCTTGAAGCTCTGGCCCAGATCAATGATGAATCAGCAAGCAATACCATTGCTCGCAGTCTGGGACATCCTGACAGTACCATCAGGATTGCAGCCTGCAAGGCCGCAATTGCTCTGAATACTGATTATATGAAAACACATATTCAGTATATGTTATCTAAGGAAACGGATGAGGCTGTCAAGAAACAAATGCAGGAACTGGTCAACGCCTCCAGACGGTAAGAAAAAGAGAACTGCTCGCATTGATGATATATGCCTGCAGTTCTCTTTTTTTGTTTTACTTTATCCCATTTTTCTGACAGATAGCATCATATCTTACTTCTGGCAATGCTCGCAATAGTAAATGGCTCCACCCATATATGCTTCCTTATGAATCTCATACCCGCACTTTGGACAAGGCGTATGTAGTGTCTTCTTGCTCAGATAGGAAATGTACCCTCCGGGATTACCAAATAAATCTTTCTCTGTATCACGTCCACCCTGCTCAGTCATCTCCTTTAAGGTATCCTTCACTGCATGAAACAGTCTGTTGTAATCCTCATCCGATAATGTCTCCATTTTTCTTTTTGGAAACATTCCTGCCTGATATAAGATATCCTGCAACACACCGTTTCCGAGTCCCGGGATTCTCTGATTGGTTGCCAAAAATGCTTTTGTTGACAATCTCCCACTTTTCTCATCCCGTAAAGAATCAAAATATGCTTCATCAAACTCATCCGACAGCGGAGATAGTTTGGCTACAGATCCTAGATAATATTCATTTTGTGTCTTACCCTTAGGGAATGCCAACATACCACCATACATAGCAACAGTCATGACAAGTGCAGTTTTATCGTCAAATTCAATGTATAACTGATGCTTTGCAGGGATCTTCTTCAGATCATCAAGATATCTCAGATTCACCCCCTCAGATAAAACCAGTATACAATCCTCGATCTCAATCTCCAGCATTCCTCCGCGTGTTACTGCTCCTGTAATGCATTTTCCACTTAATAGTTCGTCATAGAGCTTGGGGTCACCTTCATACCATGCAAATTTATGTGGAGAATGTTCCGCTTCAACATAGCTGATACATTTTCCCTTTACGGTTTCATTGATCTGTCTTGCTATCACTGTACTTTCCGGTATCTCAAGCATATCTCATTGTTCCTCCTTGATGTTTATGTTTATTGATACTTATGTTATTAATATACGCTATCGCATTCCCAAAATCAATCAACATCTTCCTTGAATCATAGAATTCCACCACTCTCACTTCTATTCAGAATTTATGATTCACATCATATATAAGCAATCTATAATGCTTTGGATAATTTGCCACGATTTTTCCTTATACTTCCCAAATCTGTTCCATATTATTCCATATCGATATTTCTTTGGACAATTCTTTGCATTTCTTTATTAATATGTCCATAATATGTTATATTATGTCATATAATGTACAATTCTTAATTTAAATAATCATAATTATCCAAAATCATTGCAATATGTAAATATATGTATTCGTTTTGGAACATTACCACTACAATATCACTGATATTGTCCAAAGGGCATCTTTGTACACCTATTATCTGTAGTTCATAATAAGCAGAACAATTTATAATAAGTCAGGGCGATCCATAATAGAAAAGTAATTTATAATAAGTCAGGGCGATCCATAATAGGAAAAGCAATTTATATTAAGCAG
>CAZVYQ010000077.1:0-6795 GCA_964631375.1 uncultured Lachnospiraceae bacterium | reverse complement strand
CAATATCTATCGAAGGCTTACATTTTTGTAAGTTTGGAATTCTTCTATATTAATTTATGAAGAACACAGGAAAACAGATGTATTTTTCTTTACCAATATATAATTATAAGGTAAAATTAAATATAAGATAGAAAGAGTCATGTTTTCCAACATAATACATAGTGGAGGTATCTATGGCGAATATACAAAAGAAAAAGGTTCATATTGCCACAAAACTATTATTGTTATATTTAGCAATTCTTTTACTAGGATTTGGTATTTATTCTATATATGTATATATCTTCAATCACACGGAGAGAGAATATCACTCTAATGAACCCAACCATACCTTTGATATCTCCATAGCACCGCGAGGCGGGCAGACTGACTCTTGGATCAAACGCGTGGATGATAGTACCGGACACCATGAATATACCGGTACCATCTATGACATTGTGATCAACAATATCAGCGACAACACTATTCTGCAATGGGACATGAGGATTAATATCGATCAGGATTGTTATATTAACAATGCATGGTGCGGTTGTGTGGAGATTCATCAGAATGTAAACAAAAAAGAACGGATACAGGTTGTTGATCTGCGTGATTACAATGAAAGTGAATTAACTCTGGAACATTCCGTCATGAAGCCGGATCTGATGATCCCGTTGCACGAAGGAGACTATGTCATCTACCATCCTGATCGTGTCGCAAATGAATTTCCGATTGCAGCCAATGTGAATGGTCATATTTCGCAGGTTGTTGTCGGCATGGTATTTTACAGCTCTGATACAGCTCCACTTAGTTTCAGCGATTTTAGCATGTCTTATTCGTTACAAATCAATTATCTTCAAAATCCTGTCTTTCTCAGTCTGATCATTGGATGTCTGATATGGATCATTTTACTTGCAGCATATCTGTCTGTACAACTAAATATGCGGAAGATGCAAAAACGATTTAAGCAAGATGAACAGTTATTACGCCAGTCAATTGGTGTATTTACGCAGTTCTTTGAGGCAAAGGACACCTATACAAACGGTCATTTCCAACGGGTTGCCGAGTATTCACATTTATTGGCTGAGAAGCTTGGATATGATGAAGAAAAGTGTCGACAGGTGTACTACATAGCTCTCATGCATGACTGTGGTAAGTGCTATATTTCTGATGAAATCTTAAAAAAGCCTGGGAAATTAACCGACAAAGAGTATGATCTGATCAAGAACCATTCCGTAAAGGGAGCAGAGATGTTAAAAGACTTTACAGCCATCAAAAATATCAGTGATGGCGTTCGCTACCACCACGAACGTTATGACGGCAAAGGCTATCCTGATGGTTTGAAAGGCGAAAAGATCCCTATGGTCAGCCGTATTATCTGTATTTCCGATTCCTTTGATGCCATGAATAGCAAACGCTGCTACCGCGATAAATTACCAAAAGAAAAGATTATATCAGAGCTCAAAGAAAACAGTGGTAAACAGTTTGACCCTGAATTGGTCACATTATTTTTACAGTTAATTGAAGATGGGAAGATTCTAGTATAAATTTCTTAAACTTAATCTTCGGAACAAAATAATATATTAGAAATTTTCAATTATATATAGACGGTTTTGGGTATCAAATCTAAAGCCACATGACAAGAGCGTATTACAGGAGGGTGCATTTTCTTCTTCCGGCTGAACAATGATTCGCTTGGCTGTGCCCTCTCGCCTGATCAGATGAATGAGTTTCAAAACCATCTGTTTTCCATACCCTTTCCCAATATACTCCTCCTCACCAATCAAGTAATCGAGACTGTATGTATTCTCAATAGGCACTGTTCCCTGCCAGTCCTCACCATACGACATACTACGCTCGTACAGATAATACTGACAAAAGCCGATAGGCTTACCTCCAATTTCTACTATACAGTGTGTGATCCAATGATACTCTGTATCGCGTCTCTCCAGTTCATCAATCCAATCCTCGGGATCATGATAAAACCTTGCAACATAAGGTTTTGCAAGCCAAGTTTTGAATAATTCCATATCATCGTCCATAAATGATCTGAAAGTAATTTCTTCTATGTCCTGTTTATCTGCCACAGCATCAGTGATCCCGTGAAATAACTCTGTCGCTTTCTCCTGAATCAGTGGATGATTATCGTCTACATATTCACTTTCCTGCTTAAATTGTTCCAACATAAAGGTCTCCTGTTCATAATTCTTCTCGTTTTTTTATATCCATTTTTTCAAAAATATGAGAAACATGCTTTTTGACAGTAGTTTCTGCAATATACAGTTCATCTGCAATCTCGCGATTAGTCAAGCCCCGCTGAATCAGATATACGATTTCGATCTCTCGTCGAGTTAAACCCAACTCTCTGTAATCGATATCCCTTCTCATTGAAGTAGTCTCGCTATTCTCTGGTGCCTCTACTGTATCCTTATTAGGTGCAACATTTTGTTCACTTAACTCAGACCTTTTCTCCCCATGTCCCGATCCTGGCATATGCAAAATGCTGTATAGTACCACGCCATACAAAAGCGGCCTGCAGCCCATAGCAATCATTCCTCGATAATCTCCATCCTCCATTGCAGACACACCGTTAAAAAGACTGACCAGTGTTACGATAAAGCTGGATAAGATTGCACTGAATGCCATAATGTTCAAGATCTGTGCCTGTTCCATATGTCGCCTGATACCGGTAAATGAGAGTAATATCGTTCCTAACAATACAAGCAGAAACGACTTCCACTCAAACAGCAACCGGATCTGAAAGTTCAATAATACAGATATCGCTGTCAGATAGAGTATCATGACAGCGATTCCCATCATCTGTTTTTTCATATGTGGTCACTTTCCTATTCATGCAAATATTCAATGATCATTTTATCCACCTTTGCCTTGATCGGTAAGAGCATAATATTGAATATCATCGCATACAACAATGCAATCAAGGCTCCCATGATGTGAGGTCCTAATGCTGCTGGATCATCCATCTGTCTTAGGAGTGCAATACACCCCAGAAGTGAGCCAAAAACACCACTGTAAAGGATCGTTTTCATTACCAGTGAGATCGCTGCGGAAGCTTTCTTCAACTCAGCTATATCTACTTCCTTCTGTTTCGTAACAGTCAGTTTGAATGCATTCACGAAATCCTTTCCGGAGCCAGCCAGCAATACAACCGGTATTGTAACGAGCAGAATCACCAGTAAACTCTGCGGATCAACGAGATTGCCGACCGCACCGGCTGAGAAACCTGAAAATAAAATCGTAAGAACCATGAAAACCAGTAAACCTATCAGATACATATGTAAGTACCTCCTTTGTTTTTGATACTGCCAGCATAGCTTACGATGTCTGAAAATACTATACTTCTTTGGGAGTATTTTTAGTAGTATTATGTGAAAATATCATATCATAGGTTTTCAGATTGTACAATTCTCATATACTTTCACAATTGCTGCTACATTGATTCTAAATACATCATTTTCATCAGATACCTTGATACTAGTGTATAATTAATTCTTTTCCGAGCATTCTAGATTGTAATAGCATATATTTTTAAGGAGGTTTAGATGGAAGACGATACAATCAAACTACTAAGAGAATGCAATGCAGGTATTAAAATGGGTGTGTCCTCAATTGACGATGTATTAGATCATGTTCGTGATGAGCAGTTAAAAAAACTGCTGATTGATAGTAAAGAGGTGCATAGTAAACTGGGAGATAAAACGCATGAATATCTGAAGGATTATCAAGATGATGGAAAAGAGCCTGCTGCAATGGCAAAAATGATGTCCTGGATTAAAACAAATGTCAAACTCGGCGGCGAAGACTCTGATCGAGTTGTCGCTGACCTTATGACCGATGGTTGTAACATGGGGGTCAAATCCTTATATCGCTACCTGCACCAGTACCCTGCCGCTAATACAGAAAGCCAGAAAATTACACACGATATCATTTCTGAAGAAGAGAGATTGGTTCAAGATCTAAGAGAATATTTATAGAATTCATTGGAGGGAATGTTTTCTTTTTTCCTCTCGTTACAACAAAAACCCTAGCGAAAACTAGGGCTTTTTACTGTCAGTGAACAAAATTGAATAAATGTACAATGCGATAAACCTGCGTTGAAAAGGCTTTGATTCATCATCAAACAGTTTTCTCTTATTAGATTAGTACTTTTGTAACTTTATCAGTCAATGTGAAATATGCAAGCGATTAGAGCAATACACAGGTGTTATGATGTAATGTTTGATAGTAAAGGTCATATACCGATACCTATCATATTTTCCATGCTTTCTACATACAATTTATTTGGAGGTAATTAACTTATGTTTGCTTGGCTCATATTCCTAATAAACATGTTTAAAGATAACTGATACTATTCTGTTGTCTGCTCGACACATCATGAGATTTTTCTTACCGCTGAAATCCGTAATATTTCCGCATCTGTTACAATTCTCGCATTTGGAAATATCTACACGCATTTCATTTATTTTGACGTTCATTGCTATATTATGTCTGCAAAACATGGTACGGAAAGAATCAGATACCGTCATGCCATGAGTGATCGTCAAAAGGAAATGAACACTAGAGCAAACGACTATTTCTCGAGATTATGCAACACGAAATGCAACACAAAAAAATAAGACCCTAGTAAATACTAAACATATAATATAGCAAAAGCATATGTATAGCATTATGCTTTACATTTGCTTTTAGTGATGATATAATTGAAAGAAAAAGAAGGAGTGATTTATATGGCACAGATAAGTTTGAGAATTGATGATGACATTAAAAAAAAGGCGGAAAAAGTTTGCGAAGATATTGGCATGTCTATGTCTACCGCAATCACTATTTATTTAAAAAAATTAGGTAGAGAGCAGAGAATACCTTTTGAAGTTTCTACTGATCCATTTTATTCGGAAGAGAATATGATACGCCTTAAAAACTCCATAGCTCAAATGGAATCAACCGGAGGTACAATACATGAGGTGAATTTGGATGATTAAAGCATGGACGGATGAAGCATGGCAAGATTTCGAATACTGGATGAAACAGGATAAGAAAACTTTGAAGCGAATTCTTCAGCTGTTAAAAGATATAGAACGCAATAGATATACAGGAATAGGAAAACCAGAACACTTAAGCGGTGATTTGTCTGCATATTGGAGCCGTCGAATTGATGATGCTAATCGTATTGTCTATCGTATTGATAGTGATGTTTTAAAAATTGTTCAATGCGGATCTCATTACAGAGATAAATAAACCTACAAATATCCAAAATAATCTTTTCAAATAATAATTCGTATTTTTTAAATTGAATACAAATTGTTATTTGCATTTACCTTGACGAATTTTACACTTTTAAGATATAGAAAACTTCTCTATTGATAATGAAAGAGAAGTTTTTTTAGTATTAATGTATTAGAATCAGGATTTTCTTTTCTTATAAACAACGATTCCGGCTACTGCTCCGATCACAACCACAGCTGCACCGATCCCTACAAACAGATACCACAGAGGGTACTGAGACGGGATTTCCTGTGTTTCAAGGATTTCGCCACAAACAGTACATCTCTTTACCTGCTCGCCTGCAGAAAACCAACTTGCAGCAGTGGTTATTTCCCAATCACCTGCTTTGTGTCCCATTGCTGGAACTTCTGCAGTGTAGGAATCGCCACAAACAGTACAAGTGTAGGTGTTTTCACCGGCTTCTGTACAGGTAGGTTCCTTAGTGAGTTTTGCAATATAATCATGTCCAGATGGTTCTACCTCTTCGGTATAAGAATCACCGCAGATGGAACATGTAAATACTGCCTCACCAGGTTCTGTACAGGTAGGCTCTTTAGTGATTTCTTTCTCATACCCATGTACGGTAGATTTCTCTACTGGTTCGGTATAAGAATCACCGCAAAGAGTACAGGCAAAGGTTCTCTCGCCCTCTTCACCACAGGTAGCCTGTTTGGTCACTTCGGACTCGTAAACATGCTCACATGGCTTTACCTCTTCCTTAGGTGCAGGAGCAGGGGTTGGAGCTGGAGTGGCTACTGGGGTGGTTGGAGTAGTGGTTGTTGGTCCCATATTTATATCAGGATTGTCTTCCTGAAAATCAGACCAAAACCAGTTATTAAACTCTTCTTCTGTACTCATACCAGGTCCAATTTCATACGCCCTAACTGGTAATCCAACAGAAATACCAAGTAAAGTTGCAAGGGTAATTATAGTAATTCCCTTAATAGAATTTGTTTTTTTCATGATAATCTCGCCTTTCTTATTTTATTCTATGAGTTTCATGAATTGTTAGTTGTTAATCGCTATTCTCTTCATTATTTTTACAAAATAATGAGCTTTATCAATTTCTGGCGAAATTAGATTATGGTCAAATTAGAATATAAGGACTGCAAAATATACATACATGTATATTATATCTTAAGAAAATTCCATAATCAACCAGTTCATATGGTACAAATGGCATTTTGTATACTACTCTTATTGATTTATAATAAACTAAAGAAGCACCCTGCATCTGCAAAGTGCTAAAGCCTACAACTTATCATTTCGTTTTTTCGCTTCTTCCGTAACTCTTAGATATTCCAGATACTGCTCTTTCATGTTCTCTGGAGCATCATCTCGAATTCCATTCAGTATTCCATAATTATCAGTTGTTGCATACTCCATAAATTGAAGTTTTTCCGTAATCATCATTTTATCAGATCCTTTACATTATGGTATATCTGCCTAGATAATGGGGTTGCCTCTTTTCCATTCAGTAAACCCGTCTTTAGGTTTTAACACCATGATTCTTTAGGAGTAACTTCATATGCCAGA
>CAZVYQ010000076.1:0-6947 GCA_964631375.1 uncultured Lachnospiraceae bacterium | reverse complement strand
TTTCCACACAAAAAGCCGACTGCTATTAAAATAAACAGAATGAAAACCTGTTGACCTACTATCATAAAACTTTCGAACATAAATAGTACCTCTTTTTCATTTTCTTAAAACAAACATAGCATATCACAAATGAAGGATAATGTGAAATATTTTCAACGTCAGGAAATGCTCCTGGTAGAATGAATGGAATTTGATGGTTGACGTAATCTGATGATTGTGCTATTATACAATGGTATGCCGCGTAGAGAGGTTGCAAATTCACCGAGGGTGATACCGTATCTAGCGAGTAATGTAAATAGGAGGTGCCTATATGTACGCAATTATTGCAACAGGTGGAAAACAGTACAAGGTTTCTGAAGGCGATGTCATCAAAGTTGAAAAGCTTGGTGTTGAAGCAGGAGAAACAGTTACATTTGATCAGGTTCTAGCCGTTAGTGATAAGAAGCTTGCAGTCGGAGATGATGTTGCAAAAGCAACTGTTACTGCGACAGTTATGGATAATGGCAGAGGAAGAAAAGTCATTGTTTATAAATATAAGAGAAAAAGCGGATATCACAAGAAAAACGGTCATAGACAAGCATACACACAAGTTAAGATTGATAAGATTAATGCTTAGTACATGAAAAGTAGAATTTCATCTTTCGGTGGATATGTTATGACTACAATGATCATTCAAAAGAGCAGTGATGGTGCTTATAACAGTTTTACATGCATGGGACATGCAGAGTATGCAAAATCTCCAAATCAAAAAGATATTGTATGTGCCGCAGTTTCCGTACTTGTAATTAATACATTAAATTCCTTGGAAACCCTGATTCACGAGGAGATCAAAGTGAAGACGGATGAAGATGAAGGCTTGATTGATTGTAGATTTGTCAATCATATTTCAGATCAGGGAAAGCTGTTAATGGATTCCATGGTGCTTGGATTAAAAGGTATCGAACAACAATATGGTAAGAAATATTTTAAACTCAAATTCGAGGAGGTGTAAACCATGTTCAATATGAACCTTCAATTTTTCGCTCATAAAAAGGGAGTTGGTTCTACCAAGAATGGTAGAGACTCAGAATCAAAGCGATTAGGTGCAAAAAGAGCCGACGGACAGTTCGTTAAGGCCGGAAATATTTTATTCAGACAACGCGGAACAAAAATTCATCCAGGTGTGAATGTAGGACGCGGTGGAGATGATACATTATTTGCTCTGGTAGATGGTGTTGTCAGATTCGAAAGAAAAGGAAGAGATAAGAAGCAAGCTTCTGTATATCCGGTAGAAAATTAAACGATTGGCTGTAAACAGAACGGATTTTGAACTTCATGTTTAAAATCCGTTTTCTTTAGAAATGATATAAAAGAGGTGATGACGAATGGCATTCGCAGATCATGCAAAGATATATATTCGAAGCGGTAAAGGCGGAGATGGACATGTTAGTTTCAGAAGAGAAAAATATGTACCTAACGGCGGACCGGACGGCGGTGACGGCGGAAATGGCGGAAGTGTAATATTTGAAGTAGATGAAGGCAAAAATACGCTGACTGACTTCAGACATATTAGAAAATACTGTGCTCAGGATGGAGAATGTGGCGGTAAAAGAAACTGTCACGGAAAGAATGGTTCTGACATCATTATTAAAGTTCCAAAGGGAACCGTGATCAAGGAAGCGGATAGCGGAAAGATCATTACCGATATGTCAGGTGATCGTATGCGATTTGTGATTTTGACCGGTGGACATGGTGGAAACGGAAATCAACATTATGCGACCTCTACCATGCAAGCACCAAAATATGCACAACCCGGACAGGAAGCCAAAGAGTTAAATCTTCTCCTTGAATTAAAGGTAATAGCAGATGTTGGTCTGGTAGGATATCCGAATGTTGGGAAATCAACGCTTTTATCCCGTATTTCTAATGCTCGTCCAGAAATAGCAAACTATCATTTTACAACGCTCAGTCCACATTTAGGAGTTGTTGATCTGGCTGATGCAAAAGGGTTTGTTGTTGCAGATATTCCCGGATTGATCGAGGGTGCATCTGAAGGTGTTGGTCTGGGTCATGAATTTTTACGTCACATTGAACGTACAAAGGTCTATATTCATATTGTAGACGCAGCTTCTACAGAGGGAAGAGATCCTATTGAGGATATTTATACCATTAATAAAGAACTTGAGAAATATAGTGTAGAATTATCGAAACGTCCTCAGGTAATTGCTGCCAATAAAATTGATGCATTTATCGAAAATGCAGAACAAACCATACAAAAAATAAAGGAAGAATTTGAACCTGCAGGTATTCGTGTATTTCCGATTTCAGCAGTAAGTGGAGAGGGAATTAAAGAATTATTGTATTATGTCAGCACGTTGCTGTCAGCATTACCGGACGAGCCTGTTGTTTTTGAACAGGAATTCTTCCCTGAGATGAATCGATATACAGATGAACCATATACAGTATCGTTTGATGATGATAATCATGTATATATAATAGAAGGACCACGCATCGAAAAAATGCTGGGGTATACCAATTTAGATTCAGAAAAAGGCTTTACCTTCTTTCAAAATTTCTTGAAGGATACAGGTATTTTAAAGGAACTTGAAGATCTCGGAATTAACGATGGAGATACCGTCCGTATGTATGGACATGAATTTGATTATTACAAATGATCAACGGGAGGAACCTATGACTAGTAAACAAAGAGCATATTTGAAAAGTCTCGCCAGCAAGGAAACTGTTATTTTTCATATTGGAAAAAGTTCCATTACTCCTGAATTAACAGCGGCTATAGAAGAAGCATTGAATGCACGAGAGTTGATCAAAATCGGTGTATTGAAGAATTGTATGGATGATCCAAGAGAAATGGCAGATATGATTGCCGGAAGGACAAAATCAACCGTCGTACAGGTCATCGGGAAGAAAATCATACTTTATAAAGAATCAAGGGAGCACAAGAAAATCCTTCTTCCTCTTGAATAATGAGGTGATGCTATGACAGACCAAAGGATAGGAATCTTAGGTGGAACCTTTAATCCGATTCATACAGGACATCTGATTTTGGCGGAACATGCCTATTCCGAGTATGGATTAGAACGTGTATTGATCATGCCTAGTGGAGTTTCCTATCAAAAAAAAAATGATCATGTTCTATCTGCTGAAACCAGAGTAGAAATGGTAAGACTTGCGATTGCAGATAATCCACACTTTGAATTATGCGAGATTGAAACAAAACGAGACGGAAACACCTATACATTTGAAACCATGGAGCTATTAAAATCGTTTTATCCGAATGCAAAGCTGTACTTCATTTTAGGAGCTGATAATCTGTATGGAATAGAGAATTGGAAACATGCAGAACGTATATTTCAATGCTGTACTATTCTTGCTGCCGGCAGAAATCATATTCAGAATTCGAAACTTCGAGAACAGATAGAACATCTGGAGAAGAGATTTGGTGCAACGGTCAATTTAATGGAAACACCAGAGATTGATATTTCCTCTGAAATGATTCGAACATATATTGAAAATGATATTTCTGTACGATATCTATTAAATGATAAGGTCATTGAATTGATCCGTGATAGACAATTATATGGAGCTGATAAAAATGGAAACATCTGATTTACAATATGATCAAGATAAGATTCGCAAAAAGCTCAAGCATACATTGAATAAGAGAAGATATGAACATACCCTGGGAGTTGCATATACCGCTGCGGCACTCGCAATGTGTTATGAGATTGATGTGGAACAGGCACGATTGGCCGGGTTGTTACATGACTGTGCAAAATATATACCGGATGACGAGATGCTGTCACAATGTAATAAACTCCATATCGAGATCACTGAAGCAGAGCAGAGAGACATCTGTCTGCTGCATGCAAAGTTAGGTGCCTATATGGCAGGGGCAGAATATAAGATCCAAGATCCGGAGATTATCAATGCAATCAGATGGCATACAACCGGGCACCCAGACATGACTATGCTGGAGAAGATTATCTTTATTGCAGATTATATAGAGCCAAACAGACAACAGGCTCCAAATCTGAAACAGATCAGACACCTGGCCTTTACAGATATTGATGAAGCAATGAGAATCATTTTAAAGGATACTCTAGACTATTTGGAATCTATTCACTCAGATATCGATACTATGACAGAGGATACCTTTCAGTATTATTTAAATCAGAAATGAGGAACAGACAAAATGAATGAAGCAAAGAAAATGACAAAGATCGTAATAGAGGCTCTGGCAGACAAAAAGGCTGAAGATGTTAGAATGATTGACATTAGCGAAGTAAGTGTAATGGCGGATTATTTTATCATAGCAAGTGGAAATAATCATAATCAGGTACAGGCATTAATTGATCATGTAGAAGAAAAGCTGCATCAAGCAGGATATTCACCAAAGCAGATTGAAGGTTATGAAACTGCAAACTGGGTTCTGATGGATTATCTCGATATTATTGTACATGTATTTGATAAGGAAAACAGATTGTTTTATGATCTGGAGCGCATCTGGAGAGATGGTAAGATCATAAATGCGGAAGAATTATAAATATTATCATATAAAAAAAGAGAACGAACTGTTACATTACAGCTCGTTCTTTTTTTGAAGCAATATAATAATAGATATATTGATATGGATAAATCACTAACGATAAAGACGAAATACACCATATACTTTCCCAAGAATCTCCACATGATCAACAATGATCGGATCCATATAATCATTTTCTGGCTGTAGGCGATAATGACCATTCTCTTTATAGAAGGTTTTCACGGTAGCAGAATCATCTACTAATGCAACAACGGTATCACCATTTTTGGCGGTATTACACCTCTCAACAAAAATACTGTCACCACTGAAGATACCGACATTTATCATACTGTCGCCCTTTACCTTTAAAACAAAAGATTCGGTATTGGGAGCCATTTCCACTGGGAGAGGGAAATATCCTTCAATATTCTGTTCGGCCAAAAGTGGTTGACCAGCGGCAACCGTACCAATAATCGGAATACTCGTCATCTCATGACGGACAAGTTGAAAACTGTCATCCATAATCTCAATTGCACGAGGCTTTGTTGGATCTCTTCTTATATAGCCATTCTTCTCAAGTGTCTCTAAATGAGAGTGGACAGAAGATGTCGATTTTAAATTCACTGCTTCACAGATCTCACGTACTGCAGGCGGATAACCACGCTCCAAAATTTCTTTTTTAATATATTCTAATATCTCAGACTGTTTTGATGTAATCTTTCCATAGCCCATAAATAATCCTCCTTTTTGTCTAACATTAAACATAGTATATCATATGCAATATTAAAAAGCAAACATATATTCCAAATATTTGTTCGATTTTTTGCGGTAAATATATTGACATCAGAACAATTGTTCTATATAATAATTACAGAACGAATGTTCGTAACGTTTGTTCGTAATATTATATGAGGGCAGAGTAATGAGAGGAGATGTACTGGATATGGAATATCATATGAGAAGTATAGAAAGTATAAACAGGAGAAGAAAACAGGTTCAAAGGCAAAGAATCGTGATCTTTACAATGATCGCAATATTTATCATGATTCTCAGTATTATTTTCGGCAGCCGATTAACCTATGCAGATGAGCAGAATCATAATATGACACCACAGAAATATTTTAAGAGTATCACAATACAAACAGGCGACACTTTGACTACGATTGCAGAAGAGTTTATGGGCTCTGAATATCAGAGTACTTCACAGTACATACAAGAGGTGAAAAGTTTAAATTGTATGCTGGATGATGATATTGCATCCGGAGATCATTTGATCGTTCCATACTATGGATATTCAATAGAAGTAGCAGTATATTAATTTTTATGTTTATCTTCTCTCAGTTTAACCGCACTGGCAGCCATTCTTCTTCGTTCATCCTCCAGTGCAGCATAATGCTTTTTTGTAGTATTAACATCCTTGTGCCCCAGTACATCAGCCACAAGATAGATATCTCCGGTTTCGCGATAGAGACTGGTGCCATAGGTACTTCTTAGTTTATGAGGCGTAATTTTCTTTAATGTTGTAACAGTCTGTGCATACTTTTTGACCAATTTCTCCACAGAACGAACACTGATTCTTTTATTCTGCATTGATAAAAACAAAGCATTTTCATGACCGTTTTCAGGTATAATCTGTTTTCGCTCTACCAGATAATCCTCAAGTGCAGTTTTGACTTCATCACCAAAATATACGACTGCTTCATATCCGCCTTTTCTTCTGATCAGTATTCCATTATTCTTAAAATCAACATCATTCATATCTAATCCCACACATTCTGACACACGTATTCCTGTACCGAGCAATAATGTCATCAGAGCAAGATCACGAATTTTTGTTTTCTTATGAAATTCCATTTGCTTTTCTGTCAGATTTGTACCCTGTTCCACTTGATCAAGTAAAATAGCCACTTCATCAGGATCAAGACGTATTATTTCCTTTTGATGGAGTTTTGGCATCTGTACGAGAGAAGCGGGGTTTTTTTCGATCATTTCATTACGAAAATAAAAATTATAAAAGCTTCGAAGACATGCAAGTTTTCTGGATTTACCACGTTCATCATTTGTATATTCTTTTCCGTCCTTCTCGTAAAAATCCAGATAATCTAAGTATTCCGTAATATCCATCGGTCTGATCTCGTCCAGAATTGACAATGGAAAATCAGTAATATCCATTTTAGCACAGATGGGATTGGTGTCATGCAGAAACTCAAAAAAAATCCTCATATCATAAGCATATGCCAAACGTGTACGGGCAGATGTGGTTTCTTTGATTCCGTTGAAGAAATCTCTGCAGAAAGAGGGGAGAGTAGCAACAACCTCACGCATTTTTAATGTATTTTCAATATTCACTTGATCGTGATAATTTTTGGCATTTGAATTCATTATATAAAAGTCCTCTTATATGAAAAATGTTTATTAATAA
>CAZVYQ010000075.1:0-7042 GCA_964631375.1 uncultured Lachnospiraceae bacterium | reverse complement strand
AATCTACTGCATATGCTGCACAGATGGCAGCTGAAACAGCTACAAAAGCAGCACTCGTACATGGTTTGAAGACAGTTGACGTAATGGTTAAAGGACCTGGTCAGGGACGTGAGGCAGCAATCAGAGCACTTCAGGCATGTGGTCTGGAAGTAACCAGTATCAAGGATGTAACTCCGGTTCCTCATAATGGATGTCGTCCACCTAAACGCAGAAGAGTTTAGTGAAGAATCGCAGTATTGTAACCAGAACAAATTAGAAGTTGGATGAAGGCCGTATTCATTGCGGTTGTAAACAATCAGTGGAGGAAAAACAAATGGCAGTAAACAGAGTTCCGGTATTAAAGAGATGCAGAGCATTGGGTTTAGAGCCGATGTATCTTGGCATTGACAAAAAGTCAAAGAGACAGTTGACAAGAGCAAACAAGAAGATCAGTGAGTATGGTCTTCAGTTACGCGAGAAACAGAAAGCAAAATTTATCTATGGTGTATTAGAGAAGCCTTTTAGAAATTATTACAAAAAGGCTGATAAGATGAAAGGCATGTCAGGTGAAAACCTGATGATTCTTCTGGAGACAAGACTGGACAATGTTATTTTCAGAATGACATTTGCCAGAACAAGAAGAGAAGCCAGACAGATTGTTGATCATAAGCATGTTACCGTAAATGGAAAGGTTGTTAATATTCCTTCTTATTTGGTAAAAGCAGGCGATGTGATCGAAATCAAGGAAAAATGCAAGTCTTCACAGAGATATAAGGATATTCTTGAAGCTACAAATGGAAGATTGGTTCCGGCATGGCTGGAGGCAGATCAGGAAAACCTGAAGGGAACAGTCAAAGCACTTCCTACCAGAGAAGAGATCGATGTTCCTGTAGACGAGATGTTGATTGTCGAGTTATATTCTAAATAAGGTCTCTGAATTGTCATATAAACTGAATTATAAGAGGAGGTACTTGCAGTGTTTGATTTTGAAAAGCCGAAGATTGAGATCGTTGAGATCTCAGATGATAAAAAGTACGGAAGATTTGTTGTGGAACCTCTCGAGAGAGGTTATGGAACAACCCTCGGAAATTCTCTTAGAAGAATTATGCTTTCTTCATTACCCGGCGTAGCAGTCAGCCAGGTTAAGATCGAAGGCGTTCTGCATGAATTTTCATCAATTCCGGGTGTCAAAGAAGACGTAACAGAGATCATCATGAATATTAAAAGCCTGGCAATCAAGAATGACAGCACATCTAACGAGCCGAAAACTGCTTATATAGAGTTTGAAGGAGAAGGCGTTGTTACAGCAGCTGACATTCAGGTAGATCAGGATGTTGAGATCTTGAATAAGGATCTTGTAATTGCTACGTTAAATGGCGGTACAGACAGCAGACTGTTTATGGAATTAACGATTACCAGAGGCAGAGGCTATGTAAGTGCAGATAAGAACAAGAGCGAGGATCTGCCGATTGGCGTGATCGCAGTTGATTCTATTTACACACCGGTAGAGCGTGTCAATTTGACAGTAGAGAATACCCGTGTAGGTCAGATTACCGACTTTGACAAGTTGTCCTTGGATGTTTATACAAATGGAACACTTGCTCCGGATGAGGCAGTCAGTCTTGCAGCAAAGGTACTTAGTGAGCACCTGTCACTCTTCATTGACCTCTCAGAGAATGCAAAAACAGCTGAGATCATGGTTGAGAAGGAAGACAACGAGAAAGAGAAAGTGCTTGAAATGAATATCGACGAACTGGAATTATCCGTTCGTTCTTACAACTGCTTAAAGAGAGCAGGAATCAATACCGTTGAGGAATTAACCAACAGAACTTCCGAGGATATGATGAAGGTTCGTAATCTGGGTCGTAAATCCTTAGAAGAGGTATTGGCGAAGTTAAAAGAGTTAGGTCTTCAACTTAATGTAGGAGATGAGTAGTTTATTGCTCTCGTAAATCCAAAGAGTAGAGAGTGATCGTATCAAATAATCCAGTTTTGCAGTAAGTCCGAAGACGCTTGCAGAACGCATCCTAAAAGGAGATTTACAATGGCAAAGTACAGAAAACTTGGCAGAACATCCAGCCAGAGAAAAGCATTACTCAGAAATCAGGTAACCACTCTTCTGTATCATGGAAAGATCGTTACAACAGAAGCGAAGGCAAAGGAGATCCAGAAGATCGTTGAGGGCTATATCGCTCTTGCAGTCAAAGAAAAGGATAACTTTGAGACCGTTAAAGTAACAGCTAAGGTTCCTCGCAAAGACAAGAACGGCAAGAGAATCAAAGAAGAGAAGGACGGCAAGAAGGTAACTGTTTTTGATGAAGTAGAGAAGGAAATCAAAAAGGATATGCCATCCAGACTTCATGCAAGAAGACAGATGCTAAAATTCTTCTATCCTGTTACTGAGGTTCCTACTGAAATAGCTGGAAAGAAGAGAAACACAAAACAGATTGATTTGGTTGCAAAGATGTTTGATGAGATCGCACCTAAGTATGTAGACCGCAAGGGTGGATATACAAGAATCGTTAAGATCGGACCTCGTAAGGGCGATGCAGCGATGGAAGTATTGATCGAATTGGTATAGCAAGATGAATGAACACCTCGGGACTTGATTCCCGAGGTGTTTTTGCATCTTTGCTTAAATTCTTGCATTTGCATTTAAAATCACTTACAATAAGTAGAGTTGACCATTCAAGAGGATTTGAAGATGGGTATTTTAGAGACAAAAAAACTGATATTTGAATATATACGTCGTGATAAGGATGGAAATGCAGATGGTGTCACCCGTGCTGTGGATGAGGTAGATCTGGACATCAAGCAAGGCGATTTTATAGCCATTTTAGGACATAATGGCTCCGGTAAGTCTACTCTGGCTAAGCACATGAATGCCATTCTCTATCCGACGGAGGGAACTGTTTGGGTAGACGGAATGGATACGATTGATGAGGATCATCTGTGGGATATCCGTCAGACGACAGGAATGGTGTTTCAGAATCCTGATAATCAGATCATCGGAGCCATGGTAGAAGAGGATGTTGGCTTCGGACCGGAGAATATGGGGGTTCCGACGGATCAGATCTGGGAACGCGTTGACGAAAGCTTGAAGGCTGTAGGAATGTACGAATACAGACATCATTCACCCAATAAGCTGTCCGGTGGACAGAAGCAGAGAGTTGCAATTGCAGGTGTAGTTGCCATGCATCCCAAATGCATTGTTTTGGATGAACCGACTGCGATGTTGGATCCACATGGACGTAGAGAGGTGATTCGTGCAGTCAGGGCTTTGAATGATGTAGAAAAGATCACCGTTATATTGATTACGCATTTCATGGACGAAGCGGTCTATGCCAATCAGGTATATGTTATGGATGAAGGCAGGATTGTAATGAAAGGTTCTCCGAGAGAGGTCTTTTCCAGGGTGAAGGAATTAGAGGCGATCAGATTGGATGTACCTCATGCAACAAAACTTGCTTACGAATTGAAACAGGCAGGGATGATGCTGCCGGATGGGATATTGACCATAGATGAACTGGTGGAGGCGTTATGTCGATAATTGTAGATCATGTCAATTATGTATATAGTGAAGGAAATGCATACGAGAGTAAAGCCTTGTCTGACATCAGTCTTAAGATCAATGATGGAGAGTTTATCGGTCTGATAGGACATACAGGTTCCGGGAAATCAACACTTGTCCAGCATTTAAATGGTTTGTTACGGGCAACAAGCGGAACGATATATTACAATGGAGCCGATATTTATGATTCGGATTATGATATGAAAACACTCAGAAGCAAGGTAGGTCTGGTATTTCAATATCCGGAGCATCAGCTCTTTGAAGTGGATGTCTTTCAGGATGTTTGCTTTGGACCTAAAAATCTGGGATTATCAAAAGCAGAGATTGAGCTGAGTGCCTATTCAGCACTAAAACAGGTGGGAATTGCAGATGAGTATTTCTATCAATCTCCCTTTGATCTGTCTGGCGGAGAAAAGAGAAAGGTTGCCATTGCAGGAGTGCTGGCAATGAAACCGGAGGTGCTTATACTGGATGAGCCTACAGCCGGTCTGGATCCAAGAGGGCGGGATGAAATACTCGACCTGATAGCGAGACTGCGGACAGAGAACGGAATTACTATTTTGCTGGTCTCTCACAGCATGGAGGATGTCGCAAAGTATGTAGGACGCATCGTTGCGATGAATCGCGGGCAGATCATGTATGACGGAACACCCAGAGAAGTATTTGATCATTATAAAGAACTTGAACAGATTGGACTGGAAGCTCCGGCCACAACCTATATTATGAACAGTCTGCGTGAGCATGGACTTCCTGTCAGAACAGATGCCCTGACAATAGAGGAAGCAAAAAATGAGATCCTTCGTGTATACCAGAGGGCTTAAGTATTAAGAGATAGGAAATAACAGGATGATCAGAGACATTACCTTAGGACAATACTATCCGGCAAATTCCATATTGCATAAAATGGACCCACGTGTAAAGCTTGTGGGTACAGTGGTATTCATCATATCATTATTTCTTTTTCATAATGTATATGGTTATTTTGTAGCGACTGCTTTTTTGGCGCTGATCATCAGCTTGTCAAAGGTGCCGTTTTCCTTTATGGTCAAGGGTTTAAAGGCAATCCTTGTTTTAATGTTGATTACGGTAGTCTTTAATCTGTTTTTGACTCCGGGAGATGTGCTTATATCCTTCTGGAAGTTGACAATCACCAAACAGGGTGCAAGAACTGCTGCATTTATGGCAGTCAGATTGATCTATCTGATCATCGGTTCATCGATTATGACGTTAACAACGACGCCTAATAATCTGACAGATGGTATGGAGAGGCTACTAAACCCGCTTCGTATATTCAAGGTGCCGGTTCATGAGGTGGCAATGATGATGTCGATTGCTCTCAGCTTTATTCCGATTCTATTAGAAGAAACAGATAAAATTATGAAAGCACAGATGGCTCGTGGAGCAGATTTTGAGAGTGGAAATCTGATTAAAAAAGCAAAGAGCCTAATTCCTCTCTTGGTTCCTCTGTTTATATCTGCATTTCGGCGGGCAAATGATCTGGCGATGGCAATGGAAGCAAGGTGTTACCGTGGCGGTGAAGGAAGGACGAAAATGAAGCCGTTAATCTATAAGCGAAGAGATTGTATGGCCTATGCTTGTATGGTTCTATACCTTGCGGCGATCATTGGAGTGAATTTCATTAAATAGAAGGGATGAACCTGATATGTCGAAACGGGTGATGTTGACAGTTGCATATGATGGGACGCATTATCATGGGTGGCAGATACAGCCGAATGTGCCGACGATCGAGGGAATCCTGAACCGACTGCTGTCAGAGCTGCTTGGTGAATCGATTGAGGTCATCGGAGCCAGCCGTACTGACGCAGGCGTTCATTCCCTTGGTAATATCGCTGTGTTTGATACAAATGCGAGGATTCCGGCAGAAAAGATTTCATATGCACTCAATCAAAGATTACCAGAGGACATTAAGATTCGAAGATCCGAGGAGGTTGCGGCTGATTTTCATCCGCGTAAGGTGAACAGCAGGAAGACCTATGAATACCGAATCTGGCACGATACCTTTCCGATGCCGACAGAGCGGTTGAATTCATGGTTTGTGTATACTCCGTTGAACCTCGGGAAAATGCAGGAAGCGGCACAGTATCTGGTTGGAGAGCATGATTTTACAAGCTTTTGCAGTGTCAATACAGATGTTGAGAGCAAGATACGAACAATTTATGAGATCAGAATCAGTGAAGAAGAACATTTGATGAAGTTCAGAATTACCGGAAACGGCTTTCTATATAATATGGTGAGGATCATCGTAGGGACATTGGTTGATGTCGGCAAGGAACTATATGAGCCTGCTGTTGTTCGAGACATCTTGGCAGGTAAAGACAGAGAACTTTCAGGGCCGACAGTACCGGCACATGGATTGACGATGATCAGTTATGATATTGTGACATAATGAGGGTAATATGATTGAAATACGCTCAAAATAAGCATTTATTGAAATTTGTATATTGACACACTCGGATGAGTGTAATATAATATTTCAATGTGACGGTGTGGTATTATGCTGTCTGATAAAAGTGCATAAGCGTTAAACCAAAGCCCCGGTGAGACGTTTATATATTACAGTCAGAGGAGATTCTCATCCTTTGATATTTTCACAAGACACTTTCGGACATGGTGTCGATGATGGAACTTAACGTTTAATGGAGGAATCACAATGAAGACATTTATGGTAAATGAAGCTACCATTGAAAGAAAATGGTACGTTGTTGATGCAGCAGGTGCTACACTTGGCCGTCTGGCATCAGAAATTGCTAAGGTATTACGCGGCAAAAATAAGCCGATTTATACGCCTCATGCTGATACAGGAGATTATGTAATCGTAATCAATGCAGATAAGATCACAGTAACCGGTAAGAAACTGGATCAGAAGAAGTATTATCATCACTCAGATTACGTAGGCGGAATGTCAGAGACTACTCTGAGAGAGAAGCTTGACAAGAAGCCTGAGGAAGTAATCGAATTGGCAGTCAAGGGTATGCTCCCCAAGGGACCTTTAGGAAGCAGAATGTACAAAAAATTATTCGTATACGCAGGTGCCGAGCATCCTCATGCAGCTCAAAAACCTGAAGTATTAACGTTTTAATCGGACTGAAAGGAGGAGATCACATTGGCTAAAGCAAAAGCAGTTGAAAAGTTTTACGGAACAGGAAGAAGAAAGAAATCCATCGCAAGAGTATATCTAGTACCCGGAAAAGGTAACATTACAATAAATAAAAGAAGCATTGATGAGTATTTAGGACTCGAGACCTTAAAGGTAATCGTACGTCAGCCACTCAAAGCTACCGAGACAGCAGAGAAGTTTGATGTCATCGTAAACGTACATGGCGGCGGATACACAGGTCAGGCAGGTGCCATCAGACACGGTATCTCAAGAGCATTGTTAAAAGCAGATGCAGAATACAGACCTGTCCTCAAAAAAGCCGGCTACCTCACAAGAGACCCTCGTATGAAAGAAAGAAAGAAATACGGTCTCAA
>CAZVYQ010000074.1:0-7381 GCA_964631375.1 uncultured Lachnospiraceae bacterium | reverse complement strand
GCGGAGATTATTCTCTCAATACCGGAACATCCTTTGCTACACCCTTTGTGACAGGCAGTGCGGCTTTGTTGATGGAGTGGGGCATTATTCAGGAAAATGATCTCTATCTATACGGGCAAAAGGTCAAGGCATATCTGATTAGGGGAGCAAGACAGCTACCGGGGCTTGATACACCCAATTCCATGACAGGGTGGGGAGCGTTGTGTGTGGCAGATAGTCTGCCGGTTTGAAACGCGGGGAGGGGCAAGCGTTTCAAATTCTTTTATTATATATTGTAAAAAGTCTTTTGAAAACCGATTAGTGTGGTAGTTGATGAAAAGATATATTGGATTGAATATTACAATACATTTGGGCTGTAGTTTTCAATGAAATAGTTGATTTAATTTATATTTAGGAATAAAATAGATTGTAAAGTAAAGACTATTAGGGCAAAAGTATTCAGCGGAGGTATGTTATGGAAGAAATTAAAAGAGATATCTATTTAAATCAATTACTTACTTATAGGTGGGATGGTCAGATAAAAGTAATAACTGGAATTAGAAGATGTGGAAAATCATATTTATTGGGTAAGATTTATAAGAACTATTTGTTACATGAAGGAGTGAAAGAAAGTAGTATTATTACTATTCAATTGGATTTAATAAAGGATATTCGATTCAGAAATCCATTGGAATTATCAGAATATATTTCCAAAATTATAGAAAATGAAGATGAGAAATTTTATTTATTTATCGATGAAATTCAGATGTCAGATGAAGTATCAAATCCGTATTTACCTGAGGGTAAGAAAATCACTTTTTATGAGGTATTAAATGAATTAAAGGAAGCCTCCAATTTGGATGTATATGTAACTGGAAGTAATTCAAAAATGCTGTCTAGTGATATTCTTACGGAGTTCCGAGGAAGAAGTGATGAAATCCATGTTCATCCTTTATCCTTTCGTGAATTTTATTCTGCTGTTGAAGGAGACAAAGAAGATGCATTTGAGCAATATGCGTTTTATGGTGGAATGCCGTTTGTAATCACAAGACCGGATGATGTATCAAAAATGAAATACTTGGAGTCACTATTTAACGAGACGTATTTGAAAGATATCATTGAGCGAAATAAGCTTATGAGAGAAGATGCATTAGAAAATATTCTTGATTTTCTTTCTTCTTCTGTAGGGTCTTTAACAAATCCCAAAAAAATAGCAGATACGATCAATACAAAAAAAGGCATAAGAATTTCTCAGAATACAGTAACCTCATATATTCAATATTTGGAAGATGCATTCTTATTTACAAAAGCAAAACGATATGATGTGAAAGGAAAATCATACTTTGATTATCCATATAAGTATTATTGTGAAGATATGGGTCTTAGGAATTCAAGAATTGGATTTAGACAGCAGGAAATGACACACATTATGGAAAATATTATATACAATGAACTGATTATTAGAGGATTTTCTGTAGATGTAGGTGTTGTGTATTCCAGAGAGCAAAATAAAAATATTAATTCGGTTCGGATTCCTAGAGAGATTGATTTTGTTGTAAATTCAGGTGGAAAGAAAACATATATTCAATCTGCATTTGCACTTGGTACAGACGAAAAAATAACACAGGAACTTCGTCCGTTTTCTTTGACTGGTGACAATTTTCCAAAGGTGATAGTAAGAAAGGATATTCGAAAAAGATGGTATGATGATAATGGAATACTAAATATTGGACTTATAGATTTTTTATTGGATACTACAGTAGTATGAGAGAAAAAGAATAGTGTTAAAGCTAAGTATGGATGGAATCGGTATTTTACAAGATTTGCATTACCTGTAATGAATCAAGATAATGTTATTCATGTGAAAAAGAAGATAGTGTTGAATTCACATTATAAAAGCATAAAAATAAGAAGCGAGTGACTCGTTCTAGCGAAATACGCTTACGACATTAAACTAACTTCTTATATTGATACTATAATTGATAAACGGATTATAGTCAAGAAATAAATTTTTCTGGGATTTTGGCTAAGTTTGTGCTTATGGGGCAAAAGTTTTCAATGATAAAATTGATTTGTTATAAATTTAAATATAAAATAGAAAGAAAAGTATAGACGAAAGAGAGGAAGTAATATGAATCAGGAGTTGGTATTTGAGAAGGCAGTCAAATCGGATGTCAAGGAGATGACAGAAGTTATGAAGCGGGCATTTGATGAGGATACAAAACGTCATCTCGGTAGAGAAGCAGGAGGCCCTCCGGGTTATGATGACGGAGGATTTATCAACAGATGGTACATAGAAAGTGGTGCCGATGCTTATAAGGTCATTTGCAATGGAAGAATTATTGGAGGA
This sequence comes from uncultured Lachnospiraceae bacterium, assembly GCA_964631375.1. Lineage (GTDB taxonomy): Bacteria > Bacillota > Clostridia > Lachnospirales > Lachnospiraceae > JAAYYM01. The sequence continues at coordinate 5,052 of CAZVYQ010000074.1, read as the reverse complement.
TTCAATGTATTTCGTTGCGACCGACATAGATACTGTTTGGGAAATATTTTTGTGGATCCAAATTTTCAAGATCAGGGACTTGGAACCAAGATATGGAGTCATATAGAAGGACTGTATCTGGATGCGGTAAAATGGTCTACAGAGACTCCTGGATTTTCAAGGAGAAATCATAATTTCTATGTCAACAAATGTGGTTTTAAAATCGTTCGGATCGAAAATCCCAAGGATCCTGAAGAAGCAAGTTATATACTGGAAAAGGAAATGAAGTCAGGAAAATAGATCTAAAATAGGTCTGAAATAGTGATGTGTCTTTCTTGACAAAAGAGAAGAAAAGTAATATAGTGTGATATATCGGGGCGATATATGAAAGGAAAACCATGCTGGAGTATATTATTTTAGGAACACTGTATGATAGGGATTTGACAGGATATGATGTCCGCAAGTGCATTGAGGATGGCATCGGTATGTTTTATAAGGCCAGTTATGGGAGTATATATCCTCTTTTGGCAAGACTTCTGGAGCTGGGGATGCTTACATGCACAGAGGATATTGATTCAGCACGTAAACAGAAGATTTATCACATGACAGAACAGGGTAGGACTTATTTTCATGAATGGCTGAAAACAGAGGAAACAGTGGAATCAAAAACAGAAGCATTTATGGCAAAGGTTTATTTCTTTGACCGGCTGGGTCAAGATGATGCCGGTATTCAGATCGAACAATACCAAAAAAAAGCAGAGGCATATTTAGCTGAACTTATGATGAAAAGAGAACAGTATTTGAAAAATGCGAATCGAGACAGGTTTTATTATAAACTGTCAACCTTGTACTTCGGTATCGTAAAGCTGCAGAGTATTATTGAGTGGTGCAAAACAGTTCAGAACAGATCAGAATTAGAAAAACTGATTATGGCAGAGAGATAGCAGAAAGGAGAAATTATGCAAAGGATAGCAAGAATTGATTTAGGTGGTGTAAATTGTTATTTAATTGAAAATGAGGGAAAATATCTCCTCGTTGATACCGGTGGATATATGTTTTTAGATAGAACCTATGACAGCAGAGAAAGGGTATTGGATGAAAAATTAGCAGAGTATAAGGTTACAAAAGAGAATCTAAAATTGCTCATATTGACTCATGGGGATTGCGATCATGTTATGAATGCAGCTTATTTACACCAAGTGTATGATGTTCCCATTGCAATGGCAAAGGAGGATGTTTATATGACAGATCATCCTTCATGGGACTGTTACAAGGATAATACAAAGTTTTCATCAGGGATATTTTCTCTGGCGATCAAATTAATGAGTAAAAAGATAGAAGGCTTGATGCACAAGGTTTATCAGGATTTCGTCTCATTTCAGCCTGACATCCTTTTGGAGGAAGGGATGGATCTGAGTAAGTATGGATTTGATGGAACCGTGTACCATACACCCGGACATACAAAGGGTTCAATTTGTATCATGGATTCAGAGGGCAACCTGTTCTGTGGAGATTTGTTTGCAAATAACCAAAAACCATCTCTTGCAGGAAATGCATCAGATTTCGAAGTGTTGAGACAACAGGCAGGGAGAATGTATGCCCTTTCTCCTACAATGATATATCCTGGACACGGAACTCCTTTTCAGGCAGAGAAAATACGATTATAATATCATTTTACAAGGGAATGCGTTTATATCATAAATAACAATTTAAGAATAAGCAGGGAATGGAACAAATAAGCCTGAACACGGATATCTTATACTAAAACCATTTTGGAGTTTAGTATGTCGTATACGTTGTTATTTGAGCATATTGGTGTGACATTCCTTGTTATTTTTTGTATTCTTTTTTCTATTGGTATGGTTTGGAAGGTGATTGCATATAGAAAAGTCATGTCCTTAAGTGAAATGCAGAAGGATGATTTGCTCAATCAGCTCTGTAATCCGTTGGGTTATGATTATATACAAAACAGAGATTTCTTTGTAACACGACTGGATGCATGGCAGGGACGATTTGGATATGAGGCTCTATATGATCAATTGGCAGTGACTACAGGGATGATTTTTGATTGTTTTCCTGTTTACTTTGATTATCAGGGGAAAACATGGCTGTTGGAATTTTGGAAGGGTCAATATGGAATTGCAACCGGTGGAGAGATTGGTCTGTATCATGCGTCACACATTGTAAAGCCGGAGGATTATCGCAACACGCATTTTGAAGCAGCATCCTTGAGAGAGGTACTGGGATTTGGAATCCGTCTAGAGCTGGGCAACAGAGAACTCGCCGATTACAGAAAACTGCATTGGTGGCTGGGAGTATTTCGGGTAGGTATGACAATCAGGCCGGGAAGGATTCATGCATCATATCGCATCCGTTTCTTTGATCAGGAGATGAAGGAGGCGTTTGTGAAGGGACTGCTTAGCTCCGGTTATCCAATGGAAAAGGTGCATGATAAGGGTAGTTGTCTGATCAGGATTTCTCAAACCCGTGAAAGTTACCTGAAAAATACGTGGTTGAGGAGACTTCGGGTGATGTTGGCGAATATAAGGAACAGATTGTTGAATTTGCTGTATCATCTGTTCACGATGCCTTTCTGTAATAGTGGTGACAGGCTGCTGTTTCTTTACTTTCAACTGCCTTTTATAATCAGAAGAATGTTCCGCACACGTAAATATAAAAAGCATTTTTGGAGCAGAACACATGAGTTATCGTAAGAGATTACAAAGTGCTTTTGAGAACGCTCCGACATTGCCCCTTAACGAGTATTCCCGCTATATTTTATTCAGTGACTGTCATCGCGGTACAGGTACTACTTATGATAATTTTCTAAAGAATCAGCATTTGTATCTTGCTGCGATGCAATACTATATACAGAAGGGATATCACTATATTGAACTTGGTGATGGAGAGGAACTATGGGAAAATCGCAATCGAGATCAGATCATTGACAGTCACTGTGAGGTTTACAAACTGTTTTGCACGCTGGAGGAGAAGGGGAAAATCACCCGACTGTTTGGCAATCATGATCATGTATTGGAGGGGAGACTGCCTGAGGCAGTTAAATTGCAGACATGTGACAGAAGTATCACCATGGGGCTGACACATGGACACCAAGTGGATTTTAAAAACAGTGTTATGTGTTGTGCCACCAGGTTTCTCGTACGTTATCTATGGAGGCCGCTAGAGCAGTTTGGTGTCAATGATCCCACCAGTGCTGCAAAGAACTATCGGCGGGCTGACCGAACAGAGAGAAAATTAAGACAGTGGGCAGAGAAACAGGGAATGATTTTGATTACAGGGCATACACACAGACCAAGACTAAATCATACACTATTCAGTGCTGAGCAATCTACAGGAATATATCTTAATACAGGAAGCTGTGTTCATCCTTATGGAATTACAGGAATCGAAATCAATGGGATGAGAATCTATCTGGTGAAATGGAGTATGACTGTATGTGATCATCTGTTGCTGTGTGTAAAACGAGAGGTACTTGCAGGTCCATTGACACTGATACCGAAAAATGAAGGAACGTAAGATAGATTTAGGAAGGTTGCAAATGGAAGAATTTGATAGTACAATATTGATGTAGTGTTAACAACATGAGGATTAAAATTATGAAAAAAGGGTTTTTTGTTTTATTTTTATCATTGAGTGTTCTTGGACTGGCTGCATGCAGCAGAATAGGTTCTGAGCAGGCAAGATCTGAAGAGGTAGATATCCCCCAAATGCCTGACAGTGGGGTTTCAGCAACTAAGAATGAGGCTGAGTCAGATGTTTACATTTTCCCCAGTGAACAGGCAAGTGACTGGCAAAAGGCATTCTATGAGAAATTGTGTACAGTCCGTAAGGAAAAGGCTGCAGGTAATGTGGATGATGGTGTGAATTATATTGAGTCATATTTTATCTATGATATTGATCAGAATGGAACACCTGAATTGTTTATCAGATTTGGTAATTGTGAAGCTGCTTATGAAACTCATGTATTTATTTTTGAGGATAACAAGTTGAATGATCTGGGAGCCATTGCAGGAGGACATAGTTCATTTTATTCAATTCCGGATGAAGGACTGATGGTTTATTGGGGGCATATGTGTTCTGAATTTGTGCAGAAGGCAACACTTGTGGATGGTGAGTTCAAGTTCGAGACTTTGAGCGAGAGAGAATTCATGGATGATGTGGATGGAGATTATACACCTGCAGAACAGCTCATACCAGGTGCGAAGTCCATTATTGAGTGTAGAGAGAACTTGGATCTGCCGGTGATGATGTATGGAAAATCCAATTTCAGTACAGCAACAGGACTTTCTGAGGAAGATGTGAAGGCTGTACTGACGAAGGCTTATCAAGAGAATGGTGATGTATATGCAGTGAGTGGAGACGGATATGGCGGTGACGCAGGACGGATTAGCTTTGATGAACTCTGCAAGCCGGGTGTTCTGGAAGACAACATGGACAATGCTGCTTTGGTTGCAGAGGAACAATGGGTAGATCTCAATCAGGATGGACAGACAGAGTGTGTGCTCAAGATGCAGAGTGGAGAGGGAACAGAACCGATTTATGTGATGCTAAGTCTGCAAAATGATACAGTTTATGCATACAGCTTCCACTATTGGAGTTCTGATGTCACATTCCATGAGGACGGGACATTTGATTATGAGTACTCATACTATAATCGGGTGATATTTGACCTGGATCAGTGCTATCCGACAGAGGAGTGATTGTGGTATCTCTCGAAATAGCACATTCATTACATTTGACACTATGAAAGATATTTTCCTAATGGTAAAATAAGAGAGTATTGTTCAGGAGGCTGGGAACAGTCTCCTGAATGTGTATTGTGGGAAACAAGGGAGAATGGAAATATGAGTATCGTAGTGGTAAGGGAATGTGGTCCACAGGACATCCCGTGTGATTTTCTTCTGGATTTAACGAAAGCAGATATTAAGGATTGCACAGGATGCTGGACATGCTGGCTGCGAAAGCCGGGAAGGTGTGCACATAAGGATCTGGATGAGTTGCCTTCTTTGACAATCAGAAGGTAGGGTATCTGTTGTCACGTGTGACCTCAGA
>CAZVYQ010000073.1:0-7622 GCA_964631375.1 uncultured Lachnospiraceae bacterium | reverse complement strand
ATCGAGTGCAGAGGGAACAACCATCTTTGAAGTGAATCTGCCGCTTGAGAGCTGATCTCCATGCTGACATGGGGTTTGTGATACAGAGAGGATGCACTCTACAGAGCGTAGATTGTGTAAAATGGGTGTATAGGACTATAATGATTCCTTGGAAACAATCAATATAGTGAAAGGAATCAAAAATGGATAAGGAAAAGAGAAAAGCACTCATCAACGCATATAAAAGCAAACTTGCCGTAGGAGGCATTTATTGTATTCAATGCAGTGGGAATGGGCGTAGATGGATCAAATCAACTTATGACATGGAAGGCTCTAAAGGCAGATTTATGTTTGCAGTTAATGCAAAACTTTGTCCGGAACCATGTATGCAGCGGGAGTGGATGGAGTACGGAATAGACTCGTTTTCATTCCTCTGTCTGGAAGAGTTGAAAATGGGTGAAACACAAACTGAGTCAGAATTTCATAATGATGTCATAGCACTTTATGAGATGTGGCTTGAGAAAGAGACAGAAAAGGAAGGGAATCAAAATGGATCAGAAAGTGAATATCAAACCATTTCTTGATGACACAGGTAAAATCGTCCAACTGCCAAGCAAGCATAAGACACGGCAGGCGGTGTATGAATATCTTGCCGAGAAATTCGAGAAGGATCATGTATATACGGAGAAACAGGTGAATGAGATCTGCGAGCTGTGGCATACCTTCGGGGACTTTTTCCTGATCAGACGAGAACTTGTAGAATATGGCTTATTATGTCGTGAACGTGACGGGTCTAAGTATTGGCGTGCTGATTTTGGAGAATGAACCTGATTCATTAGTCTAAAACATTCCCAAATTTGGCTGATAGTGTTATAATAAATAGGAGAATCTCACATGATGAGATTCTCCTATTTTTGATCATACAAGGAGATGAAGCCATGAAAACATTATACTTTTCCGGAACAGGTAACTGTCTGTATGCTGCAAAGAAGATTGGTGGAGAACTGATTTCGATTCCTCGGGCAATGAAGGAGGGTACATATGTATTTAAGGACGACGTGATTGGGATCGTATTTCCGGTATACTGGCTCAGTGTTCCGGCACTGATTAGAGAGTTTCTCTCACAGACCTCCTTTGAATGTGACTATTTGTTTGGAATCGTAACCTATGGAGATAATAATTTTGGAGTATTACATGATCTGAATATCCTCCCCACGGCAAATGGTAAAAAGTTCGACTATATGAATGCTGTGAAAATGACAGAAAACTATCTGCCGATGTATGAGATGGCAGCAGAGATTGAAAAAGCAAAGGGATACGATACAGAAAACTGTCTGAACAGAATCTGCGAGGACATTCGAAATAAAAAGCATGCGATTCCTCAAATCGACTGGTTCAGCAAAACCTTAACAAAGGTATGGGGCAAGAAACACTGCCGTTCACTGGGACCCGGCGAAGCAGCGAGGATGACGGTTAATGAGGAATGTATTGCCTGTGGTCAGTGTACGAGAATCTGCCCGATGGAGAACATCTCTTTACAGGACGGAAAGGTTACCTTTGGAACAAGGTGTTCTGACTGCCTCGGCTGCATACAGAACTGTCCGAAAAATGCAATCCATATCGAGGGTGAGAAGAGTACACTGAGATATCGCAATCCTGATATCACGGTACGAGAATTAGAATGATGAAATACTGATAGTCAATAGGGGAATTGCAACAGACGATTCTCCTATTTACTTGCAAAATTCAAGAGAGAGGTGATGGAGATGTCATACTTTGATGAGGCTCTGGCAGACTTTGTACAGAACTTTGCTTATGGTGATGCCATCAGACATCTGGCAGATCAAGGGTATACAGCAGAACGAATCAAGAAAGAGTATGATTATCCCCTCTCGATAGAAAAAATTGAGAAGATCATACAGGAGAGCAACCAGCATAAAGGTGGAGCGGGCAGTTTGACGCACCAATGACCCCGGAAAGCATTTTGATCCCGGTAGCACTCATACATATCTTTGTTCTGGCAGCCTCTATACTGACATGAGGTAAAGTCAACAGAGTCAGTACAAGAGAACTAATCGGTAATGAACAGAAAAATGGATCAATTTTTATTCTTTTATAGATTTCTTAAGAATTGTTATGCTATAATATTCAATATTTGTTCAGAGGAGGAGTAATCGTGAAACAGTTTAGACGTATCGTAGCAATTATGACAGCAGTGGTGATGGTATCGGTACCGGTATATGCGGATGTAGTAGAGAATCCAACAATTAATATGGATCATGGGTATGTGACACTTGGAGAGACTAATTATAATCAGCAGGGTAATAATCAAGAGTATAAAGGAACAGCCACTATTACGGCAACGAGTGATAATACGACGAGTACACTTACAATCGATACTTCTGGTGGTGATCAAGTAAATGCGGTAATTCATGATGTGAATTTTAGAGCACCAGTCGAAGTAAAAGGTAACGGAACTGCCAATATCTCAATGGAGAATGTGAATATCAGTGTGAATGATCCATAAGCTTTGGCAGTTAAAATGTCTGACAGTACAGTCAATCTGGATGTCAATGGAACTAATACTATTAACGGGAATGTGAAATTAGATAATACGAGTTTGACGGTAAAAGGTGATCGTGCGGACGATTGCATGAAAATAGTCGGAGATGCCACAGGCCCAAATGTTCTTAGTGGAACTGGCACTCTTACGGTACAGAATCAGGCTAAGGTTTGGGTAGGAAATAAAAGCAGTACAGGAACAGGGGCAATTGCTTCTGGTATATCAGTGACAGGCACGTCAAGATCATATACAGACGGTTCAGTTCATATCACAGAAGTCACAGCCGTATCAACTCAACCCCAGGCGGCAACTGTAGTTCAACCACCCACATCCGAACTCCTGACAATCGAGTCCGGAGGTCAGGATGGCGGTACAAACAAAGAAGGTACAAAGACAGAACCGCAATCACCGGGATTTTATCTCAGTAAACCATCGATTCCGTGGGATACTATTTCTGCGGGTAAAGATGGAGTTATTTCACTCTTAGCCTCCGCAGGATTGAATGGGGAGCAGGTTAATGATACTACACGTTACCCGGAAACATTCTTGCCTCAATTCTGTCGTTATGATTCTTCAGGAAAGATATATATAGACATGGACGATCCACTTTATTATGGTCATGAGACTTTGGAAGAAGTCTTTTATTTTGAAGTATCTAAACCTACAATGCTATATTCGGTATTTACTGGTGAGGCAATAGGATACGTATATAGTGGAACATATCGCTTGTTAGAGACGAATACACCTGGAATTTATTTAATAAAAGATGAGAAAATCGGATGTGGTGTTTATGTCAAATTAGAAGAGTGTAATACAAATGGAATAGTTACAAAAGAAACGATTGATGCGATAAGTGTGCCAAAGAATAATGCCGCAAATCCTAGTCCCCAGACTACTGGTGCTACAACTGCTAGTGCACCAATCATTAATGGTTTTACATTTTCTAATATGTCAGGCCTAACAAGTACTATTATTCCAGCTAGTACAACAACTGGGGGCTATGAATCTAGTCAGTTTTCCTACGCACCCTAACAAGTACTATTATTCCATATGATGTTACAAGTATTGATCAAGAACCAGGCAAGTCTGAATAGCCTATGATCAATCCTGTATACAACACAACATATGCATTACATCAATCAAGAGGTGGAAATAGAACTCAAAAGTTCATTCCACCTCTTTGCTCTATACCGCCAGCCATCAACAACTCCCAAGCCCATCTCACCAAAAGCCAAGCAAGTCAAGAGCAAGCCAAGTCAAAAGCCAAGCAAGTCAGAAGCACCCATCTATTTACAATCCGACAGAAGATTTGGTATTGAACCTTCATTTCACCCCCTCAATACCAAAAATCAAAAACCGAGCAAGTCAAAAGCCCCCATCTATTTACAATCCAACAGAAGATTTGGTATTGAACCTTCATTTCAGCCCCTCAATACCAAAAAGTAAAAGTCAAGAAAGTCAAAAGCCCCATCTATTTACAATCTAACAGAAGATTTGGTATTGAACCTTCATTTCAGTCCCTCAATACCAAAAATCAAAAGCAGAGCGAGTCAAGAGCATCCATCTATTTACAATCCGACAAAAGATTTGGTATTGACCCTTCATTTCATCCCCTCAATACCAAAAAGTAAAAGTCAAGCAAGTCAAAATCTCCCATCTATTTACAATCCAACAGAAGATTTGGTATTGAGCCCCCTTTTTCAGCCCCTCAATACCAAAAGCAAAAGCTAAGAGGCAAGATAAGAGGCAAGCTAAGAGCAAGGTTTGTCTTGAAACATTTTGAATCCTTTTCTGTACTTGACAATCATGGCGGTTAATGTTAAGATGTCGACTAAATCAATCCCATGAGGGAGTAGCAAGCGTATATCGTAGCAAGTCAACATACTGACCTCTAAGGTCTGGCTTGTTTTAAATTGCGAGACTCATGTATAGCGAAACTATACATGATGTCCATACATTTTTTGATAGGAATTCAAGTATAGTTAATAATCTGTACTTGTTTTTTTATTGTATTATAAATAGGGGGAATTCTTATGGAATGGAGTTTATTGTTTTTCTTTAACAGTGTCTTACTGGGTGTAGGATTGGCGATGGATGCATTTTCTGTATCACTCGCAAACGGATTAAATGAACCTAATATGCGAAAGAAGAAAATGTGTATCATTGCTGGTGTATTTGCAGCTTTTCAGGCTATTATGCCAATGATCGGATGGCTATGCGTTCATACGGTTTTGCAATATTTTGAGGCATTTGAAAGGATCATCCCATGGATTGCATTGCTCCTACTGACATTCATAGGTGGGAAAATGATCCTAGAGGGGCGAACAAATGGTGATGAAGTAACGGAAAAACCGAAGGTTGGGTTTTTAGCTTTATTTTTCCAAGGGATTGCAACTTCAATTGATGCACTGTCTGTAGGATTTACGATTTCAGAATATGGTCTCTGTATGGCTCTTATGTGTGCAGTGATCATTGCCACCGTAACCTTTTTCATCTGCATGACAGGACTAGTGATTGGTAAGAGGTTTGGAACCAGGTTATCAAATCGAGCCACAATCCTGGGGGGTGTCATTCTGATCGTTATTGGATTGGAGATTTTCGTGAAAGGGATAGGAATCATCAGATAATCAGATCAAGATTGAGGCAGCCTGTACTTTTTGATATAATAAATCGGAAGTGTTATCACGAACGTTGTGGTTAGGATCATATAGGTTGTTTAGAAGAATCGAGGTTGGAGAAATGGGAGATCATTATCATCATGGCAATCTACGCCAGACGCTGATTAATACAGGGATTAAGATCATGAATGAAAAGGGAGAGGAAGGACTGTCATTACGGAAGGTTGCCGCTGCCTGTGGTGTATCACATGCTGCTCCCTATGCTCATTTTCAAGATAAGGAAGCACTGCTGGATGCTATGAAGGAGTCTGTTACCAATCAGCTGACAGAGGAATTAAACAGGGCATTAACGCAAGCAAAGGATCAGGGAATCGAAGAACAGATTATTTTGATCGGAAGAGAATATGTTCGCTTTTTTATCCATAATCCAGATTATTTTAATTTTCTGTTTTACAAGCAGACGATACAGGCACATTTGTCTTTTGCTGAAGAACATGATGATGACTATGCCCCCTTTTTGATGTTCAAAAAGTTGTTTTTGGATTATATGAAACAGAATCGTTTAACACTCTCCATGGAACAGATGGAGATCGAATTGATTAGGATATGGGTAGTTGTACAGGGACTTTCGTCGCTTGCCAGTATGAAAAATGTACACTGTTCACAGGAATGGAATACTTATCTTGACACTCTGATTAAATAAATATTTTTCACTCAATCTTGACAATGTAAAGTTGATATCGTACAATACATAACAAAACTAGACAGTGTAAAGATTGAAAGAAGGTAAGAAAGTGAGTGGTAAAAAAATGTTGAGTTATATTTTGATTGTTTTAATAGCTATCATTATTACTTTTATACTATGGCTTATGGTCATCAGCAGAGGAGTGGTGGAACCGTATCTGGATGAGACGGGAGAGCCGCTTCCAAACTCCATTTGTGAAAAGATCAAGGTCGAACTGAACGGAGCCGAAAACGGACTCTTTATCAATGGTAAGGCTTTGGATAATCCTGTTTTATTATTGGTTTCGAGCGGTCCCGGAACAGATGATTATTTTCTGAATCAAAAGTATACCGATATGCATCTTGAGGATATATACACGGTTTGCTATTGGGATTATCGCGGAATGGGAATTGTGTATGATTCCAAAATCGATCCTGCAAGCATTACCATGGATGTACTTGTCAAAGATACAGTGGCGATGACAGAGTACTTAAAAGAGCGTTTTCACAAGGATCAGATATATATCATGGGATTTTCAGGCGGAACGAAGATCGCTCTGGAAACAGTATCAACACATCCCGAGCATTACAGGGCCTATATCGGTATGGCACAGTACATTTGCGATGGTGGCGACAATGATACCTTGATCTATGACTTTATGAAGAAGGTATTTACGGAAAGAAACGATCAAAGACGTTTGAAAAAACTCGAGAATATGGTAGTAAAGGGAACAGACGGAAAGGTAGAATGCAAAGAATGGGCTCCTTTTATCTATCTGCTACATGAAGCAGGTGGTGGTACTACCTTAAACGAAACAGAATTTGTCGGTATAGATATTCCTATTATGCTGGCTCGCTGCTATACCTTCAGAGAAAAGTTTGAATATATTCTCGGAATGAAAATGTATCGTAAAACAACACTTTCAGAAGAGATGAAGGGGGTGGACTATCGAAAGAAGATCACAGAGCTCTCAGTTCCTGCATATTTTCTGAGCGGAGAATATGACTATAACTGTCCATGGCCATTGGTTCAGGAGTACAGTGAGATCCTCAAGGCTCCGGATAAAGAGTTCTTTTTAGTAGAACAGGCGGCTCACAGCCCGCTGTGGGAGCAGGCTGACAGATCATATGATATTATGGCCGAGATCCGCAACCGCAATGAATGATCCATATGGAACACACAAACCCAGCAATTACATTTCAAGACTGTCGCTATTCAGAAGAAAATCATATACGCCAATCACGAGAATACCGTCCTCAGTATACCAGGGTGCAGGCGTATCTCTTACAACGATTATTTTTTTAAATGAGTCATCTATACGCTGGAGTGAGTTTGCTTCCTGCTTCATTTTTTTATTGTCTGGAATAGAGAACGCAGACTGAACATAATAACGCTTTGAGCTTTTATTACATACAAAATCGACTTCAAGAGCCTTGTGAACAGTATTTCCGTTTTCATTTTTTGAAGTAGCAGGAACGATACCAACATCAACGTTGAAGCCTCTTGTAAGCAGTTCATTGTATATGATATTTTCCATTGTATGATTTTCTTCAATCTGACGGAAGTTTATACGGGCGTTACGCAGTCCTACATCGGTGAAATAGTACTTCTGAGGGGTATCAATATATTTCTTTCCCTTAATGTCATATCGGATAGCCTTATTGATTACAAAAGCGTCACATAGATAATCAAGATAGCTCTTTATCGTATTTACGCTGATGGTTTTCTGCTTTTTGCT
>CAZVYQ010000072.1:0-7804 GCA_964631375.1 uncultured Lachnospiraceae bacterium | reverse complement strand
AGCTGTCTCACGAAAATTAATGGTATTGCGAAGACGTTGTTTAATAATCGCCGGTTTATAAGGCTTGACAATGAAATCATGTGCTCCAAGTACAAGTGCCTGAATCTCCGCATCCTCTGCGTCATCTCCGGTTGCAACAATCACCGGTATCTTTGATAAAAAAGCATCCTCCTGCATCTGTTTTAATACCTTGTACCCATCCATAACCGGCATTACCAAATCTAACAATACAGCAGAAATCTCTTCCTTCATCTGATGGAGCATTTCCAAAGCTTCCTGTCCATTTGCCGCCTCCATGACATCATATTCATCACTCAAGATCTGATGTAGAATCTCTCTGTTGATATCATTGTCATCTACGATTAAAACATTTCTCTTCATAACTGTTATGTCCCCCTTGAAGAAAGCATTCTATCAATATTTCCACACATAGTAATCTATTCAAACATATAATTAATTGTACTCTATTTTTTGACATTTTTCAATCAATTATGGAAAGATTCTATAAATTTAGACAATAAAACAGGAAACAGAATGATTCTGTTTCCTGTCTAACAACTTACTGCGGATGGAGGGACTTGAACCCTCACGAGGTCACCCCCGTCAGATTTTGAGTCTGATGCGTCTGCCATTCCGCCACATCCGCTTAGATATAAAATATCCATGGCAGTCATTCACCAACGACGAAAATAATTCTATCATATGTAAATCTAAAAAACAAGCCTTAATTTGTTCTTTCAATCAGACCTTTCTTCCAAAAAAATAGTGTTGACATTTATACCGCAATATACTATAGTGTTCCTAAACAAGAATACTAGCAAACAGTAATGAGGTGATTTTGATCGAGCGACAGGTATGGATAGACGAATTGATGTTGTATGGAATGACAAGGCAGGAAGCTACGATTTACATTGATCTATGTAAGAATGGCCAGCTGACCGGCTACGAAGCAGCAAAGCTGACGGGTATTTCCCGTTCAAATGTCTACAATGCGTTGGCGTCTCTGGTTGACAAGGGTGCCGCATATGTGATTGACGGCAATTCCAGCAAGTATATTCCGGTACCGATTGATGAGTTCTGCTCAAACAAACTGCGACGCCTTGAGGAAGTCAGAAAAGAACTTGTCAGTGCCATCTCGAATCCCGAGAAATCCGAAGAAGGATACATTACCATCGAGGGATATCGACATATTTTGGACAAGCTACATCATATGATACTCTCAGCACAAAAAAGGCTTTACCTCTCTGCTACCTCCATATGGATTGAGAAAATGGCAGAGGATCTCAAGTCAGCTGCAGCAGCCGGAATCAAGGTTGTTTTAATTACCGATCAGGCTGTCGATATGAACGGAATTACTCTTTATCTTGCCAAGCGTATTCCCGGACAGATCAGGCTGATCATCGATTCAGAGTATGTACTGACCGGTGAACTGACAGAAAAGAGCACAGATACCTGTTTATATAGTGGTCAGAAGAATTTTGTCGCAGTTTTAAAAGATGCACTCAGAAATGAAATCAAATTGATTGAACTGGAAAAAGGAGAATCCAAATGAATAAAACACCATTTGTATCAAAAGAAAAATTACAGGAAATCATTGCGCAATACCCTACTCCGTTTCATATTTATGATGAAAAAGGAATTCGGGATAATATAAAAGCCCTAAAAGAGGCATTTGCATGGAATGATGGATTCAAGGAGTACTTTGCCGTAAAAGCAAATGCGAATCCCTTTCTGATCAAAATCATGCAGGAATACGGATGTGGATGCGACTGTTCTTCCCTCACGGAGCTGATGTTGGCAGATGCTCTTGGTTTTCAGGGTGAAGATATCATGTTCTCATCAAATGCCACTCCGGCAGAGGAATATCGTTTTGCCACCAAATTAGGAGCCACGATCAATCTGGACGATATCACACACATTGATTTCCTTGAGAGCATTACCAAACTACCTAAAACATTATGCTGTCGCTTTAATCCGGGTGGCATCTTCCAGATGAGTAATGGAATCATGGACAATCCCGGAGATTCCAAATACGGAATGACGCCTGCACAAATTTTAGAGGCTTTTAAAATCTTAAAAGCTAAAGGTGTTGACAATTTTGGTATACATGCATTTCTTGCAAGCAATACCGTCACAAACGAATACTATCCCATGCTCGCAAAGGTTCTGTTCCAGCTTGCTGTAGAATTGAAGCAGAAAACCGGAGCTAATATTACATTCATCAACCTTTCCGGTGGTATCGGAATTCCATACACTCCCGATCAGATGCCTAATGACATCGCAGTGATTGGTAGAGAGGTTCAAAATGTCTATGAAGAAATCCTGGTTCCTGCTGGAATGGATCATGTGTCTCTTTATACAGAGCTTGGTCGTTTTATAACCGGTCCTTATGGTGCACTGGTTACAACAGCCATTCATCAAAAACATATACACAAAGAATATATTGGCTGTGACGCATGTGCAGTCAATCTAATGCGCCCTGCCATGTATGGGGCATATCATCACATCACAGTTATGGGCAAGGAAAATGAGCCATGTGATCATCAATATGATATTACAGGCTCCTTGTGTGAGAATAATGATAAATTTGCAATCGATCGTATGCTTCCGAAGATCGAAATCGGTGATATCCTCTATATCCACGATACCGGAGCACATGGTTTTTCAATGGGATATAATTATAATGGCAAGCTGAAATCGGCCGAAATCCTGCTCAAAGAAGATGGCTCCTTTCAATTGATACGCCGAGCTGAAACACCAAAGGATTATTTTTCCACCTTTGATTGTTTTGATATTGTTCCTGATCTTGTACAATAATATTTCCCAAAAATAAGAGTGCCGATGGATTGGATTCCATCGGCACTCTTTCTATACTATTCTATCATCATCTTTTATTCAACAAAGCCTTCTACGCCTCTGGGAGAGCTGTCAGACATCAGCATTGGATCTGAGCTGCTTGAAGTCTTTCCAATATAATACTGTCCTTCGACCCCTGTCTTCTCGTCGCTGATCTTCTTGGCTACACCAGCTGCAGTCTCATAAGTATACTTTAAAGTCTTTCCGGCTTTCGTTGTCCCGTTCATGGACATTTTGCCTTCTTCCAGGCCATTTTGATAGGACCCAGTTATAACCTGCTTCACCAAACCCGTGGAGCCTATTTTATCTTTATAGAAATTGGAGGTTGCCTCACCGCTTCCATTTGGTTTGTCCTCTGAGAAACTGCCCTTGAAGATATAGGAGCCAATAGAGGAAGACTCCGAATAAACGGCACGTATCCATATACCTGAACCGCTTCTTACATTTCCTGAATAATCTCCATAATAATAATATCCATTTGCATATGCTCCGACACCCTTTCCGTTCTTATTGCCGTCTGCATCCTTCTCTCCGCAGTAATATACATCATCCGCATTGATCAGTTCATCTGACAGATCTACGTATTCCTCCTTACGGATCAGTTCCTTTACTCCATCTATATCATCCTTCGCAAACAGCTCCAGCAACGGCTGTAAAAGCTGATTATGTGCCTCTTCATTTGCAGCTCGTTCTGCTTCCTCGGCAGCCTGTTCAGCAGCCAAGGCATCTGCTTCTGCTTGAATCCGATCCTTCTCAGCCTGAATGGCATCAAGCTTTGCACCAATCTCAGCATCGTTCGTATTGGCAAAGCCTGTTGTAAGTGCCGACATCATATTGGCTTCATCGTTACGTCCTTCAAAAATATTGGACACGCCCCAATATGCCGCAACATTCTGTTTATTATAGGATAATGCAGTCTGATAAGCATTGATTGCCTCGTCTGTCTCACCATAAGTTGCAGCGATCATAATATACACATTAGAGATGTGGTTTTTAATCTCCACACTGTCCGGTTCCAGTTCCAGTGCCTCCAAATAGGCTTGGATTGCACTCTCATAATCCTGTTGATTCAGGAATTCATTTCCCTCTGCCAGTTTTTTGACAACCTTGTTGACCGGTGAGAAATGACTGACACCAATATATATTCCGATTAATACAATGAATAGTCCTACGATACCCATACTAATCCGCAGGATACGTTCTAAACGTTTTTCTTTATCCCTGTTTCTATGCTTTGGTGTAGCTGTTTTGATCTGCTCTCTTGATTCTTTATGTTCTTTATATTCCTTATGTTCCTTATATCCGGTATCTCTTTTTATTCTTCTTACACGTTTCTTTACGACTTCCTTACTCACATTATCCTCCGATATTTTCGATCTGCCAATCGATCTCCTGTAATCCGTTTTCCCTCAAAAACGTATTGGTTTTGCTAAATGGTTTGCTTCCAAAGAAGCCTCTGTAGGCTGACAATGGACTCGGATGCGGAGCCTTGAGTATGAGATGCTTTGGATTGGAAAGCATTCCTTCCTTCATCTGAGCCGGTCTCCCCCATAAAATGAACACAATCGGACGATCCTGCGTATTTAACACTCTGATCGCCGCATCGGTAAATTCCTCCCAGCCGATTCCGTGATGAGAATTAGCCTGATGGGCTCTGACTGTTAAAACTGTGTTTAACAAAAGAACTCCCTGATCTGACCATTTCGTCAAGTAACCGTTGTTTGGTATATAACATCCCAGATCATCATGCAATTCTTTGTAGATATTTTGCAGAGAAGGGGGTATTTCCACATCCGGTTTCACAGAAAAACATAATCCATGTGCCTGTCCCACATCATGATATGGATCCTGTCCCAGAATCACAACCTTAACCTTTTCGAGCGGTGTCAGATGAAATGCATTAAAAATATCGTCTGATGCCGGAAAGATCAGCTTTGATTGATACTCCTTCACGATCGTAGCATGTAGTTTTTTATAATATGGTTTCCCAAATTCATCCTTCAATGCAGGAAGCCAGTCGTTGCTGATGGCAGCCATTACGTTGATCTCCTTTATCACTACAGTCTGACAGAAATATTTCGTTCTCGTAAATACTTCTTTAACTCTCTGATTTCCAGTTCTTTGAAATGAAAGAGCGATGCCGCCAACACAGCATCTGCTTTTCCCTGCGTCAGTGCATCATAAAAATGCTCTCTGGTTCCTGCTCCACCTGATGCAATCACAGGAATACTCACATTTTCTGAGATTGTTCTCGTCAGTTCAATGTCATATCCGGCTTTAGTCCCATCACAATCCATACTGGTCAGAAGAATCTCTCCTGCTCCCAATGTATTTGCTTTGATGGCCCAGTCGACTGCATCCATTCCCATATCAACTCGTCCGCCATTTTTATATATATTCCATCCGCTTCCATCTGTACGTCGCTTCGCATCAATCGCAACCACAACGCATTGACTTCCAAACTTATCGGCTGCAGCACTAATCAGTTCCGGATGATCAATGGCAGAGGAATTAATGGACACCTTATCTGCACCCTCACGCAGTATCGCTCTAAAATCATCTACCGTCCGTATTCCGCCACCCACCGTAAACGGAATAAAAACCTTCTCTGCAACTGCACGTACCATATCCACTACAGTATTGCGTGCATCTGATGATGCGGTGATATCCAGAAATACCAGTTCATCAGCTCCCGCCTGGTCATAAGCGGCAGCGATTTCGACCGGATCACCCGCATCACGCAAATCTACAAAATTAACACCCTTTACAACTCTGCCTGCATGTACATCCAGACAAGGAATAATTCGTTTTGTATGCATATCAGACCTCCCTGTCAATATTGATAAAATTCTTCAGAATCCGTATCCCCACGTCAGAACTCTTCTCGGGGTGGAATTGACATGCAAACAAATGATCCTGCTCAACAACAGCATGTATCAGGGTGCTGTAATTCGTCGTAGCCTTAACAATCTTTGGATCATTCGCCTCTAAATAATATGAGTGTACAAAATAGACATACGAACCATTATCAATCCCCTGCATTAATCTTCCACCATTTTGAATTTCAAGTGAATTCCATCCAATATGAGGTATTTTAAGGTCTTTTTGATCCGGTATTCTTTTGATTTCACCTTGTAGCAATCCCAAGCCCTTGACATCGGGGCTCTCGTCACTCTTTTCAAAAAAAAGCTGTAAGCCAAGGCATATTCCTAAAAAGGGAGTCTTACTCTGCACTACCTCATGAATAATCTCCTCCAAGCCATAGGATCTGATTCTGTTCATAGCGTCCCCAAAAGCTCCCACTCCGGGAAGAATGACTTTTTCTGCTTCCAAAATGGTTTTTCTATCCCTCGTCACTACTGCTTTTTCACCAAGGAACTGTAATGCTTTCTCAACACTTTTGATATTTCCGGCATCATAATCAATGATTGCGATCATAATTCTTCCCCTGTAAATTCTCCCTCTTCACCTTCAATAATTGGATTTTCAGGTGGTTCCTCGGGTGCTTGATTTCCATCCTCAGATGTATTGGTTCCATTCAAAAAATCTGCAATGGTTCTGGAATACAATTGTGGATCTTCAATTGCGATCCATTGACGTACTTGTTCTATGTTTGCTCCATATTGATTGTTCAGAGCTTCTTCAATCATTCTGGCCTTGCTCTCATATTCCTCCATGATTCCAAGCAGTTCGGCATCCTCTCTGTATTTGTCAACTGCCTCCTGTCCCTGAATCAAGGCATTAAAAGCCTCTAGTTTCATCCCCAGAGAGGTATAGTTCAAGTATGATTGATACTTACGATCCAATCGCAGCATTAATATCGTTTTATCAAACAAGGTCTGCTCTTCTGCATTCAAATGATGTCCAAGAAAGCATTCATATGCCATTTCATAATCCTGTTCCTGATAATGATCTGCCGCCTTCTTCATATCTGTATAATATGGATAGAAAATGGCGATGGCAATCATCAGTAAACCAATAGATGCACACATCACTGCAATTACAGTAACATGTTTCGTAGGAAGCTTCTTTTCTGACCGTTTCTCCTGTTTGGGTTCCTTAATTTTCTTCGGCTTTTTCTCTTTTACAGGCTTTTCTTTTTTTGTCTTCTCTTTCTTGCCCTTTTTACCCTTCTTGCCCTTTTTCTGGTCTTCTTCATCCAGTTCTTCCAGCAGCTCTTGATTTGCCGCATCATTACTTTCAAGAGTTTCGGCAATGGTCGCCTCGCCAAAAAGATCCTTGACTTCCTCTGCGGATTCCTCTGACATGACTTCCTCTGTCAGAGAATTGAATAAACGAGCGAAAAAACCGGGCTTCTTATCTGCCTGATCGATTTTCTCCTTCTTTGCTTTTTTCTCTTTCTTCTCTCTTTTTTTCTGCTCTCGCTTAGAACCGGCTTCGGATTCTTCGTCTCCCTCGTCATCTGCCAAGGGTTCTTCAATTGCAAATTCGTCATCTAAACCGTTACCATTGCTGTCGCCCTCAGTTGCATTCTCCAACATTGCGAGGATATCATCCTCTTCCACGGTTTCATTATTATCATTCTTTTTTAATAATTCATTTATTTCATCCAATTCAGAATCATTGGACAATTGATCCAATAACTCTGTTACATCGGTATCTTCTTCCTGTTCAGGTTCCGGAGTGATATCCTTGATATCCAGATCATCTGCCATCCGCTGTAATTCTTCAGGAGAGATCGCAATCTCTTGACCCTCAGCAGGCTGTATTGCCGGTTGGGGAATCGCATCCAATGCACTCAAGGATGCAAGCAGATTTGAAATATCCTCATCCTGTAAAACATCCTCGTCTCCCTCAGCAGCGGGCTCCACGTCAGAGGCCGGCTCATCCATGATGGGGGCTTCGATGATAGCATCCTCAACCACCGGCTCCTCAATCACAGGCTCCTCAATCACCGGTTCCTCAATCACTGGCTCCTCAATCACCG
>CAZVYQ010000071.1:0-8027 GCA_964631375.1 uncultured Lachnospiraceae bacterium | reverse complement strand
TTAAAATAGCATCAGACTGTAATGATCTGATGCTAAATTGACGTTATATTTTTGAATTGTAATTTTCTAATTAATGGAAAAATCCTGTGATATAAACTGTATTATCTTCTACAATAAATAGTAACAAATAGTCCATCTCAGAAATGAATGCTTCCATATATCCTTTGCTTTTCCCTCATGGAGTTTAAAGAACTTCTCGCATGGTCTGTTCATAATTCTCTACACTCATAATAACCATATCTCCATACCCATTCTTGGTAATAAAAATTGGTTCTTCTGCTCTATGACACATTTCTGAAATCTCTGACGTATTCTTCAAATCTTTAATTGGTATAATCTGTGGCATAATATATACCTCCAAAAATTTGCGTAATATCTTGATACCGATTAACTACTCTATAAACCTCAACAACTTCTTTTCTGACTTTATATAGTACAACATAATTTCCGCAAATCACATATTTATAATCTGTCCTAAAACTTACTCGCTTAGATAGGTCTGCTCCTAGATATGGAAATTCCTGTATTTGCTCAAAACGAGAATAAATCTCCTGTATCGTCTTTATAGCCATATCCTCATTATCTTCCGCTATAAACTCTTTGATTCCTTTTAAATCTTCTGCAACAACAGGATTAATCCGCAATTTCATCATAGTTTATACCCCAACAGATTTTTTCAAATCTCCCATGTTCAACCATGCACTTTCATCCTTCACAGCATCCTCTGCTTCTTGCAATTTCATAAGCAATTTTTTTTCTGCTTTCTCTCGCTCATAATCTGCAATATCCATTACAACAAATTTTCCTCTTCCATTCTTTGTTAGAAATACAGGTTCTCCAGCCTGACAATTTTTTAATACTTCATTATAATTTCTCAAATCTGATACTGGTAATATATTTGACATAATATCTACTTCCTTTCTTCGATATATTTTTTCATGTTTCCACTTATATTATACGTAAATGTGCTGTAAAATTCAACGTAAAATTTTACAGCTCTACACAACATGTTCTCTCTTCTTTTTTCCCATACCAACACCTCACTATATATATTCCTTCAAATCCTCAACTACAATCTCTCTAATCTCATCAGCAATCCTTTGAGCCTTCTTCTCGTCCATCTTTACCTTTTTTGCAACTTCCATAATGTCATACATTCCCGGAGTGCTTCCATTCCCATTGATTGTTGTAGCATGCTCACCGCCAATGGAACTGCTATAGGTCAGATCATATGCCGGAGACAGCTTCCATTCCTTATTCTGATATATAAAGGAAAAATTCTTCGAATGGTCGTCTCTGTTATGTGCAAACACATTGAAACACATCCATCTGAAAAGCTTCTCCACTTCTTCATAGCTGTGTGTGATCTTCATCGTTAATTGCATCAGGATATTGTAATCAAGATTAGGAATTCGATGTGATGTTTCTAATAATCCACTCACTGATACCATATGAATTTTCCGATTGTTTTCTCTATCAAACCGCTTTGTTGCAAAGTATCCTTCACAATGCTTTGATGGCAGAAGCTTTGTTTCCGTCATAGGTAACTGGCATTTCTTTGCACAGACAGAATAATCATATTCTTCTCTTCCAATATGTTTTCGATCAATAGAAGATGGAAACTTTACAATCCATTCTGCTCCATCTATCTCATAATTCACTTTTGGTCTCGCACCACCAGAGGAGCCACCCATGCAAAATAGTTCATCCAGATACTCTGAATTCTCTGTATCAAACATCTTTTCGCATTCTACTGCAAGTTCATCCAATGATAATTCTGACTTTTCCGTTATTAATTCACTTGAAGGAAGATATTCCAAAGCACCCATACCATTATTTCCCACAATTGCCATTCTCATAAATGCACTAACACTTGATGGGTTAATATGATTTTTCAACAGTAACCTATCCACTAAGAACCGACCCCATCCATCTGGGAGACTATCTGCAAACACACCAAATAAACCATCAAACGGATCATACTTTTTAGGAATAAAGACACCCTTCTGCAGTGGCAATGAGATCGGACTGATAGAGAAACCCGATTCAATCCACTCATCACTATACTCAAATGCTGCCAGACGATCCTTGGTCTCTGCTAATGTTCCTACATGCTTCTGATTCATATATACTTCTAATTGTTTATGATTGTTCATCGATGACCTCCTGGATAGATGAATATCCCTTCTTCGAAAACAATGAATCAAAGTCATTTTCCAAACCTAGTACAAACGCTATTTTTATAAGTGAGGATAGTGATATTTCGCCAGTTCTCTCAAATCTTTTGATCGATCCATAGCTAACATCTGCTTTTACACTCAACTGCTCCTGTGTAATATGATTCTCCTTTCTCCTTGCACTTACTCTTTTCGCAATTTCAATATTGATATCCTTTGGCGATTTTAAGAAAAATAAGTTATCCATAGATAATATTTTAACCATATATATTAGAAATGTCAACAAATAGATAATATATTATCTGTTTGTTGACATTTCTTGAGGCTTATTATTTTTGGTTAATCGTAAAGTGAAATTTTAAATATTATCAACGTGTTTTTCGTTTTTAATATCGTAAGGTACATTTCATTGGATTAGTAAGATTTGGATAACTTGTTTGGTTTTACTTTTTGGTATTGAGAGGCTGATATAGTGGTTCAATACCAAATCATTTGTCAATATGTAAATATATGTGTGCTTTTGGCTTGCTCGGCTTTTGCTTTTTGGTATTGGGAGGCTGATATTGCAGTTAAATACCAAATTATTTACTTGATTGTAAATATATGTTAGTCTTTGGATGACTCTGCTTTTGTGTTTTGGTATTGGAGGGTTGAAATGGCGGTTCAATACCAAATTATCTGTCTGTAACTCGAATTCCCGGTTTTTTTGGATTATTTCAGATTGGTTAATTAGATTTTTTCAGATTATAGATAATCAACAATAGAGAAACCCGATTCAATCCACTCATCACTATACTCAAATGCTGCCAGACGATCCTTGGTCTCTGCTAATGTTCCTATATGCTTTTGATTCATATATGCTTCTTGATAAATCTATATTTCCCTTTACCATAGCCGTTTACTGCTTCTATAATCTGTGCATCAACTAAGTCCTTCAGTAGTTCTGATGCTCTGCTAGCTCCCAGTTTTGTGATTCTCTGCACATCTGATCTTCCAAATATAGAATCAATTTCAATACTACTAAATATATTTTGTATATGATTTATGGTTTTTTGCGAGAACTTCTTAATATCACTATCGTATATTCTGTGACTGTCAATGTCCGCTTTTTTAATTTCAATGTCCGCCTTTTTACTCTCAATGTCCGGTTTTTGATTGTCTTTATATAGTTCTTTCACATGTAAGGCTCTGTTATGAAGTTCATTATGCTCATCACATAGGCATAACCTTTTTCTCTTTTATACTTACAACCCCAACCGGCAGATACATAAATATCAGGTTCAGCCTTTCCCACAGGCCTTCCTGACCGATTACAGTACCTGCAAACTCTGGCTCCTCCGACAATACAAACAAGACAAAGAATGCAAATGCAACAATAAAACATACGATGAACAGTGTTCCCGTTGCCTTTCGCCATTTTTATAGGACAGTATTGCAAGGAGCAAAGGTACAAACAGAAATGCCATAAAGCCAATGGTCGATCCTGCTTCATGAATCAATGAAGCCTGTGTTACAATCTCTTTAGTTTCATTCACACTGAAAAAGTATGTGAAAATGCATGCACCAACTGCAAACAGTCCTATGAAACTCAGAAGTGTAATTGTCATTTTTCGTGAAATAAGATTATATCTCTGATAAATAGCCGGTAACCCAATTAAAAACAGGATTCCCTCAATCAACATCCAGCTGTTGAACACGCCGCGAACCGGGCTTTGGGGATTTCCCAATGCACTGATGGACATTGTAAGCCATTGATAATCTCTATAGAACAGGGGAAATACAAACGACAGACAGATATCTCCCACTATAGCAATTAATAATGCATACCATCCATATTTAACTAATTTCATAAGAATCACCTCTATCCTCTGTTACTTTTGGCGTTGCAGAACCTCAATGACTGCATTCATTCCTGTGATTCCCGGCATATGACCTGAATTCTTGATAATACTGTATGACAGGTGATGATTATCTGCCTGTTCAACCTGCTTCACTACTGTTTCCGTATCTGTCACGATATCGGTATCTCCTTGTAAAATACTATACGGAATTTCTACCTTTTTTAGCAGTTCGGACAAGTCTGTTCTGTTGATCTCATTCCATATACTTTTATTCTTTACACAGCCGTTACTCATAATTGCTATGATATCCTTCATGCGATAATCCGGACTACTGAGAATTCCCCATGCCATAGCTCCTATTGGCATTTTCTGATCCAAGTGATTGTTATAACCATCTGTATACTTGCGTATACATCCTGCCGTAAACATAATGCTGTCAACGGTAACAGGCTGCTTCTTGATAGTCTGCAGCTTCTCTCTGTCTTTTACCGGCAAATGCTTTTGTTCTATTGTATGAAATGCATTTTGATTACAGATAGGATTTTTTACAATCTGTCCCCATACCACTGCAGCATCAAGCTGCTTTCCCATACGAACTACAGTCTGTAGACAAAGAATGCTTCCCCATGATGTACCAAACAAAATCATCTTGTTGTCAGGAAATCGTTTCTTCACCTCTGTAACCAGATCCACCGTCATATCTACAAAGTCTTTGATACAAAATGTCTCGTCTATCACTGCATTATTTGCACCACAGCCCCATTGATCCCAGTACACCATGATGAATTGATTCGTATAATCCGGAAGTATCCCTCTACATCCCATTCCAAGCGGCAATGGTGATCCCGGTCCACCATGCAGTACGATGATCACCGGCAAAGCCTTGTTTTTTCCTTCTATCAAAACTTTCTGTTCGTGACCTCCAAGTGATAATTTCACGACCTCTGATATTTCATTTCCTTTAATGATGGCTTTTCTTTTTCGATTCATAACTCTCTCCTACAGGCTTCCACAAATCTTTGAAACAGTATCTGCGATGATTTTTCTTTCTTGTAATTGAATTCAGGATGCCACTGAACTGCTATGACAAAGGGCTTGTCAGGCATATAGACTGCCTCTGTCAATCCATCCTCGGAGTGTGCCATAGGCTTTAATGTCTTGGCAAGTTCTTTAACTCCTTGGTGATGATAGCTGTTTACCCCAATGGTATCTGTCTGAAACCACTGGAATAATGGTGTATCCTTTTCAATCGTAATCGTATGTGCTATCTGATCATAAGGCGGTTGCATATGATGCTCTACATCACTCTTGTATTCTGATGGCAGATCCTGATAAAGTGTTCCCCCGCATAATGCATTGATCAACTGTATTCCGCGACAGATTCCAAAGATCGGTCTGTTCAGAGCCAGTGCATAGTCAAATATGATCTTCTCCATCGTATCTCTTTGTTTGCAAGCCCTACCGCACTGCGGTTTTGACTCCTGTCCATACAATTTTGGATCTACATCATGTCCGCCTGTGAACAAAAATCCATCACACAGACTGGCTACTGTCTCTAGCTCTCTTTCATCTGTTGTAAGAGGCAGGATGATTGGAACCGCTCCTGCCTCTTCAACTCCCCGCAAATATCCGGGTACCATCCATATACTATCCTTATCATCATCATATAAAGGAATTATGCCTATAATCGGCTGCATACTAGCTCCTCCATTACGTATGATTCACCTACAGTACTTTACTCAGGAAATCTATTGTCCTTGCTTCTTTTGGGTGATTAATCACTTCATCAGGTGTACCTTCTTCAACGATATATCCATTTTCCATGAAAATTACACGACTAGCCACCTCTTTGGCAAATCCGATCTCATGCGTAACAACTACCATAGTCATTCCGCCTGCCGCTAACTGCTTCATAACAGCAAGAACCTCACCGACCATCTCCGGATCAAGTGCAGAGGTCGGCTCATCAAAGAGCATAACATTTGGATTCATGGCAAGAGCTCTGGCGATCGCCACTCTCTGCTTCTGTCCTCCCGATAGCTGTGCAGGATACGCATGCAGCTTATCCTCCAAGCCGACTCTTTGTAATAATTCAATGGCTTTTTTCTCGATCTCTTCCTTAGATCCCATTTTCAGTTCCATCGGAGCGAGCATCATGTTTCCCAGTACATCCATATTGTTAAACAGGTTAAAATGCTGGAACACCATGCCCATGTTTTGACGTGCTTTATTAATATCCGTTTTTTTATCAGTAATCACATATCCGTCTACTTCAACGATTCCATCGGTGATATCCTCCAAGCGGTTCAGACATCGTAAAAATGTAGACTTTCCTGATCCTGACGGGCCCAAAACAACAATGACCTCTCCCTCATATACATCAATGTTAATATCCTTGAGTACCTCTAATTTTTCAAAATGCTTTCTCAGATGCTCCACATGAATCCTGATTTCCTTCTGATTGTTACTCTCTGCCACGATTCAGCCTCCTCTCCATTCTCTTTGCCAGACGGGAAAGAAGTGTGATCACTACAAGGTACATCACTGCGGCAACTCCCCATGCCTGAAAGGATTTAAAGGTTATGGCAACAACATTCTTGGTTGTATTGACCAGTTCCGGGAAACCGATAACTGACAAAATCGAGGTATCCTTTAATGTGATGATAAACTGGTTTATAATGCTGGGGATCATAGTACGAATCGCCTGTGGCAGTACCACTCGACGCATAGCTGTCCCATAAGTAAGTCCCAGTGATCTGGCGGCCTCCATCTGGCCCTTATCCACACTCTGGATACCGGCTCTGATGATCTCTGCCATATATGCACCACAATTCAATGCCAGACATATCGTTCCTGCAGTCAATGCTGTCAACGTCATCCCGCCAAGTCCCAATATCTTGTTCCAAAAATAAGGAACTCCAAAGAAAATGAAATAAGCCAGAACGATCATCGGAACACCACGGATCGCATCCACAAATATGGTTGCAATTATATTGCAGACCTTATTCTTTACCACACTGAGTAAACCAAAAATCAAGCCTAGTATGCATGCAAAAAACAGTCCGCACAGGGCAAGCAGTAATGTCTGCCCCATGGCTGTCAGCATTAAGTTGCCATAGACTGTAACAATTTCAATCATAATTATTCACCTAGATATTTTGCAACGATTTCATCGTACTTACCATTTGCTTTGATATTTGCAAGACCTTTATTAAACATATCAACAAGCTCCTGTTTATCTGCTGAGAATACAGCAAATCCATAAGGTGCTCCTTCGTTCTGTGTATTGTCCAAAGTCTTTAATCCCAGTCCGTCTTCCTGAATATAAGCCTTCATAATCGGAGTATCATCAAAGCATCCCGTACACTGACCACCTATGACTGACTGATACATTGTCGGTGAATCCTCAAAATAAGAAAGTGTAAATCCATAAGTATCTGCAAGGCTCTCTGCGTAAGCTGCTCCCTGTGTACCTGTTTTAACTGCTACATTGGTTCCCTTTACATCATCAAAAGAAGCGTATGTAGCATCAGCAGCGACTGCAAAACACTGTGTTGCATCATAATATCCATCTGAGAAGATCCAGCCGCTTTCCTTTCTTTCATCGGTGATGGAAGCTCCTGCGATCATACCGTCTGCCTGCCCTGCCTGACATGCTGCAATTGCTGCATCCCAGCCAAGTGACTGTAAATCATATGTAAATCCCTGATCCTCAGCAATTGCTGCTAACAGGTCAACATCGATTCCTTCAAAATTCCCATCTGCATTGGTATACTCAAACGGTCTGAATGCCGTATCTGTAGCAATCACATATTTCTTTCCTTCTGTGTTTGCTGCTCCCTTTGATCCACATGCTGCAAGTGATAAAACCATAACTGCTGCCAGTGCTACTGTTAATAACTTTTTCATTCTTTTTTCCATCCTTTACATATAATTTGTTGATACTGCTATTTAAAAAGTATATTACAAAACTATTTTGTCGTCCAATATGAATTCTGCTGATACACAG
>CAZVYQ010000070.1:0-8633 GCA_964631375.1 uncultured Lachnospiraceae bacterium | reverse complement strand
CAATTGCAATACCTAATAACAAAATTCCCATTTTTCTTTCCTCCGTTTCTCTTGTAATGCCACCATAGCATTCCATTATCATCCTGCCAATACTTTGCTGGATGAGTTGCATTTGAAACGGATAAGTTGCAAAAGTTAAAGCTTTACAATCTGTGTTGCGATTTTCTCTGTAAAAATCTGATCATGTTCCACAAACAGCATGGTTGGCTGATATTTTAATATCAGCTGCTCAATCTGCATTCTCGAAAAGACATCAATATAGTTTAACGGTTCATCCCATATATAGAGATGTGCCTGCTGCAAGAGACTGCCCGCAATGAGTACCTTTTTTCTCTGTCCCTCAGAGTAATCCTCCATTGGTTTTTCAAACTGTACACGTTCGAAATCCAGCTGTCGCAGGATTGCCTTGAACAGACTGTCCTCTGCTCCACAAGTACGAATGTAATCATCCAGAGAGCCCTTTAAGAAAGAAGTATCCTGATTGATATAAGATATGATCAGTCCGCTGGCCGTTTCCAGCGTTCCTTCTTGAAATAGCTGATTCTCGGAATGCAAAATTGCCTTAATTAGTGTAGACTTCCCACATCCATTAGCACCCTGCAATGCAACACGATCGCCCCGTTTGATCTTCATATTGAAATGATGTAACAGTAGATCCGCTTCTGAAAAATGATTGCTTTTCTGTTCATCCTCTGTCGATTTTAAATAACCGCAGGAATAATCTCTGCATTCTACATAGACCTCTTTGTGATGAGATAACGGCATCAGTTTCAGATCAACAGTTGTCTCCAGATCCTTTAACAGTCCCTGCTTTTTCTCAATAGCAGTCTCAGAGCGTTTTTCAAAGCTCTTGCTCCTTGCCTGCATCTTTTTACTTCTCGCTGCAATATATGAGCGTGTTCCTAAGAACCTGTCATGCTCCTTGGTCGGATCAAACCCGATTTTTGTTGCTTCCACCTGGTCTGCCCACATGGCATTCTTTCTGGCAGCCTCGTTCAATTTTGAGATATCCCGCTTTAGCTTCTCGTTCTCTGAAGCTTCAAAGGCATCTCGCTTCTGCTTATTCTCCCACCAGGAACTGAAATTTCCCTTTTCTACCTCTATCGTATTACGATTCAGCACAAGTACATGATCCACACACTGATCCATAAACCATCTGTCATGTGATACCAGAATAAATCCCTTCTTATTTTGCAAATACGCAACCAAAAGTTTTCTTGTCGGCAAATCCAAATGATTGGTAGGTTCATCAATCAGCAAAAAAGTCTGCTCCTTTGAAAATAATAATGCAAGCATTACCTTTGTACGTTCTCCATGACTCAATGTCTGATAAGGACGATACAAAATATCTGCGCTCATCTTCAAAAGCTCCAACTCTCTGCATACCTTCCAGAGTTCATAATCCGGCTCCACATGCTCGATTACATGGATGGTATCCGATTGCATCCATTCCTGTTCGATATGATATGGAAAATATTCAAATACGGCGGAAGTACTGATACTGCCACGGTATTCATACTTGCCAAGCAATAGATTTAAAAAGGTTGTCTTTCCTTTTCCGTTACGTCCGATCAATCCTAATTTCCAGTCTGTATCTATGGAAAAAGATACTTCTTCAAAAATATTGTCAAAGCTGCCCTCATAACAGAAGGTCAGATTACTAATATTTACCTGTGCCATAGTCGCTCAACTCCTTTTCTCTAAAAAAAGAATCATATGCTGCCATATGATTCAAAAAAAAATTTCTCATCAACCTCATATTCCTACAAACGATAAGGACTGGGAGTATTGTAATCAAACCCATGATTCGCTAATTGCTTATCAATATTCATACATGCCCATTTTGCCATTAACATCGCCATAACCTTTGGCACCTTAAACATTGTCTTATAGTAAAGTGCTGCTGGAGAATCCTCTCCTTGTCTGATATGCTCTCCAAACTCATGAAATGCAGGCACTAACTTTTTCGCACACATATGCTTCTCTAACTCCTGACCGTTGAGCATGGGACCCAACCCAATCACAAAACCACCGGCATAATGCATATTACACAGATCTGCAAAGATTTCGAGCTGATGCAGACCTGATTCATGTGTATGTACATATGGCATTCCACCATTAATAATTCCATACAGCTTCTGTCCATGACACTTATCAGGCTGTCGGCTAAGCTCCTCAAGCAGCAACGTTACCTTGGCAGGATATGAATCCACATAGCAAGGTCCTGAAATGATAACTGTGTCAGCCTCACCAATTCTCTCAATGATCTGTATCAGTTCTGTCTGTTTATCAAATAACTCTATGATTTCACCACCTAGATGTTTCTGCAGTCTCTCGCACAACATCATACTGGTTCCGTTCTTTCTTGGGCTTGCATTGATAAAAATGATTTCACTCATGACAGATCTCCTCCACGATTTTTTCTACAGCCTCTCCGGGACTGATGATCCATGACTTCCCCTGTATGTTCATAATACGGACGTTCTCAGCAACAAGATTATGAAAGAACTCCTGTTCCTTGCTGCCACAGTCTTGTTTGATCCCTACCACATACTGATACTTAATATCACTCCGCATCCCCTTAACCATCTCGCCCTTGACTACATAGTAATGCGTATCGCCAAGCACACATGTCCGTTCTATGATTGCCTTGATTGCTGAGGAATATGAGCCAAAGGTTACCGGTGTGACAACGACCATTGTATCACAGGTTACAAGTTCACGTAGAATCGGTTCCATATCATCCTTTTGAAAACACTTTCCGTATTCCTTTGTACTGCAATATCCGCAGCTATAACAGGTATTAATCTCCAAGTCCTTTGTGGAAATAGATACGATATTTTTATCATTTTTCTTTAATTCTGTTTCCAATCTTCTTCCGGTTTCTTCGCAGTTCTCGTCTACGATGATCACTGTTTTTTTCATAAGTACCTCTCCGTTCCATTCTTTTTGATATCTTCTGATAAATCCTTGAGTTGATCATCCAAATGGATGATTGAGTAAATCGTTGTTTTCAAGTCATCCTCATGAATGTCCTGAAATAGCTTTTTCACAAAAACATCACTTGCATGTGCATACTTTTCTGAGAACTCCTCTGCTTTTTGCGTCGCAAGAATCCTCTGCTTTCTCCGATCGGAAGCATCTGCCACAAATTCAACATATCCCTCCCGCTCAAGTTTCAAAAGGATCTGTTTGACATTCTGATGAGAACTTCCCATCACCTCAGATAGCTCCTTTAATGTCGGCGGCTGCTCAAATAGTCCCATACAAATCAAAGCAAAGCACTGTTTCCAGCTCATTTCCTTGAATAAGCTGTCACCAACTGTCTGAAAACGATTCATAAACTCATTCATAATTCCGATCAGAAAAAAAGAACCCTCCATATCTCCGACTTTCAAATCACCGTATTGTGGTTTGTATGCTTCATCTTCCATTTTATGATTCCTTTCTCTTATTCGATATAACGTAACACTTTTTTAATGAAATAAAAGGTAATAAATTACCCTATTGAGTAATATATTACCTTTCATCATTTTTGTCAAGTTGATTACTACTATCTTTTATCATACAGTTATCGAACCGCTTTGAATGCCTCATCCAGATCTTCAAGGATATCGGCTATATTCTCAGTACCGATTGACAATCTGATGGTATTCGGTTTGATTCCCTGTTCCAGAAGCTCTGCTTCATTTAGCTGTGAATGTGTAGTAGATGCCGGATGGATCACCAACGACTTTACATCTGCTACATTTGCAAGCAGCGAAAAGAGTTCCAAATGATCAATAAACTTCTTTGCTTTCTCTGCATCTCCCTTGATCTCAAAGGTAAAAATCGAGCCACCGCCATTCGGGAAATACTTCTGATACAGCTTCTGTTGCTGTTCATTTCCCGAAACAGACGGATGATTGACATGTTCCACCTGTGGATGATGATTCAGATAATCCACTACCTTCAGCGCATTTTCTACATGACGTTCTACTCGCAGTGACAATGTCTCAAGACCCTGTAAGAAGAAAAAGGCATGAAATGGTGACAAAGTTGCTCCTGTATCACGTAACAGAATTGCACGAATCTTTGTCACAAATGCCGCTGCTCCGACAGCCTTGGTAAAGCTGATTCCATGATAACTCGGATTCGGCTCTGTCAGTGACGGAAACTTGCCGCTGCTCTCCCAGTCAAACTTTCCACTGTCAATGATAACTCCACCGATGGTGGTTCCGTGACCTCCAATGAACTTTGTAGCTGAATGAACTACAATGTCTGCACCATACTCGATCGGACGAACCAGATAAGGAGTCGCAAAGGTATTATCAACGATCAATGGGATTTTATGTGCATGTGCAATCCCAGCCAGCTTCTCAATGTCTACCACATCAGAATTCGGATTACCGAGTGTCTCAATGTGGATTGCCTTCGTATTTTCTTCAATTGCTGCCTCAACCTCTGTATAGTTGAATGGATCTACGAAGGTCGTTCTGATTCCATACTCCGGAAGGGTATGTGCCAGCAAATTATAAGTGCCTCCATAAATATTCTTTGCTGCTACGATATGCTCCCCTGCATGTGCAAGATTTTGAATCGTATAAGAGATTGCTGCTGCCCCGGACGCTACAGCGAGTGCTGCCACTCCGCCTTCCAAGGCAGCGATTCTTTGCTCAAATACATCCTCTGTCGGGTTCGTCAGTCTTCCGTAGATATTACCCGCATCCGTCAGACCAAATCTTGCTGCTGCATGTTCGCTGTTGTGAAATACATAAGAAGATGTCTGATAGATTGGAACCGCCCTTGCATCAGTCACCGCATCTGGCGTCTCCTGTCCTACATGTAACTGTAATGTTTCAAATCTCAATTTTCTCTCTGCATATGTTTTTTTGCTCATCATCAATTCCTCCTCGATTATAATTGTAGTTTTCATTTCCTACCATTTATCTATGAAATGATGATAGCATGAATAATTGATACTGTCTAATATACAATGCGTATGTCTGGCTATAGGCAGAAGCTATGGTATCAAGTGCTCTATAGTCAAACAGATATTCTACCTCACATGATAGAGATACTCTCCTGCAAACTGCATTTTCGTTGGGTTGAATTCCAAATCATCTGAGTAAATATAATAGCAACAGTCTCTGTCTGACAGTACAATGCATGCTCCTCTGCCCCTATAGTTGTATTCTGTCTGAACAGACTCACGGCACTTATGAGGAAAATACAGTGTTCGATCCGCCAGTATCAATGTAAACTGCTCCATATCCAGCTTAAGCGTCCCTGATCCAAGAGCGATAAAGCCTTTTGCATTAGGCAGTGCCTCCACTCGTACAGAATATTCCTTCTTCATCGTATCCGCCTGAATTTCTTGTATTGTCTGTGTCCTCTCCCACTCATACCAGTCTGGAATGTGGATCTGTTGATGACCATGGACTGCAATGAGTTTTCCATAGGCGTTCATCTCCCAAGCTGCACCACACGCATTACAGCTTAACTGACTGTCATGACTCTCCATCATGAATTCTTCTCCACAATGGCGGCATTGATACAGAACCCTATGCAGTCCTTCGGCTCTCTTTTGATATGAAATGCTAATTTTTTGTCCCAGCTGCCACGCATACTCATCATAGGACAGCTTTTCTTCAATCTTCTGTTGTATCTCTCTCATCCGTTACTGCCAATTGCTCTCTTGTATATAGGCACTCCAGTACTGCTTCCATCCTCGTGTTTCTCGTATGCTCCTCATCCCAGAATGGATTGGCCAGATAACTTCCATTTACAGACAACGTCACTATCGGAACGTGCATAAGCTTCGCCAGTTTTCCGAGATTCTTCGGCAGATACGCTGTTGTTCCGACATTAGAGTGTCTGGATTCAGGAAAAATCACCACAGCTTGTCCTGACTTGAGAGCTGCTCCGATATTTTTTATGACAGAATAATCTGACACATAACGCCTCTTCCCAATACAGCCGATTCCACGATACAGCCACTCCCCAAAGGCAGCAAAGCCCTCCATATCAGAGACATAATTTGCCCTATGAGGAAACAATGCTAATGGTGCTATGTAATAATCTGAAAAGCCCTGATGTGTTCCAATAACCAGATAGGGAGGCTTGATGCCCTTCATATTGATCTTACGGATTTTTAGTCCAAATTGTCTGGTCATTATGTAGGATGCTCCCCAAATGAGTGGAAGCAGAAACAGATATTGTCTTACAGGTGGCTTCGTCATATCAAATGGTGTCATATCCCGGTGTTTATTTATTAACATATTCAGCTTTCTTCCTTCTTCTAAATGAGAAATAGGGCAGTTACCTGCCCCGATGCTTCTCTTTTTTCTTCTGTTGTTTGAGTTCAAACTGAAATTCTTTCTCAGCCTCACGTTGTTCACGTGATTTGATTTTCCGTTCCAGCTTTCCTTCCTCTTGTTGAAGCTTTAGAGCCTGTTGAGATTTCGTTCCGATTCCGACTGCCTCTGTCTGTTTTTTTGCATCTCTTTGCAGTCGTTTCGGATTGATATGCTCTTTTACTTCTCTGACAGAATCAACCGGTGGACTGAATTTCAGTCTGTAATAGTTACGAATCAGAAAATCCTGTACCTCATACTCCTTAGGCTCTGCTCCAAAGGTCACTTTGGAAGCAGTCAGTTTGCCATTCGATTCCCGCTCAAAGACTCCGATCCAGAAAGGATCATCAAACAATACAGATAGTCTGACCATATTCTTATCCATGATCATTCCCTCCTTTAAATCGTTCACAAAGAAGGCAATCTACAGAAACAGTAGAAATATCCTCGGAGCCAGCATTGCAACTGCGATAGCATAGCCCAGATCTAACCAGAACATCGAACCGATAGCTCCGACATAGATCAGACCGATCACGGGTGCAACCAGGATCTTCGCTATGATTGGAACATCCGGATTTTTCAGAACACTCTGGTAGAGTGCCTTGGCATCTCCTGAACTCGGAAATGCATGCATCAATACAGAAACTCCTATCCAGAACAAAACAATATTAACTGCTGAACTAATCCCTTTCACAGCTATGGTTGCTGATTCAAAGTACATCAGGTCGATCGAAGCCGGAATGATTATGATCATTCCCAATAGTGTATTAATGATAAATGGCCCGACTGCTGTCAGAAAGTTTTTCATTGGGCTGTCGGTTGTCTCATGAATAACATAACCACATGGATTTTTAAATTGAAAATACTTTACTTCAAAAACGGGAATCCTACACCATCTGCAAAACAACTGATGTGCCAGTTCGTGTACGATCACTCCCGGAAACGTAATGATTGATATCACAATGCCCGGTAAAAAATACATATTCTAATCCTCCTTGGTAATCTCCATATAATAATCTTCCAGTGTACATTCACCATTCAGATATTGTGTCAGTTCGTCATCAAACTCATATCCTTCTGATTCAAAACCTTCTCTCATGGTTTTTGCTCCTTCGATATCACCATTTACAGCAGTCGCCATAATATAGGTGTCAGCAACATAGTATTCATCCGGATTCTGTTGATATGCTTCCTCTGCCAAGGCAAGCCCTCTCTTTGTATTGCCAGAAAGCATTTCAAGAACCGCATAACTTCTAAGAACCGAAGCTGACTCCCGATCTTCACGATACGCTGACTCCAGTAGTTTTTGTGCATTTTCCAGATCTCCTGCCCGACGATAGGAATTTGCTGCCTGAGAGGCTGCATCGGTATAGGTCGGATCCATCTCATAACAGGTTTCAAAATACTCACGGCGCTTCACATCATCCTGCTCTGTATATCCCATGTAATAATAAATCGTCGGTTGGTCATAATATGTATCACCCAACAGCTCTTCCAATTGTCCGATGATCTCCTGATATGCCTCCTCGACTCCACTCTCGTCCTGCGAAATCTGAGCATACATATTATCATAGGCGTCATATGTATTATAATATTGATCCAGCTTATCAGAATATGCACTCAAACGATCATATTCCGTTTCAGTGACATTCTCCCCTACCAGATAGTTATCCAGTGCATAGGCAGCAAAATCATAATAACCATGCTGCATCGCCACATCTACGATTTTGATTGCAACCTTATTGGTTTCCGGATCTTCCATTGCTATATTATTCAGAGCGTTCAGAGTCGAATAAACATATCCCTTGTTGGCTCTGATCTCAGCTCCCTCTACAATACGGTAATTTTTCAGGTTTTGAGGAAACGTGAACATAGAAAGTGCCAATAAAACTAATATACTCGCCCCGACTAACCAGATCCATTTTGGAATCGGATAACGAATCAGCTCCTCTCTACACTGCTTGCACAAAACCGAGTCCTTATTCTCACTCTTATCCACCAGTCTTGTCTGACATTTTTTACAATATTCAAATCCGAACTGTTGTCCCTCTGTACCTTCTGACCTCTCAGCCTCATCAACGACCGGTGCAACCGCTCCACAGGCTTCACAGTAGATCGCTCCTTCTTTGATCTGGGCACCACATTCTTTACAAAACATCATACTTTCTCCCTTTTGTATTTTGATCATTCTTCCAAAACAAAACGGAGCAGTCACCTGCCCCATTTTGTGCCGTGTTAATTATAGATTATAAGAGATTTTTTACAATTTTGCAATCATTCATTCTGACTATTTCTGAT
>CAZVYQ010000069.1:2675-8886 GCA_964631375.1 uncultured Lachnospiraceae bacterium | reverse complement strand
TGCGACCTCTACGTCCCGAACGTAGCGCTCTACCAAGCTGAGCCACACGCCGTTGGATTATATTTTGTGTTCGTGACTGTTATCACGAACATTCCCAGTATATCATATATTCTGCAAATTTCAAGACCTTATTTCTTGAAATCCTCTGTTTTTAGCATTACACTATCTGTTCCGGAGATATTGAATAAATCATCATATCGATCCCAGCAGATGACAATTCCTTGTTCTACAATATAGAAGGAACTGTTGTAATTGATGGTTTGATCAACAACTTTACGGATGTCTATGGGATCAGAATAGCCGTCATCGATTTTTATGACTTCTTCATACACTTTTTCCCTTAGTTCGTCCTCTGTATTTTTTGTGACATCTGATAGTTTTAGCTGTTTTCCGGTCTTTGTATCAAATACATGGTATTCAATACTATCGGAGCCATGTGCGGCACCATAGCTATATTGGTAATCGCTGAAAGCAACACTGATAATGGATTCATTCTTATATACAATCTCCTCATAAGCATAGTAGGAGTGGGCAACAATTGTGTCTTCATCTGCTTCCTTAAGGTCTTCTTTTACTGATTCATAGTTGTCTAGTCCGATTTGATAGGCTTCATCAGCCCATTGGTTAAATGCTTGATTCATCTGTTTGGCAGCTTCATCTTTTTCATCTAGTGAGATTTTTTCGATATAAATGTTGCAGAGTGTTTCAACTTCATTCTCTTGATGGAATTTTTTATGTATGAACTCATATTTCCCGATTTCATAGAGAGGGCTGAGACAAAATGGATCTCCAAAGGCGGTTTCTGTATGAGTGGTTTTATCCATCTGGTAGGCTTGGGCTTTTCCATTTTCAAATCGATAGAAGTAGATATTGTCTTTCAGAACTGAAAAATTGAAGATATTGTATGCAGACATAGAACATCCCGGCTCCCAGGTGCTGGTTAAGAGTAATTCTCCGATCTCTCCTCGACTTAATTGATTCCATGTTACATATCGGTATTCATACAGATAATCATCTGCATCATTCATACCGATATAACTTTCTTCGGTTTGTTCTTCAATATTTATGTATCTGGTGTAATATAGACCATTCTGATCACAGCTCTTAATGGCATGGTTATCCAAGGCTTCTGCAATGTTGCAATCCTCTAGTTTTGTATTGATCTCGTGGCATTGATTGTCATGTAAGGAATATATGAAATAGCGTTCAGAATCTGTCTCAACGTCTCCTACATGCATAACTAGGCAGTCTCCAATAATTGAACTACATAATGCATCATTTAACTCAGTTATTTGCTCTCTTTTTCCGGTCTCTATGTCGTACCAAAAATAAGTAAAATTATCCTGCCCTTTTAATATCACACGGTTTCCGAGGATTCCTTTTAAGTATGGCAGACTAACAGTACCTGTATCAGACCATAAAGGATCTACTTCCATCAAATCAGAAGGAATTTTACTATATAAAGTTTCCGACAGTGATAATTTGGCTCCGATACTTCCATCATTCTGTATTTGATATGCATCATGACCTATTTCGCTGTTCTCCCATATGAGGAACTCGGCATACAATACTCCGTCAACCGCATATAGAGATTGAAGGGAGTCCTCATACTCCTCCACTAACACAGCGTCACCATTATCATTGATATAAAATAATCCAAAATCATAGCCATCTGATTTGCGATAACTGTAAGATGAGAAATAGATATTGTCATGGTATACAACGAGATTACTTGTGCTCGTAATGTCATAGGAATTTGATGAAAAATCAAAGACCGTAGAAACCTCTCCACCATTTACAGAGACTCTAAATATTCCTTCTTTATGCTCATAGTAGATATAATCACTAGTATTGATAAAGGTGGGATTCAATTCACTTTGTTGAAAGGCGTGCTTTGAATATCTGATCATAAGACCTACAAATACTAAAATAAATAGAATTACTAGTAAAGTTGGTATGATAATGATTGGTTTTACGATTTTATGATTCACTTAATTAGAACTCCTATGTATTCTATCTATCTTAATTAACACGTCATCTTACCGGTTTTGTAGGATCAAAGTCCTCATCGGGATAATGCTGCGGAGATGAGATATACCACCATACTCCAAATCGATCCTTCAGCGTTGCTGCACAGGGACTCCAGGGAAGAGGTCCGATAGGCGTTTCAATCGTTCCGTTTTTACCGAGCAGATCATACGCCTTTTGAACCTCTGCTTCTGTATCCAGAATGATATACACCTGTACAATATTATCCTTCAGATCTGTTTCAGTGGCCTCAATCACATCAATGATTTCTACGCCGTCATGATAGAGTTCCGAATGATAGAAGCTGCCGTCCGGATTCTTGACATGATAACCTAGTTCCAGACCAAAAGCCTCCTGATAAAGTGCAACTGCTGCCGCACTATCCTTAACATAGATACCGATTCCTGTCCGCATAATATACCTCCTGCGATTTTTATTCTGTGACCAGTTTCAAGAGCAGTGATACAAACATATCCTGTTCTTGTTCTGACAATCGAGCCAAACAGTGATCAAACAATTCCTTCTCTGCCTCAAGATGCTGTTCGACAGCGTGGATTCCCTTGTCTGTTAGTCGGAGTGAATACGAACGTAGATCCTTCTCGTCCATTTGCCGTACCAAGAGCTCCTTTTTGATCAGTCGATTCAACGTATTGGTAAAGGTACTGTTCGGAACTTGAAGAATATCCAGATAATACTTGATACTCTGTCCAGGCTGTCTGTATACAAGCTTCAGGATTTTTACATCATTGATGCCCAAATCCTTTAGTTCATCTACACATACTTCGATTCGGTTATGAAGTAACAGGTCATTCCATATCTCACACAGTTGTATTGCATTTTCATTCACTGTTCTGACTCTCCTTGTTATGTGATGGTTTGATTAGCTTCTTTCCAATCATAACACCCACCAAAACAATTGGCAATCCATAGCATATCGGTGTCAGATAGAATTTGTATGTAGTCAGGGTGCTTGCCAGTTTTGCCAGATTAGTATATTGTCTGGAGGCATTGCTGATCAAAACAGCAGTTGCAATGATTTCAAGAGTCTGAATCAGAGAAAGCGGCAGGATAGAGAAGGTAAGTGCTGTGATCAA
This sequence comes from uncultured Lachnospiraceae bacterium, assembly GCA_964631375.1. Lineage (GTDB taxonomy): Bacteria > Bacillota > Clostridia > Lachnospirales > Lachnospiraceae > JAAYYM01. Next base: position 5,764 of record CAZVYQ010000069.1, on the reverse strand, counting down.
ATGGCAGTTATCAGTGATCTTGCAGCTTAGTCGGTAGTTGATACCGATCACGAGATTGGTATATGCAATAATCATGGCAGCATCTACCAATAAAATACTCAAGTGCATCCTACGCCCGGCTTCACCGATTGCATCTAACAGATGGTAAGCATCCTGTGAGGAGTAACGAAAGGTCTGGGTTAGATAAACGAAATCCTGCCTTAGTATCGAGTTTGCTAAGATACACAGGCAGAGAAAAAAACCACCCATGAGTAACAACGCTTTTGTTTTTGAAACTTGTTCTACATATTTCTTCATTTAAAAAATCCTCCTTTATATTTCATAGATGGAATATTACCATAATGGAAATATAGTGTCAAGAGGATTTTCTTTTTTATAATTTAGATTGTTATTTCAATTCGATTGCCATCAGGATCTGCGACACAACTTTCAAAATATCCGTCTCCTGTGTTGCGGGGAGCACTTAGTAGTGAATATCCGTCTGAGGTGATCTGTTCTGTCAATGCAAGGACAGCCTCTTTACTTCCGACAGAGAATGCCAGATGACTCATTCCTACCGATTTCTCCGGGTGATCAGCTTCCACCAGATCTACATGATGCATGATCTCAAGTGCAGCATCTGTATCAAAGCGGAGAAAGTAGCTTGAAAAGCCCTCTCCATTATCGTATTTCTCATTACTTTTTCCACCAAAATAGTGAGTATAGTATTCCTTTGACTTTTCAAGATCACTGGCATAGATTCCAACATGTGTTATTTTCATATATAATGTCTCCTTTTCATATTTATAAAATGTTATGATTCATTCTCCTGATACTTCACAACTGCAACTCTTGCACAGCATACAATCATAAGTGCTGTGACACTGATCAGGAAATACGGCAGCAGGAATGATCCGATCTTATCTGCCAGAAATCCAAATACCAGTGGCATAAAAGTACTTCCGATGTAGGCACAGCCCATTTGCAATCCCATCATAGTCTGAGAAGCTTTTTTGCCAAAGCGGACTGGCGTCTCCTGCAGCATATTAGGAAAGATCGGAGCGAATCCGACACCAATCATGATCAGAGCAGCGGCTGAACAGACTGCTGGTAACGGGAGCATATAGAGAATGATACCGATACTGCTTAAGGCACAACCACTGAGGATCAGTTGGTTACTGTTGAATTTCATGGTCAGGAATCCGCATAGTGCCCTTCCGGCGGTAATTCCACCATAATAAAGCGATACAAAGGCAGCAGCAGTTGCTGCACTCAATCCTCTGTTTTCTGTTAAGAAGGTACTGCTCCAGAGACCGGTGGTCATTTCTACACTACAATAGCAGACAAAAGTAAGAACAGCCCATTTTGCTCCACGAAGCTTCAAAGCATCACCATTTGTCATCAGTTTCTGCTCTTTCTTCTCATCCTCGGTGATTTCACCCTCGGCAATCTTCCACTTTGGCAGAGCAAAAAACATCACAATGACTAATACAAACTGTATGATCGAAATCGTACGGTAGCCGCCACGCCAGTTGTTATTCTGGTTTAGGAAAAATGAGATGATCACAGGTCCGGTGGTAGCACCGATTCCCCAGAAGCAATGTAGCCAGCTCATGTGACGGGCTTCATAATGTAGTGCGACAAAGTTGTTCAATCCTGAATCAATGGCACCTGCACCAAGTCCTAGAGGAATGGCAAGGATAAAAAGCCATATGGTGGAGGGAGCAAAGGAATATCCCATCAGTGCAGCTGCGGTTAAAAAGACACTGACCAAAGTGATCTTGCTTGTCTTGAAACGACGAATCATGCGTGCACTGTTCAGAGAACTGACAATGGTACATCCTGAGATAAACATGGACAGAATACCTGCCATAGACAGGGGTGCATTGATATCAAGTCTCATAGCAGGCCAGGTAGAGCCAAGCAGAGAATCCGGAAGTCCCAGACTGATAAATGCAAGATAGATCACAACGAGTAAAGTTACCATTTTTATTACCTTCTTTCTTTGAGTCTCATCCATGATGTGTTATGAACGATATGGATTGTTATAGTGTTCTAAAGTTAAGGCACATAGCCCTTGTAGATAATAATGATCGATGTCAGCCGAGTAGCGGATCTTCGGAATATGTTGAGTCGGAATACATTTTGCACACATATCGATCAGTTCCGGAAGCATGTCCTCCTGAATTGGTTTTCCGGTCAGGATTACTTGAGTCGGATTGATGACAGCAGCCAGTGAGGCAATGGTCTTATAAATCAGATCCAGAGCACCTTCACGAGTACCTAGCAGTTGAACTTGATCTGTATGACTCATTTCAAATGGGAGATAGGATACTTCTCCGGCGAAATTCGTACTTCCGTGAAAGATCGTACCATTGATAATAATGCCACAGCCGGCACAGACCTTATCAAAAAATGAAACCAGTGCCATGGAGGAATCCTCATCCGGTGACTCTTCCTGATAGAAGCCGTAGGCGATCAGGTTCATATCATTGTCCACAACAACATCTACACCAAATTGCTCTGTCAGTCGCTTCTTCAGCGGACACCCGTCTAATGCTTCGATATCACATGCTTCTACTTCCATTTCTCGATTGACGATTCCGGGAATCCCAAATCCGATCGCATTGATTGTAGAATATTTTTCAATCAATGTTGTAATCAAATCCTCGATCTCCTGATAGTCCAACAGTTTCTTTGCAAGACAATCGTTTTCTACAATCTGCCCCAAGAGATCCATGACACCATAATGTAGTTTTCGGTCTCCGCCGATGGTTGTTGCGTAGATACATAATATATAGGAAAAATGTTCATTGAAACGATATTCCTTGGCGGGTCTTCCTACAGCACTTGTATTGCCTGTATCCTGTACTTCCAGAATCTCGCCTGTCTCTGCCAGTTCGTTGAGAAGCGTATTGCAGGTCGCGACACTGAGACCGGTCATTCGTGATATGGTATTCTTGGTACCGGAAGGAATTGCTTTTAGTGCATTTTTTATAATCTCTATATTGTAACTGCGTACCTGTGCGGTATTGCTGACACCTTGTGAATTGTACATTTTATCACCTCCACAATTAATATTATGACAATTATTATAACTATTATAATAA
>CAZVYQ010000069.1:0-2575 GCA_964631375.1 uncultured Lachnospiraceae bacterium | reverse complement strand
ATAACTATTATAATAAATAAGTCAAGGGAATATTTTTACTTCTTATTCAAAATAAAAACGCCCCTCTTTATAAAAAGAGAGGCGTCTGAGATAAATAGATGTTAAGCGGCTGTTTTGCCGGTCTTGGCTTTGATGATGAATAATGTAGTAACCAATAATACAATGCCGACCAGCAGTGTAATGATGGCATTCTCTGTGATACCTGCTACAATATAACCAATGAAGCAACATGCTGCAACTACCATTGCGTAAGGAATCTGAGTGGATACATGATTTACGTGGTTACACTGAGCACCTGCAGAAGCCATTATGGTTGTATCTGAGATCGGTGAAATATGATCGCCACAAACTGCTCCGGCAAGGATAGCTGAGATAGAAATAACAAGAATCTTCGCATCTGCAGGGAAGACAGCAGTGATGATCGGGATCAGAATACCAAAGGTTCCCCATGAGGTTCCGGTTGCAAATGCAAGTCCGGTTCCGATTAAGAACAGGATAGCCGGGAAAAGTGCATTTGAGAAGGAACTGTTAGCGAGTGCAGCGGATACAAAAGCACCTGCTTCCAGTCTGGAACTACAGAAGCCACCAAGTGTCCACGCTAGGATCAGGATCAGGATCGCTGCGATCATAACACGGAAGCCCTGTGGGATTGCATCTGTAAATTCCTTATAGGTCAGTACCTTACGAGGAATATATAATATAAACATAAATACGAGAGTCACAAAGGAACCAAGTACCAAACCTAGTGAAGCATCACAGTTTGCAAAGGCCTCAACAAAACCGGTACCTTCAAAGAACCCACCTGTATAAACCATAAATATAATACAAGCACCAATCAGGAAGATGATTGGAACAACGAGATCATACACAGTTCCTTTTGAAGAAACCTTGATCTCTTCCATCTGACCGTAGTCATCTGCACCACTAAAGAGATCTCCCTTTTCAGCATTATCCTCGTGCTTTTTCATAGGACCAAAATCAAAGCCAAGTACTGAAATGATGATGATCATCAGGATCGTCAGCCATGCATAGAGGTTAAAAGGTATCGTCTGCAGAAATAATGAGAAGCCGTCACCCTCAGTGTAGCCTGTTACAGCAGCAGCCCAGCTGGAGATCGGAGCCACAATACATACAGGAGCAGCTGTTGCATCGATCAAGTATGCAAGCTTAGCTCTTGAGATCTTGTGTTTATCGGTTACAGGACGCATAACGCTACCGACTGTCAAACAGTTAAAATAGTCATCGACAAAGATCAGGACACCAAGTCCTAAGGTAGCAAGCATAGCACCACTTTTCTTTTTAATCTTGCCGTTTGCCCATTTGCCATAGGCAGCCGATCCACCTGCTTTTGTCATTAGTGTTACAATAATACCCAAGAATACAAGGAAGATCAAGATACCGATGTTCCATGTATCAGATAACTTCTCCATCATCATTTCAAAGATGGCAATCAAAGTTCCCATTGGACTGAAATTTGCATAGAGCAACGCCCCTGTTACAACTCCTACAAAGAGAGATATGTATACCTCCTTGGTAATCAATGCAAGTGTGATTGCAATAATGGGCGGTAGGAGCGCCCAAGCAGTACCTACAAAATTCATAGTTCTTCTCCTTTACCTCATAAGATTGTGAAAATAGTCGAAAAAAGGTTATTCACTAATAATAAAATTACCACAATATTTAATTTCGGTAAAGTAATAATTCATGTATAATAGGAGGAGAGTTTAAATAAGGAGTTAATCATCATGCCATCACAGTTTTCACGTACAGAGCTGCTGTTTGGAACAGAAGCGATGAATCGAATCAGACAATCAAGAGTAGCAGTATTTGGAATCGGCGGAGTCGGTGGATATGCTGTGGAAGCACTGGCACGCAGCGGAGTCGGAACATTGGATCTGTTTGATTCTGATACTGTATGTGAGACCAATCTGAACCGTCAGATCATAGCAACAAGAAAAACGATCGGACAATATAAGGTGGATGCGGCAAGAGACAGGGTTTTCGAGATCAGTCCTGAGACAGTGGTTCATATTCATCGGATGTTTTTTATGCCTGATACAGCAGATCAGATTGATTTTCATGTTTATGATTATATACTGGATGCCATTGATACCGTAACCGGCAAGATTGAGCTTGTTATGAGAGCAAATGCAGCAGGTGTTCCGATCATCAGCTCCATGGGTGCAGGTAACAAAATTGATGCATCTGCCTTTGAAGTTGCTGACATTTATCAGACTTCGGTCTGTCCACTTGCAAAGGTGATGAGAAAAGAATTGAAGGCAAGAAACATTTCTGCTCTGAAGGTTGTTTACTCCAGAGAGCAGCCCAGAAAGCCATTGGGGATCTGTGATGAGACAGCAGAGGGTCGAAGACAGATACCTGCCAGCAATGCTTATGTACCTGCAGTGGCAGGACTGATCATGGCGGGTGAGGTAATCAAGGATCTTGGTGGAGTAGAATGATAAGGTATAGAGGATGGGCAGAATCTAACAAACAAAAAATCGATCTCATGAATTCACAAGATCTATTTCGATGCGCGATCAGGGGCTCGAACCCTGGACACCCTGATTAAGAG
>CAZVYQ010000068.1:0-9834 GCA_964631375.1 uncultured Lachnospiraceae bacterium | reverse complement strand
CATTTCTTATTTTCTCATTATATCCAATCATTTATACAATGCTTATTGGATTTACTGATTTGAAAGGCCTTGGAACAACAAATATCCATTTCCTCAAAAATGACTTATTTAAGAATTTCAAAACAATTCTGACAAATAATTCGTTCCAGATTGCATTCGGAAATACATGGAAGATGTGGATCATTAACTTTATCCCACAGATCCTTTTAGCATTACTTTTGGCAGCATGGTTTACCGATACCAGAAGCAAGATCAAGGGTCAGGGATTCTTTAAGGTAGTATTCTATCTGCCTAATATTATTACTCAAGCTACAATTGCTATTTTGTTTGCATCATTTTTTGGTCATCCGATGGGACCTATTAATGATATTTTTATGTCCTTGGGATGGTCTGACAAGCCGATTTATTTCCTGAGCAAGAAACCGGTAGCTCAAGGTGTTGTAGAGTTTATTCAGTTCTGGCAGTGGTATGGATATACGATGATCGTTCTTGTATCAGGTATTTTAGGTATCAGCCCTGAGATTTTTGAGGCTGCCGAGGTGGACGGAGCAAACCGTTTACAACAATTCTTTTATGTGACGATTCCTAATTTGAAGACAATCTTGCTGTTTACGCTGGTTACAAGCTTGATTGGTGGTCTGCAGATGTTCGATATTCCGCAGCTGTTCATTGCGAAACAGGGTCCGGATAATGCAACATTGACAACAAGTGTATTCATATATAATCAGGCATTCAGCGGAAGTTACCTATATAACCGTGCAGCCGCCGCCAGTGTAATTATGTTTATTATCATCTGTGTTGCGTCAGCATTTATGTTCCTCATGCTGCGTGATAAAGAAGAGATCGAATTACATAAAATGATGAGACAGCAGGAGAAGGCTTATCGTTTATCTATGAAGCAGGCTAGAAAGGGGGATCAGGCAAAATGAAAACAAAGAAGCGTACGTCTACAGGCTTAATGATTGTTATTTATGTTGTTTGTATCTTCCTCACATTATTGAGTCTGTTTCCATTCACGATTATGGTCGTAAACTCAACACGTTCTACGACACAGATTCAGCAGCATGCAGTTTCTTTGATTCCTTCTACATATTTATTAAAGAATATGGCAATACTGCTTGGAAAGAGTTTTAATCCTTTTAGAGGATTCTTGAATTCAGTTATTATTTCTACAGGTGCAACATTATGTGCCGTATATTTTTCAACGATGACAGCATACGGTCTGGTGGTATATAACTGGAGAATGAAAAGACCATTTTTCAGTTTTGTTATGGCAATCATGATGATTCCGTCACAGGTTACAATGATCGGTTTCTATCAGATGGTATATAAGGTACATTTGACCAACAATATGCTGATGCTGATATTACCGGCAATTGCTTCACCTGCAATGGTATTCTTTATGAGACAGTATATGATTCCTGCGTTATCCTTGGAAATCATACAGTCTGCCAGAATAGACGGTGCAAAGGAGTTCTTTATTTTTAACAGGATCGCGCTTCCGATTATGAAGCCAGCGATCGCAACGCAGGCGATCTTTGCATTTGTTACTAACTGGAATAACCTGTTTACTCCGTTGGTATTGCTGACAGATAATAAGAATTATACAATGCCTATTATGGTAAGTTTGCTGAAAGGTGATATTTATAAAACAGAATTTGGTTCCATTTATTTGGGTCTGACGTTTACGGTATTACCTCTGATTGCGGTATACTTGTTCCTATCTAAGTATATTATTGCCGGCGTAGCATTAGGCAGTGTTAAGGGATAATGGTATAAATGGATTGGTAATAACCCTTTGGAGGATTCTCTTCTGAAGGGTTTTTTACTATAGTGAATTGGGAAGCGAGGGTTACGATATGAGAGACCGAAGAGATGCAAAGGAAAAAGCAAAAAAGCTTGTTGCACAGATGACGCTGGAGGAGAAGGCATCACAACTTCGATATGATGCTCCGGCAATTGAGAGACTGGGAGTGCCGGCATACAATTGGTGGAATGAGGCTCTGCATGGTGTGGCAAGAGCAGGTACGGCAACTGTATTTCCACAGGCGATTGGAATGGCGGCTGCTTTTGATGATGAGCTGTTAAAAAAGGTAGCTGACAGTATCGCTACTGAAACACGTGCAAAATATAATACCTATGCGGCTGAGGAGGATCGTGATATTTACAAGGGTCTGACGATGTGGTCACCGAATGTCAATATATTCAGAGATCCGCGTTGGGGACGCGGACATGAAACCTATGGAGAGGACCCATATCTGACCAGTCGCTTGGGCGTTGCCTTTGTGGAAGGTCTGCAGGGAGATGGTAAGTATCTGAAGACTACAGCATGTGCAAAACACTTTGCGGTACACTCAGGCCCGGAAGCTGTCAGGCATGAGTTTAATGCGGTTGTCTCAAAAAAGGATATGTGGGAAACATATCTTCCGGCCTTCAAGGCATGTGTGGTTGAGGCAGAAGTCGAAGCGGTCATGGGTGCTTATAATAGAACAAATGGTGAGGTATGCTGTGGCAGCAAGACTTTAATACAGGATACATTAAGAGATGACTGGAAATTTGAAGGTCATTTTGTCTCAGATTGTTGGGCAATCAGAGATTTCCACGAACATCATATGGTAACCAAAACAGCTACCGAATCTGCTGCACTTGCACTGAAAACAGGCTGTGATCTCAACTGTGGTAATACCTATCTGTATATGATGAAAGCATATCAGGAGGGACTTGTAACAGAGGAGGATATCACCAGAGCAGCCGAGAGATTGTTTACTACGAGATATCTATTGGGTTTGTTTGAAGGAAGTGAGTATGATTCCATCCCCTATCAGGAGGTGGAAAGCAAGGAGCATCGGGAACTTGCAGTCAAGATCGCAGAGGAATCGATGGTATTGTTGAAGAATGATGGTATCTTACCAATGAAGCAGACAGCATTGAACAGTATTGCGGTGATCGGACCGAATGCTGACAGTCGGGTTGCATTGATTGGAAACTATCATGGAACATCCTCTCACTATATTACCATATTACAGGGGATTCAGAATGCTGTTGGAGAGGATGTCCGTGTTTACTACTCTGTGGGTGCGGATTTATCAATGGATCGTACAGAGAAATTGGCATTGACAGGTGACCGGTTATCAGAAGCCGTGATTACTGCAAAACAAAGTGATGTGGTGATTCTATGTCTGGGATTGGATGAGACATTAGAGGGTGAAGAGGGTGATACCGGAAATGCTTATTTTTCAGGAGATAAAGAGAGCCTACAGCTACCGGAATCACAAAAAGAACTCTTAGAGCGAATTGCAAAAACAAATATTCCGACGATTTTGATTGTCATGGCAGGAAGTGCTTTGGATCTGAGCTTTGCAAAAAATCATCCGAATATTAAGGCCATTTTGCAAGCATGGTATCCGGGAGCGGAGGGAGGTACTGCAGCTGCAGACATCTTGTTTGGAAAAAGATCACCCTCAGGAAAACTTCCGATTACTTTTTACGAGACATTGGAGGAACTGCCGGCTTTTGAGGATTATTCCATGCAAGGAAGAACCTATCGTTATATGGAACACAAAGCACAGTATCCATTTGGTTATGGTTTGACCTATAGTGAGACTGTATTGTCTGAACTGACCTATCAAATTCCTGATTGTATCAAAACAGGTGCAGATCCGGAATTAACAGTAAACACTTTTATGGAGGTATTTGTCATGATAGAGAATACCGGAGCGTATGATACAGATGAGGTGGTAGAACTGTACCTCAAGAATCTAGATTCAAAGTATGCTGTTCCAAATCACAGTTTATGCGGATTTCAGAGAGTCAGCCTGAAAAGGGGCGAACGCAGGAAAGTCAGTATGAAGCTATCCTGTGGGATGTTTCTTAGCGTGAATGAAGATGGAAAGCAAATATTTGATGGAAGTAAATTTATACTTTATGCAGGAACCAGTCAGCCTGATGAGGTCAGTGTAGAGTTGGTAGGAAGGGCACCTCTTGAAACAGGTATCAATTTCCGGGTGTAATGACATTGACATAGAATAGGAAATCGCGGTATACTAGACTTTATCGAGTAAACGCTTTAAAGCAACAAAGAGTACGGAGGACAAGATCAATGCCAATAACGGAATTATTAGAGAGAAATGCCCGAGATTACGGAAATGATATCTGCCTTGTGGAGATCAATCCTGAAATTAAAGAGGACAGAAGGGTAACATGGAAGGAATACGAATTGATGGAGCCCAATCCAAAGGAGCATTACAGACGTGAAATTACCTGGAATGTGTTTGATGAAAAGGCCAATCGGTTTGCAAATATGTTGTTAGCCAGAGGTGTCAGAAAGGGTGACAAGGTTGCTATTCTGATGATGAATTGTCTGGAGTGGCTGCCAATTTACTTTGGTATCCTGAAAACAGGTGCCCTTGCCGTTCCGTTGAATTTTCGCTATGCCTCCGATGAGATACTATATTGTGTGAAGCTTGCACAAGCAGATGTCTTGGTCTTTGGACCTGCATTCATTGGACGTATTGAGGAGATTGCTGATGAGATCAGTAAAAAGCGTCTGTTGATTTATGTAGGAGAAAATTGTCCTTCCTTTGCGGATGACTATAATTCACTTGCGGCAAATCAATCCAGTCAGGCACCTAATATTGAGATTACTGACGACGATGACGCAGCAATTTATTTTTCTTCGGGAACAACGGGATTTCCGAAAGCGATCCTACATAAGCATTTAAGTCTGATGCATTCATGTCGAGTTGAGCAGAACCACCATGGACAGACAAGAAATGATGTTTTTCTATGTATTCCGCCTTTATACCATACCGGAGCCAAGATGCATTGGTTTGGAAGCTTGTTGTCAGGAAGCAAGGCTGTTCTTTTGAAGGGAACAAAGCCGGAATTTATATTAGATGCTGTTTCTAAGGAGCGATGCACGATTGTCTGGCTGTTAGTTCCGTGGGCACAGGATATCTTAGAAGCGATTGAAAGTGGACGTGTGAAGTTAGAGGATTATGAATTATCTCAGTGGAGATTGATGCACATCGGAGCTCAGCCGGTTCCCCCCAGTTTGATTAAGAAATGGCTGCATTATTTCCCGAATCATCAGTATGATACCAATTACGGTCTGAGTGAGTCGATTGGACCGGGCTGTGTTCATTTGGGTGTTGAGAATATTCACAAGGTCGGGACGATTGGTAAAGCCGGATATGGTTGGGAAGTAAAGATTGTGGATGAAAATCGTCAAACCGTCAAACCCGGTGAGGTCGGAGAACTTGCTGTGAAGGGTCCCGGTGTTATGACCTGTTATTATCATGATAAAAAGGCGACAGATGAGGTTTTGGCTGACGGATGGCTGTTTACAGGGGATATGGCTCGTGAGGATGAGGATGGGTTCATATTATTGGTAGATAGAAAGAAAGATGTCATCATCAGTGGCGGAGAGAATATCTATCCGGTTCAGATAGAGGATTTTATTCGTACAAACGATGCAGTTCATGATGTTGCTGTGATTGGTCTTCCGGATAAGCGTTTGGGTGAGATCAGTGCTGCCATTATTGAAACGAAGGAAGGCTATATTCTCACTGAGGAGAGAATCGAGGAGTTTTGTAAGCAGCTGCCGAGGTATAAACGGCCGCATAAGTATATTTTTGCAGATATTCCAAGGAATCCTACAGGGAAGATTGAGAAGCCGAAGCTCCGAGAGCTGTATGGAGGTAAGGGATTGATTGAGGCACAAAATAGAGGGTAATGGATAAGCAGGAGATTGACTCCTGCTTATTTTTATGGTTTTAGGCTCCTTGTCATTTTCAATATCGATGGGATTGACAATATAATACGGACAAATTTGTGCAAGAAAAGTCGAGAATGGGGAGTATGGGGTGAGTATAATGTGGACAGTAGACAATTAACAGTGATAAGAAGGAAAGAGGGTAATGATGATGTCCTTAAATGAAAGCATTATGATCAGTGGTTTGAATCAAAACAATTTAAAGAATGTTTCTCTTGAGATTCCAAAGGGTAAGATTGTTGTTTTTACCGGTGTATCGGGATCCGGTAAGTCAAGTATTGTGTTTGATACGATTGCGGCGGAGAGTCAGAGACAGATGAATGAAACATACACCGCATTCATCAGAGGCAGACTGCCAAAGTATGAGAAACCGAGAGTGGATAAGATTGATCATTTAACAGCATCGGTCATTGTGGATCAAACGAGACTCGGTGGGAATGCACGTTCTACAGTTGGTACGATTAGTGATATGTATTCCGCAATGCGGTTGTTATTTTCCAGAATCGGAACACCGAATGTGGGTACATCGTCTTATTTTTCCTTTAATGATCCGAATGGAATGTGTCCGGAGTGCTTCGGTATTGGTAAAGTGATGACGGTTGATTATGAAGCACGTCTTGATCCAGAGAAGACATGGAATGAGGGAATGGCAGATCTGCCAGCTTTTCATGTGGATAATTGGTACTGGTCACAATATATATTATCAGGAATCATCCCGGTAGATAAGAAGTGGAAGGATTTCACTGAAACCGAGCGGAATCATTTACTCTACGGAGCAGACACACCGGGTGGAAAACGTCTGTCCTCAAAAGTAGAGGGAATCGTTCCCTATCTAAACAGAACTTTGATTAACAGAGATACATCAACAATGAGAGATGCATCCACTAAGAGATTGATGTCATTGGTTCATGAGACACCATGTCCTGTATGTCAGGGTAAGCGTCTGAATGCTACCACACTCTCCTGTAAGATAGCAGGATATAATATATACGAGATGTGTGAGATGGAATTCACACAGTTGGTTGAGGTACTGAAAAAGATCGATGATCCCAGAGCGACAACGATGATAGAGGCACTGGTTGCATCTTTGACCAGAATGATTGATATCGGACTTCCTTATCTGTCAATGAATCGTGAGTCTTCCTCTCTATCGGGTGGTGAAGCACAGAGATTGAAACTGGTTCGGTACATGGGTAGTGCGCTCAACGGTATGACCTACATCTTCGATGAACCGAGTACAGGGATGCATCCTCGAGATGTACATCGTATGACGAAGCTGCTCAAGAGTCTGAGAGATAAAGGAAATACAGTTTTGGTTGTAGAACACGATAAGGATATCATCTCAATCGCAGATGAGATCGTCGATGTAGGGCCGCTTGCCGGGAAAAATGGTGGAACGATTCTGTTTCAGGGAAGTTATGAGAAGCTTTTGCTTTCAGGAACATTAACAGGACAGGCGATGCAGGAACGGATTCCGGTTAAACAGGAGCCTCGTATTCCGCATAACTTTCTACCGGTCAGACATGCATCGATACACAATCTAAAGGATGTCTCAGTAGATATTCCGCTCAATATACTGACTGTAGTAACCGGTGTTGCCGGTTCGGGAAAGAGTTCATTGATCAGGGATGTATTTGCAAAGGAGTACGAAGACAGAGTTATTCTGGTTGATCAGTCACCTGTTACTGCTACCGGACGCTCCACTCCTGCAACGTTTTTGGGATTCTTTGATGAGATCAGAAAGATCATGGCACAGGAAAATGATGTAGAGATAGGATTCTTCTCATTCAATAGTAAGGGAGCATGCCCATACTGCAAAGGGCGGGGAGCTGTCACAACTGAATTAGTATTTATGGATCCGGTAACGACGACCTGTGAGGCGTGTGAGGGTAATCGATATAGTAAGGAAGCAATGAGTTATCGATATCACGGGAAAAATATCGTGGAGATATTGAATCTGTCGGCAGAGGAAGCATATGAATTTTTCAAAGATAATCGAAAGATCAGCAAACCACTTCACGCGATGCTGGAAGTAGGTCTGTCGTATCTGTCGATCGGACAACCGTTGTCAACTCTGTCAGGTGGAGAGAGGCAACGTGTGAAGTTGGCTAAGGATCTGGATAAGTCAGGGAATATATATGTTCTGGATGAGCCAACTACCGGACTGCATGCTTCTGATGTCAAGAAGATCATGGAACTGTTCGACAGTATTGTAAAGAGAGGAAATACAGTCATCATTATTGAACACAATCTGGATGTGATCAAACAGGCTGATTATATCATCGATGTTGGACCGGACGGCGGAACCGGTGGTGGAGAGATCGTCTTCACCGGTACTCCACAGAAGATGGCAGAGCAAGGTGGAACAATCACCGCCAGATATCTAAAGAGAGATCTGGCATCATAATAGGAATGGTAGAATGAATATGAGGTGGATGAAAATCATCCACCTCATATTTATCGTTGATTCAATTGAGCTCGAAGTGCTGCTATTTCAGCATCTTTTTGGCTTAGCAAATCATCTTTTTGGTATAGTAAGTTATCTTTTTCAGTTATAATAATATCGTCAATATCCTTTTGTTCTTTTGCACCGATGCTTTTACCTTGTTCAATGCCTTGATGTAGGAGTGATTTTCGATCCATTTCATAGCGTTCGCGAGCTTCACATTGTAACCGGATTTTATCATCAGCAGTTAACTCCCGCATTGTAACAACAGCTTCATGTATGGCATTATCTTTCTTAGCTAACATAAGAATCTCCTCCCCGTCGGATAAAACTGCAAAGCAGTTTTGCCGACAGTCAAAAAATCGCAAGATTTTTTGACATAGCCAATTTGCTCAATGGTTCATGTTACTTGTTGTATCCTCTTCGTTTGCTAATTCGATACAGTTTAATGATACTGTCAGGGGTATCTCATTGCTTCGCAAAGAGATCTTTTTTAACTATAACACATTGATACTAAATTTGCCACTGTAAGCCTGTTGGTTATATATGAAAAGAAACTACTGGTTTAGTGACATACAACGATTTGAATGATAAACTTAAAAACAATACAGAGTAGTCATAATCAAAATCAGCATATAGTGGGATTGATGTGTGAGAGTATGGAAAATCAATTGGAGTAGAGTAATGTCGAAAAGTGTTTTATTTTACTCCAATTTATAGTACAATATAGTAAGTAAATTTGGAAAAACACAGGAAAGACTCTGTAGGATGAACAGGGCTTTTTCCTGTGTTTTTGTTTTATGCTTTTAGATATTGATAGATTTCTCCAAGATGCACTTATTGGATATCTTATCTGTTAGGATTAGTATATCAGAAAAGGAACGATAGCAGTTTTGCTGCTGTCTGAAACCAAAGGAGGAAGAGATTATGTATGATTGGAATGGAAACGGAGAACATGATGCATTTGATGATTATATTAATTACGAATTGATTAATGAAGATCATAAGGAGACCGGAAGTAGTAAAAGAGGTGAAAAGAACAGTTCAGGTTCAGTCTATATTCTTTTCATCCTAATAGCAATTTCAGTGGAAGCAGGTTTTCATGGAGCAGGTATTTTCATATTTCTAGGATTGTGTCTCATAAAGGCATTATATAAGTAGTCGAAACAAAGAGATTATTATAGGAGGTGTTGTCATGATTAATCGGCTTCAAGTAGAACTGCATGGAAATTTGGAAGATGTATCTGAACAAAGCACATCTATTTTTCATGGGGTTTTAATGGATCATGTGTCATATGAGTATGGTGAGGTGCTGCACCAATCAGAATTAAAACCGTTTCATCAATATATAGAAAAGAAGGGAGATTCATTGATCTGGACGATCAATACAGTCACAGATGAAGCTTATCAGGAAATCATTAAACCGATGATGATGGATGGGTTTCGTGAAATAGTTTTAAAGCACAAGAAACTACGACTGGAAATAACAGACAAGAGATTGTTTTCAATATCCGAACAGGAAATCATTGAGAATACATATATGAATCAATGTAGTGGCTATATTAGTATTGATTTTATCACTCCGACAGCATTTAAGAGTGAAGGAAAGTATATA
>CAZVYQ010000067.1:0-10218 GCA_964631375.1 uncultured Lachnospiraceae bacterium | reverse complement strand
AACAGGAAGTAATAAATGAGATTACAGAGGAGCAAGGTACAGAGGAGCAGAGTACAGAGGAACAAAGTACAGAGAAACAAAATACAGAGGAACAAAATACGAAAGAACAGGATACACAGAGGCAGGATACAAAGGAACCAGATTTCTGGTCACAACTTACAGGAGTATTTCCGATGGTTTACCCATTTGAGTATCCGGTGGATGCGGAGTATCTGTCCGTCACACCAAATGAACTACTGAAATTACCGAAATCAGAACATGTGTTGATTCAGAACAGTTTCCTTCAGCATGCGTATTACAATTATAAATATATCATTCTTGGGAAAAAGGATGAGGATTTCTATGTAGGTGTTCCCGGAATCTATCATGAGAGGGAAATCATGATGGCAAACATGTTTGGATTTGAGGAATTCCTTTGTGCAAAAAAAGAGCAACCTGTACAAGGCTGCTTTGGATATTACATGAAGCGTGTTTCAATCAATACCACGGAGTGAAACGTGTTTTACATACGGCTGGAGCAACTCTTGAAAATGCATCAGCATTTCTTTGGAGCAGGCATGAAGTGTATGGTTAGGAACCTGATCAGAATCCAGAAATGATTGCAGGAAATATTGATCTGCTCCCTGTATCAACTGACCAATCTCTGTCATGACAGAATCATCATGATATTCACGGATAACAGTTGTGCGGAATTCATATGAAACATTTGACTGCATAATCAATTGAATGGATTTTTCAATGATACTCATGTCAATAGAATCAAGACCGACAGCTGTTTGATATCCAGAGGGTGAAGATTTGATATCCATTGCAATATAATCGAGCAGATTCATACAAAGCATGTCCTTAATCACACTTGGAAAATAACCATTTGTATCCAACTTGATCTTATAGCCGAGAGATCGTACCTGTTGTATAAAAGGAATCAGACCCAAAGACATAGTTGGTTCTCCTCCCGTAATGCAGATCCCATCTAAAATCCCTCTGCGTGACTCTAAAAAGGAAAGTATATCCTGTTCCATAATCTGAGGAACAGAAGAGGGATTGGTCGCCAGATCCATGTTGTGGCAAAACGGACAACGGAAATTGCAGCCACCTAAAAAGACGGTGGAGGCAACATAGCCAGGATAATCTAATAAAGTTGTCTTTTGTAAACCACGTATCTGCATATGTGCATCCTTTATATTGTCATGTGTTTCGGGTTTGTGATAAACTGTATATAATGTTCATACTAAGTTAAATTATATGCCGTATTATGATAAAAAACAATATGACACTGATAAATAATAGGAAAGAAAAGCAGGATTTTACATGATAACAGATGAGAAATATATGAAAGAAGCACTCAAACAAGCCGAAAAAGCAGCTCAGATTGGAGAAGTCCCGATTGGATGTGTGGTCGTATATCAGGATCGTATCATAGCGAGAGGATATAATCGACGCAATACAGATAAAAATACGCTTTCACATGCCGAGTTGACGGCTATCAACAAAGCAAGCAAGAAGATGGGTGATTGGCGTCTGGAGGGCTGTACGATGTATGTAACATTGGAGCCTTGCCAGATGTGTGCCGGTGCAATCGTCCAGTCTCGTATGGATAGAGTGGTGATTGGAAGTATGAGTCCCAAAGCAGGTTGTGCAGGTTCTGTGCTGAATATATTGCAGATGGAGGAATTTAACCATCAGGTTGAAATCAAAACAGGTGTGTTGGAGGACGAATGCAGTCGAATCCTCACAGATTTCTTTACAAAACTGCGGATTCGAAACAAAGAAGAGAAGCAAAAAGCAAATGAGTTGATTTGACAAAAGTATGAAAACACAGTATAATTATGTTTCCGTGCAGCCGGGGAATCAGCGGCTCCCTGTACCTACAATCCGCTATAGTAGGGGTGATATCCTGCCTCGGATAGTTCTTTGTATAGCTGCCCTCTGTAAGTGGCGTTGATATGCGGGTCTTACGCAATAGAAATCTGTGAATCGTGTCAGGTCGGGAACGAAGCAGCACTAAATAGAATCTTCTATGTGCCGTGAGGTTGCCTGCATTGAGTTAACTGCAAAGGTAACGTGTATAGAGGATCATTCAAAGCAGGGTGCACGGATTTGAAGAGATTAACAGAGTCGGAATTTATTCCGGCTCTTTTTTGTTACAAAAATAATTAATAAGTAGAAAATAGGTATTGACAAGAAAGAGTGTGTTGTGTATATTAAGTGTATTAAATGTGTTAATACACTACAAAATGCTTTTATATCTTTCTGAAGGGATGTAAAGGTATTCTATTTTAACAAGGAGGAATACTATGATACGAATTGATTATCAGGATAAACGACCCATTTATGAACAGGTCATTGAACGCTTGCAGAACCTGATCGTACGTGGTGTACTGGAACCTGATGCAAAGCTTCCGTCGGTCCGAAGTCTTGCAATTGAACTGGCGATTAATCCAAACACAATACAACGTGCCTATGCAGAATTGGAACGCACCGGTTTTATTTATACTGTCAAAGGTAAAGGAAACTATGTTGCAGCAGGACAGATTTGGATGAGTACAGAAAGAGAAAATGTTTTAAGGGATCTCGGCAAGGCACTAGAACAGGTGATTGATCTGGGAGTATCAGAGGAAGAAACGAAGAAATTCGTTGAAGAGACATACAGAAAGGGGAGAGAGGCATGATAGAAGTAAAAGGGTTAAGCAAAAACTATGATAACATACAAGCCGTTGACGATATCACGGCCACCATTTCAGAAAGCAGTGTATTTGGTCTGGTTGGTACAAATGGTGCAGGTAAGAGTACATTTTTACGCATGCTCTGTGGCGTATTAAAGCCGGCTAAGGGACAGATCCTGATTGACGGTGAGGATATTTATGAAAATGAAGAGGCAAAGAAAAAGGTATTTTATATATCAGACGATCAATATTACTTTGCTAACGGAACACCATATGATATGAAAAATTACTATGAGAAAATCTATGAAGGTTTTGATAGAGATCAATTCTTGGTTCTGATGACAAAGTTTGGGCTACAGGGAAATAGAAAGATTAATACCTATTCTAAGGGTATGAAAAAGCAGTTGGCAGTTATCTTTGGGATCTGTGCCAAGACAAAATATCTGCTGTGTGACGAGACTTTTGATGGCTTGGATCCGGTGATGCGTCAGGCAGTGAAGAGCATCTTTATTGCAGAGATGGAGGATCGTGGAATGACGCCCATTATTGCTTCTCATAACTTAAGAGAACTGGAGGACATTTGCGATCATGTCGGATTGCTGCACAAGGGAGGTATTCTGCTATCCAAGGATCTTGAGGAGATGAAACTATCACTGCATAAGGTTCAGTGTGTATTTTCAGACGAGAACGGTAAGGTACAGTTCTTGGAAGCAGTCAAACCTATCAAGACAGAACAGAGAGGTTCCTTGTATACACTTACCATACGAGGCACCAGAGAAGATCTGGAGCAGAAACTCGCAGAAGTAGAAACCGTATTCTCAGAGATTATTCCTTTATCTCTGGAAGAAATATTCATCAGTGAAACGGAGGTGGTCGGCTATGACATCAAAAACCTTATTCTTTAATTTAATGAAGGAAGATTTTAAAAAGAAAGTATGGATTGTAGTAGTGGCGTTGATTATATTTATTTTTGTGAATCCGGTGCATACATTAATGGAGATCGAGGGCTCCTATCAAAACATCTATTTAACCAATGAAAATATTATAGAGTCAATGCGTTACTATTTGACTCCCGGATTTTTTGGTAATACAGTACTTCCGGCAGTACTTGCGATAGTTCTTGGAATAGCAGGATTTTCATACTTGTTTTCCAAGAAAAAGGTAGATCTTTATCATAGTATTCCGGTCAAACGAGAAAAATTATTCTTTGCTTCATATATCAATGGCATTTTGATTTATCTCGGTGTATACCTGATGACATTGTTCCTGACAACTATGACAATGACAATGCAGGGACTGATGAATGCTGATAGCTGGAAGGCAGTTGGTGGTACATTTGTTGGTGTCACAGTTCATTTTCTGTTTTTCTATCATTTAACAATTATTGCTGTGATGTTAACCGGTAATATGCTGGTATGTGCAGCAGCTGTTATGACTTTACTGTTTTATGGTCCTATGATCTGCCAGATGATGGATGGTTTTTTATCACATTACTTTGTGACATACTATGCAGATTATGTGAATGGAAATTCATGGCTTATTATGCCATTGGTTTCACCGGTATCCTCATTAATTTATTTTTGTGCTGTATCAACCGGAGAAAAGGGCAATCTGGGAATGAATCTACTGGCAGCATTTCTGATTGCGATGATCCTGTTGGTTGTTGCAGTTATCTTATATAAAAAACGTCCTTCTGAGGTGGCAGGTAAAGCATTAACGAATCAATATGCAGAATCGATTATTAGAATTTTAGTGGTGATGCCTGTAGCATTGTTAGGCGGACTCTATATTCAGAATATGAGTAATGGTCTCAGCGGGATCTGGTTCTGGTTTGGATTTCTCTTCTCCGGTATTCTCTGTCATGTAACAATGGAGATTATCTATCGGTTTGACTTTCGGGCTGGCTTTAATCATAAATTACAGCTACTGGGAAGTCTGGTAGTCGCTGCAGTGTTTGCACTTTGTATTCAGTATGACTGGACCGGTTATGATACTTACCTGCCAGATGAAGGAGAGATTGCAAGTGCAGCAGTTGCTTTCCAGAATATTGACCGCGATATGAATGGATATGAACTGGTCACCGATAAAACAGGAGCCCCTTCTCTGTCCTATGTGGATAAGAACACTGTTGCATTGGATGAAATGTATCTGACAGACATCAAGGATGTACTACTGCTTGCACAGGCAGGAATCGAGCAGCTTGATTATAGTGATCAAAGTGGAATAATGCCAAGAGCAGCATTATTTGGAAGAGCAATGAATTATAAAAATACAAGGGCACAGGATGATGAAGAGAAAAATGTATATACCATTAAGTATCGTCTGAAGAATGGGCGTGAAGTAATCAGAAGTTACCGTGCAACTCTCGAGTCAACGATTGATGCAATGGCAAAGATTTATGAGCAAAAGGAATATAAGGATACAGCTTTTACACTATTCAAAATAAAGGACAGCGGAGTGTTGACATCTGTATGCGGCTACAACGAATGGGGCGACAAGATTCTCACAGCTAAGGATCAGGAGATGAAAGAACTGCTAAATATTTATACAGAGGAACTTTCAAAGCTCACAATTGCAGAACTACAGCAGGAACTTCCTGTGATGCGACTGGATAGCATGTTCATGTCTGATGGTTATGAGGACAGTGTTTATGGATATTATATATATCCATCCTTCACAAAAACCTTGCAGAAGTTGGAGAGTCTCGGTGTAAAGAAATCGGACTATGATGCACAGATCCTTCCGGAGAATATTGAGAGCATCAGTGTGACAGATTACGGATACTTAGCGACTCTCGATGGAGAGGAAGAGAATCAGACCTATAATGCAAATGCTTACTATGCTACAGAGAACGGCAGTGATGATCAGGCTAAGATCAAAGAATTGAGTAGTCGTTTGGTGCTTGGAAACTTCCTCTGGACAAACAGCATCTTGCATCCAGTAGAGCAGGACATAGACTTTAATATTCAGTTCTACAGAACATCCGGAACAGAAAAGAACGGGTATGCAAATATTAGAATAGGAGAGGTACCTGCATTTGTAGAACAGGATCTAAGAGAAAGTGTTGAATATTATTAATCTGTAAGTTGAAAAATGATTGATTGGAGATCGGACTGACTGCTTTTGTCCGATCTCTTTTTCATTGACATGCAGAAAAGTACAAGCGTATACTTTATATATTGATGTAATTGGTATTACATATAAGGAGGTATTGTTATGCAGACGGTCACACTTGGGAAAACAGGGTTATCAGTGAGTAAAAATGGGTTCGGAGCACTTCCGATTCAGAGAATCTCCATGAAGGAGGCTGTTTATCTCCTGCAAAAGGCATTCTATAACGGAGTAAATTATTTTGATACTGCGAGGTACTATACTGACAGCGAAGAGAAGATGGGGCAGGCGTTTGCTCATATTAGGGACAGGATCATCATTAGTACAAAGACAGGTGCAGTTACTGTGGATGGCTTTTGGAAGGATCTCGAGACAAGTCTTAGTCTGTTGCAGACAGACTATATTGATATCTACCAGTTTCACAATCCGGCATTTTGCCCAAGACCGGGAGATGAATCAGGTATTTATGACGCAGCATTAGAGGCGAAGAAACAAGGAAAGATTCGGCATATCGGAATTACGAATCATCGTTTGAATATAGCAAAGGAAGCGATTACTTCAGGTCTCTATGAGACTCTGCAGTTTCCGTTCTGTTATCTTGCCACAGATGCTGATCTGGAGATCGTACGGATGTGTAAGGAAGCAGATATGGGATTTATTGCGATGAAGGGTTTATCCGGAGGTCTCATCACTGATTCGGCACTTGCATATGCGTATCTTGCACAGTATGATCATGTGGCACCTATTTGGGGGATCCAGAAGGAATCTGAGTTGGATGAGTTCTTATCTTATCAGGACTGCCCACCGGAGCTGACAGTTGAGAGATTGACGAAAATCGAACAGGAGAAGCAGCAATTATCAGGAGATTTTTGCCGTTCCTGTGGTTATTGCATGCCATGCCCTGCCGGGATTGAGATCTGTAACTGTGCTCGTATGAGTCTTCTGCTGAGACGTGCTCCTTTATCGGTCTATCTATCTGAGGAATGGAAAGAGAAGATGAAGAAAATAGAGAACTGTCTGCACTGTAATCAGTGTATGAGTAAATGTCCATATGGATTAAATACTCCGGAATTGCTCCAGAAGAATTACGAAGACTACCAGACATTTTTATAAAATGAAAGAATGAATGACAGACCATACTTGTCATTCATTCTTTTTATGTGTACTATCTCTATTTTAATAGTTTAATTATTTTTCCATCCACAAAGTGCAACAGAGCAGCAGTTAATATTGCTGCGGCGTATACCAGGAAGAAGAACAGAAAATCCACTTTGATGCTGAGAACCTCAGAAAACAGAACAATGTAGAGACGATGAATCAGATACAGTTCAATGGAGATCCGTCCGAGAAAATCAAGCATCTTGTTTTTAAACTGCAGCTTCATGGTAATTAGGAGTACCATGATCACGAACAGAATTGCAAATGGACACTGTGCACATACAGAGATCAGCTTTTCAAGATTGCCACGGTATACTTCGCTTTCACAGTAGTAACCAAACATACCCATGATCCGATTTGAAAATGGAAGCATGAAGGCAGTCAGGATAATGCTTACACAGAGAAAAACAACATAGAATTTCTTGACTGTCTTAAGGATTGGTTCCTTGAATCTGGATACCAGCATTCCAAGGAAGAAGGTCCAGGTTGTATTGTACCACCATTCTCCTTTGAACCAGGCACCACCGCTGATTGTTTCATAATCATGTCCATTGAGCAGAATGAATCCAACGAATATAAAGATAAACACTGCCATGGATACAAATGCTGCATTTCTATTCTTCACATATTTAAAAATCAGATAGAAGGCGATGTAAAGGAACGTAATCTCTACGATATACCAAAGGTTATTGTTCAACATGATCCAACCGGAAAAATATTTGACATACTCAAGAGGAGATGTTGGTGGCAGGAACGGAAGCGAAAAAAGTACAAATATTGTATTTGCCATATAAAATGGTACGAGAATGGTCGTGAGACGTTTCCTGAAAAAGTGATCGAAATAATTTGGCTTTTCTTGCAGACTTGTGTATAAGCCATAGCCTGAAAAAAAGAAAAACATTGCTGTAAATAATACTCCAAAGGAATTAAAGACTGTGATCAGTCCCTTATCCACAGCACCGAAATTCGTGATACTCTGTGCCAGATGATGCAGCATGATCCCAATAGCAGCAAAACCCTGCAGTCCCTTAGCTACATCTAATGAAAGAAAGTCTTCATGAAACTCTCCCTTCTTTGCCTTCTTTGTTCCAAATACTAATACTCCCAGCAGGATGAGTATGTAAATGGACATAGGAATCTTGTTCATATGTAGTCTAACCTCCCCAATCAGAATCTTTGAATAATTGCATTATACTACGAATCATTTTGTCGTAAAATAGCAATTGTTGCTCATTTGCACAATTTTTGAATTGTCAGCTTTTGATCAATAGTCAAACTTTTGCTAAGAATTTAGTATAGATCTGACATCTTATGGCATATTCAATATAATAGTGATGTATGAAAGGATAGTCAAAATAGGTAAGAGATAGAAAAGAAAGTTGAGGAAATAGTATGTCAGACAGATTTAAAAATAATAGTAGTGTTCAGAAAGTTATTCTGCAGGTATTTCAGGGGGCATTGATTGGATTAGGGGCTGTCTTACCAGGTATATCTGGCGGAGTGTTAGGTGTTATCTTTGGTATCTATCAAGACATCATGGAACTGTTAGCTCATCCGTTTCATAATTTTAAGACACATGTACCAAAACTATTGCCATATATTGTAGGTGGATTGCTGGGGTTTTTGGGAATTGCCCAGTTGTTGGCATTTGTATTAGAAAAGTATCCTGCTCCATCAGTATGTCTATTTATAGGATTGATCAGCGGAATGATACCGTCTTTATGGAAGGAAGCCGGTAAGGAAGGAAGGGGACAATCTTCATATATCTCTATGGTGGTCGCGATGATTCTGGTCTTTGTGCTTCTGACCGGATTGCGTCTTACTTCATATTCTATTATACCTGATTTCAAATGGTATCTGTTTTGTGGATTTTGTCTGGCACTGAGTGTGATTGCACCGGGAATGAGTTTTTCCACGTTGTTGATGCCTCTCGGTTTATATATGCCATTTGTGGACGGAATCGGTCATCTGTCGTTATCAGTATTGATTCCGAGTGGCATTGGTGCACTGCTGACTATGATCTTAGTCTCAAAGGGAATTAATTATCTTTTTAAGCAATACTATTCAGTATCGTTTCATGCGATTGTGGGAATTGTGATAACTGCAACCATTATGATCATTCCATTTGACAACATTTTTGCATCAGTTACAAACTGTATTGTCGATTTTCTGTTTCTTGTAATAGGAGTGACAGGTGCATCTTTACTCGATCGAATGAATCAGCAGGTAAGCCCTTTGCCATTGTCGGAAATGATGTAAAACACTTTTGCTAAATACTATGATTTTCTCTTTCTCTCATAGCAATATCTTTGCGAAATAAGAATTTGAATACCGTTCTTACCAATGGTTGGATAAAGAATAGCTGAGTAAAGTAAGCAAATGGTAGGTTGAAACATACTAACTTCAACCAATTTGCAAGTAACGTCCAAATATTAAATCCTGCATAATAAGGATAATATAACCAAGCAGCAATAAAACTCATTGCCGGACACATTATGCCGACGGTTGCACATATAATAGCTGTTTCAAACAACATCGGATGATTCTTTTTTGGATCAAAAATCCTGCATGCCAGTTGAAAGGAACATGGACTGCCCATAAGTACTTCCAATACATAAGCAAAACAAAATTCAATCAATACGACTGCCCAGATGGGACAAAATTGCCCGATCATGTAGACTCCGCCTTGTGTATTGATTGCATGGATTACACTGTCAGCCTGATTTACCTCCATAAGAATTGCACCGTTTACAACATAGAGGCTGTAAAACACATAAGCATGAACAGTTACTACTACAGTTAGGAAGGCAAATACCATCCTTTGAAATTGATTTCTTGGCATAACTTATACACTCCTTTTCTTTTGACGAAAATTCATACAAGCACATCATCATAATTTGTACCAATCGCATAAAAATAGACACATGTCATCCTTTCGTAAGAAACATGATTGCGATTAAGTCCCGTAATCAGATTTACATACCATAAGGTAATACATGTGTCGTGCATAAATTTCGTATTAAATTACCAACTTTCACATAATATCAAAAAAAATCCCATAATCAAGACCTAAAATAATTTCGTAAGTTTTTTATACTCCTTAGAGAAAGACGAAAAAATTCAAGGAACGGGCAACAACAATCAATCGAATACAGGACTTACAAAGAGAGCATGCAAAGACACCAAAAAGAAAGAGAAAAAAGTAATGAAGAACAGTAAAATAATATGAACTTAAATGAAAAACTAAATTCCAGTAGCTCACAACCGTAGTAAATCTGCGGGA
>CAZVYQ010000066.1:6287-10486 GCA_964631375.1 uncultured Lachnospiraceae bacterium | reverse complement strand
TGAAGATGAGCAATTAGCAGAGCTTGGGATCAGGCAGGAGTATTATAAAAATTATAAGATATTTTATATTGTAGATCATGCGGATCAATCGGTAATTATCCTTCGCATCTTACATATGTTAGTGGACAGCAGAGCATGGCTGTATCACACAATGGATATCGAATAGGATGAGAATTCATAGTGTTTTTCATACAGTTTTCGGGATACTGGTAAGAGATGATATTATTCGTTATAACCCGACAGATGGGGTGGCATAGTAATCATTCTTTATAAAAATTTTATTAAGAAAGAGCAGAGACTGGGTTTCTGTTCTTTTTTTAGTTGAGAAAAGATTGGAATTAGTTTATAATCATTAACAGTGGGCAGTTTTACGCAAAATTAGATTTTGGTCCCTTTGTAAGGAGAAATGAATGAGTTCAATAGATCAGTACGGGAAGCCGCTTGGCAACCTGATGCAGTTTAAGAGTGATTTTTTTGAGAAGAATGAAGCGATGCTCAAGATGGCGGATGATATGGGAGATGTACTGCGCAGGCAGCCAAAGCGTGAGAAATGCAAGATGTGTGGTACAAAGCTTGGAGCACCGTTGTTTACGAGCCATAATATCGGATATATTCTATGCCCTGTATGTGGGCATGTCAGTTCAGAATATGAGGATACAGATGCATTTGCCAACAAGGTATACATAGAGGATGATTATCTCAAGAACTACAGTGAGAGTGACAGAGAGGCTTATCGTAAGCGTCTGGAGACGATCTATATTCCAAAGGCAAAATATCTAAAGGAATGTCTGCAGAAGGAATCAGTTGCAGAAGTGAAGCTGCTTGATATCGGAGCGGGAAGTGGTTATTTTGTACAGGCAGCTAAGGAGCAGGAGATGCAGGCTGAGGGAATCGAGATTTCCGAGGCACAGGTGAACTTTGCAAATGCGATGGCGGAGTCACAGATACTCAAGGCTGTTGACAGTGCCCATATCAGTGATTATATCAGACATACAGATGCCAATGTATTATCAGCAATTGGTGTCTTTGAACACATCATTACATTAGAGGATACCTTACAGGCGATTTCCTCAAATTCTAACATTCGATATGTTTATTTATCTGTACCGATGTTCTCCTACAGTTGTGCCTTTGAAGCGGCACATCAGTCCTGCTATAACAGGCATACGGGTGGAACGCATACACATTTATTTTCCCAGAAGTCACTACAGTATATGGCAGACCATATGGGCTTTGACGTAGCATACCAGTGGAAGTTTGGGTCTGATGCAATGGATTTGTATCGGATGCTTTGTGTTTCACTGGAGCAGAATGGGAATTCGGAATTCAAGGATTATTTTGCAGAGAAGTTTGCTCCTCTGTTAGATGAGATACAGTTATTATTTGATAAGAGTGATTTTGCATCTGAAGTACATATGGTTATGAAGAGAAAATGATCAATTTGTTTGATTAGATCAGTATCATTAGAAACGTATAGGAGCGACGAAGAATGAAATTAGTTGACAAGATATTTGGAACACATAGTGAACGTGAGTTGAAGCTGATTGAACCAATCGTGGATAAGATCGAGGCACTGCGTCCGGCTATGATGGAGCTGTCTGATAAGCAGTTACGTGACAAGACAAAGGAGTACAAGAAACGTCTGGCTGATGGAGAGACATTGGATGATCTCCTGCCGGAGGCATATGCCACGGTTCGTGAGGCAGCAAGAAGATCTCTGAATATGGAGCATTACAGAGTACAGTTGATCGGTGGTATCATCCTGCATCAGGGGCGTATCGCAGAGATGCGTACCGGTGAAGGTAAGACACTGGTTTCTACACTTCCGGCCTATTTGAATGCTTTGGAAGGTCAGGGCGTGCATGTCGTAACAGTCAATGACTATCTGGCAAAGCGTGATGCAGAGTGGATGGGACAGGTTCATGAGTTTTTGGGTCTGACGGTAGGTGTTGTACTCAACAGTATGAAGCCTGAGGAGCGTCGAGATGCCTATGCATGTGATATTACATACGTGACGAATAATGAGATTGGTTTTGATTATCTGCGTGATAATATGGTTATTTATAAAGAGCAGTTAGTACTGCGTGATTTGCATTATGCAATCATCGATGAGGTTGACTCCGTATTGATTGATGAAGCCAGAACCCCTCTGATTATATCCGGTATGGGAACCAAGTCGACCAAGATGTACGAACTGTGTGATATGCTCGCACGTACATTGAAACGTGGCGAGGATATGGAAGATCTGTCCAAGATGGATGCTATCATGGGTATTGAGCAGGAGGAAACCGGAGATTTCATAGTCAATGAGAAGGATAAGATCGTAAATCTGACGGCTCAGGGTGTATCCAGAGTAGAGCAGTTCTTTCAGATTGAAAACCTTGCAGATCCGGAGAATCTGGAGATTCAACATAATATCATCCTTGCACTGCGTGCACACAATTTGATGTTCCGTGATCAGGACTATGTGGTAAAGGACGATCAGGTACTGATCGTAGATGAGTTTACCGGACGTATCATGCCGGGACGTCGTTATTCTGATGGTCTGCATCAGGCGATTGAAGCAAAGGAACATGTAAAAGTGAAGCGTGAGAGCAAGACTGTCGCTACGATTACATTCCAGAACTTCTTTAATAAATATACAAAGAAAGCAGGTATGACCGGTACAGCTCTGACAGAGGAGAAGGAGTTTCGTGATATCTACGGTATGGATGTTATCGAGATCCCGACCAATGTTCCGGTAGCCAGAATTGATCTGCAGGATGCGGTTTATAAGACAAAGAAAGAAAAGCTATTTGCTATCTGCAATGAAATAGAAGAAACACACAAAACAGGACAGCCTGTCTTGGTCGGTACAATCACGATCGAGGCATCTGAGGAGATCAGTAATCTTCTGAGAAGACGTGGAATCCAGCATAAGGTATTGAATGCCAAGTTCCATGAGTTGGAGGCAGAGATTGTAGCAGATGCAGGTATCCATGGTGCAGTTACGATCGCAACCAACATGGCAGGCCGTGGTACAGATATTAAACTGGATGCAGAAGCCAAGGCAGCAGGCGGCTTAAAGATCATCGGTACCGAGAGACATGAATCCAGACGTATAGACAATCAGCTGCGTGGACGTTCCGGACGTCAGGGAGATCCTGGTGTATCCAGATTCTTTATTTCCCTCGAGGATGATCTGATGCGTCTATTTGGATCAGACAGACTGATGTCAGTCTTTACAACACTTGGTGTGCCTGAGAATGAACAGATCGAACACAAGATGCTCTCCAATGCCATCGAGAAGGCACAGATGAAGATCGAGAATAATAACTTTGGAATCAGAAAGAATCTGTTAGAGTATGATCAGGTAATGAATGAACAGCGTGAGATCATCTATGGCGAACGCCGTCGTGTATTGGACGGAGAGAGCATGAGAGATGCAATTTATAAGATGATTACTGATTTCGTTGAGAATTCTGTTGATATGGTGATCGGCGAGGATTCTGTAGCGGAGGACTGGGATCTGAAGGAACTCAACAATGTCATCCTTCCGGTTATTCCGATTGAGAAGGTGATTACACCTGAGGTTAAGGGCTTAAAGAAAAATGAATTAAAGCATAAATTAAAAGAAGAAGCAGTAAAGTACTATGAGAGCAAGGAAGCAGAGTTCCCGGAGCCCGAGAAGCTGCGTGAGTTTGAGCGTGTGGTACTGCTGAAGGTGATCGATAATAAATGGATGGATCATATTGATGATATGGATCAGTTGCGTCAAGGAATCGGATTACAGGCATATGCTCAGAAGGATCCGTTGGTAGAGTATAAAATGATGGGTTATGATATGTTTGATGCCATGACATCAAATATTCAGGAGGAGACAGTTCGCGTATTGTCCCATATCAGAATCGAGCAGAAGGTAGAACGTGAGCAGGTAGCCAAGGTAACAGGAACCAATAAGGATGACTCTCTACAGAAGGCACCACAAAAACGTGAAACAGAGAAGGTATATCCGAATGATCCATGTCCATGCGGAAGCGGTAAAAAGTATAAAATGTGTTGTGGAAAACGTTAGAAACGTTAGTTGCGAAGCAACTGACGTCGGAAATGTCGAAGACATTTTCGAAAGAGGATAGCTACTAGTTAGATGAAAAAGAGAATGTTAAAAACGTTAGAAACGTTAGTTGCGAAGCAACTGACGTCGGAAATGTCGAAGACAT
>CAZVYQ010000066.1:0-6187 GCA_964631375.1 uncultured Lachnospiraceae bacterium | reverse complement strand
TTTCGAAAGAGGATAGCTACTAATTAGATAAAAAGAGAATGTGAAAACGTTAGTTGCGAAGCAACTGATGTCGGAAATGTCGAAGACATTTTCGATAGAGGATAGCTACTAAGTGAATAAATTGCATTAGGCAATATGGAAAAGAGTATATTATGGTAGAACTTGACGCAATAAAAACTGAATTAGTTACCTATGAGGCACCCCTGGCAGAAATGAAACTGTCTCTGGCATTGGATGTAAAGGCCGAACGAGTGCAGGAACTGGAACGAGAGATGGAAGCCCCGGGTTTTTGGGATGACACAGAGCGTTCTCAGATCTATATGAGGGAATTGAAAGGTCTGAAGGATTGTATCGAGACTTATCAGGAACTTGAAACAGGCTATGAGGATATTCAGACATTACTGGAGATGGGGTATGAAGAGAATGATGCCTCTATGGTGGATGATATCCGCAAGGAATTTATAGAGTTTAGTGAGAAATTTGAGAAGTTACGAATCAGTACCCTGTTATCCGGCGAGTTTGACCGATGTAATGCTATTTTAAAACTGAATGCAGGAGCAGGCGGAACAGAGAGCTGTGACTGGGCGAGTATGCTGTACAGAATGTATAACCGTTGGGCAGAGGACAAGGGATTTTCAGTGGAGGTACTGGATTATCTGGACGGTGATGAAGCAGGTATCAAATCTGTCACCTTTCAGGTTAACGGTGAAAATGCGTATGGTTATCTGAAATCTGAAAAGGGCGTTCACAGACTGGTTCGTATCTCACCCTTTAATGCACAGGGAAAGCGACAGACATCTTTTGTGTCACTGGATGTCATGCCGGATATAGAAGAGGATCTGGATGTAGATATTGATGAAGGAGATCTTCGTGTTGATACCTACCGAAGCAGTGGAGCAGGCGGACAGCATATCAATAAAACCTCATCTGCTATTCGTATTACTCATATTCCTACAGGTGTTGTTGTACAGTGCCAGAATGAACGTTCACAGCATATGAACAAGGACAAAGCCATGCAAATGCTGAAGGCAAAATTGTTCTTGATTAAAAAGGAAGCAAATGCAGAAAAATTATCAGATATCCGTGGCGAGGTCAAGGAGATTGGTTGGGGAAATCAGATTCGTTCTTATGTTCTGCAGCCATATACGATGGTAAAGGACCATAGAACAGATGCTGAAGTAGCTCAGGCAGACAGTGTTTTAAATGGTAATATTGATCCGTTTATCAATGCATATTTAAAATGGATTACTCTGGGAAGCGGTTCCAATGGATCGTAGAATGTATGCTGAAAAGTGCAAGCAAATGCTTGCATTTTTTTGGGGTATATGATACACTCTTATCCATCGGTGAAAGACAAGTGTGCGTCATGCGAGGACTGTTAATACAAATGTACATGTCACAAGGACACAATACAGAAATCACCGATTCATGCAGGAGGATTGATAGAGTAGTCAGGAGGTGATACCATGACAGAGGAAAATGGATATTTTATCGTAAAGCAAAAGGCCTTGCCTGAGGTACTGCTAAAGGTGGTAGAAGCCAAGAATCTGTTAGATACAGAGAAGGTGCTGACGGTACAGGAAGCAACTGACAAGGTTGGTATCAGCAGAAGTTCCTTCTATAAGTATAAGGATGATGTGTTTCAATTCCATGATAATGCACAGGGCAAGACAATTACCCTTACATTTCAGATGGAGGACAAACCGGGACTGCTGGCAGATGTTTTAAAGATCGTGGCAGCTTTTGGAGCCAACATACTGACCATTCACCAGAGTATTCCGATCAATGCCGTTGCTTCACTCAGCATCAGTGTTCAGGTGTTACCGACAACAGGAGATATCTCAAAGATGGTAGCGAGTATGGAACGTCAGGATGGTGTTCACTATGTTAAGATTCTTGCAAGAGAATAACAGATAAAATCAATAGGAAAAGGAGAACCGAATATGGTTAATATAGCAGTATTAGGGTATGGAACAGTAGGGTCAGGAGTAGTAGAGGTCATCAACACAAACTCGGCCAGTATCAACAAAAAAGCGGGAGAAGAGATTCAAATCAAGTATGTTCTTGATTTGAGAGAATTTCCGGGAGATCCGATCCAAGACAAATTGGTACATGATTTCAACATCATCCTGAACGATGATGATGTAAAGATTGTTGTAGAGGTTATGGGAGGCGTCAATCCGGCATACAGCTTTGTGAAACAATGTCTGGAAGCAGGAAAAAGTGTTTGTACCTCTAATAAGGAATTGGTTGCAAAGTATGGACCGGAGTTATTACAGATTGCAAGGGATAGAAATATTAACTTCCTGTTTGAAGCGAGTGTAGGTGGCGGCATTCCAATCATCCGTCCGCTCAATTCTTCTCTGACAGCAGATGAGATACATGAGATTACCGGTATTTTGAACGGGACAACAAACTATATTTTAAGCAAGATGACGGATGAAGGCTGGGAGTTTGAGGATGCTTTAAAAAAGGCACAGGAGTTTGGATATGCAGAACGCAATCCGGAAGCCGATATTGAGGGCTATGATGCCTGCCGTAAAATTGCAATTTTGTCTTCACTGGCATTTGGAAATCATGTGGATTATGAAGACATCTATACTGAAGGAATTACTAAAATAACCGCAGTGGATATTAAATATGCTAAGAAGCTTGGTATGGCAATCAAACTATTGGCTGACAGTAAGAGAGAGGACGATCACTTCTATGCGATGGTTGCCCCATTTATGATCAGCAAAGCACATCCGCTGTACAGCGTTAATGATGTCTTTAATGGTATCTTTGTAAATGGAAATGTCATCGGAGATGTGATGTTCTACGGAAGTGGTGCAGGTAAGCTGCCGACAGCAAGTGCGGTCGTAGCGGATGTTGTAGATGCAACAAAACATTTAAAGAGAAATGTGATGTCCTTCTGGAGCAGTAAAAAGCTACAGTTGACCAGTGTAGAGAATGCAAAACGTCGATTCTTTGTCCGGATCGAAGGAACAAAAGAGGCGTTACTTGCATCTGTCGAGGAGGCATTTGGAATGATTGATGTTGTGTCCTTGGATCATGTTAAGGACGAGTTTGGATTTGTCACAGATGTCATGACTGAAAAATGCTATCATGAAGCAGCAGCGAAGTTTGACAATATCATCTGTATGATACGTGTCGAAGGTTAAACAAGGATAAAGAGGTAATGAGAAATGAAATATGTAGTTGTTTTAGGTGATGGAATGGCAGATGAGCCGATTGCTGAGCTGTCAGATCAAACACCTCTGGAATATGCCCAGACGCCAACCATGGATCTACTTGCAAAGAAGTCTGAAATAGGGCTTTTGCATACCATTCCTGACGGGATGAAGCCGGGTTCTGATACGGCCAATTTATCTGTATTAGGATATGATCCGAAAATTTACTATTCGGGACGTTCGCCGTTGGAGGCACTTAGCATCGGTGTACCGATGAAGGATACTGATATTGCACTCAGGTGTAATGTTGTGACACTTTCCGACGACGAAGATGTGTTTGAGGAAAAGACGATCATTGATCACAGTTCAAGTGAAATCAGTACGGAAGATTGTGCGGTACTGCTGAATGAGGTAAAAAAGGTTCTCCAGAATGAAACCTTCCAGTTCTATGTTGGAACAAGTTATCGTCATTGTATGATCTGGAATGAGGGCAAGGTTGAGGAATTGAGTCAGCCACACGATATACTTGGAAGGGTCATTGGCCC
This sequence comes from uncultured Lachnospiraceae bacterium, assembly GCA_964631375.1. Lineage (GTDB taxonomy): Bacteria > Bacillota > Clostridia > Lachnospirales > Lachnospiraceae > JAAYYM01. The sequence goes on along the minus strand of CAZVYQ010000066.1, from coordinate 2,472 downwards.
ATATCTGCCAACAAATGAAGTTTTTCTGAATATGATGAAGAAAAGCTATGAGATTTTAAAGGATCATCCGATCAATCTGGAAAGAAAGAAACAGGGACTGAATCCTGCCAATTGCTTCTGGTTTTGGGGTGCGGGTACGAAACCTATGCTGGCTCCGTTTTCAGAGAAATACGGAAAACGAGGAGCCATGATTTCTGCCGTAGATCTGCTGAAAGGCATCGCAGTGGGTGCCGGAATGGGTGTGATCCGCGTGGAAGGTGCAAATGGTGGTCTCAATACCAATTATGAAGGAAAAGCAGACGCTGCTGTTCAGGCATTGCTTCAGGACGGATATGATTTTGTCTATATCCATGTCGAGGCGCCTGATGAGATGGGACATCAGGGAAGTGTCGAACGTAAGGTCAAATCGATAGAATATTTGGATGCACGTGTGATCAAGCCTGTCATGGAAGCCATGGATGCTTCAGATGAGGATTATCGTATGCTGATATTGCCGGATCATCCGACGCCGATCTGTATCAGAACACATTCTGCCGATCCGGTTCCGTATATGCTGTATGACAGCAGAAAACAAAAGATCGAGCACTGGAATTATAATGAACGGGAAGCAAAGGCTTCGGGTAAGTATATCGCCGATGGACATTCCATGATGAGTATTTTCCTGGAACAGAAATAAATCAATCGCCGTATAAACCAGAAAGAAACGGCAAGGAGGAGAAAAAATGTTAGTAGTTAAGAAATTCGGTGGAACATCCGTTGCTAACAAAGAGAGAATCTATAATGTAGCGAATCGCTGTATTAAGGACTACAAGGATGGCAAGGACGTAGTCGTAGTTCTCTCTGCTATGGGTAAGCAGACAGATGTACTGATTGATATGGCAAAAGATATCAGTGACAATCCATCTAAAAGAGAGCTGGATATGCTGCTCACAACGGGGGAGCAGACCTCGGTAGCATTGATGGCAATGGCTCTGAATGCGCTGGGAGTGCCTGCTGTATCATTGAATGCATATCAGGTTGCAATGCATACCACAAGTGCATACGGAAATGCAAGGCTCAAGAGAATTGATACCGAACGTATCCGCCATGAACTGGATCAGAGAAGAATCGTTGTTGTAACAGGATTTCAGGGAGTGAATAAATATGATGATTTTACAACACTCGGACGTGGCGGCTCAGATACAACCGCAGTAGCATTGGCGGCATCGCTGCATGCTGATGCCTGTGAGATATTCACAGATGTGGATGGTGTATATACAGCAGATCCAAGAATCGTAAAGAATGCCAGAAAGATGAAAGAGATCACATACGATGAGATGCTGGATCTGGCAACACTTGGAGCAGGTGTGCTTCATAATCGTTCAGTGGAAATGGCAAAGAAATACGGCGTACAATTGGTTGTACGTTCAAGTCTGACAGAAGCGGAAGGAACCGTTGTTAAGGAGGTAGTGAAAGTGGAGAGAATGTTAGTAAGCGGCATAGCCGCCGATAAAAATGTAACCAGAATATCAATGATTGGGTTGAGCGATAAGCCAGGTATTGCTTTTAGAGTATTTGATGTATTGGCGAAGGCAAACATCAATGTGGATATGATACTGCAGTCTATCGGACGTGACAATTCCAAGGATATTTCCTTTACCATCCCCAGAGATGCAACAAATGAGGCTCTGAAGGTATTGGAGGAGAATCAGGAGCGTCTGACGGCACAGGAGATCAAATGTAAGGATACAGTTGCCAAGGTTTCAATCGTTGGAGCCGGCATGATGAGCAATCCGGGTGTTGCTGCAAAGATGTTTGAGTGTCTCTTTAATGCAAATATCAATATCAATATGATTTCAACCTCTGAAATCAGAGTCACTGTTTTGATTGATGAGAATGAGGTGGAAAAGGCTATGAATGCCATCCATGATGCATTCGGTCTGGAAGACTAGACAATCATTATTAACAAAATCAAAGCACAGGGTATTTTCAGCATATACCCTGTGCTTTTGCGTATTAAGTGATATTTTGTGATGTTTTATTCATTTATTCGTATATTTGTAGTGTAAACTATGTTAAAATTAGGTAAGATGCTTATCAAAGAAGTAGTTTGGGAACATCTAAGGGGATTGTTCCACGAACCATGATACACGAGAGGAGAGAGGCATATGAGAAAAATACGAAGGTTATTAACGGTAGGATTGGTTATTGTTTTGGCTGCTACATCAATTCAATTACCGGTCTTTGCAGAGGGGATGGAAAATAATTTTGACCTCAATGGAGATGGATATTTAGATGCACATTGCAATGATAACGATGGAGTTGCGGAATATGTGGATGTGGATGGTGATGGCCGTTCAGAGACACCGGTATACGTTACGAATGATTTGGAACCGATGTCTGATGATCCCGACCCGACGTCGGATCCAACGCCTGATCCAACGCCTACGGCAACCCCAACTCCAACCCCGACCCCTATGCCCCTCCCGTTAG
>CAZVYQ010000065.1:0-10609 GCA_964631375.1 uncultured Lachnospiraceae bacterium | reverse complement strand
AGCCCCTGTCGAGTCTCGTTCCCACAAATTTAACCCTTGTAAAGTAGTAATGAAAACTATATAATGTAGGTGAGAATTGCGATAGTTGTAACACAATGGAGCAATTCGTATGATATCAGTGTAAATATACAATATACACAAGGAGAACCCCGCATGCATAAAATGCTTGAAGACATGATACAGGATATTGTTAAGGAAGTCCGGCATCTGGGTTATGTAAGAGCAGATTCCATTCCCAATATTGATTTATATATGGATCAGGTCACAACCTTCATGGAAGAACATCTGGACAGCACAAAACGCTATACTGATGATAAGATTCTCACAAAAACCATGATCAATAATTACGCCAAGAACAACTTGGTTCCGCCCCCACTTAAGAAAAAATATAATAAAGAGCATATGATGATTCTGCTCTTTGTATATTATTACAAGAATATTCTTTCCATTGGTGATATTGAGAAACTACTGTTGCCAATCACCGAACGATTCTATCAAAGCGGAGACAACTCCATAGGGCTGGAGGATGTATACGAAGGTGTATTTGATAAGTGTGCTGCTGAACTACCTGCCTTTATGAAGGATGTCAATAACACTCTAAAGCTTGCTGACAGTGCTTTTACGGATGCCCCTGAGGAGGATATGGATTACTTGCAGCTCTTTACTTACATCTGCCTGCTCAGTCAGGATATTTATATGAAGACAAAAATTGTCGAGAAATTAATTGATACACTACCCGATACAAAAGACGGTGCCGACTCCAAAAAATGAAGCGGCACCGTTTCTAATGATCATCTGTTCCTTTTGATTCTATCAAATACCATATCATATCCATCATTTCCATAATTCAGAGAACGGTTCACACGACTGATCGTCGCTGTGGAAGCTCCTGTCTTCTCTGCAATATCCAGATAAGTCTTTTTCTCACGCAGCATACTGGCCACCTCAAACCTCTGTGACAGGGACAGTAATTCATTAATGGTACATACATCCTCAAAGAAGAGATAGCACTCCTCTTTATTTTTTAATTGTAGGATTGCCTCAAAGAGATAATCCACAGCTTCAGTCCTGATCTTATCATTCATCCGTGTGTCCTCCGTCAATTTAATACTGTGAAACTTTAACACTTGTATATTTTACCATATTAAAGTGTATAAGTAAAGAAAAAGAACCGTGGTCAAACGGTTCTTGGCAGATTACTTATCATTCTATTTAGGATCGTTCTCGGAGTTTACTCCCAGATTCTTAAATAACTTCAGTAATGATTTATGCTCCAGGATCAGGATCATATTGCTGGAGATCTCAGTATCTGCAATGACAAACTTCTCATCTACCAAAATCACCTTATTCCCAAGCTTGGAATAGTAATTGAGCGGTATCTGCAGAATCTCACCGACAGTATTACATTTTTGGATAGGAGCCGTGATATTGACTAACATCCCTGTCAATGTTGCGATTGAATTGGCATAAACACCGGATGTGATATTCCCCATCTCATTCATAACCGAAGTATCCATCTCATCCAGATCACGCAGCGAATCAAATTGCTTTGCGTAATAGGTATTGATGATCTTCTCGGCAAAGGGCTGTTGAATAATATGAAACATCATACCCTCCAGATCATCGGTGATCCCGATCTGAATCCCAAGTACGATATTATCCGCACCACCAAGTGCCTCAGCCGTTCTGTCATATTCTAATAATTGTATACTCGGTATCGTCATATCCACTGGCGTTCCCAGCAAGACAGAAAGTGCCGTACAAGCATTTCCTGCACCGATATTACCGACTTCCTTCAGGGCATCCAATTGTAATTCACTTAATTCGTCATATGTCCCCATATGTTATCCTCCATATATAATACTTAATTGGATTGTAACACATTTCTTTTCTAATCACAATTACCCAATTGACAAAAATACAGTCACAAGTTATTATGTTAAGCATATATCTATAAGTTTATAGGAGGAGAATATTATGAAGAAGAAGTTATTAAGCGTATTACTGGTAGCTGCCATGACAACTGCACTGCTTGCAGGCTGTGGCTCTACAGCCGGAACACAGGCTCCTGCTGATACAGCAGAGGCTACAGAAGCTGCTCCAGAGGCATCAGAACCGGCAACTACTGAGGCTGCTGCATCAGACGGCGGCACATTTTTGATCGGAGCGATCGGACCTCTTACAGGTGCTGCTGCTTCCTATGGTTTATCCGTAAAGCAGGGTGCTGAGATTGCAATTCAGGAGATCAATGCAGCCGGTGGTGTTAAGGTCGGTGACGTAAACTACACATTTGCAATGCAGTTTGAGGATGATCAGGCTACAGAGGATAAGGCTATTCAGGCATACAATACTCTGATGGATCAGAAGGTCAATGCAATTCTTGGTACCGTAACATCAGGTGCATGTCTTGCCATCGTTGACCTGACAGCTGAGGATGGTATCCTTCAGATCACACCTTCAGGCTCTGCACAGGATTGTACTAAGAATCCAAACGGCTTCAGAATCTGCTTCACAGATCCGCTTCAGGGTGTGACCATGGCAGACTATGCAGTGAAGGATCTTGGATACAAAAAGATCGCAGTCATCTTTAACAATTCCGATGAATACTCAACAGGTATCAAGGATGCATTTGAAGCTCAGGTTGCTGCAAACGGCGGTGAGATCGTTGCCAGCGAATCCTTTGTAAAGGATGACGTTGATTTCAACACACAGTTGACCAGCATCAAGGGAACCGATGCAGAAGCCATCTTCGTTCCTGCATATTATAATGATGCAACCTATATCACAAAACAGGCTAAGGAGCTTGGTATGGATCTTCCTTTCCTCGGCTCAGACGGCTGGGATGGTGTACTGGGTACTGTAACCGATCCTACTACTGTTGAAGGTGCTATTTTCTTAAGCCCATTCTTTGCAGCAGAGGATGATGAAGCAGTTAAGACTTTTGTATCATCCTATGAAACAGCATACGGTGCAACTCCTGACCAGTTTGCTGCAGATGCATATGATGGTGTTTATGTATTCAAAGCAGCTATGGAAAAGGCCGGTTCTATCGAAAGTGCTGATCTGATCGCTGCTATGCCGGAGATTTCCATCGACGGTCTGACCGGTAAAGGCATGAGCTTTACTCCGGAAGGTGAGCCAAATAAAGGTGCTAAATTCATTAAGATCACAAACGGTGAATATACAATGGAATAATTCATCCATACTTGCAGTCAAGGGAGACCGCCACAATCTGTTGGAAGGTCTCCTTTTTCTTGCATTTTCGTAGTAATTATGATAGTTTTAAATAGGCATGTTGGTAACAATGCTTATTATCAAATAGTTTGGAGAAGATCAAATGAATGTACTAAACAGTATTATCGAACAATTGATCAACGGTTTACGTACAGGCAGCATCTATGCATTGATCGCACTTGGTTATACGATGGTGTACGGCATTGCAAAGATGATCAACTTCGCTCATGGAGATATCATCATGGTCGGGGCTTATATTCTGTATGTATTCGTTTCACTTCTGCATATACCGGCGATTCCGGCTGTATTGCTGACCACCATGGTATGTGCCATTCTTGGAGTACTGATCGAAAAGGTGGCTTACAAGCCCCTCAGAAAGGCTCAGCCTCTGGCTGTGTTGATTACTGCCATCGGTGTCAGCTTCTTTCTGCAAAATTTCATTCAGATCATATTTGGTGCTACTCCGATCCCATTTGGATCGATCATCAAGATCCCTGCGATCCAGCTTGGTTCTATTACCATATCCGGTATCACAATCGTGACCTTGATCGTTACCACCATTTGTATGATCGCACTCACCTTGTTTATTAATAAGACAAAAGCCGGACGCGCAATGCGTGCCGTATCCGAGGATAAGGGAGCCGCAGAACTCATGGGAATCAACGTAAACGGTACGATTTCCCTGACCTTCTTCATCGGTTCTGCTCTGGCAGCCATTGCAGGCATCCTGTTCATCTGTCAATATGAAGCATTAAAACCGACACTGGGAGCATTACCCGGCATCAAAGCATTTGTTGCCGCTGTACTCGGAGGAATCGGCAGTATACCCGGTGCCATGCTCGGCGGTATCATTCTTGGATTGATTGAGAGTCTGTCCAAGGCATACATCTCCACACAATTATCAGATGCCATCGTATTTGGTGTGCTTGTAATCGTTCTGTTGGTAAAGCCCACCGGTCTCCTTGGCAAGCAGAGAAAGGAGAAGGTATGATGAAACAAATCGTGAAGAATAAAAACAACATCATTATATTTGCAGTGACGATTGCCGTATATGCACTGGTTATGATCCTGGTAAATGCCGGTCTGTTGAGTCGTCAGATGACCTCCATCATTGTTCCGGTCTGTGTCAACATCATGTTGGCAGTGTCACTCTGTCTGATCGTCGGCTTCTTAGGTGAATTAACACTTGGTCATGCAAGCTTCATGTCCATTGGGGCATACACAGGTGCATTGATTACATTAAATACCACTGCACTTCCTGTACCATTGGCATTTGCAATCGCGATTCTTGCAGGAGGACTGGTTGCAGGACTGTTCGGTATCCTCATTGGGGTGCCTGTACTGCGGTTAAAGGGTGATTACCTTGCCATCGTAACTCTGGGCTTTGGTGAGATCATTAAGTCCATTATCAATTCACTGACCATTACAGGCGGTGCTGCGGGATTATCCAATATTCCAAAGTACTCAACCTATAAACAGTTTACTCTGATCTATATTATTATGGTATTGATGATCCTTCTCATTGCCAATCTGGTGCATTCCAGACATGGTCGTGCGATCTCGTCGATCCGTGATAATTACATTGCTGCAGAAGCAACCGGTATTCCGGTCAGCCGTTTCAAGGTAACTGCATTTGTGATCTCAGCAGTTTTTGCCGGAATAGCAGGTGTTATCTATGCACACAATGTAGGAATTCTAAAACCCGGCAACTTCGACTACAACAAATCCATAGAGATACTGGTTATGGTCGTACTGGGAGGCATGGGTAATATCAAGGGTTCTATTATAGCGGCTCTGATCCTGACACTGTTGCCTGAGGTACTGCGTGGTCTGGATGATTACAGAATGCTGATGTATGCAGTTGTACTGATTGCAATGATGATCTTTAACAACTCTGCCTTCAAGGCACGTCTGTTAGAAAAACGAAACAAAAAGTCCTCTGATAAGGAGGTTGAATAATATGGCATTACTGGAAATCAAAAAACTCGGTATTTCCTTTGGCGGTCTTCGTGCCGTTGACGATCTCAATATGGAACTGAATGAAGGTTCTCTGGTTGGTTTGATCGGCCCTAATGGTGCCGGAAAGACCACGGTATTCAATATGCTGACAGGTGTATACACACCTACCAACGGCAGGATACTCCTTGACGGAAAAAGCATTGTCGGGAAGAAACCGAATGAAATCTGTGAGGCCGGAATAGCCCGTACCTTCCAAAACATCCGTCTATTCAGCAAAATGACGGTCAGGGACAATGTCAAGGTCGCACTACACAACCAGATCCATTACTCGCTGTTGGAAAGCTTTTTCCATGCAGGCTCTTATCGAAAGAAAGAACAACAGATGGATGAGAAGGCTATGGAAATCCTCAAGGTCTTTGATCTGGATGGTCAGGCTGACTATATGGCAACCAATCTTCCCTATGGAAAGCAGCGTAAGCTGGAAATCGCAAGAGCACTTGCTACCAATCCCCGGATCCTGCTTTTGGATGAGCCGGCTGCCGGTATGAATCCCGCAGAGACACAGGAGCTTATGCATACAATCGAACTGGTACGCAACCGATTTCACGTAACGATTCTTTTGATTGAGCATGATATGAAGCTGGTATCAGGTATCTGTGAATATTTATATGTTCTGAACTTTGGTACACTACTCGTCCACGGAAAGCCTGAGGAGGTATTAAATGATCCAAAGGTAATCGTTGCCTATCTAGGAGACGAGGAAGCATCAACAACTAATTGAGGAGGTTCTACTCCATGTCTATGTTGGAAGTAAAAAATCTGAATGTTTATTATGGACTCATCCATGCACTCAAGGATGTTTCCTTTGAAGTCAACGAAGGCGAGGTAATCGCCCTGATCGGTGCTAATGGTGCTGGAAAAACTACCATACTGCATACAATCACGGGACTGCTACAGGCCAAAAGCGGTACGATCCTGTTTGAAGGCAAGGATATCACAAAAACACCCGGCTATAAGATCGTATCACTGGGAATGGCACATGTTCCTGAAGGAAGACGCGTATTTGCTGAATTGACCGTTTATGAAAATCTGATGATGGGAGCCTATACACGTAAAGACAAAGCTGAAATCGCTGCTTCACTCTCCAGTATTTACGAGCATTTCCCACGTCTCGAGGAACGAAAGAGCCAGCTTGCAGGAACTCTTTCCGGTGGTGAACAGCAAATGTTAGCGATGGGACGTGCATTGATGTCAAAGCCTCGTATCATACTGATGGATGAGCCATCTATGGGTCTCTCTCCCATCTATGTCAATGAGATCTTTCATATTATTAAAGAGGTCAGCGACAGTGGCACTACTGTGCTGCTCGTCGAGCAGAATGCAAAAAAAGCATTTTCCATCTCAAACCGCTGTTATGTACTGGAAACAGGCAAGATCATCATGGAAAACGAAGATTTAAATAATGAGTCTATCAAGAAAGCATACCTAGGCGAATAGGAGGGTTTCAGTATGAATCAACCAGTCATTACAATCGCAAGACAGTACGGCAGCGGTGGCAAAACCATCGGACAGATGTTGGCAGACGATCTGAAGATCAACTGCTATGAACGTGAGATCATCTCCATGGCTTCCGAAGACAGTGGAATCAATGAAAGTCTCTTTGCCAAGGTCAATGAGCGGATCGGTGTCAACTCATTCTTTAAAATGAACCATATATATAAAGGAAAGCTCATCTCTCCTGAAAGTGATGGCTTTACCTCTGATCAGAATCTGTTTAACTATCAGGCAAAGATCATCAAGGATCTGGCTCAAAAGGATTCCTGTGTGATCATCGGCAGATGTGCCAATTTTGTCCTGAAGGATCATCCAAATGTCATCAGCGTATTTGTTTACGCCGATGCTGATTTTCTATTAAAAAATGCACTGGAACGTACGAGTCTCTCCGAAAAGGATACTCTGAAATTCATCGAAAAGACAAATAAATACCGGGCCGATTACTACAAATACAATACCGGTCGAGACTGGTATGACCTGCGCGGCTACGACTTGTGTCTGGACAGCGGTAAGCTCGGATTTGACGGTTGTAAAGAAGCAATCAAGGCATATATGAACATCCGCTTGCAAAAATAGAAAATATCGTTATAATAAGAGATTGGGCGTCAAAACAGCAAACAATCTCTTTTTTATGAGATGAAAGAAAGAGGGGTATTAATCAATGGAAGCATTTGCAATTTTTAAGGATTTGGCAATCATTATTATCTTTGCGAAATTCTTTGGAATTCTTGCCAGAAAATTAAAAGCACCACAGGTAGTAGGTGAAATCATAGCAGGACTGATCATCGGACCCAGCATATTGGGACTGGTATCTGCATCTGATTTTCTAGTTCAGATGGCAGAGATCGGTGTAGTACTTATTATGTTCTCTGCAGGTCTGGAGACAGATTTAAAGGAGTTGATGAAGACCGGTCCGATTGCATTTCTGATTGCATGTGCAGGTGTATTCATCCCATTAATCGGTGGCACCCTTATGAACATGGCATTCTTTGGTGCTTCTGCTGTCGGCACACTTGAGTTTTACGAATCTCTGTTTATCGGTGTCATCATGACTGCTACCTCTGTCAGCATCACAGTACAAGCATTAAAAGAGCTTGGATATCTCAAGGGAAAGGTCGGAACTACGATTTTAGCTGCTGCGATCATTGATGATATCATCGGCATCATTGTCCTAACCTTTGTTATCGGCTTCAAAGACCCTAATCAAAATATGGGACGCGTAGTCATCAGTACAGTTCTGTTCTTTGTGTTTGCATTGATCATTGGCTTGATCGCTTATAAGATCTTTAAATTTGTAGATATTAGATACCCACATACCAGACGTATTCCCATCGCAGGACTGGCATTTTGTCTGGCTATGGCCTATATCGCTGAAAAGTATTTTGGAATTGCAGATATCACAGGTGCCTATGTTGCCGGTATCATTTTGTGCAACATCCGTGATTCAGACTATATTGCGGAGAAAATGGATATCAACTCCTATATGCTCTTTGGACCGATTTTCTTTGCCAGCATCGGACTCAAAACAGATATCACCAGCTTTTCTGGTAAGATTCTCATCTTCTCGATTGCCTTTATCATCGTTGCAATGATAACAAAAATCGTTGGCTGCGGACTGATGGCGAAGCTGTGTCGGTTTAACACAATGGATTCTCTCAAGATCGGAGTCGGAATGATGACGCGTGGAGAGGTTGCATTGATCGCATCACAAAAGGGACTTTCTGTTGGACTGCTGGAGCCGGTATACTTTACCTCTGTGATCCTGCTCATCATTGCATCCTCCATACTGACCCCTATCCTGCTCAAATTTCTGTATACAAAAGCACCGGAAACTGTTACAACAGCCTCCGATGCCTGATATTTTCATTATTTTTGTATCGTTGTCCTTCGGGATTTCTTAGCCTCATACAACAGTCTGTCTGCTTTGTTCAGTACTTCCTTTAACAGGAAGTCAGGACTGCAGACGAACTCTGTATAGCCTAGTGAGGCTTCTATATAATAAGGCTTATTGCTCGTCTGATTCAACTGTTGATAACTCTCTTTGATTCGTTTCATCACTTGCTCTGCAGAGCCTTCTCTCTCATCCAGATACATCATGACAAATTCATCACCGCCGATACGTCCGACAACATTGTCTCCGTCATAAGCTTCCTCCAACAGCTTTCCAATCGCAGTGATCGCATAATCTCCCTCTACATGTCCAAAGGTGTCATTGATCTCCTTGAGATGATCCAGATCGCCAAAGAACAGGATTGCCTTTTCACCGGAATGTGCTTTGTTCAAGGTAATTGCACGTTCTACAAAGCCTCTTCTGTTCAGGCAGCCGGTTAATTCATCATACTCTGACAGGAAGTTCAACACCTCATTTTTATCCTCGATTTCCTGTAGCGAACGCTCCAGCTTGTGTTGTGTCTTCTGTTGTATTTGATTGATCTCCACATAACGCAATGCCGCACCGATTTGCATACTTGCAAAATACAGCAGTGACATATCCTCCGGGCTGGTTTCTCCGATTACGATACCATAATGCCGCTCTGCTGCAAATATATTAAAGCAAAACATCGATGAACTCTCTGATTGATGTACCATCGACAAAAGCCCGTTTTTCCTTGTCACACGTGGCCTGGCCTGTTCGTGATAGGCTTCCAGTCTGTCTCCTTCATGATAAGCTGCCAGATACATCTCCTCCGGACAGCACCAGTCATCCTGCGGATTGTGCACGACTGGCTTAGGAAGCAGGTAGATGTATGCCTTCTTCGTCTTGATAGCACGTAGTTTGACAATGACACCATAAAACAATGTTTTGACATCATTGGCATCATTGATCATATCTCTGACAATCAACGGCATGAACCAGACATCATGCTGGAAATCGGCCATATTCGCCTTACTTTCACATATAACATGAGCCTGTACATAAGACTGACACTCCTGCAACAGCCCTAAGAAAAACGGCGTCAGTTTCGAATCAGCTGTCGCAATGATTGTTTCAAAGAATTCAAACAGACATCTGGTCAGTGTATTGGGTGAGAGATACCGCTCGTAATTGCCATGGAACAGTGCACGCAGTCGATTTCTCATAACCACCTTGTCAAACTGCAACGCATCCTGATAAACACATACATGAATGATGGATTCTACAAACGGATAGAGTGAATCCATCACCTGCTTCCGCATCTGTTCATTCTCATCCGTCAGGATCATTTCCTGTATGATCTTCTCTGCCATTGCCATGGAATACGCTTCCATGTTATCTATGGTGATCTTCTGACTGAGAATCACACTGGCTTTTTCATCCTCTCTGCATCCACAGGAACGTCTCCTCATCAGGATACTGGGCAGAACGATGGCCTCCGGTTTCTTCCCCTCACACAGTCTCAGAGCATTATGAAGTGCACGATACCCCATATCATAGGCATTTTGCAACACTGTAGTCAGAGGCGGATCCATGGAACGTGCTGTCTCAAAATCATCATATCCAGTTACGGCAATATCCTTGCCAACGCGTAACCCTCGCTGTTCACATACTTTATATGCACAATATGCCATCATATCATTGGCACAAACGATTGCCTGAGCCCCCGGATTCTGATCCAGCAGATGATTCACCTGTCTCTTGACATAATCAGAATAGTCTCCCACCTCTATCATGTCTTGTGTCACATCTATCCGGTACTTTTTCATGACATCCAGATATGCCTGCTTTCTCTCCTCAGCGTCCTGATTTCCTACCGGTCCGCTCAGATAGAGAATCTTCTTATATCCATGTTCCTTGCATAGATGTTCAATACAGTGATACATTCCACTGTAATTATCAGAAATGATATAACTCGGAGTTTCTGTCTCATCCCGATCCTCAAGC
>CAZVYQ010000064.1:0-11117 GCA_964631375.1 uncultured Lachnospiraceae bacterium | reverse complement strand
TTTTCATGGCACGCAGTCCTGCAGGAGTTGCCGCCCACCCTAATCCCAGTATGTTAGCAATGATATTCGTTGTTATATGTTCTCTTGCTTCATGCTCCTTTGGTATACTCGGAAACAGAAAGCGAATCAAAGGATCGACTAATTTAGCTGCTCCGTCAATTACACCTGCATTCTTTGCCACTTCCATCAATCCGGTCCAGATAGACATGACGCCCAGCATGGTAATACATAATGCTACTGCTTCTTTTCCGGAATCAAGCATATAATCTGCCATATTAGAGAGTGTTCCATTGAACGCACCAAAGACAATTCCGATGACAATCATAAAACCCCAAATATAATTTAACATCTATTCCTACTTTACACCATTATTTACAGCAATTATATGTCGCAATACTCCATAAAATACCTTCATGGTAAAATTTGAACAAAAAACTTACCAAAATTTCGTTGTTTTTATTATTTTTTTGTTAGTATTTTACATTGAACTTCCAATTATTAACTGGTACAATAGGATTGAATAATTTTGAAATGGAGGAAAGACGGATGACAGACACAGGTGTTGTAAGAAAGCTCGATGATCTTGGTAGAATCACTTTACCAATGGAGCTCCGTAAGAACCTCGACATTACCGACAGGGATGCTCTTCATATCTATGTAGAAGACAGAAGAATCATTCTTGAGAAATACGCTCCTTGCGATATTTTTACCGGTAGTAAAGAGGATCTGATTGAATTCCACGGAAAGAAAGTTTCCAAAGAATCAATCAAAGCGCTGGCAAAAGCTGCTGGCATGAAGATTGCAAAATAATAATTTTTGCACAGGTTAATGAGATGAGGAAACCCCACATATATCATATGTGGGGTTTTCTATTTACTTACAGTAGCTGCTGATAAATGTCCCGCTTACTCAAACCTCTATCTTTTGCAACTGCTTTCATGGCTTCCTTCTTTTCCATTCCAAGCTTTAGATAATAATCCATATGCTCTTCTATCGACAGCTTATTCCATTCATTAATTTGTTCCTGATGAGTCTCTTCTCGACTCTTGCCCTCCAATACAAGGACAAATTCTCCTTTGGGTTCTGTCTCAGTATAATGTGCAATGGCTCCACTCAATGTTGTTTGGTAAACCGTCTCATATTTCTTGGTTAACTCCCTGCAAACTGTAATCTTTCGATCACCAAGCACTTCCTGCAGTTCATTCAGTGTCCTGATCAGATGATGAGGTGCTTCGTAAATGATCATTGTTCTGCTTTCTCGTTCCAGTTCTGATAAAGTTTCTCTTTTCTCCTTCTTGTCTGTTGGCAGAAATCCTTCAAAGCAAAAACGCCTTGTTCCAAGTCCTGATAATGTCAAAGCAGTGATACAGGCACAGGCTCCTGGTAGAGAAGTCACTCTGATACCGGCCTCGTAACACATTTTCACCAAAACCTCTCCCGGGTCCGAGATCGCAGGAGTTCCTGCATCTGTGATCAGCGCGATATTTTTACCTTCTTCCATCTGACGAATTAGGTCTGTTGCCTTATCATATTTATTATATTCATGATAACTTGTCATAGGAGTTTTTATCTCAAACCGGTTTAATAGTTTGATACTATTCCTCGTATCCTCAGCTGCAATCAGATCGACTTCCTGTAAGGTAGATAACACATGCGCTGTTATATCCTCCAGATTCCCGATTGGAGTTGCACATAAAAATAACATTCCCTGCATCATTGATCCTCCGATATTCTAATATCCATAAATACTGTAGATCTCATCTGTATATTGACCTTTTTCTTTGTACACAATCAAAGGTTTCTCAACGGTTAGTCTCGATCTTCCCCCTCGACAGGCCTCAATTAACACCATATTAGGTTCTTGATCAATAAACGGATGTACCATCTTCATTCGCTTCGGCTCCAGCTTATACTCCATCAACACCTGAAAGATCTCGGCCAGCCTAAATGGTCTATGAACCATATATAATCTTCCACCCGGCTTCAATAAATGACAACCCTCTCGAATCACATCCCTTAGTGTACAGCAAATCTCATGCCGTGCAATGGCTTTGGGTTCATTGGGACTCTTCAAACCATGATTCCCTATCATGTAAGGAGGATTCGTTGTAACCACATCAAAAGAAGCAGCGTCAAATAAATTCCCTGCCTCCTTGATATCACCAGTTACAATGTCAATCTTATCTGTAAGTGCATTTAATTTCACACTTCTTCTTGCCATATCCGCACTATCTGCCTGTATTTCTAGACCGGTAAAATGTCTTCCTTCTGTTTTTGCTTCTAATAATATCGGAATGATCCCTGTACCAGTCCCAATATCCAGCACGATCTCATCTGCCTTTACCCTTGCAAAACCTGAAAGTAAAACCGCATCCATACCAAAACAGAATCTATCCGGATCTTGAATGATCTTGTAACCGTTTCTATGAAGTTCGTCAATTCTTTCGTTTAGCTTCAGATCATACATCTTCGAGCTTTGACATTCCTTCCTTTTTCTCGATCTTCTCCAGTTTCTCCAATTCTGCCAGTTCCTTATCTGCAACCTTATTATCTTTTCTGTGTCGTGGCTTAAACTTCAATTGTTCTACCTTATATTCATGTATCTCTTTTTCATCATTCTCTTCTACAACAACCTTCACCAACTGACGTAGTACATTTACACTTGATACCTGACCCTTCAGCCCATCATCTGTTGTCACAAAATCGCCTATGTTTGGAAGTTTCCTGTTTAGATCCTCATATGTGTCCTCTTCGTTCTTCAAGCAACACATCAATCTACCGCAGATCCCTGATATCTTGGTAGGATTGAGAGACAGGTTCTGCTCCTTAGCCATTTTAATAGATACCGGAACAAAGTCTGCCAAATGTGTGTGACAACATAATGGTCTGCCACAGATTCCAATTCCTCCGAGTATCTTTGTTTCATCACGGACACCGATTTGACGTAGTTCGATTCGCGTTTTAAATACAGATGCAAGATCCTTTACAAGCTCTCTAAAGTCAATACGGCCATCTGCAGTAAAATAGAATAGAACCTTATTATTATCAAAGGTATATTCTGCATCAATTAGTTTCATTTCCAATCCGTGTTTCTGGATCTTTTCGAGACAAATCTTAAATGCTTCCTTTTCCTTCTCACGATTCTTTTTTTCTGTTGTATCATCTGCTTCATTGGCAACACGAATGACTGCTTTCAATGGCTGTATTACCTTTTCGTTTTCAATTTCCTTTGGTGGCATGACAACAGTACCATACTCGATTCCTCTGGCTGTTTCTACAATCACATGATCGTCTCGTTTAATATCAAAATTCTTCGGGTCAAAATAATATATCTTTCCCGCTGTTCTAAATCTGATTCCTATTACCCTTGTCATATTAATTCTCCTTTAATGTAAGCATCAACAGCTCTATTGCCAAATCGAAATTCACATTTGCCTCTAGTCTCTGTTTGGTCTTTTCAATTGCCTTGATAACTGTTTCAATTCCCTCATATGCGCTTCTGTTTGCCTGTTCACGAATGTATCTGACCTCGTCTTTAAATATGAGATCATTGGCATCATTGGTTGCCTTAAATAATAATATATCTCGATACCAAATCATGATAATGTCCAGGAAATCCTGAATATTAACTTTGTATTCCCCTATCTTTTTGATTGCTTGTATCAGATCACCAATCTCCATATCATGAATGTACTTTAGTACAGTGATTGCTTCTTCCTTGATCTTATCAAAATCCTCTGATGTTGCAAGGCTCTTCGCTTTTCCGATATTTCCTCTGGCAAAGGCAACACAGATATCCGCCTGATAGTCCGGTATCTTGAGATCTTCCATCAGATATTTTCGAACTCGTTTGTCATCTACCGGCTTCATATTTAAAACAATGCTTCTGGAAATCAATGTTGGCAACAGCATGGAAGCATTGGTTGTCAGCAGAATGATCGCAACATACTCCGGCGGCTCTTCTAATGTTTTCAATAATGCATTCTGTGCCTGTGGTGTCATTTTCTCCGCATCATTAATGATATAGATCTTCTTCTTACTACTGTAAGGCTTGACTTGTACATCATGATTGATCTGATCACGGATATCTTCTACACCGATGGTATTTGGTTTTTCATGTGTCAGACGCAGTATATCCGGTTGATTTTTGGAAATCGCCTGTTTACAGGAATGACATTCCATACAGGGCTCCGTTTCCTCTTTCTCACACTGTAATGTCATCGCAAATAGATTTGCGATAAACTCCTTACCAGAACCTCTCTCACCATTTATAATATATGCATGTGATACCTTATGCATCTGTATTGCTCTCTGTAAATGCTCTTTAATTTGTTCTTGTCCAATAATATCGCTAAAACGTGGCATCTTGTCAACCTTTCCGATTTTTATCTCTATCAGGTAAATATATCTAATAGTAATCCTCTGATTTCTCCGATCTTCCCAAGGATCGC
Source organism: uncultured Lachnospiraceae bacterium (assembly GCA_964631375.1). Lineage (GTDB taxonomy): Bacteria > Bacillota > Clostridia > Lachnospirales > Lachnospiraceae > JAAYYM01. Next base: position 6,666 of record CAZVYQ010000064.1, on the reverse strand, counting down.
GATATGATCCTTTTCTTCCTTCATCAACTCCTGTGCCAATTCATCTAAGGTTTGATCTACAAGTTTGATGATACCGTAAACCCGGTGACGTCCTTTTCGATCCAAAAAGTTTTCTCTTGAAAACTCATGAGAACGATTTACAATCTCATTGAGAAAATCCTTCACAAGGCTTCTGTATTTTTTCATATCTCGAACATCCATCTTTTTAGAAAGCTTCTTGCCTTGTTTTGAGATCTCCTCCATCATCATAGATAAACGTGCCTGTAATTCCTGTTCTTCTATATGACTGATCAGGGTGAATTTAAATGTTTCATCAGTTAGCTGTGTCTGCTCCGAAACAGGAGCTGCTGCCGTTGTCGGTGTAGTCTGATTGACTTTTATATCCATTTATAACACCTCCCTGATCATCATCCTTAACTGATATAGGCAACAATTTCGTCAATACAATGTTCCAAATCATCATTGATAAAAAATTGATGAATATCGGCTTTGCGTATCTTATCTTCCGTAAAATCCTCTTCATCTGCAATGAATCTACGACACATCTCTTTATATTTTGGTTCTTCCTGCTGTCGCTCTCTGTCCAAGGCACGCTGCAGACGAATACCATCATCCAGATCAATATAGATCGGTAATACCTGATCCTCTCCAAAATAGTCTCTTGTGGAGCAATAGGATTCCAATGTCCCTGTTACGAGATAATTATAGTTTACCAAATCTATCTGTCCGTCATCTACGGTAAAATAATGCCATACTCCGTAAACTGTCTGGTATGCCCTCTCCTCAATCACCTTTCCGGCTTTTTTTAAATCCTGATATGTATCATTCGTTACAAAAAAGTACTCTACTCCATCTGTCTCTCCGGAACGGATGGGACGCGTGGTATATAAAACAAGTTCTTTCAGCTTCAGATCTCTTTTCTCTATCAGTCTTTTAAATATTGTATCCTTACCAGATGAACTTTTTCCTATAATATAATAAATCTTTCCCATCCTATCTGCTTCCTTTAGAGTTTGTTCTTATGTACATGAATTGTCTCCAACAGTGAACAATATGTATCTGCCAGATTAACAATCCATGCCTCTCGACATCGAGGTGGACTGACATTTAATGGCCACATATGCTTCTTAATAATCTCTTCTTCTAAAATGTTAAGCGAAAAATCTTCACTTGCATTTTGTAATGCTATCCGTGCATGCTTAAAGCCATGCCATGATGGACTTTGCTCATGATTATGCCAATCATATAAAAAATAATCATGTAGCAATGCACCTCTGATTAATGCTCTTTCGTTACACCTTGCATGTAATAAACTATCTAGTTTCAGACTTGCTCTTGCAACACTCATACAATGCTGCCTGACAGTAATATTGCCGTGCTGGATATATTCATCCTGCTCTCTGAATTTGGGAGCAGTAAGAATATCTGCACCGTACTGCTCTATCAATTCATTCAGATATGGCACAGATTTTCTACGCCATCGTTTTAACTTTGTATTCACCTTGCGTTTCGCCCTCTTGCCGCTCTTATCTACAGTTACCTGCTTCCACACGACAATTTCTGCACTCTATTGGTATCTCCTGCAGTTTTCATCCAATGTTTCTTTGTATTGTTCGATCAGATAATCATAATCGCCCCGATTGATCCTGATGATTGCAGAAATTCTCTCTTTACTGAATAAATCTCCTCTGGTGATCAGTTTGATCACATCATAGTACTGTGAAAGATTTTCATCTTCCAAAAAGTTTTTATTATACATAACGGTTTCTCCATAGCCCGCAGGAGACTCCCGCCACATATGTCCAATACGCCAATTATCCTCTCTGACTGCCGGAAGCTTTGACAAAAACGGATCTCCGAGTGCATACAGATCATTCAGATATAAATCCGAATTATAATATATCGAAATACCGGGAACCACTCGTAATAGTCCTCCTGTATTCTCATGTTCTCTCAGATCATCGATTCCTTCTTCATTCCAGGCATCCCGAATGCAAAGCTCTCCTGTTTTCAGATAAGAGACGGTGTTATTAAACAGACTGGTAAAGCGAAAATAACCTCCTCTTTCATCAGATATCGGAGAATTGAATGTGTTTCCATACATAAATTGTGAAGTGATTACTCCCGTCGTCATTGCATATACCAGCCCAACAACTACAACCGCCGTAAATACAGATGACACACGAGCCGGTTTTTTAAGAGTAATGAAATTCTGATGCTCCATATTCATGTAAGTACATACACTCATAAAGAATAGGACAGTAAAATGACGTCCTATCATAAAATCACCGCCAATATACATTAAATAACCAATGTATAATACGATTCCCAAAGCAATGTGAAAATACTTTGCCTTTTTGATACACAGAATGATTAATATAACCATAAACGGTACTACTAATAATAACGGATCAGCCAAAGCCGATGTTAGAGCATATTGAAATCCTCTGTAGAGATACTCCCTGAGTGGAATCTGTGTTCCCAATTTCACAAAGGCCGTATTGGGTATCGGAAAGCCATAGTAGAACAAGGAAAATAACTCCCAACAGATAAATGGAAGCAAGCCAATGAGTCCCAGTAAGACCGCCTTAATAAACGATACATGATCTCTCTTTGCAAGAAATACATACAAAATCATAGGTATGAACATTAACACTGCATCCATACGCGTCATTGCAATTAATGAGATAAGTAATGCTAAAATCAGCATTTTCTTGGCTCCGTAGACGTCTGTATCAAAATAGTATTTTAAAAATAATGCTGCCAAGAAGAACAACTGACAATTCTCTAAACCTGCAGTGGTATAACTTATAAAACAAAAGCTTCCTATTAATGTAGCAAAAGCAAGTAGAATCTGTTTTTTTGTCTTACAGAAATTCTTTACCAATATGTGATAAGCAAGTGTAGAAAAGGTGATACAGATCAGTAATGATACGATAAACATTTTCCGAATGATAAAATAACCCGCAGCTATCACCAGTGTAAATAATGGACAAGAGGTTGCAGAAGCCCTCTCCCCGACATTATAAACAAAACCATTACCCAATACGAGATTCTTTGCCATGATATAGGCATGATAAGCATCATCACTCTGCCAAGCAAGTAAAGTGATGACACCAATGAAAATGAGCGTCGTATACAATCGATAACGATTGATCTCAGAAGTGTAATACTTCTTGATATTTTGTTTCTTTTGCATTACTACTGCTTGAAAATCCATTTTTACTCTCCTGCCTGTCATGAACCCAACTTATGCATAACGTTCTTTTCGTTATCCTTTAATTGAAATAACAGTCTCAGAGCTTCTGTTACGGATTTCATCTTGATACTGGATTGAGATCCGACGTAATGGATTGGAACTTCTATGGTATTTTTATTTCTACAGTAATATCTCATTTCAGTCTGATACATATGTCCTAAAGATAGAAATGCATCCAGATCCATATCTTCTAATACTTTTCTCTGAAAGCCTTCAAATCCACTCGTCATATCCTTTAGCTTTGTTCCAAGTACCATATTTGCAAGCAAAGTACCGCCTGAGCTTAATATCCTTCTATACAAGGGATGATTGGAAATATCTCCACCCTCTGTAAAACGAGAACCCCAGACACAGTCATATCCCTCATCCAACTTCTCAATAAACTGCGGAATCTCTTTAGGTAAATGGCTTCCGCCTCCGTCCATCTCTATGATACGTTCCGCTCCATCAGCAAGTGCCATCTTAAAACCATATAAATAACAGGTAATAACACCCTTTGATTCTTTATGGAACTGCATCTTAATATGATCATATTTCTTTTCCATCTCGTGGATGATTTCTTCTGTTCGATCCTTTGAATAAGCATCTATAACCGGATATATATATAAATTATCATAAGGAAGTTGCATAACCTCCTCTAATAATGCACCCATGGTTGATTCTTCATTTGCCACAGGCATAACAATAATTGTTTTTTTCATCTATTTACCTCAACTATTTCATAAATCTGTCTGCCATGTTCATAGCAAGCTCTACTACCACATCAGAATTGTAATGCTGCCACTCACCCCATCTGCCTAGCCCAAACACATCCTTTGCTTCTGTCCAGGATAGAAGATCTCGCATAGCCTCCTGCTTGCCAATCGTATTGAGAGGGTATGCATATTGGTTCGTGTATGCATATGTATCACTTTGTTGATAGCGGGACAGATTCGTTTCTGTCCAGTATCCACTAGAGTCTGGGCAGAAATTATGCCTTACTAATATTCTGTGATACGATAACTCCGGATCCGGATAGTAAATCCAATGTGCAGTTGTATCTATATGTTCTGGATGATACTCTATGACCACGGAGCTATGTTTTAAAGTTTCTATAGCATCTGATAATGTATCCGGAAGTCCGTCTAATTCCCGAAAAGATGTCCAAGGAGCCGTATTAATGATATAATCTGCCTGATAAATATCATTTACCATATGTTTTTCAAAATCAATCTTCTCTATCTTAACCTGATACTTGATCTTGTCTTCCAATGCCTCAGCCATACGGTTCCACAACTCACCATATCCATACTTCTTAGGATAATAAAATCTTGCATGAGCTGGTTGAGAGCCATACATTTTTCTCTCAAGACAGCTGGTTAAGGTCTCTTCAAAAGAAACATTTGGCAGTTTTTCCAACCAATAAGTACCAAGGGCATTCAGGTTCTCTCCAAACATTTTTTGATTGTATGGAATCATATATTCTTCTGCAATTTTCTTACCTAGCTTCCAATCAATCCAATCGATAAACTTCTCCGGCTTCTTCAATCCCAGATTGCAACCTGCAACTGCAATGGCTTTCAGATATTCAACCTGATCTGATATCCTCATCTGCCAGATATTTGCCTCAATCGGACTGTTGATCATCGTATCATGTATTTCAATCTGGGAATCTCTGGTATAGACATCCCATTCCTCCTCAGGCATAAATCCAAATAAAAACTTTAATACTTCCTGTCTCTTGACATCCAAAAAATGCCCTCCGCCTATATCCAGAGGACTTCCATCTACCTGAAAACTTCTACACAGACCACCTGCTTGCACTTCCTGCTCTAATACAAGAAAATCCTGCTCTCCATTTTGCATAAGTCTGTTTGCAAATGAGAGTCCCGCAGGACCTGCTCCTATGATTAAAAACTTCATCTATCTGCATCCTTTGCCTTATCGTCCAACATACATTCTATCAGTTTTCATCCAAAACATCAATCTTCTTTTCTAATTCCTCTATTACTCTCATAAAACGGTCTATAGTCTCCTGACCCTGCTCATCAATGACACTTTCATCTTTATCTTTACATCGCTTGTTGACTTTGGCAGCAAACTCTGCAAGATCCATAGCACCTACTGTAGCTGCCACGCTTTTCAAAGAATGTGTTTCCAACGAGAAAACACTGAGATCGTGCTCCTCCAAACTTTTTTGAAGATTCTTCACTCTCTTTCTTCCATCTTTACAAAACATCGAGATCACTTCATTATAGATCTCTTCAGAACCACAATTCTCAATCCCTTTTTCTACATCAATCATAACGCAACCTCCAATACTGTAATCATTATACTATCGTTTTTACATGAATACCATAAAAAAAAGAAACTTCTGTAAACTACAGAAATTTCTCTACTATGCCCAGAACCGGAATCGAACCAGTGACACGAGGATTTTCAGTCCTCTGCTCTACCAACTGAGCTATCTGGGCGAATCTAGCTTGATATGAAAATTTACCAAATCAACGCCCTAATAACATATCATATTTTCATATATTTATCAAGAAATTTTTCTTTATTCCACATCATATGGCCAATCATTGATTCCACCAAACTCTCTGATATCTTGATATCCCATTTTGTATAATGTCTCTGAAGCCGTCTTACTTCTATTTCCACTTCTACAATATACCAATATCGTCTGATTAACATCAGGAAGTTCTTCTTCTGCTCTTTTCTCTATTTCATCATAGGGAATCAAAACGGCACCGGGTATATGCTTTTTGTCATACTCCTCTTGTGTTCTGACATCAAGCAGAATATATCCTTCTGTTTCATCCATTACTTTCTTTGCTTCTTCTGCGGTAATGTTTATATACCTTTCCTTCACTTGCTCTTCCTTCCCACATGCCGACAAACCTAAACATAATACTAGTAACATAATGACATACTTACCATTTTTGTTGGTCATGTATTAAATCTCCCTTCTATTACAATATGTAGGATTTCATCACTACCGTAAAAATATACTTCACAATGATTTATTGAATTAAATATAATCCGTTTTCAAATAAAAAGGAAGTGCCTATTTCTAGGTACTTCCATCATTTTTTGAGTGAGACATCGGGGATTCGAACCCCGGACAACTTGATTAAAAGTCAAGTGCTCTACCACCTGAGCTAATATCCCACAAAACTTTGTGAAAGCAAATGCTCAAACAGAATCATTTGGGCATTTACGAGTAGCGGGGACAGGATTTGAACCTGTGACCTTCGGGTTATGAGCCCGACGAGCTTCCAGACTGCTCCACCCCGCGTTATCATATAATATTCTATACCATTTTTCCCATACTCGCAACGAAATATTAAATAATTCTCGTTGTTCTGTATGAAAGTGGATGGGGAAGGATTCGAACCTTCGAAGGCGTTGCCAACAGATTTACAGTC
>CAZVYQ010000063.1:0-11326 GCA_964631375.1 uncultured Lachnospiraceae bacterium | reverse complement strand
CTGTCTTGCTGCTTCTGCTGCTGCTGCCTGAGCCTTTACTGCTGCCTGTGAAGCATTGAATGATGCAAGGTTTGACTGATATGTTGCCTGTCTTGCTGCTTCCTGCTTAGCTGCCTCAGCCTTAACTGCATCCTGAGATGCGTTGAATGCTGCGAGGTTGCTCTTGTAAAGCTCCTGTCTTGCTGCTTCCTGCTCTGCTGCGAGTGCTTTTACTTTTGCATATGCATCTGCCTGTGCCTGAAATGCTGCGATCTCAACATCAGATAAAGCATAAGTATCTGTCGGTACTGCTGTTGCAATGGCAAAGCCAAAAGCTACTCCCATAACACCAATTACAATTCTCTTTGCTAAATTCTTCATTAGAATCCCTCCTTAATATGTAGGTGTAAACTAATTTTAATACATAATTCGTTAAATTGCAACTAAATTGTATCAAAATATTCTCTATAAAACGCCTTTTCATCTTTGTCAGACAATCCGGCGTTCCATATTCAACTGATTAGTCCATAACATACGGCATCAATGCGATATGTCTTGCTCTCTTAATTGCTACTGTAAGTGCTCTCTGATGCTTTGCACAGTTTCCTGTAATTCTTCTTGGAAGGATCTTGCCCCTCTCAGATACATATCTCTTCAACTTATTGACATCCTTATAGTCAATTGTATTATCCTTACCGCAGAACACACATACTTTCTTTCTTCTGCGCATACCGCCGCCACGTTTCTTATTTGCGTAATCAGGCTTATCACCTGATGGTTTGTTATATGCCATTGTATTACCTCCTGTTTAGAATGTACCGTCCTATAAAAGCCGGCTTTTAGTTTCGTTAAGGATCAACTAAATGGAAGTTCTTCATCGATTCCGTCCGGAATGTTCATGAAGTCATCTCCTGCAGGTGCTATTGGCTGAGGCTTCTGTGTTGCAACATACCCTCCTTCGTTTCCGTTAGAGGCTCCTTTGCTCTCCGCAAATTCCTGTTCTTCCACGATAACATCTGTTGTATAGACCTTAACGCCATCTTTGTTTGTGTAACTCCCTGTCTGGATCCTGCCTGTTACAGCAATCTTGGTTCCTTTTCTAAGATACTTCTCTGCAAACTCAGCTCCCTTACCAAATACAACACAGTTGATAAAATCTGCTGTCTGCTCGTCTCCGTCTCTCTTGAATCGTCTGTCCACTGCCAATGAATATCTGGCAATTGCTGTCTGGTTATCTCCGCCCGAATATCTGACTTCGGGATCCCTTGTCAATCTTCCCATTAAGATTACTTTATTCATGCCATTCTCTCACTTTCTGTTATGCCTCTTGCTTAACGCATAAATATCTGATGACATTCTCCATAATGCGAACTCGATTTTCAATCTCTGCAGGAGCAGTAGTCTCCGCATCGAACTGGATAAAGTAATAATAACCTTCTTTCATCTTCTGAATCTCGTAAGCAAGTCTCTTCTTACCCCATTCATCGATGTTGGTTATCGTGCCGCCGAAACGAGTAATATAATTCTTTACCTTCTCGAGTGCAGCAGCTCTTTCCTCATCTTCGATTTTTGCATTAAGAACAACGGCTAATTCATATTTGTTCATGCTTTTTACCTCCTTATGGTCTCTGGCCCCTTCTTAAAAAGGAGCAAGGAATGTGTTCCCACACATACAGTATGGGCATTGTTAAAATATATCACGAGGACTTATGATACCATAAATCTCTTGATATTTCAAGCATTTTGACGGATTTCTTTTGTGTTTTTCTCTATTAATTTACGCGGAACCATCACTTGATGTTCGCATCCCAGACATTTTAATCTGAAATCCGCTCCAACTCGTAGAATCTCCCATTCAAACGAACCACAGGGATGCTTTTTTTTGAGTTTTACAATATCTCCGACGTGATATTCCATTCTGTTTTACCCCATTGTATCATAAACGAGATACTTCACCCGCTATCTTACAACAATCCTTCCTAAAACTTCACCGATCTTGGAATGTAATACAAGATTTGCTCTACCATCCATCGGCGTAGCATCACGATTGATCAGTACCAGTTTGCTTCCACGATAATAATCAACCAATCCCGCTGCAGGATAGACTGCCAATGACGTTCCGCCAATGATCAGCATATCTGCATTTTTTATACTGCTTACAGATTCCTGTATTGTATTCTGATCCAATCCTTCCTCATACAATACAACATCTGGTTTGATCATCCCACCGCACTCGCATCTTGGTACACCTTCAGATTCTTTGATGTAATTCATATCATAGAATTTTCCGCACTTCTGACAATAATTTCGAAGTACCGATCCGTGCAGTTCAAGCACCTTTTGACTGCCTGCCGCCTGATGTAGTCCATCAATGTTCTGGGTAACAACAGCCTTTAGTTTCCCTGCCTTCTCCAGCTCGGCAAGCTTTAAATGTGCAGCATTTGGCTTAGCTCCCTCACACAATAGTTTATCTTTATAGAATTTATAGAATTCCTCTGTCTTATTCATATAGAAAGTATGGCTCAATATTGTTTCCGGCGGATAATCATATTTTTGATGATACAGACCATCTACACTTCTAAAATCCGGTATGCCACTCTCCGTGGATACTCCTGCTCCTCCAAAAAACACAATACTGTTGCTCTCGTCAATCCATTTCTGCAGTTGTTCAATTTGATCCATGTTACACATCTCCTTTCAGATGAGTCCGACTTGAAGCTCTGCCTTGGAAACCTTCTCTCCATTCTGGTTGCGTATAACTGCCTTTACATTGATTAGGCGAAACGTATCATTTTTCTCAGATACAGTTCCCTCAACAGTCAATGTATCCCCGATGTAGACCGGTTTCATAAATTTGCTATTCACGCTGTGCAGCAAGCTGTGCTCTCCCGGAAGATATACTCCTGCCAGTGTTGAGTAATAGGAAGCAGTCAGCATGCCATATACAACGCAGCCCTTATGTCCCTTTGCATTAGCATAATCCGGATCCTGATGCAACGGATTGACGTCTCCCGTCAAACCGCAAAATGCATTCTGATCCTCCGCTGTTATCGTTACAGAAAAGCTTTCCTTCTGTCCGACTTCTATCTCTTCATAGGTATATTGATTCATCTCTCATCCATCTTTCTCTTAATCAAGTCAATCATCTGTCCTACATTTTCCAGTTTATTGACCTCCTTGATATCAAACTTCATGGAAAACTCAGCCTCCATGGCGATCACAAGGCTAATGTGTTCAAAAGAATCCCAATCCTCGATATCGTCGGCGTTTGTTTCATTTTGAATCATCAATTCCTCATCATCAAATACATCTCTGAAAATGTCTTGTACGGCATTCATTATTTCCTGTCTACTCATGATTCTCTGTTTCCTTTGCTATTCATTTTCCTTTTTGGTATTTCTGATATGTAGCAGTTTCACTGCCATCAATCGTTGAATCAATGGGATGATTGCATTCGTAGGTTCATGGATCATCTCGCTCATCTCAAACAAATCAATCCTACCATCTGCATAACCTACTATGTTCTTTACTGTCTGTGCCTGATGTTCCAATGATGTATCCTTGCTGCTCACAGTCGGTATCAGACCACGCTTTCCTAACTGTGGCTCACACAGACAAGTCACTTCATAATACTCGTTATATTCCAGAGCCTCGATACACTTTGTCAGCACATCATAACTGCCCTGAAAGCCCTCGGGCGATATCAACGACAGATCATCGGCAGATGTATGATATTCCGGGTAAACATGATACTTGGAGCGGCAGAAGCATACCACAGGCAGATCAACTCCCGGCGACTGATACTGGCGTTCATCCGAACCTCTTTTCAAATAGGAGTATTTCTTATAGTCCGGATAATGATACTCCAATACATTATTCATAACACGGTCTGCAAGTGTATTCTCATATCTGGAACTGACGAGTGAATAGGTTCTGTCATCACCGACACAGGTGATATTAAACCCCGCAATGATATTCTGCTTCATCACTTCAAGATTACGACTCAGATATGTAATCGCACCAATCGTCTCAGGAACAAAAATAATACGATATGTATACTTGCGTTTTGGCATTTTTTTAATCCAATCAGCAAGATGAACCATCAAAGATGGTCCGGAGCATTCATTATTTGCCATCGAGGGATGACAAATATAGGTGGAGAAAAAAATCTCCTTCTCTGTCTCACCTGGAATGATCAGCTCTCCATAGGTCAGACTTCCTTCCTTGAGAGAAGCATTAATCACAGCATGATACTTGCCGGAATGCAGACTGTTTTTCTGTCTCTCCGACATACAGAATCCCCATCTTTCCACATAATAAGAAGTCATATAGGGGATCAGATCCGGCTGCTTAGGCAATGTGTACAGATGTTCCTTTAGTTCCTCCCGCGTCAATACGATATCTACCGGAACCGAATAACCCAACACATGCAGATTGTTTTCTGCAAAATCTACAATCCTATTACCTTGTTCATCCTCAATATAAGCTTCCTGTATGTTCCACTCCTTTGGAACCGTCCAATCAAATACCTGAGTTCCCGAAGGCACCTCATATAATTTGATGTCCGGACAATATCTTCGTAATATCTCAAAGGTTTTACGCACTCCGTCTCCTGTGATGGAACGACAGATCGGAAATAACTCCTCTGCCAATGCATACATACTGTCTCCCTGCATAATTCTCCTCCGGTTCTATTGTCCAATATATGTACTGATCTTGCGGCTTCGATTGTGTGCTACATCCTCTGCAATAATCGGATAGGCACCGGCCAGATCAATCATTTTATACTCAATATCATTGATACAATAACGTTTTGAAACACCTGCTTTTACAAAGTCCTCTTCCAACGGATAGATTGTGATCTGTACATCCAGATCCAGATCTCTTACATTCATGGAGTATGTCGCCTTTCTAGTCTCTCCGTTTTCATCGGTATAATCCGCCGTAAAGTCCTTCAAGTATCGGTATGAAATACCAACCTGCTCCTCCACATAATGCACAAACACAAATGAATGCTGGCAGTCCTTATCGATCAGAAGGTTTTTGAAATGATGTTTTGTTACATAGGTAAATGGGGAATCTACCCCAAATGAACTTTTGTTGTTCATGGCACAAAGTTCGTCTTTTCCCTTTCCCCAGACGGCAAAAGAATAAATCGGATGCTTTGTCCTTTTAAAATCCTCTCTTTTTAGTGCAAACTTACCCAAAGAGCCTGTCTTACATGGAGTCTTATAATAATCAAAAGCTTTTCCCTTACAAAAGTCCCAATTAAATGTAGGTATCACAATCGTACCCTCAGAGCCGATTGCCTCAATCATGCTGTCGATCAACACATTCAGATCTGTATCATCCTGATGCTCTATACAACTGTACAACAATTGTTTGACATCAGAGGTAATAAACAGGTTGTCCCCTTTTTTGATCGGTAGTTGTCCTATGATATTTCTCATCGGAATATAATCAGACATATTCTTCTACTCCGTTTCTTCCTTATGATTACCTATCCATTGTAACCCAAAGGAGGGTTTCATTCAACTGATTTCTAGGGTGAAAAGAGGATGTGCCTGCGTCTGATATCTTTCGACAGCAAACGCAGGCACATTATGAGAAAATGATATAGTCGTTATGAATTAGCAGAAAGGATTCTCGGATTTATACTTCATACCCTTAGGCTGGTTGTAACCGATCTCGTCCAGTTCTACTCCGATATACTTGAACACTTCATAGAGAGCCTTGCCATAGTGACCAAATGCTACTGCACCGTGATGAGGATAATTGCCCTCAATCAGTACGTGGCGGTAGAAGCGTCCCATCTCAGGAATAGCAAATACGCCGATGCCTCCGAAAGATCTGGTTGCTACAGGAAGTACCTCGCCATGAGCGATGTAACCACGAAGTTTTGTATCAGCGGTGCTCTGCAGTCTGAAGAATGTGATATCTCCAGGTACAATATCGCCTTCAAGTGTTCCCTGTGTTACTTCTTCAGGAAGGTTTCTAGCCATGATCATCTGATATTTCATGCTGCATGCTGCAAGCTTCTTGGAGCATGTATTGCCACAGTGGAATCCCATAAATGTATCTTTGTGTGTGTAATCGAACTTGCCTTCAATGGATTCTTTGTACATATCTGCTGGAACTGAATTGTTGATGTCAAGCAGTGTAACAACGTCGTTGCTGACAGCTGCACCAATGAATTCTGAGAGACATCCGTAGATATCAACTTCACAGGATACAGGAATGCCCATACCTGTCAGACGGCTGTTTACATAGCAGGGAACAAATCCAAACTGTGTCTGGAATGCAGGCCAGCACTTACCGGCAATTGCAACGTATTTTCTGTAACCCTTGTGTGCATCGATCCAATCCAATAATGTGATTTCATACTGAGCCAGTTTAGGAAGTACCTCCGGCTTCATATTGCCTGCACCGAGTTCTTCTTCCATTTCCTTAACCTTTGCAGGAATACGGGAATCTCCGTCATGCTTTTTGAATGCTTCGAACAGATCCAACTCAGAGTTTTCTTCGATCTCAACACCCAGATTGTATAACTGCTTAATCGGTGCATTACATGCAAGGAAGTTCAACGGTCTCGGACCAAAGCTGATGATCTTCAGATCTGAGAGACCAACGATTGCACGAGCGATCGGAACGAATTCATTGATCATGTCTGCACATTCCTCAGCTGTTCCTACAGGATACTCCGGAATATATGCTTTGATATTGCGAAGCTTCAGGTTATAGCTTGCATTCAACATACCGCAGTAAGCATCTCCACGTCCGCCTACCAGGTCATTCTGTGACTCTTCTGCTGCTGCAACAAACATGGACGGGCCATCAAAGTGCTTAGCAAGTAATGTTTCAGAGATCTCAGGACCGAAGTTTCCAAGATATACACAGATTGCATTACATCCTGCCTTCTTAACGTCCTCAAGAGCCTGAACCATATGGATCTCGCTCTCTACGATACAGATCGGACACTCATAGATATCTGACTCATCGTATTTTGCCTTGTATGCTGCGATAAGAGCCTTTCTTCTGTTTACTGATAATTCCTCCGGGAAGCAGTCTCTGCTGACTGCAACAATACCGATTTTTACTTTTGGTAAATTTGTCATTTTGTTTTCCTCCTATTTAATTTGATTAAAATATATTTCCCAAAGCAGAGTACCTCTGCCTATACGCACAGATTTTCGCCGACAAGACCATTAAAAGCTCCCTCGATCTTGGCATCCTCATGTGCAATGAGCCATTTGTTTCTCGCAAAGAGAAGTTTATCTTCTGGTGTTTTGTCCATAGTTCTCTTGATGTCTGTATTCGTTCCCTTAGGCAGAACAACTACAACTCTGAATTTCTGATCTCCTACACTGCATGGAGCATAATGTAGTGTTGTTGCATAACACTCAACAGCTGTTCCGGCAGGAATTAAAAATGCTTCCATCTTGGATGTGTCATACTTGCCGTCGTCTGTAATATCCTGTTCTGAACCCCACAGCATAATTGCATCAGTAACTGCTACATTGATCTCTGAATCTCTGTGATATTCCACTGCATTTAACAGATGATTGCTACCATTGCAGTATCCAATTTGAATTGGCATACCACCATACAGACATTCTGCGATTTCAGCATATTCAGGACATGCCTCCAGTTCAGGAACACTCCCCACATATACAACATCATCCGGTAATGGGGTATCTTCCATTTTCTCGATTATGTGGCTGAAGTCGATGCCGTTAATGACCTTTCCATACTTACGAAAAGATGGATCTGTTACTTTCTTTACCTGCATTTAATACAACTCCTTCCATTTTGGTTCTGAATTTGTTTAATCATTAAACTAATGTAAATATAAGATACCACTTGTATGCACTTTGGTCAAGTTGTTTATTCTAAATTCTACAATTAGTTTACTTATTAAACTAATTGTAGTATGATATCTTTACAATACATTTTAGAAGAAATATATCTCTATCCACAGAAGAAAGCGATGATACAGATTATTTCAGCAGGAGAACGTCATGATAACTGGAAGCAAAGAACTGATTCGGGACATTAATACACATCTTGTCCTGGAGACCATCATGAATGAAGGTCCGATTTCCCGTGCCTCCATAGCAGGCAGACTGGGGCTTACCAAGGCGACCATTTCTGCCATTGTTGGCAGTCTGATCGATCAACAGTTAGTGAAAGAAATCGGAAGTGATGATACCTCCCTCGGACGCAAGCCAATATTGATCAGTCTGTGTGAAGAAAGCGGACATGTACTCTCCATTGATCTAGGAGTTGACTCTATCTACATCCTGAGTTCTGACCTCAAAGCAAATCACTGTAGTCTGAAGCAATATCCGAATCATTATAACAGCACCGGTATTCTGCCCGGACTAAAAGCCATTATCAATGAAACCATACAGGCACTTCCAAAGACTCCCTTCGGAGTAGTAGGAATCAGCATTGCGATCCACGGTGTCGTAGACGATAATGAGGCCACCTTTACACCATATTATGCATACGAGAGAATACCTTTTGCAAAAGAGCTAAATGAGGAATTTCATGTCCCTGTTTATCTGGAAAATGAAGCAAATCTCTCCATCATCAGTGAAAAGACCTTCTGCCATAATCTTGCAAATATGATCGGTATCAGTGTACACTCCGGTATCGGCATTGGAATCATTATCAATCATAAGCTCTATACAGGCTTTAATGGAAATGCCGGTGAGTTTGGACATTCTATTGTCGTTGCCAATGGCAGACCTTGTCCATGTGGCAATCAGGGCTGTCTGGAGCAATACGCATCTGAACGGGCGATTCTGCGTGACTTTGCCGCAACAAAGGGATTGAATTCAGTTGACATTAATACCTTTATTGCAAGTTGTATTGATAAAGACCGGGATGCTCTTGAAATGCTGGATCAGTTTATCAGCTATATGTCGGTTGGCATCAACAATCTACTCAATGTATTTAATCCAGAAATGATTGTAATCAACAGTGCCTTCACTATGAATCTGCCGGATATCATTCCTGAAATCACTGCTTCGCTTAAGAACCGTATGAATAAACACTGCACCCTTGTTTCTTCCGGTATGCAGGATTCCTCCATTCTTATGGGAGGTGTCTGTATCTGTATCAAGAATTTCCTCGGTATCAATTCCTTAGATTTGAAAAGCCCCCTGTCAGTTTGACAAGAGGCTTTTATCATCTTCTATTTTAATACAAACACTTCACTGTCGGATAGATTTTCTTAAACTTCTGATACTTCTCTTCATACTTAGCAACCAATTCCGGCTCCGGTTCAACTGCTCCGACTACCTTCACAAGCTTTTCAGCCGCTTCCTCAACACTTGCATATTCACCACATGCAACTGCTGCAAGCATTGCTCCGCCATATCCGGGACCCTCTTCTGACTCAATCACTTCCACTCTGATACCAAGTACATTCGCCATGATCTTCTTCCACAGCAGACTCTTAGCACCACCGCCACAGATCTTTGTCTTTTCAATCTGAATGCCGAGAGATTTTGCAACCTCGAAGGAATCTCTGATTCCAAATGCAACACCCTCCAGAACCGCCTGGGTCATGTCCTCTCTGGTTGTATCCATAGACATACCGATAAACATTGCCCTTGCGTCCGGGTTATTATGAGGAGAACGTTCACCCATCAGATATGGAAGGAAAAATACATTGTTCTCTCCAAGCTTTTTGATGCCCTCCTGCTCCTTACCATACTCCTTGGTGCCGATGATGTCTTCCATCCACCATTTATTACAGGAAGCTGCACTCAGCATACATCCCATCAGGTGATAGTTGCCGTCCGCATGTGCAAAAGCATGAAGTGCGTTATTATCATCTACGCAGAAATTCTTGCTGGAAATGAAGATTGTTCCACTCGTTCCAAGTGAAATATTACACATTCCGTCCCCAACAGTACCTGTTCCGACTGCTGCTGCCGCATTATCGCCGGCACCTGCAACGATCTTAACATCCGGTTGGAAACCAAGTTCTGTAGCAATCTCAGGAAGAATACTACCAACGATCTCATAACTTTCAAAGATCTTAGCCAGCTGTGCTTCCTTGACACCGCAAATCTCCATCATTTCCTTGGACCAGCATTTATTCTTGACATCAAAGAGCAGCATACCGGAGGCATCTGAAACATCTGTACAGTGTACTCCTGATAACTTGTATGCAATATAATCCTTCGGTAGCATGATCTTTGCAATCTTTGCAAAATTCTCAGGCTCATTCTCCTTCATCCACAGAAGTTTTGGAGCTGTAAAGCCTGCAAATGCTATATTAGCCGTATACTCTGACAGCTTCTTCTTACCGATCACGTTATTCAGATACTCGGTTTCTTTGCCAGTTCTGCCGTCATTCCACAGGATAGCCGGTCTGATGACATTGTCATCCTTGTCTAATACTACTAAACCATGCATCTGACCGCCAAAGCTGATGCCTGCAACCTGAGATTTGTCGCACTCTGCCGTCAATTCCTTTAGTCCGGCCATCGTCTGTGTCCACCAGTCCTCCGGTTTCTGCTGAGACCAGCCCGGCTGCGGAAACTCCAGTGGATACTCCTTTGATACAATCTTGTGAATGCCTCCGCATTCATCCATCAACAACAGCTTTACGGCTGAGGTTCCAAGGTCAACACCTATGTATAACATGCTAATTCCTCCTTCAGATTATCCTGTTTTCGCTTAGTTCAGTGACTAAACTATCTATTTGTTAGCGTACTATACTTGAATAGAATTGTCAATCCCGCTTCTTATCCTAACTCTTGAATAAAAAATGACTATTACTGGTTTGGAATGAGATTCCACAAAGGATATAAATATGTTATGATATAATCGTTCCATTAAAAAATCATCATGGAGAAGAAGAAAATGAAAATCGAGAAAGTTGAAAATAATAAGAAAAAGTACATTGATCTGCTGTTATTAGCAGACGAATCAGAAGATATGATTGATCTATATCTGGAGCGAGGCGAAATGTTTGTCCTGGATGACAATGGGGTTAAAGCAGAATGCGTGATAACAGAAGAGGAACCCGGAGTTTACGAGTTGAAAAACATAGCTGTTGAACCAGAGTTTCATAAAAAGGGATATGGAAAAACGCTGATCGATTTCTTATTCAGCAATTATTCCGAATGCAAAACCATGTATGTCGGAACCGGCGATTGTCCTTCAACACTTACCTTCTATCATAAGTGCGGTTTCATAGAATCACACAGAGTCAAGAATTTCTTCACAGATCACTATGATCACTTGATGTTTGAAGATGGTGTACAATTGGTAGATATGGTATACCTTAAGAGAACGACTTGTTAAAATATAACCATTCTATTTTACA
>CAZVYQ010000062.1:0-12095 GCA_964631375.1 uncultured Lachnospiraceae bacterium | reverse complement strand
AGCAAATGGGAATCCGGCTCATCACATCCCGATATTGAATTGATTGTTGAGCTAGCTGATTTCTTTGAAACCTCTGTAGATGTGCTGCTTGGTTACGAGTGGCGTGATCGTGGTATCGGTAAAACCGTTGAGCTGATTAAGAAAATGGGACACGATAAAGATTATGATACAGGAAAAAAGGAAGCAGAAAAAGCACTTCAAAAATACCCAAACTGTTTTGATGTCATATACTACAGTGCTGAGCTTTACTATATGAAAGGGCTTGAGCAGCATAATAAACAGGAGCTGCAGCGTTCTAAGGAGCTATACCAGCGTTCGCTAAGTTTTCTGTCTCAAAACAGTGACGAAGAAATCAATGAGGTGATTATCCACATTCGAATCGGTGATATCTACATGGTTTTAGGAGAAGTAGATACAGCTATCACATATCTGAAGAAATATAACTATTGTGGTATCAACTCAGATAAAATCGGATTTTACCTGGCACAACAGGAAAAGGTGGATGAAGCATTTGGCTATCTCTCGGATAGTGCGCTGGAAGTGTTCAGCAGCGTGATCCGTATCGGCCTCGGCTTTGTAAATTGCTACTCAACAATTGAGGATTATGATACAGCAATTGATTGTTTGAAATGTCTAAATGCATTGGTACAGGGATTGAAAAAGACCAAGAACACGTCATATATGGATAAATTATCTTCAATTCTTCTTGCTATAATAGCACAATTATATTTTGACAAGAGAGAACTCACTCTTTCTCATGAATATCTATGTCAAGCCAGAACTGTTGCCTTGTTTTTTGATGCCAATCCTGAAATCTGTTGTTCCAATCTCAAATTTTATCACGGTAAGGAGCAGCCAATCTATGATGATTTTGGAGAATCCGCTGTATCCGCAATCGAAAAATTATTGTATAAAAAGTCTGACGTCTATGGTGAACTACTCTCATATTGGAATGAATTAAATGGAGGAAAACAATGAAATCAACAATCAAAACATATCAACATATCTTTTTCCATCACAATCATCTGCTCTTCTTTCTGGCAATCATCGCCTCTGTCCTGACTGCCCTATTTAGTCTTGCCATTTCATGGCTGATCCAGCAGATTATTGATTTGTTATCCGGCACGGCTCTCTTTACTTTAACTGAACTGATTCTCATTTCCTTTGCAATGTTGGCTCTGCTTCTCATAGTGATGCTGCTTGATTACCACACTCGGCCTGTATTCATTCAAAGAGCAATGCAACAATATAAAAACTATGCTTTTCATCAGATCACCAAAAAAAGTATCAGTTCCTTCACAGGAGAGAATACTTCGACCTACTTGTCTGCCCTGACAAATGACATGAATAGTATTGAGAATCATTATCTTGCAACATTGTTTCAATTGATTATGAAGATCCTTTTGTTTGTAGGAGCATTTACAATGATGCTGTTTTACAGTCCTTTACTAACGCTTGCAGCATTCTTGTTCTCAATTGTTCCAATCGTTGCTTCTCTTCTGACTGGTAATTCTCTTGCATCAGCTGAGAAAAAAGTGTCCGATCAAAATGAAAGTTTTCTCAGTATGATCAAAGATGCCCTTTCAGGGTTTTCAATTATCAAAAGCTTTAAAGCTGAGGCACAGATCATTCAGGTATTCATGGAAAAAAATGAAATAACAGAACAGGTAAAATGCAAACGCAGAAAAATAGAAATACTCATTGAAACGATCGGTACTACAGCAGCCGTTATAGCACAATTTGGTGTATTTATCTTTGGTGCATATCTGGCTGTGAGTGGCCGTAATATTACTCCCGGTGTTGTGATCGTATTTGTCCAACTAATGAACTATGTTTTAGAGCCTATTTCTACTGTTCCTCAGATACTAGCGAATCGCAAGGCAGCCTTGATCCTGATCGAGAAGTTTGCTGACGGAGTCGGTATGAATGTGCGTCAGGAAGGTCGTCAGGTTGCTCCCGTTTTGCATAATGCCATTGAAATCAAAGACCTTTCTTTTTCTTATGAAGAAAGTACACCTGTGCTGAATCATATTAACCTACGTCTAGAACAGGGAAAAAGCTATGCAATTGTCGGTGGCTCGGGCAGTGGAAAATCTACACTTCTCAATCTGCTGATGGGAAGTCACGAGCACTATACCGGAAAAATATTATTTGATGACAACGAGCTTCGCGATATCAGCACAGATTCACTCTACAACCTCATATCAATAATTCAGCAGAAGGTCTTTATATTCAACAACTCTATTGTCGATAATATTACGATGTTTAGAGACTTCAACGAAGACAAGGTGCAAACGGCGATTGACAGATCCGGTCTGACCTCTCTCCTATGTGAACACGGCAGCAATTACCTATGTGGAGAAAACGGAGCCGGGCTCTCTGGTGGTGAACAGCAGCGTATCTCCATTGCACGCTGTCTGCTCCACGAAACTCCTATTCTTCTTGTTGATGAAGCAACTGCTGCACTAGATGCCAAAACTGCTTTTGATGTAACAAACTCCATCCTGGAATTGCCTGATGTCACTCGAATCGTCGTCACACACAGACTTGAGGAAACTCTGTTAAGTAAATATGATGCCATTCTAGTCATGAAAAACGGCTGCATTCAAGAAATCGGAACCTTTGCAGAGCTCATGGAGCAAAAAGAATATTTCTACTCCCTGTTTACAGTATCACAATAATCACTATACTTATTCAACTCCCTTGAGTGCATCCACCATATTGATTGTTTTTACCTTACCTGACAAAATGGAGTTGACACTCACTGAAACTACGAATGTCCCACCAATTGCAAACAAATAGGATAGCATGGATGGTCTGGCAACAAGATCCATTGATTCGGAAATCGTTGAACATATTCCGAGCAACAGAAAATACCCAAGTGCCAGACCAATCATGATTCCCATGGATGTGATCCAGATATTCTGTTTCTGCAAAATACTCCTAATATTCCTTGATTTGAAACCAAGCACCTTTAGTGTTGCAATTTCTCTTGTTTTTTCCACAAATGATAACACCCCCAGGTTGTACAGCACCACAATACCCAATATAACTGCACCGGATACCATGATTCCAATTAGTAGGATCATCATCTCCATGCTGTCTGCAAATCCTTCCTTCATCTCGGCAATGTTCATCACTGTTTGAACTTCTTCATCCTCTGACAAACTCTTCGAAACACTTCGGTTACATAAAACTGCCGTAGGTAGAAATGTATGTTCTAATTGTTCAAACGTTTCTCTGGTCATAGAAATCCCTTGCATTGTCGGATCCCTGTATATCTGTGTAACACGTGTAGTTTCCCATTCATCTTCACCCATGATATGCCATTTGATATAATCTCCTTGCTCCACCTGCAGGCTCTGTGCCATCTTATATGTCAACGCCACACCTCCTGATTGTGTCAATTTGATATGGTCCAATTGATCATTTTGATAATGCAGATAGTTACCTATATCAACAACTGTCATCATTCCGGTCTTTCTTGCTGCTTCAGTCACAAACTCTACAGAAGATTCCTGTATGAGTTGCCCGTTATATTCTCTGCAATAATCCAGTGCATCCAGATAATCTGCAGTATCACTTAGTACAATCTTATTCTTTGCTGTCATCAACTCACCATACATCCAGTGAATCATATCTGTCATGGCATCATTACAACCAAATGCACTTAACATTAACATCGTACAACCCGCTACTCCTGCCATACCCATCAAGGAACGGGTTTTATTGCGTAATACATCTCTAAAATTCCACTGAGTGGAAAAGGACAGAGTCAACCACAACCGGCTCTTTTCAAATCTGCTGTGCTTTTCCTTCTTAGGTGCTGCAGGTCGTAATGTGACTGCAGGAGGATCTCGCAGCTCCTTTCTACATGCAAAATAGCTTACAAGTGTTGATATAAATACCGAAAGTATGATCGCTGCATATGAGTTAATCGAAGGCTTTGCCTGTAATGGCGGTGTAATATAGGTCTGTGCAAACTGATCATATAGCACCTGCGGAATTACCAGATATCCTATATATGCACCAATCACACTACCTGCCAAGCTAATCCAAAAACCAAAAGAAACATAATGTTTGGTAATGATACGTTTTGAAAATCCAAGTGATTTTAATGTACCAATCTGTGTTCGCTGATTTGAGGTAAGTCTTGTCATAGTCGTGATAATCCCAAGTACGGCAATTAGCAAAAACACTGCTGAAAACATAACTCCCATTGCTTTATGCTGCATGATCTCTGAGTCAAACATGGCGTAGCTTTCATTCTGTTTCCTGTCTGTAATAATGATGTTATCACGATCCAGAGTATCTTCTATCCGTTGTTTTAGCTGTATCAATGCAGCCTCATCATTTGCATCTGTACGAATCAGCAGCTGATTATAAATAATTCCCTCTTCTTTGGTAAACTGTGCTTCCGGAAGAAATACAAAGCCATAATTACTGTAATTTGGCATGATCGTTTCTTCTTCTGAAAGATAGTATACATACTCCGGTG
This sequence comes from uncultured Lachnospiraceae bacterium, assembly GCA_964631375.1. Classification (GTDB taxonomy): domain Bacteria; phylum Bacillota; class Clostridia; order Lachnospirales; family Lachnospiraceae; genus JAAYYM01. Next base: position 7,597 of record CAZVYQ010000062.1, on the reverse strand, counting down.
ATCGTACCAATCCTTTAATGATACCGGTAATCTCCAAATCGTTCACTTTGAGCGTCATTGTATCTCCGATATCCAGACCATGCGCTTTTGCAAAGAAGGACTCTATCCAAAGCCCTTCCTTCTGTCCATCTATTGGCTCACCCTCCAAAACATCCAATTGTGATACTTTATAATCTCCAAAAAATATCAGCTGCATCAAGTATTTATCATTCTCCAACTGAGTATCTCCTGATAAGAGTAATCTTCGCTCTGTTTGTTCCACGCCCTTTAGATTTGCTACTTGTCTCTCTTCATCTGCGGAGAATCCATTGCCTAAGACCCATAGATCAGCCAGAGCCATCTGATCATAATACTTTTCGATCGCCTGTCTCGCACCATGACTTTCAGCATCCATACTGACAAATATGAACATGCCAAGAAAAGCCATTAAAAATATGGAAATGAATTGCGTTCTATTCTGTATTAAATCTCTACATAATTTACGAAACAGCATCACCAACTCACCTCATTTGCACTAATTGGATTTTCGTTTTCTGTAATAGAACTGATACCACCATTTCTGACACGAATCACTCTGTCAGCAATATCAGCAAAAAAGCTGTTGTGTGTAACCATAATGACTGTTCTTCCCTTTTCCTGACTCATTTTCTGTAACAAACTCAAAACCTCTCTTCCCGTCTCTGTATCAAGAGCACCCGTTGGTTCATCACAGAGAAGCAGTTTCGGATTTTTGGCTACTGCTCTCGCAATGGAGGTTCTCTGCTGCTCTCCTCCCGACAACTGAGATGGAAATTGATGCATATGTTCACCGAGACCTACTGATGCCAAAGCCCCTTTTGGATCAAAAACATCATCCACATTCGACTCATCTGATTTTTTTCGGCGTAAATATGTTGTATGTTCCAGATCCTTCATCAACGCAACATTCTCATATGCCGTCAACGTTGGAATTAAATTATAAAACTGAAATACTACACCGATATTTCTGGCCCTGTATTCTGTCAGCTGATTATCTGTAAAAGTGGTCAAATCCTGATCTTCAAAATGAATGTTTCCCGATGAAGCCGAATCCATTCCTCCTAACAGATTGAGCAATGTACTCTTTCCGGCTCCTGATGGGCCTAAAATGACCACCATTTCTCCTTGATAGATCGTGAAATTGACATCCTTCAGTGCATAAAAAACCCTGTCACCTCTTCGATATTCCTTTGATACATTTTTAAATTCAATCAATGGTTTCATTATTTCACATCACCTCATTGTTTGGCCTCAGCCTTTTTTCCCACTTTGTCATCTGTGACTGCATCTGTTATGACTACTTCGCCTTCAGAAATACCGCTCATTACCTCAAGAAATACATCATTTGAGATTCCTGGCTCAATATATCTCTTTTCAATTATGTCATTTGAGATGAGATAACAATAATCTCCAGCATCGTCAGTGTAATATGCTTCGATCGGAATCATCAGTGTATCCGCCTTCTCATTTGTATGAATATTTACATCTGCTTCAATACCCAGAACAATCTTGTCATCCGGCTGATCAATATGTACCTCTGCCGTTACTTTTGCCTTATCAGAGGAATCCTTCCTTGCCAGTTTCTGAATCTTTTCCACTGTGCCGGGATAACTCATTCCTGCTATTATGACATCTGCCTTTTGTCCTGAAGTGATCTTTCCAATATCATACTTTGACAACTCTACATTCACCTTCAGATTCTCGGTACTTTCGATTGTAAATAACGGTGCTCCTTTATTGACCACTGCACCTGCATCAGTATTCACTTCAGTAACTACACCTGCATATTTTGTATAAACCCCTGCATTGGCCTTCTCCAGATTATCCTGTGCTGTTTGCAAAGAGAGTAAGGACAATTCATGTGTCTTGGCCAGTTGGGCTTTACGATCCTCATTTAAGATCAGATTTTCTGCTGTAGAGGCATCCGTCACTGCCTGTGTCCAGTTTCGAGTAATATCTTCCATCAGATTCTTATCATATGTGATGTGGGCATTTTCCTCCGGTGTCATATCACCGGCAGGAAGTACCGCGAGATCTTTTTGCAGATTTGCAACATCTACATTCAGGTCTGCAACTTCTTTTGCCAAATTCTTGTATTCTTGAGAAGTCTGATCGGATATCCGAGCTAATTGAGCAGACTTTTCTGCTGCATGCTTACTTTTATCAGAGATAGACTTTCGAATGCTGTCAGCTTGACACTTTAATTGATATTCTTCTGTGTACTGATCCTGATTTACAACATTGGCATCAGATCGGCTCAAAGCATAAAGAAGCATATACGCTTGTTCATCCGCTGTTGCCTTCGCATACTTGGAAGCATTCTTCTTACTTTCAGTCAATTGAGCATTCATGCTGTTCTCATTTGCTTCTGCCGTCAGTAATGCTTCGTCACGCTTTTTCTCAAGATCTGTTGTATCATAAAATACAACTCCTGTTCCTTTATTTACAATGTCGCCCACCTCAACATCCATAACTGCAATCGGAGCTGTCACATCTGCATAATAGACCATTTGATCTTCGCCATGTACAACACCTGTCACCTTTAGTGTTTCTGATAATGAGCCATATGCTGCCCGCCCTGTTTGGTATTTCGATGGTTTTCCTGCAAAGCCGACATAAATCCCTGCACACATCAAAATCACCATGATTATGATTAATGTACTGATGATGCTTTTTAATTTCATGACTTCTTTGTCCTCCTCAAATTATTCAATCATCTACATTTTCGCCATTTTTGCCATAATTCTGTCTACGGCTTTGTATGGCAATTTGGCTGCTATAAAATCAGGAAGCAGCCTGCGCCCCGGCTGGTAATAAACAGCATTCCGTTTCCCGTAAATTGCCTTTCTTATCACATTTGCCACCAAAACAGGGGATTTATCTTTATTTGTTGGCGATCTATGAAAGGCAGCATCCAGAATCGGAACTGCATATTTCACGAAATCTGAATCTTCTACAGCCTGATACCTTTCAAACTCCTGCTGATCCTTGACAAAGGCCTTGGACTCAATGGCTCCGGGCTGTACGATCGCAACCCTGATTCCATATGCCTGTAACTCACTTCGCAGACAATGTGAAAACCCTTCGATTGCCCATTTACTGCTATGATAAGGTGACCAGAAGGGAAGTGCATAATTGCCCGCCTGTGAACTGATATTTACAATGATCGGATTTCTGACTGATTTTTTCAGAAGCCGATAAAATGCTTTGACCATCTGTACATGGCCAAAGAAATTGATCTCCATTACATTCCTAAAATACTGCATATCACGATCCATAACCGCTCCCCAGCCGGCAACTCCGGCATTGTTGATCAAAACATCTATGCTGCCCTCCTCTTCCTCAATTTTTTGAACTGCACTCATAATCTGTTCCGGTTTTGTGATATCGAGCTCGATTCCGGTAATATTTGCAATCGTTGAAAGATGTGCAATATCCTCCTGCTTTCTGGCACCCGCATATACCTTGTTGCCATCCGAAGCCAACTCACATGCAATACCAAAACCGATTCCTGTTGATGCTCCTGTAATCACTACAACCTTTTTTTCTCTTTTCATGGTATCCTCCGTTTTTTTATGTGTCACACTTGTGACTTTTATGATATTATATAAGTTGATATTTATGATTACAATAGGTTTAGATTAAGTGTTACACATTGGTTTCTTTTGTGACAGGAGGTTCACATGAATACAACAAATTGGAAAATTGCAGAACAATCAAAGGAAAGGCTTCTGAATGCCCTGATGCATGTAATGAAGCAATACACTTTTAAAGAAATCACTATAACGCAGATCGCACAGGAGGCTGACCTCTCACGTAAAACATTCTATCGTTTATTCCCTGATAAAGAAGCTCTTTTACAGCTTCTCTTTGAAAGGCTGATGAAAGAATTTATCAGTCGTATCAAGGAGCAGAATGTTCATAGTTATTGGAAAGTCGTACAGCAATACTTTGATTATTGGGAATCTCAAAAAGAACTGTTGATCTTACTAAACAAAAATGAGCTGTTACCGCTCTTTCATGACTATGCCTACCAGCATTCTCAGGAAGTCTTTGAATGTGTCCGTTCCGAAGAAATCGTCAAAGCCTTCTCTCGTACACTTCCATATTTGCTGGCGTATGCAGTCGGTGGTATGAACGATATGCTGTTAAAATGGGTGGAACTGGATATGGCGATCCCATCAGAAGAATTAATTGCCACATTAAAAAGTGGCTTTATGTCACCATTGATTTAACAAAAGTAGGGTTCACAATATCTATTTGACAACTTGAATTGTTTAAGATATCATTTAGGAACTGTTTTATAGAATACGCTGGATAGGAAAGAGAACAAAATGAAAGAGAAAATATGTATTTTTTCCAACAAACATACAGTGCTTACTACTATAGTCGTTTCTTTGCTCTTGTTGGGAATGTCTTCATTTTTCACATGGGATGACAAGCCTGTTATGGGATGGGACAAGTTATGCACAGATGCATTAATTATTATTTTATGTCTATGGTTCATCTATATTTGTGGTCTATGGAATACCGCAGGTTTTCATTTTTCAGGATTGAGAAAAGGATTGTTTTACGGCATTCCGTTCTTGATCATCGGAATCGGAAGCGTCGTGATCAGCAATATCGGAGTGAATCTAAACAACCTTCAACTGATTTCTACACCTAATGCGATCTTGTTTACCATCAATATGCTTCTCGTAGGGATGAATGAGGAAATCTGGATGAGAGCGTTTGTGCTCAATGCTCTCATAAGAAAATATGGTACAGATAAACATGGAATTTGGAAATCCCTGATTCTATCTGCCTGTATATTTGGAGCCATTCATATTCCAAATATCTTTTTCATGAATCCAATCACCCTGATTGTTCAGGTAGTGAATGCTGCCGCAGCCGGAATTCTATTTGGTGTAATCTTCATTAAATGCAAAAATATATGGGCAGGTGTACTAGTTCATGCAATGGTAGATTGGTGTTCTTTGTTTCTTGATAATTGTTTTGTCGGAGCTGATTCAGTGCTGAGTATGAATATGAATATTGGACAAGCTATCCTCATTATTTTTCTTGGATCTGTTCCTCCTATCATAATTTCAATATTGTATCTAAAAAAAATAATCAGGGCTTCAATACCCTGATTATATGATAATTTTTCTATGATCTTCTGATAGACTCCTCAATACGTAATAATTGATTATACTTTGCGACACGTTCTGCTCTACAAGGTGCGCCTGTCTTGATCTGTCCGGCATTCACAGCAACTGCCAGATCTGCAATGAATGTGTCTTCGGTTTCTCCAGATCTGTGTGAGATTACGCAATGATATCCATTCTTATGAGCAATTTCTATCGCATCCATGGTCTCAGTTACTGTTCCGATCTGATTGACCTTGATTAGAATGGCATTTGCCACTCCAAGTTTGATTCCAGCCTCCAGTCTTTTATGATTTGTCACAAATAAATCATCTCCAACAAGCTGTACACGATGTCCGATACGCTTCGTCAGCTCTGCCCATCCATCCCAATCATCCTCTGCAAGCCCATCCTCGATCGACCGAATGGGGTATTGATCCAGCAATTCCTCATAGTATGCAATCATTTCAGCAGTATCACGCTTGATTTCGCTATGTGTATCTTCTCCGGTTATATCAACATGCTCATGAGAGGAATCGATATGTCCTGCCTCATATGCACCATCCGGTACATTTTGATTACATTCTGTCTCTAACTGTTTTAGCCTGGACTCACCCGGAAAGTGATACATCCCGTCATTTTCATCATATAATTCGCTGGCTGCCACATCCAGTGCAAACTGTATGTCTTCACCCGGCTGATAGCCTGCAGCCTTGATGGCCTCCATCATGAGATCCAGTACCGCATAGGCGTCCTTTAGATCCGGAGCGAATCCACCTTCATCTCCAACTCCTGTTGACAAGCCCTTTCCTTGTAAGATCTTTTTCAGGTTATGATATACCTCCGCACACATCCTGAGACCATCCTGAAAGCTTTTCATGGATACAGGCATGATCATAAATTCCTGAAAGTCCACCGTATTGGCCGCGTGTGCTCCTCCATTTAGAATATTCATCATCGGTGTCGGAAGGATGTGTGCATTACTCCCTCCCAGATACTGATACAACGAAACATTCAGTGCATCCGCCGCCGCTCTTGCCGCTGCCATAGATACGGCAAGCATTGCATTGGCACCTAGATTTGCCTTGTTATCTGTTCCATCTAACTCCAGCATCGCCTGATCAATCTTTCTCTGATGTAGCGCGTCCATTCCAATTAATTTTTCTCTGATTTTAGCATTTACGTTGGCAACTGCCTTTTCTACACCCAGACCAAAATATCGCAAATCTCCATCTCGTAGTTCGACAGCTTCAAATCTTCCTGTACTTGCTCCTGACGGAACTGCAGCACGTCCTACATATTTTCTGCCAATCAGGCCCTGCCCTGTACTCTCCCTATGTGAAACAGTCCGTTCAATTGCATTCACACATACCTCGGCTTCCACTGTCGGATTACCTCTCGAATCCAAGATTTCTCTCGCATGTACATCTGTAATCATTAATTCTATACTCACTAATATTTACCTGCCTTTCACATTGATACGTTTAGTATGTGCCAATCAGAATCAACTCATTCAAAAAAGGATCATCAAACATTTCGTCTGATGATCCCTTTTAAATTCATGATGTCAAAAATTTATTTTGCCACTCTATTTCTTTGCTTTAGAACTTGCCTGCGTCTGCGGCTTCCTGTACAGCTACTGCAACTGCAACAGTCATACCAACCATTGGGTTGTTGCCTGCTCCAATGAGACCCATCATCTCTACGTGTGCAGGAACTGATGAAGAACCTGCAAACTGAGCATCTGAATGCATACGTCCCATTGTATCTGTCATACCATAGGATGCAGGACCTGCAGCCATGTTATCAGGATGAAGTGTACGACCTGTACCACCACCAGAAGCAACTGAGAAGTATTTCTTACCCTTCTCATTACATTCCTTCTTGTATGTACCTGCAACCGGATGCTGGAATCTTGTAGGATTGGTTGAGTTACCTGTGATCGATACATCAACGCCTTCCTTCCACATGATTGCTACACCTTCACATACATCGTTTGCACCATAGCAGTTAACCTTAGCACGAAGACCTTCTGAATAGGATTTTCTGAATACTTCCTTAACCGTATTGGTATATGGATCATATTCAGTCTCTACAAATGTGAATCCATTGATTCTGGAAATGATCTGTGCTGCATCCTTTCCAAGACCATTCAGGATAACTCTTAGTGGTTTCTGACGAACCTTATTAGCCTTCTCAGCGATACCGATGGCACCCTCTGCTGCTGCAAATGACTCATGTCCTGCTAAAAAGCAGAAGCACTCTGTCTCCTCTTCCAAAAGCATCTTGCCAAGGTTACCATGTCCAAGACCAACCTTACGTGTGTCAGCAACTGATCCCGGAATACAGAAAGCCTGAAGACCTTCACCGATGACTGCAGCTGCATCTGCTGCTCTCTTAGCACCCTTCTTGATTGCCATTGCAGCACCTACTGTGTAAGCCCATTTTGCATT
>CAZVYQ010000061.1:0-12290 GCA_964631375.1 uncultured Lachnospiraceae bacterium | reverse complement strand
TCATAAAGTGTATCAAATTTGATCTTCTTGTGTTTCTCATAGTAACTCTTGTCCTTATATTTCCCCAGAGTTCCAAACATCTTGCCGGACTTCATATTGTGACCAAATACGATAATATTCTGGCTTCTCGGCCAGATCTTCGCATCTGCACTGATGAATAATGTCCCGTTTTTATCATAATTCTGGTCGAAATCATGCTCCAGATAGTATTCTTCATTCACAGACTGCATCACAGGATAGTCAATATTAGTATCGTCAATTTTCAGCCATCCGATTAGGCTTTTGTTCTTGTTATACAGAGCTGTGTAATCAGACAAAATGTCCGGCGCTTCCTCTTCCTCCGGTCTGGTAAAGAAACGATTGGGATCAACTACGATATCCTTGTCCTTCAGTTCTGCCAATTGGGTGAATTCCTGTTCTGTATGAGATGCCTGATAACAATAAAAAGCAAAATAACCGAGACTTCCTGCGGCAATCAATGCCATAATAATCATCACTGCCCTACGTCCCCTCTCCGCCGGGCTCATCTTTCGTTTCATCTTCTTGCTCAACGTCTTCTGCTCCTTCAAACAAATGATGCCCTCACATCATCATTTGATAATCTTTTGTATATAAATCTTATGCTGCTGAACCTGATTCTTCTCACCGTAAACATGTTTTGCGGCATAATTATCTAACATCTGATTGACGATTTCATTCATCAGTGTGCCTGCCTGCTCCATGATCTGATATCCCGGCAATTCATACAGTATATTCAACAGATAATGTGTGTCCTTGTGCTCCTGTATCTTGATGATTGCATGAAAGCTCGGAAATAACAGTCCATAATATCCTGTAACAACGAGAAGCAGAAAACGAATATTTTGAAAATCTTCCTTAGAAATATCTGCTTCGGTCTCATTCTCATACTTAAAGTATCGATTGTCAGCAGGGTCATGATATTGATTGACCAGTGCTTCTCCAAAGGAATGCTGTTCGGATATTCCGACAAAATAAATCTGCACAAAATTCTGCAACAACATATACTCGTAATCTGTTACACATTTCAATTCGCCGGGGATTAGATTGGTTTTGCATTCTTGCAGGATCACAGACAAAACCCGGGTAAAGGACTGTTCAATGATCTGATAGCCTTCCATCCTGTCATTTAATATATTGGACATATCGAACAGAACCTGTTTATATCGTTCTGATTTTTCTTCCAGTTCTGTCAGTAGCCCACGTTGCTTTTCAGCAGCATTGTAGTTATCCAAGCCGCTCATCAGCCATTTGACGAGTTCATCTGATGATGACCAAGGCTTCATGATCAGCTTATTGGTATGCAGATCATTATGGATGCTGATCGCTTCTCTGACATGATCCAGATCCGACATGATCATGAGTATCATTTGTGGATATCTGCCACTGACCATCTCCAGAAATTCGCGACCGGACAAAGCCTGCATTTCGACATCTGCAACAACCAGAGAAATCTCTGTTTTCTCCATAATCTCAAATGCCTGATCTACGCTGGTGGTAAAGTAACATTGTACTGTCTTATCCAACACGATGGCATGCATTCTAATTAATAACTCTTCATCATCGTTTACAAATAATATTGTACGCATGGATACCTTACCCTTTCACTGCAAAAAAAGACGCAGTTACACATATATCTATATTGTACTATATCTTGATAAAATTTCAAGCATTTTCGCTAGATATGGTCGCATTTAGTCAAAATATCTGTATGAACACTTTTTCTTCTCTGACATATGATATAACATAACCAATATTGGAGGATGACACATGGGCGAAATCAATTGCGGATGCGGCATACCTAATGATTGTGGCCGTCGTAATAGCGGAGGCTGCGGTTCGATTATCTGGATTATCCTGATCCTTTGTCTTTGCAACAATAACGGAAGCGATGGCTGCGGATTTGGCGGCGGTTCTGGTTTGTTTGGCGGTGATGGAGACTGTAGCTGTATCATTATTATCATCTTGTTACTGTGCTGCTGTGGCGGAAACTCTTTCTGCTAATCCTCATATTCAAAGTTTTCCTGGAAAACTTCGAAGTAACTCTCACAGGGCGGTTGACTGCCGATTCGGTGGTCAGTCGCCATCTTCTTTGTCCGTATATTTACGTGACACGAAACATACATATATATCAATCAGGTTGAGGGTGCGTAGGTATAGTATGGGGGATAGTGAGCATGAATTTGTTTCGGAATTTGATAATATAACGACCACGGACAGGATTCGAATGTTAAAATCAGCACTTCCGTATGTCGAGATCGGAATGCAGAAATATATGGCGATCTATATCAAGTTTTTGGAACTCATGTATACCATTCAATACTTCCGAAATGAACCCCAGAATTTCTCTGCTCATTTTTCGAAAGGCAATAACAATGACCCTCGAGAAATCATGAATGGAATCAAAAAGTATTGTTCTAAGAGTGAGCAGGCTTCTATGGAACAGATCTTGCAAATGATGCAGGCTTTTGAAATGTATAAAAAGTATCAATCTGTCATGCAGCCCCTTGCTTCAATGAATTCAGAAGATCCGCTCTCTTCTCTGATGGGAATGCTGACACCGGAACAGCAGAAAATGTTTGAAATGTTTAAGGAGATGTAGCCATATGATCAATGACAACTGGATCAATGATCCAAGCTTAAAGGGAATCAGTCAAGAAAAACTTCTATTTTTACAAAAGCTTGTAGTAGATTCCGGACGAATCACGGAAAAAGAAAAAATGCCGTTTCTTCTGGCTCTCGCTTCGAAAGCCAAAAGTAACCGCATTTCATTTACTACGGATGAAACCGACAGAATTATCGCAGCTTTAAAAAGACACAGTTCATCAGATGAACATGCTCGGATGGATCAACTACTACAGATGTATTCCATGTTTAAATAATTATATTTCCTCCAGATAGAGAACGCCTTCTATATCTCTGCATGTTGAGAGTATTTCTTCTCTCTCACCACTATGGTTCATCTCAATGGTGATAAGTGCAGTGATAAAGTCGTTCTTTATTTTTGTTTTATTGATATCAAAATTATTTACTCTCACGTCCATATCCCTGACTGTCTTCAAGAACTCAGACGCATGCTTGAGTGAATCTGTTTCTACATATAAATCTAAAACTTTGGAATGATGTGTAACATATAGATCCAGTCTTGCCAGAACACCAAAGGTGATCACTACCAAGACAAGCATTGCAATAGCACCCTCCCAGAAACCGATACCTGATGCCAGTCCCAGACATGCACATGCCCACAATCCTGCTGCGGTTGTCAATCCTCTGACTTGATTTCTGCCGGTCACGACGATCGTTCCAACTCCAAGAAATCCCACGCCACTGATGACCTGTGCACCCATTCTGGTGAGATCGATATTGCCTGTATCAAATGTCTCACATACATACTGGGCCGTCAACATGACAAGTGCAGAACCCATACATACCAGTACATGCGTCTTAATCCCTGCACCACGTCTCTTCCTTGCACGGTCGATCCCGATAATCACTCCTGCTACCAAAGCAAACCCAAGTCGCAGTATTACCGAAACCATATTCACATTTTGAATATATATAGTAAAGTTATTCATACTTGTCTCCACTTTGTTATATTAGCTCTACAATAACCAGCTGCGTAAAAAAAGGGGCGTCTGTCGACTAATCATTACTTCTGCACAATATTCACAATACGTCCCGGTACATATATTTCTTTCACGATTGTTCCGGTCAGTTTGTCTGCAATCGCTTCCTTTGCAGATGCAATCACACTGTCTTTATCGGCATCCTGTGCAATCATGATGGTTGCCTTGATCTTCCCATTGATCTGTACTGCAACCTCAACAGTGCTCTCAATCGTTTTTGCCTCATCGTACTCCGGCCAACTGGACTGATATACTCTGCCTTCACATCCGATGGCACTCCATAGTTCTTCGGTAATATGAGGAGCAACAGGGTTGAGTAACTTAATCAGGGTGATAAATTCACCTTTGGTAACTGAATTCTTCTTATAGAACTCGTTGATCAACGCCATCATAGCTGCAATTGCTGTGTTATATTTCAGATTTTCAAAATCATAACTTACCTTCTTGATGGTCTGATGCATTTTCGTGACCAGATCATCTGAGTAATCCATGTCATCTGTCATGATATCCTGTAGCTTCCATACTCTTTCAAGGAACCTACGACACCCCTTCACACCGTCCTCTGACCATGATGCACTCAATTCAAAGGCACCGATGAACATTTCATAGGTTCTGAGCGTATCAGCACCATAATCACGAACAATATCATCCGGATTGACTACATTTCCTCTGGATTTGGACATCTTCTCTCCATTTTCACCGAGGATCATTCCATGTGAAGTACGCTTTTGGTATGGCTCTGGACATGGAACGATTCCTTCATCGTAGAGGAATCTGTGCCAAAATCTGGAGTACAGCAAATGCAATGTTGTATGCTCCATTCCGCCATTGTACCAGTCAACCGGAAGCCAGTATTTCAATGCTTCTGGACTTGCCAGTGCTTCTGTATTCTTAGGATCAGTATATCTTAGGAAATACCATGAAGATCCTGCCCATTGTGGCATAGTATCTGTTTCACGTTTTGCAGGTCCGCCACAGCAAGGACATGTAGTATTCACCCATTCCGTCATTGCGGCCAGTGGAGATTCGCCGTTATCGGTCGGCATATAACTCTCCACCTCCGGTAGTTCCAAAGGAAGTGCTGATTCGGGAAGTGCTACATAACCACATTTGTCACATTTTACGATTGGGATTGGTTCTCCCCAATAACGTTGTCTGGAGAATACCCAGTCACGGAGTTTAAAGTTGACCTTTTTCTCTCCTATTTTCTTCTCTGTTAAGAACTCAGTGATCTTCTTCTTTGCCTCATTGACCTCTAATCCATTGAGAAAATCAGAATTAACGAGAACACCTGTTGCAACATCCGTAAATGCTGCTTCATTGATGTCAACCTCTTCACCATTCTTTGCGACAACCTGTACAAGTGGCAGATTAAATTTCTTGGCAAACTCCCAGTCTCTGTCGTCATGTGCCGGAACCGCCATGATTGCACCTGTTCCATAAGTCATTAATACGTAATCAGAAACCCATACCGGTATTTCTTTTCCATTCACAGGATTAATGGCTGTAAAGCCCTCGATATTAACACCGGTCTTTTCCTTTGCAAGCTCCGTCCTCTCAAAATCTGATTTCTTTGCTGCCATCTCTCGGTAAGCAATGATCTCATCCCAGTTTTTGATTGTGTCTTTATATTTATCCAAAAAAGGATGTTCCGGAGATACTACCATATAGGTCGCACCAAATAATGTATCCGGTCTGGTTGTATAGATACGAAGTTTATCTTCCTTATCCTTTAATGCAAAGTCAACCTCTGCACCTTCAGAGCGTCCGATCCAATTTTTCTGAGACACCTTGACACGCTCGACATAGTCAACCGTATCCAAACCTTCTAACAGCTTATCAGCATATTCAGTGATCTTTAACATCCACTGACTCTTAACCTTGCGAACCACCTCACTGCCACATCGTTCACATACACCGTTTACTACTTCCTCATTTGCAAGACCCACCTTGCAGGAGGTACACCAGTTAATCGGCATTTCTGTCTTATATGCCAGTCCTGCATTAAATAATTTCAAGAAAATCCATTGTGTCCATTTATAATAATTGATATCGGTTGTATTAACTTCTCTCTCCCAGTCAAATGAATATCCAAGTGAATGTAACTGTCCTTTGAATCGCTCTACATTATTCTTTGTAACGATCCTTGGATGAATATGATTCTTGATGGCATAGTTCTCAGTCGGCAGACCAAAAGCATCCCAGCCCATCGGATATAGCACATTATAACCCTGTAGTCTCTTTTTGCGTGCCACGATATCCAGTGCTGTATAAGGTCTCGGATGACCCACATGAAGTCCCTGTCCTGAAGGATACGGGAACTCTACGAGTGCATAATACTTTGGCTTAGAGTAATCGTCTGATGTCTGAAATGCATGCTCATCATCCCATACCTTTTGCCATTTCTGTTCTACTTCTCTGTGATTATATGGTACTGCCATGTTACATTCCTCCAATTGTGTTTCGTCTAGTCCCTAAAATTCTACTCATATTATTCCCTTTTGTCAAGGAAAACAAGGTGATTAACAGCAGAAGGAAGAACCCTGATTCTCTGTTCTTCCTTCTGTAAAAATCAATATGAATAATTGATATCACACTTATGATTCTGAGTTATCTACTAACTTATCTGCTCTTGCAATGATCTCTTTCTCCTGTACATCTGATGGTGCCTGTTCATAACGTGCAAACGCATATTCAAAATCTCCACGTCCACCTGTCATGGAACGAAGATCCGTACAGTATCCGTGCAGTCCTGTCATCGGTAGATCTGCCTCGATCACCTGCTTACCGTTGCCTATCGGATTCATTCCAAGCACACGGCCACGACGTTTGTTCAGATCACCCATAACATCACCTGTATAATTATCCGGAACAGTTACCTTTAGATTTGCAATCGGCTCCATCAAGATCGGGCCTGCTTCCATAAAGCCCTTCTTGAATGCCTGAATCGTTGCCATCTTGAATGCCTGCTCTGAGGAATCTACCGGATGATAACTTCCGTCATACAGAATCGCTTTGACACCTACTACCGGATATGCTGCAAGAGGTCCCTTGAGTACAGACTCTGCCAATCCTTTTTCAACTGCCGGGAAGAAGTTCTTGGGAACTGCTCCGCCGACTACAACCTGTTCAAATTCATATGCCTTTTCCAGATCACCCAGAGGCTCGAATCTCATCTTAACATGTCCATATTGGCCATGTCCGCCTGACTGTTTTTTAAACTTGGACTCTACATCTGAATTCTTTTTTATCGTCTCTCTGAATGCAACCTTCGGCTGTGAAAGTTCTATTTCTACCTTATATACATTTTGCAGTTTGCTTGCAACCACTTCGAGATGTTGATCACCCATACCATATAACAAGGTCTGTCTGTTTTCACCGTCATTGACATTCAGTAGAGTCAGATCTTCATTCATCATCTTTGTTAAGGCTCCTGAGATCTTGTCAATATCAGCCTTATTCTTTGCTTTATAACGCATACAGGTATATGGTTTACTGATTTCTGTCTGACCATATTTGATTGGAGTTGCCTTTGTACATAATGTATCGCCTGTTCTTGCTGCAGAAAGCTTCTGAATGGCACCGATATCTCCGGCATGCAGTTCCTTAACCTCGATCGGCTTATTACCCTGCAATACAAACAGCTTTGAAATTCTCTCTTCAACATCTTTATCCTGATTGTAGATCGTATCATCTGCTTTAAATACACCTGAGCAAACCTTGATCAACGAATACTTTCCTATAAACGGATCAACAATGGTCTTCCAGACATAGGCTGACTTTGGTTTCGAAAAGTCATAATCTGCTTCAAAGATTTCATTGGTCTTCATGTTGATACCTGCAACCTTACGCATATCCGGGCTTGGGAAATACTTGATGATGTCATCAATCAAGGTAAAGATTCCCTGACATAATACATTGGAGCCCATGGATATCGGAACTATGCTGCCGTCAAATACACTGACACGAAGTGCTGATCTGATCTCTGCCTCTGAAAATGTCTCTCCACCGAAGTATCTCTCCATAAAATCTTCACTTGTCTCTGCAACTGCCTCTAACAAGGCATCTCTGCAGATCTGAAGATTTGGCTCAGAGTAATCAGGGATATCACAGGGAACAACCTCACCCTTCTCTGTCCATCTGTTTCCTGTCTCACTAACTACATTGATATATCCTACAAACTTCTCGTTCTCTCTGATCGGCAGATGGAACGGAGCAATCCTCTTGCCGTATCTCTCTGTCAGATCTTCTACTACCTGTCTATAACTTGCATTGTCTACATCCATATCTGTAACGAAAAACATTCTTGGTAATTTATATTTCTCGCATAATTCCCATGCCTTTTCTGTTCCTACTTCGATTCCTGCTTTTCCTGATACAACAATAATAGCCCCTGCTGCTGCACCGACTGCTTCTTCTACTTCACCTACAAAATCAAAATAACCCGGAGTATCCAGCACATTGATCTTTGTGCCTTCCCATTCGATTGGAACGACTGATGTACCGATAGAGAATTGTCTTTTCTGTTCTTCTTTATCGTAGTCACTGATTGTGTTACCATCCGCGATCTTACCCATGCGGTTTGTAATCCCTGAAAGATATGCCATTGCCTCGACTAAGCTGGTCTTACCGGCGCCCCCGTGTCCCAAGAGCACCACGTTACGAATCTTGTCAGTTGTGTAAACATTCATATGCAAGTTCCTCCAATACTTTTTATTATGATCATGCTGTCATGCAAGAATCATTTGGTTTTATACACCATGGTAATATTGTAATAAAAATGATAGTAAAATGCAAGTTCTTTATACACTTTTAACAAACGAATTAATTTATCGCTTTAAAGTGTAGCACTTTAATGTATTTAAGTGTTGACAACTGATTTAGTTGTGGCTAAAATGAATTACGAAGTGTCATTGTAACAGGTTCTCATTTCAGAAAGGCTGACGATTATGATTATTGTAATGAAACCGGGTGCATCCCCGGAGCATATTAAACAAGTTGTAAACACAATTCAAAACAAAGGACTTGAGACGCATCTCTCAGAAGGTAAGGAAGTTACCATCATAGGTGTCGTCGGAGATAAATCAAAACTGGCTTATGATAATCTGGAGATCTTTGAGGGAGTCGATAAGATCGTTCCGGTCACAGAAAGCTATAAACTTTCGAACAAGAAATTCCATCCTGAGCCAATCAATATACACATTGGCAACACTGTGATCGGGCCTGACAATATGACCATCATGGCAGGGCCCTGTGCAGTTGAAACAGAGGATCAATTGATGACGATCGCTCATAATGTTAAGAAAGCCGGTGCAAACATTCTACGCGGTGGTGCATATAAACCGCGTACCTCACCTTATGCTTTTCAGGGTCTTGGGGAGGAAGGGCTTAAATTTCTGCAAACAGCAGGAAAAGAAACCGGTCTTGCTACAATCAGTGAGGTGATCAGTCTCGATGCAATCAATGCAGCAGTCAAATATGTCGATATGCTCCAGATTGGAGCTCGTAATATGCAAAACTTCTTTTTATTAAAGGAAGCCGGTCGTTCAGGTCTGCCGGTATTGTTAAAACGTGGTCTCTCCGCTACCATTGATGAATGGCTGAATGCAGCAGAATATATTATTTCTGAGGGGAATCCAAATGTCGTTCTATGTGAGCGTGGTATCCGCACCTTTGAAACTGCTACCAGAAATACTCTGGACATCAGCGCAGTACCGGTTTTAAAATCGAAAACATATCTTCCGATCATTGTGGATCCTTCCCATGCTACCGGTGTCAGGGCTTATGTATCACCCCTTGCAAAATCAGCAATCGCGGCCGGAGCTGATGGGCTCATGATCGAAGTACATAATGATCCCGCTAATGCATTGTCAGATGGCCCTCAATCCCTTACATTTGATCAATTTGATTCTCTATGTGATGAGATTAAACCATTTTGTAAGATCATGAACAGGAGCTTCACATGAAGAAAAATTCCTTTGGCTTTATAGGACTGGGACTCATCGGTGGTTCCATAGCTAAAACAATCAGAAACAAATTCCCGGCTGCCACAATGATTGCATATGACATCGATCTGCAGTCAATCCTGCAGGCACAAAATGAAGGTGTGATCGATTCTGTCTGCACCGGGATCGATGACTCTTTTTCTGAATGTGAATATATATTCTTATGTGCACCCGTCAAAAAAAATGCCGAGGTTTTATGCAGATTAGCACCGAATCTGTCTGATGACTGTATTCTGACAGACGTTGGAAGCGTAAAAACAAATATCATGAACAGTGTAAAAGCCAGTGGCCTTTCTTCCTGCTTTGTGGGCGGACATCCCATGGCAGGCTCAGAAAAATCCGGATATTCTGATTCTAATCCACGTATTTTGGAGAATGCATATTATATCTTAACTCCTGGTGAGGAAACAACTCCTGATCGTATTGATCGTATGCGATCACTGGTATCCTCTCTTGGGGCGATTCCCGTCATACTGGATGCAAAGACTCACGATTATGCTACTGCAGTCATTTCACATCTCCCACATATCCTTGCCGCTTCACTTGTGGACTTTGTAAATGGGCACGATACCGAGGATGAATTGATGCGTACATTAGCCGCCGGAGGCTTCAAGGATATTACCCGTATAGCATCCTCCTCTCCTGCCATGTGGAGTGATATCTGCTTGACAAACAGTACACAAATCTGTACATTATTAGAGGAATATATTGCAAAATTAAAGGAATTTCAGTCTAAGGTTTCCGGACGTGAGGAAAAGGATCTCTACCAGTTTTTTGAACGATCCAAGGAGTATCGTGATTCCATGCAGGATGCTTCTCTTGGTCCTATCAAGAAAGCCTATGTTCTATATTGTGACATTCCTGATGAGACCGGTATGATTGCCCGTATCGCCTCACTCCTTGCCTCACATGAGATTAATATTAAGAATATTGGAATTATACATAACCGAGAATTTGAGGAAGGTACACTTCGTATTGAGTTCTACGACCAGACATCAGTACTTGCCGCAGGCAGGTTATTACGGACTGAGAACTATACAATTTATGAGCGTAACTGAAAGGATTCATGATGATATTTAAGAAAGCAGATAGTCTATCCGGGGAGATCACTGTTCCCGGAGATAAATCCATCTCACACAGAGCAATCATGCTTGGTGCGATTGCAAATGGTTCAACTGAAATACATAATTTCTTATTTGGTGCAGACTGTCTGTCTACTGTTGCTTGTTTTGAACAGCTTGGCGTACAGATTGATATTCCACAGGATCCATCCGGCTTTGTGACGATCCATGGAGTAGGTCTGCATGGACTAAAGGCTCCGGATACCACACTTGATGTTGGCAACAGCGGTACAACGATTCGATTGATGTCTGGTATACTTGCAGGTCAGGAATTTGACTCTGTCATCAATGGTGACGGTTCCATTCAGAGACGTCCGATGCTGCGTATCATAGAGCCACTAACAATGATGGGGGCTGATCTGTCCAGTGTTCTCGGAAATAATTGTGCTCCTCTTCAGATCCGTGGAAAACTGTTAGATGGGATTCACTATATCAGTCCTTATGACTCTGCACAGGTCAAATCAGCCGTATTATTTGCCGGACTTTATGCAAGCAGCAAGACATCCATTACTGAAAAAAATACATCCCGCAATCATTCAGAACTAATGATTGACTATTTTGGTGGAGAAATCTATCTGGAGGATCAAACAATCACTGTTTGTCCCGAGCCTTCTCTTGTCGGACAACGTGTTTTGGTTCCCGGTGATATCTCCTCTGCCGCTTACTTCATTGCGGCCGCACTGATCGTTCCCAATTCGGAGATTTTAATTCACAATGTTGGTATCAATCCGACGCGTGATGGTATTATTCGTGTTGTAAAGCAAATGGGCGGACAGATACAAATCCTCAACGAGCGTTTTGATGGAGAACCTTTTGCAGATCTGCTGGTTCGTTCTTCAGCTCTACATGGTGTAACAATCGAAGGCAGTATTGTTCCAACCCTGATTGATGAATTGCCAATCATTGCTGTTCTTGCCGCGTATGCAAACGGACAGACCATCATTCGCGATGCAGCAGAATTAAGAGTCAAGGAATCTGACCGTCTTGAGGCGATCGTTGATAATCTTTCTTCTATGGGTGTAGATATCACTGCAACACCCGATGGTATGATCATCAATGGGGGGAAGCCTGTTAAAGGTGCAGTGGTCGGTTCTCGACTGGACCATCGAATTGCCATGTCATTTGCAGTTGCTGCTCTTGGAGCAGAAGGTGATACCGAAATCATTGGCAGTGAATGTGTGAAAATCTCTTATCCCGGATTCTATCAGGATCTTGAATCACTAATCCATTAATGATATAATCACAAATTCAACCATTGGTATAATTTTTCTTTTACCATTTCTACAATTATTATCTTTTCTTACTCCTTTTTCTATGATACCATCATGTCATAACAAGCATGAGACATCGGAAAGGAGTCATTATGAACATATCCATCGGAAAAAACATATAATCCTATCGAAAGACACTTGGCATCACTCAGTCACAGCTGGCAGAGGCCTTAGGTGTCACTGTCGCGGCAGTCAGCAAATGGGAATCCGGCTCATCACATCCCGATATTGAATTGATTGTTGAGCTAG
>CAZVYQ010000060.1:0-12388 GCA_964631375.1 uncultured Lachnospiraceae bacterium | reverse complement strand
AAATGTCAAGAAGAAGAATTATTGCCGGCAACTGGAAGATGAACATGACTCCCAGCCAGGCTGTTGAGCTTTGTGCAACATTAAAGGATTTAGTGAAAAATGATAATGTAGATGTAGTATATTGTGTGCCTGCAATTGATATCGTACCGGTAGCAGAGGCTGTAAAAGGAACCAATGTAAAAGTTGGTGCAGAGAACTTCTACATCGAGGATAAGGGAGCTTATACAGGTGAGATTTCAGCACCAATGTTAAAGGATGCCGGTGTTGAATATGTAATCATCGGACATTCAGAGAGACGTGAATACTTCAAGGAAGACGATGCATTCCTGAATGCAAAGGTTAAAAAAGCTTTTGAAGCAGGTCTTACACCTATCCTTTGCTGTGGTGAGAGCTTAGAACTTCGTGAGATGAATGCATATCTTGACTGGATTCGTCTTCAGATCAAGTCTGACCTCGTTGGAATCAGTGCTGATCAGGTTAAGACACTTGTGATTGCATATGAGCCGATCTGGGCGATCGGAACAGGTAAAACAGCATCTGCTGACCAGGCTCAGGAAGTATGTAAAGCAATCCGTGACTGCATCGCTGAGATGTATGACGCACCTACCGCAGAAGCAGTTCGTATTCAGTACGGTGGATCTATGAATGCAGGTAATGCAGCAGAGCTCCTCTCAAAACCGGACATTGATGGTGGATTGATCGGCGGAGCCGCTCTCAAACCTGATTTCGGACAGATTGTGAACGCTTAAAGCTAAAGACGTAATGAATAAAGTGGATGCGATATGTAATCAATCGCATCCACTTTTATGATGGGCAGAACTCAAATGACAGGTTGAAGATTGTCTGAGCATGCCTTATAATAAATTCAGTAACTATAATAGATTAGCCGACGATGGACAGAAATGTCTGATATGCTGCTGAGAGTTGTTCATAAATCTCATCAATCCCGGTATAATCATTGGCACGGAGTTTTTCGGTCAGAGCACTTGCAGCGGAGTATAAGGGAGTCAATCCCAGATTGCCGGAGGCACCTTTGATATTATGTACACAGTCAAAAGCTTCCTGATATTGCTTGTTACCTAGATATTCACCCAACTCATCAACATGAAAGGTTCCTTTGTATTTACCTAAAAAAGTAAGATATGTTTCTTCGTTGTTCAATAGACGGTTGATGGCACTCTTTGTGTCGCATCCAAAATCGTTAAGCTGCTGAATGATCTGATTCATAGCAGAACCTCCTTTATAAAATATGAGATTTTCTCATGATTTATTTTGTATCCTTTGTATTAAAATCTCTTATATCATAATAACACAATTTGACTTAGATTGGCAATCCTTCTTGAAAGGAGAATGTAAAATATATGAAGTATCGTATCTTAATCGTAGAGGATGATCTGACCATTGCAGAAGAAATCAAAAAATACCTGCAAAAATGGGATTTTGAGGTTGAACAGATTCATGATTTTTCGAAGGTATTAGAGGAGTTTAGTGCTTTTTCGCCACACCTCATCCTCATGGATATCACATTGCCTTTTTTCAATGGCTATCATTGGTGTACACAGATCCGTCAGGTTTCAAAGATTCCTGTGATTTTCCTGTCCTCTGCAAGCGATAATATGAACATTGTCATGGCTATGAACATGGGAGCCGATGATTTTATTGCAAAGCCGTTTGACCTGCAGGTGTTGTCAGCAAAGATACAGGCGATGCTGAGACGGAGCTATTCCTATCAAGGCAAGAGTGAACTGCTGGAGTGCAGTGGTGTTCTGTTAAATACATCAAATGGAACGATGGATGTAGATGGACAGAAGGTAGAATTAACAAAAAACGAATTTCGAATCCTACAGATTTTGTTTACCCATAAGGGAGAGATTGTAACCAGAGAGGCGATTATGAACCATCTATGGGATGGTGATTGCTTTGTAGATGATAATACACTGGCAGTGAATATGGCAAGACTGCGGAAAAAGCTTTCGGAGTATGGAAAAGAAGATCTGATCATGACAAAAAAGGGACAAGGGTATCTGATTGCTGAGTAAAAATACATCAGAAGACAGGAAGGTTAAACAGATCATGAGACTACTGACAGGTTGGATCAAGAGAGAGCGAACGTTTATAATCGGTATGTTTATCATGTCAGGATTATTGGCTGTATGCACTTATTTATATGGTGAAAGTATGCGACCACTCATGCTTACATTATGGATGTGCGGTTTTTTCTTCTTGTTTTGGTGTATGGGGTCCCTGTTACTATATTGGCATAAATACAGAGCATTATATAAAACACAAAAAGAATTACTGTATTCGCTAGACAGTCTGCCAAAGGCCGTTGATGGGATAGAGATGCAGTATCAGGATATGCTGCAGGAACTTCATCAAAAATGTGAAAATCTTGACAGAACACTGCGGGAACGATGCAGTGAGGAACAGGATTATTATACGCTTTGGGTACATCAGATCAAGACACCGATTGCGGCAATGCATCTGATACTTCAAAATATGGATGATGAGATACGGTCAGCCCAACTATCAAACGAATTGTTTCGGATTGAACAGTATGCAGGCATGGCACTACAGTATATTCGACTTCAGGAGTCCGGTACAGATCTGAACATCAGACCATGTGATGTCTATCAGATTGTAACACAGATTCTCAGACAATATAAAACGGTATTCATAGAGAAGAAACTGTCGATATCATTTGACACTTTTTCCTGTATAGCTGTAACAGATGAAAAATGGTTTTCTTTTATTGTGGAACAGATATTGTCCAATGCAGTAAAGTATACGACAAAGGGCGGTGTCTCTATTCAATATCGGGAAAAGAATACTGAACAAGATGGAAAACCAATCGGTACGATTATCATTCAGGATACGGGAATCGGAATTCAAAAGGGAGATCTGCCGAGAGTATTTGAAAGGGGCTTTACCGGTTATAACGGTCACTTAAATAAGCGTTCCACGGGAATAGGGTTATACTTATGTAAGAAGACTGCTGATATGTTGGGAATGGTGATCCAGATTGATTCTGAGCTTAATCGAGGAACCTGCGTACAGATTTCTTTTCATCTTACAAAAATGAAAGAAGAACAGAGGGAAATGTAAGCCTAAGTAAAGGCACAGTTCCCTCTGCTTTGTTATGATGTTGTTATAAGGAGGTAGACAACATGTCTTTGATGGAAGTAAAAAATATAGGAAAAGTATATACCACCAGATTTGGTGGAAATCAGGTGAGGGCTCTCTTGAATGTCAGCTTCTCCGTAGAGCAGGGAGAGTATGTGGCGATTATGGGTGAGTCAGGTTCAGGCAAGACAACTCTTTTAAATCTGTTGGCATCGCTGGATAAGCCGACGGAGGGTGAGATCCTGTTAAATGGACAGCCCTTTTCGCAGATCAGGCAGAAGGAGTTATCGGCCTTTAGGAGAGATCAGTTAGGCTTTGTATTTCAGGATTTTAATCTGCTGGATACATTTTCACTGAAGGACAATATCTTTCTGCCGCTTGTACTGCAGGGAATCAAACCGGAGCTTATGGAGGAACGATTGAAACCGATTAGCGATAAACTGGGTATTTCAGATCTGTTAGAGAAGTATCCGTATGAGGTATCCGGTGGACAGAAGCAGCGAACAGCCGTAGCAAGAGCACTGATTACGAAACCACAGATTCTGTTAGCAGATGAACCGACAGGGGCTCTTGACTCCAAGGCAGCCGGAAGATTATTAAAGATCTTTGGACAGATCAATCAGGAGGGACAAACGATCCTAATGGTAACGCACAGCATACAGGCGGCCAAATGTGCGGGTAGAGTCTTATTTATTAAGGATGGCAATTTATTTCATCAAATATATAGAGGAAATGCAACCAATGAGGAAATGTATACAAAGATTTCAGATACACTGACTGTATTGCAGCAGGAGAACCTCGATGGAGGGACAGAGCATGAATAAGATACGTCTGTTGCCGAAGATGGCAGTCAATTCCATTCTGCGTAATAAGGTGGTTTATCTGCCTTATATTCTGACAATGGCTCTGGCTGTGGCTGTTTACTACACCTTTAGTTGTATTATAGGAAACAAAATGTTAGAAAATGTACCGTATGCTTTTTACATGCTCATGCTGCTCAAAGTTGGGCGGGCACTTTTAGCAATCATTTTAGTACCATTTTTGTTTTATACCAACAGTTTTCTGATCAAACGCAGAAAAAAGGAATTGGGACTTTATACTGTGCTTGGATTGGAGAAAAAGCATGTCGGATTGATGATGATCGTAGAGACCTTGTGTATGTATGTCATTGCTGTTGCGACAGGACTGATCGTATCAATTGCATTTTCGAAATTTATTTTTCTGATTCTGGTGAATGCAGCAGGTATGCCAAAAGACGCAGTGTTTACTATGGACATGGGAAGTTTTGTGTCCACACTGGTTCTTTTTGGTGTGATTTCTATGATGAATCTGTTCACAAATCTGTGGCAGGTTACCATGACCAACCCTACAGAACTGCTACGAAGCGGACAGAAGGGAGAGAAGGAACCAAAGAATCTGAGGCGTTATACACTGATCGGTATTTTGGTATTAGGCAGTGGATATGTCATTGCATTGTGTACCCAGATGAATTCATTGATTTTCCTGTTGTTCTTTCTTGCGATTTTTCTCGTAATCATTGGTAGCTATTATCTATTTACATCAGGAAGTATTGCATTGTTGCAAAGATTGAAAAAAAGTAAAAACTATTACTATAAGAAAGAACATTTTGTGACGGTTGCCGGGATGTTATACAGAATGAAACGTAATGCTTCAAGCCTTGTGAACATATGTATTTTCAGTACGATGATCATGATTACACTGATCTGCACGTTGACGCTGATCATCAGCAAGGGAGATATCATTCAGTTTGATTCTCCGTATCATGGTGAATATATCTTTCATGATGAGGGTGATTTTAGGATCGATGAATTTCAGGAGCTGTGCACAGAACTTGCAAAACAAAATGACGTAGAGATTACAGAGGAAATCGCTTATCAATATGGACTATTCACTACAATTGTAGAGGATCATCTGTTCAAGCCGGATCTGGAGAACGGTCTACAGGATGATGAGATGACGGTGGTCGTCATGACGCTGGATGTATTTAATCAAATCGAAGGTACTACGGAGACGTTAAAGTCTGATGAAGTGCTGTTTTTCGCAACTGCAAAGGATTATGCCTATCAGGATGTCATTCGTGATCAACAGACCTATTGGATCAAGAAACAATTGAGTTCCATACGGGTGGACACAAAGGAACCACACACTTACTCAAACCGCAAATTTTTTATGATCGTGCCGGATGAAGCAACTCAGACCAGATTATGCGGAGAGGCAAGAATGTTTAGGGTGTTGTTGAATGTTTCAGGACAGGAAGAAAACGGAAATGGCTTTCACAACTTTTTGAGTGAGTTGGATACGATATCTAGAGAAATGCCTAACTACAGTTATGCACAAAATGTGATTGACAGAACAGGTATGATGGAGGCGATGACGGGAGGATTGTTGTTCATAGGAGTATTCTTTGGATTGATTTTTACGATTTTTCTGGTATTGATCATGTATTATAAACAGATTGCTGAGGGGATGGAGGATTGTGACAGCTTTCATATTATGCAGAATGTCGGCATGAGCAGAGATAATGTCAGGGCAACGATCAAAAGCCAGATCCTTTTGATATTTGGATTGCCGCTTCTCGCAGCTATGATCCATACCTGTTTCGGATTGCCGTTAACAATCAAATTGATGTACACGTTAAATATTTATAATACGGCAAATATTATATTATCCACAGTCGTGATTATGATCATTTTTGCTGTATTCTATGGAGCAAGTTATCTGCTTACGGCAAAGACATACTATAAATTGGTAATCAAGTGACACATGTAACTTGCAGTCAAATCATGTATATGACATACTAAGGGAAAGCACTTGAAGTCATAGAGTGTAATTAATTTATGGTCGGGAGTAGAGAGACATGATTATGACAACAGACAGAAAGTACTACATTGATAATCTGCGTTGGGCCTGTATTGTTTTATTATTGCCCTTTCATGCAGCAATGGCATGGAATTCCTGGGGAGAGGGAAATTATGTCTATTATGAGCCCAATCAGGTTTTGTCATCTATCATCATTTTGATTAGTCAATGGTATATGCCTCTATTGTTTGTTTTAGCCGGAATGAGTGCTCGTTATGCGATGCAAAAGAGAAGATATGGAGCATTTGCCTTGGAACGCGTAAAAAAACTATTGCTTCCGCTGATATCCGGAATGTTGACCGTAGTCACGGTTATGACGTACTATGCAGATCGATCACTGAATGATTATCAGGGCAGTTTTTGGCAGCATATCAGGATTTATTTCACGAGATTTACAACTCTGACCGGCTATGATGGTGGATGGACTCCGGCACATTTATGGTTTCTGTTATACTTATTTATTATTTCTATGTTGTGTTTGCTTGTAATCATGGTACAACGAAGATATTTCAACCGGTTATCATTTAAGAATATTTCAATCATATGGGTTATGCTGTTAGTGGTTTTGATCGGATTGTCCGATGGTATTCTCAATATAGCGGATAAAAGTATATGTAAATTCCTGTTTCTGTTTTTGATTGGATACTATATATTATCTGAGGATGAGGTACTGGAGAAGATCTCGAGGCACAGATACCTGTTCTGGGGGATCATGCTGCTCACAGGAGTGGGATGTACATACATGTTCATTTGGATGGAGTCCTACGACCATTTAATTTGCTCGATTTTTACGTTTATGTCATGTTGGTTTGGTATTCTTGCACTGATCGGAAGTGCCAGATTGCATTTCAATGCCAACAATCGTTTGACACAGTATTTTACGAGGCGTTCCTTCTTGATTTATATTTTTCATTTTTTATGGCTGGTTGTTTTTCAGTATTATCTAAAACCATATATAGAGTACACAGCTTTGGTTTATTTTGTATCATGGATCGGAGCACTGCTCGTTACGCTTGCGAATGTTGAGATCATAGCGAGAATCCCGGGACTTTGCTTTTTATTTGGAGTACGTAGAATCAAGAGGGATTCATAAGGAAGGAAATTGTCGCCGCAGATTATAGACAAAAGCAAACAGAAAAAGACAGGACTAAGACTTCTTGTATCAATATAATGGGTTTTAGGAGGTAAGCTGATGGAGTGGACAGAAAGTTTAAAAACTGCAATTACATATATTGAAGGGAATCTGTTAGAGGATATCAATGCTGATGATGTGGCCGATCAGGTGCATATGTCTTCCTTCTATCTGCAAAAGGGTTTTGCGATTATGACAGGATATACGATCGCAGAGTATATCAGATGCCGCAGATTGTATCTGGCAGCACTGGATCTGATTGCAGGTAAACAGAAAGTGATTGACCTTGCTTTCAAGTATGGGTATGACACTCCGGAGAGTTTTACGAAAGCGTTCAGTAGATTTCATGGTGTTTCACCGATGCAGATGCACGGAAATGCCATGAAGGTGAAAACCTTTCTGCCTCTGAAAGTCAGTATACTAATACAAGGAGGAAGTGACATGGATTACACAATTGAAAAGATGAAGGGGTTTCAGGTGATTGGATTTGCAAGAGAGTTTTCAATGGAGAATTCCTATGAGATGATCCCTAAGTTTTGGGATGAGTTTTGCGAACAATACTTGATGCCTCTCTATGCGACGCACATTCCGCAGACAGAGATTACAAAAACAATCTGTGACTGTAGAATAGGAGAGTATGGTGTTTGTATCGAGAACAATGAGAAGAATGGGTTATTTACCTATATGATTGCGGGTATTTATCATGGCGGCGATGTACCAAAGGAACTGAAGCTGTTTGAATTTCCAGATATGGAGTGGGCGAAGTTTCGCTGTGTCGGTTCCATGCCGGGCGCAATGCAGTCGGTCAATACGAAAATCTTTAGGGAATGGTTACCGGGTAACACAGAATTTAAGATTGCCATGGATGCAAATATCGAATGGTATTCCAGAGGAGACGGTAATCTGCCGGATTACGAAAGTGCGATCTGGGTACCGGTTGAACGACAGAGTCAAAGATAAGAGGAGCATAACATGAGTTACATATCAGGAAAGATCATACGTGAGTTACGAGAAAACAAACACATGACACAAAAACAGTTAGCTGATATGCTGGGAGTCAGCGATAAAGCAGTATCTAAGTGGGAAACAGACAGAGGACTCCCGGATATCGGCTTGATCAGTCCATTGGCAGCATCACTGGGAGTATCGGTCGCAGAGATCCTGGTGGGAGAATATGCGGTGAACGATAATCGTTCATCCAATATGAAGAAGATCAGTTTCTATGTTTGTCCTGTATGTGGGAATGTAATCTGGTCCTCAGGTAAAGGGGCATTCAGCTGCTGCGGAATCAGCCTTCCTGCCTTGGAAACAGAGACTTCTGAGAATGTTGAGATCGATCAGGATCATCAAATAGTCGTGGAAAATATTGAAAACGAGTATTTCATCCATATGGATCATCCAATGACGAAGGATCATTATATTTCATTTATTGCATATGTGGTTTCAGATCGTGTCGAAATCGTAAAATTATATCCGGAACAGGATATTGCATGCAGGTTTTTAAAAAGAGGTCATGGTTATCTATTTCATTATTGTAACAGACATGGATTGTATCGTTTCATGGTATAAGGTGAATCCTTACATTTTACTTAACGAAAATGTCATTTTTAATGGCATTTTTCGTATTTAAGGAAGATATTTTCCGCAAATTATGATAAAATTTTTGATATGAGTGTTTCACATCAGGAGGTTTTATCATGGGACTTAAGAGAAAGGCTCTAATCATTGGGGCAATTCTTACCGGGGCAATTATTAACACAGGATTTTCTTCTCACATGTATCAGCCATTTCCACAGTGGGATGGATATACAGAATATCGTGAGACATATGTTATTTCGGATGATGGTACATTTTCAAAGATTTATAGAGATCAGGTGATATCCAATGTTCCATCGGCATCACTTTGGACTTATGAGCAGTACGAACAATATGAGAAGATGACGAATGCACATTATAAAAAGTATGGTGTACTTTATGAGCCTGAAGGCTTGTATATCAAGAATCCCAAGAGCAAGGTGGTTCTGATAGGAGACTCAAGAACGTATACCATGCATCAGGCAGTAGGAGACGGGAAGTGTTCATGGATTACGAAGCCCGGAACCTCTTATGACTGGTTTGGAGATATTGCACTTCCAATGATTAACTTTGAGTATTCGGATATTAAGGATAAGAAGATTGTCATTTTATTAGGCATCAATGATCTGAATGCTGACGGAGCAAAGGCGACAGCAGATCGATATGTGAAGTTTTGCAATCTGGCGGCTCAACAGTGGATCGCCGAGGGTTCAGAAATCTATGTTGCATCGATCAATCCGTCTTTATATCCAAATGCAGAAAAAAATAATGAGATCATGCAGGCTAATTCGATGATTCAGACAGGCTTGAACAGCAACATTCACTATATTGATACATATTCCATGTTGGTGGAGGAGGGCTATGTTTTACCTGACCTGCTTCATTTTGATGCTGAAACAGATAAGAGGATTTATGCGTTTATCATGGATGCGGTTAAGTGATAGCGATCAATAGGATGTTTATGGGGTAATGATATGGAGAAAACGGTACGACAGGGTATACAAAGTGATTTATTTCTTCTTTTTGTGTTTGCATTAAGTGCTCATTGTGTGATGTTTTTCATATTTCTATATTATCACATTGACATTATGACATATTTCAATGGTTTTAGTATTGTCTTTTATATTATTTTGGTCATTATGGCAAGGATCAATACACGTCTTGGCATCAGAAGCGTACTTGTGGTTGGAAGTATGATGGAAGTGATCATTCATCAGGTAGTGGCAATTATATGTGTTGGTAACGGAGCCGGTTTTCAATATTTCTTTATTATGGTAGGAATCATCGTTATGATGCAGTCGGAGGATATCATACATAGAAAGACGAAGATCATTACCTGTTCCTGCATAGTAGCCATCATGATTCTGGTAGTGCTACATGCTTCTGATCATGAACCAATCTATCAATTGCCGAATTATGTACAACAAATCTTTCTGGCAACAATCACTTTGGTATCACTTTTTGGAGTTTTTTCATTTGCATTGAATCAATGGAATATCAGCGAACTTTATCGGAAACAGATTGAGACGTTATTAGGCGAACGTAATACAAAGATCATAGATATGCAGGCTAAGACCATACGCAATTTTGCAGATCTTGTGGAACAACGTGACGACAATACAGGAGGACATATCAAGAGAACCAGTGCCTATGTGGAAGCAATCATTGATGCATTAACGCAAAGTGGCAGGTATCAGAATATCTTGACATCTGAATATTCCAAAATGCTCGTTTCAGCAGCTCCACTACATGATATAGGCAAGATTGCAATCAGAGATGAGATATTGCGTAAAAAAGGGAAACTGACTGACGAGGAGTACGATGTCATGAAGACGCATGCTGCAATTGGGGCATCCATGCTTGAGACACTGTTAGGAGATATGGAAAGTGATGAGTTTGTCAAGCTGGCAATTGATGTAGCAAGGCATCACCATGAACGCTGGAACGGAAGAGGTTATCCGGATCAACTGAAGGGAAGTGAGATCCCGTTATCAGCACGTATTATGGCAGTTGCTGATGTGTTTGATGCGTTAACGTCAGCCAGAGCATACAAGGACAAATTCTCATTGGATCGAGCATATGAGATCATGGAGAGTGAAGCAGGACAACAATTTGATGCAGTCATTATAACAGAGTTTGTACGAATCAGGCCGCAGATTAGTGCAATCTGCAGAAATCTGAGCGAAGATTAGAGATTCAAAGGAAATTCAAATTTTCATGCGATAGGATATAGAAAATCAATCAAATGAAAAGGAGAATTTCAATGTTTATCAGTAAGATCTTTGCATGTATCGCAACTCTATTATGTGTATTCACGGTTATGCAGCATTTTTCAGGAAAAAAGAAGGACAAAAAACCAGACGGAATCGTGCGTAAGCTGCATATTCCGGCTGGTATTTTATTGCTGGTGACGGGGCTTGTCCATGGAATCTTTGCAGGAAATGCAAAGGATGCCACATTATCAAATTTTCAACCCTGTGCAGTGCTGTTTACTTTTAATTACGGAACCATTTGTCTTGTGTTTGCAATCCTTCTTGCAGCAACCTATATGTTTCGTAAGATATTGAAAAAGAATTGGATTGTTCTTCATCGGCTCTTTACAGTTGGATTGGTTGCAAGTCTATTCCTGCATCTGATGTTTCTTCGTTAGTCTTCACTGTGGGAGCTGGGTGATATAGTAAAGTTTTCTTTTTTGAAATTAGCATAATAGCGACCGCTTTCGGCTGTAAACTTGAGAATACAATAATCAGGATCAGTGACTCCCTTTGGATAATACATCTGATCACCGGCTCTCCAGCATTCTTCCTTGATCTCGGGATCCTCCAGAACCTCCATGGTTCCTTTGAGCATCACGCCTCGGAAAAAGCGGGTATCAGCATAATAGATACAGGCCTTTGGGTTATTTCTGTACTGTGCAACGCGTATAGATGAAGTATTGGTAGAAAAATAGAATTCTTTGATCCCCACCATTTTACGTGCAGGCAGCATTGCCTTTGTGTTTGGAAAGCCATCAGCATCCACAGAGCTGATATAGGCTGTCTTTCTCTTTACAATCAGATTGCCGATTGTCTGTTCTACGTCTCTCATCATAAGCTTTTGTCTCCTTGTTCCAAATTATTTAATATACGTTTCAATGTGTCCTCAAATACAATGATTTCCTCATCGGAAAAGCCCTGATAGAATCTGGCTGTCATCTGATCTGATACCTGTTCGTACTTTTGTTCCAACAATCGGGCAGAATCAGTTAGGGTGATACGGATCTGACGACGATCATCAGGATCAGGTGTCCGGCATATATGACCTGCCTCTGTCATGCGGTCGAGCATTGTTGTCAGTGTGTTTTTGGCCAGTCCTGTTCGTTTAGAAAGCTCAGCAATTGGCATGTCATCCTTTTGCCACAGCACATAAAGAATACGTCCCTGAGCACCGTTAAACTCGCTGATTCCGGCATCTGTCAACATATGCTCCAATACGCGTCCCTGTATCTGTTTGATCTGTGAGATCAAAAATCCACCATTTGTCTTGATCATTGCATTCTCCTTCTATATGGAATAGTACTATATAGAACTATAATTGTCAATTGTAATTTGTTATATGAAATGCTATATTTAATATAAATTGCGCTGCTTAATATAAATTGCTTTTCCTATTATGGATCGCCCTGACTTATTATAAATT
>CAZVYQ010000059.1:0-13609 GCA_964631375.1 uncultured Lachnospiraceae bacterium | reverse complement strand
CCACAGAAATTACAATGGGTCTGGCTGCTGATTACGAGTGGTCTCTTTTATTGTATCAATGCAACATGGATACAGAGTCTGATCTTTCTGGGCTTTTTATTGATCAACTGGGGTCTGTCTCAATTTATGCAGCCAGAACAGAAACACCGCAAGAGTGTTTATACAGGTGCATTGGTCATTGATATACTGGCTCTGATGATCTTTAAATATAGTCGATTCTTTTATCAGATCTTCTGTAGTATCGGATTGGTATTCGGACAGACATGGAACAGGGAAGCGTTGGATCTGTTTGTTGATCAGACAGAACTGATCGCTCCTGCACGCATTTCCTACTTTGCACTGATCGTCATCGGATATATGACGGATATCTACTGGGGAAAGTATGTCCCGCAGAAAAATATAGGAAAGTTTGCATTGTTTGCAGGGTACTTCCCACAGATGACTTCCGGGCCGATTGTCAGATACGATGAGATGCAGGGACAGTTTTTTGATGGGAAAAAGCACGAGTTCGACTATAATCGTGTCATACGCGGATTGCAGAGAGCCCTCTGGGGTATCTTCAAGAAGCTGGTAATCTCAGAACGTTGTGCGATTGTGGTGAATGCAGTCTATAGTTATTATCCGGCATACAATGGATTTTATATATTCATGGCAGCAGGCCTGTTTGCCATTCAATTATATACAGATTTCTCCGGTTTGATGGACATTGTTCTCGGTGTCTCCGAGGCATTGGGGATTGCGTTGCCTGAAAACTTTGCGACTCCGTTTTATTCGACCGGTATTGCAGAGTTTTGGCGTAAATGGCACATTACTCTCGGTGCTTGGCTGCGTGAATACGTTTTCTACCCTGTACTTCGCGGAAAGTTATGTCGTAATTTAAGAAAGTTCTGCAAGCAGAAATTTGGCAGACAGTATGAAAATAAATGCGATCTTCCGACCTATGTAGGATTACTTGCATCCTGGTTTCTGATTGGTCTCTGGCACGGAGGCGGCTGGAATTATATCTTTGGAGTCGGACTATATATGTGGGCCATGATCGTTCTGGGAGAACTGTTGCATCCATTCCTTCAGAAGTTGAACAAGCTCCTACGGATTAAAACAGAATGCTTTAGCTGGAAGCTGTTTCAGAGAGTCAGAACCTTTTGTATTTTTGCCTTTGGATTATCTTTCTTTCGGGCAGAAAATCTAAAGGAGGGCTTTGCCATGTGGGGAGAAGCCTTCTCCAATTTCAATCCCTACATATTCCTAGATCAGTCCATATACAATCTGGGATTGAATCAGAAGGAGTGGCAGATCTGCCTGATGGGAATCCTTGCACTGATCATTGTGTCCTATCTGGAGCAGAAGGCACAGGTACGAGACCTGTTAGTAAAGCAGAATTTCCTGTTTCGATTAGGTATCTTCACACTTTTATTCCTGGCAGTGATTGTATTAGGCTATTACGGTACAGATTTTAATGCCGCAGATTTTATATACGGAAGGTTTTAACGATGAGAAAATGGATAAAATTTATCATATTAGTCATAACAGCGGCCCTGGTTTTGTTTACATGTGAACGGGTACTGCTCTTAAAATCAGAGGATGGAATCGAGCAGATCGAATCCTTTTATCTGCAAAAGGAAGACACGGTTGATGCGATCTTTATGGGGAATTCCCATACATACTGTAATATCAACAACGGTGTCCTCTGGGATGAGTATGGAATCGCCAGTTTTAATCTGGGCGGAGCCGAGCAGCCCTATTGGAATACCTACTATTACATGAAGGAAGCATTAAAAACACAACATCCAAAGGTCATTATGCTTGAGATATCTTCAGTTGGGATTCACCCGACTGATTACCAACCGGATAACTGGTTGATCTGCAATACTTATGGAATGAAATGGAATATGAATAAGCTCGCTGCGTTGAAGGCCAGTGTATTCGAGGATTATTTTGAGAGAATGGTGATTCCGTTTAATACCATTCACAGCCGTTACGATGAATTGACCAGAGAGGATTTTACGGATCCCAACCGTTCAATCAATAACAAGGGCTTTGATCCCCGCGAAACAACGATGGCTTTTACAAGACCTGATGTCAGCGGCGTGACAGAAATGACACCTGTTTCTGAAAAATCAGAGAAATACCTGTTAAAGATCATCGAACTGGCAAAGGCAGAGAATATTCCACTTGTATTTTTTACTGCTCCGTATGTTGTCACAGAGGATTCACAGAAGGTATATAACTACGTGTTTGATATTGGGAAGCAGCATGAGATTCCGATCGTTGACTTTAATCAACAGTATGATGCAATCGGTCTGGATTTTGGTACGGATATGGCAGATAATCTGCATCTGAATCGTGTGGGAAATGCGAAGTTTTCAAAATACCTCGGTAAATATCTGGTGGATGAGTATGGACTGCCCGACAGACGGGGAGATGAAGTATATCGATCCTGGGAGGAGGATGCCCTCAATCAACGTCAGGATAATGCCGCATACACGCTTCGTACAACAACGGATTTTGGAGAATATCTGAAGCTCCTCGGTAATGAACAGTATTTATCCTTTGTATTTACAGGATATAATATGGAGGATGTGGAGATCGACGCACAGATTGTTGCCATGATGCAGGCAGCAGGAATCGGTGCCTCAGGTATTTTCAGCGGTCAGAGTATTATACTCGGAGGGACATCCATCTGGGATTACACTGACGTTGAGGAATTTGAATGGGTCATAGATGGTGAAAAGAGCAGTCTGATGTGTTGCAGAGAGATGGGAATACATAACGATCACTTAACGAAGGTATTTGTAGGTGACCGACAGTATTTAATTAAAAATGAAGGCGTCAGCATTGTTGTCTATGACCGTCAGTTAAACAGAGTGGTAGACAACGTGAATGTTGATACACAGAATCAGTATCTGATGACAAGGCAGGATGTGGTCGAATAAATGTCACTACAGTTATGGCTGGGCGGCTCCGGCTCCGGAAAGTCGCATGAATTATACCAATATGTCATACAAGAGTCTCAGAAGCATCCTGAGACGAATTATATTGTCATTGTACCGGAACAGTTTACCCTACAGACGCAGCGTGATCTGGTCATGCTGCATCCTCGCAGGGGTATTATGAATATTGATGTACTAAGCTTTGCGCGTCTGGCCTATCGTGTATTCGATGAGGTGGGCGGTGAAGCAGGCAAGCTTCTAATGATGGATGATATGGGTAAAAGTCTGGTACTTCGCCGCATTGCATCGGAACATGCCTCAGAACTGAAAATACTTGGTAAGAATCTGAAAAAACTCGGTTATATCAATGAAATCAAATCCGTCATCTCGGAATTCATGCAGTACCACATCAGAGAAAAGGAGCTGAATCAGCTGCTCACATATGTACAAAATAGGCCGATGCTGCAGTATAAGCTGCAGGATATTCAATTATTGTACAATATTTTCACAGACTATATGAAAAATCGTTATACAACAAAGGAAGAACTACTGGTGACATTGTGTGGAGTAATCGATCGCTCGGCAATGATCCGAAACAGTGTGATCGTGTTTGATGGATTCACCGGATTTACGCCTGTACAAAATCAACTGCTCTCCGGATTGATGACCATTGCAAAGGACATCCATGTCACGGTGCTATTACGTCAAGCAGAAGGTCTTGATCTTGCGGAAATAGAGCAGTATAAAAATCAAGAACAGGAGTTATTTTATCTTAGTTATAAAACGATTGCATCACTGTTGAAGCTGGCAGAGGAAACACAAACCAAGATTGAACCATTTCATATCCTTCCGTCAGCTCCTGTGTTTCGTTTTCGCAATGAAGCGAGCCTCTCTTATCTGGAGCAGCATCTGTTTGAGACACAGGCCAAGCCATACTCGGATCTGCCAGGTGGAATCCATCTGGTCGAGGCAGAACATCCACAGGAGGAATTACAGAGCGTCTGCCGCAGGATCTGTGAGTTGATCAGAGAGCAGCAGTATCGATATGGAGATGTTGCAATCATAACAGGTGATATAGAACGATATGCCCATCTGGCAGAGTCAGAACTGGGTAAATATGAGATACCATGCTTTATTGACCGTACCAGAGGGATTTTGTTAAATCCGTTTGTAGAATATCTGCGTGCCTTAATTGATATATTTGTAAAAAATTATTCCTATGAAGGAATGTTTCGATATCTTAAGACATTTTTGGTGTCATGGAAGGATGACGATCAAAATCTAGTGAGTCTGAAGCCTGATGATGTCGATGCACTGGAGAATTATGTGCTTGCCTGCGGTATCCGATCAAAAACACAATGGAACAGAAAATGGATACGAGGATATCGTGGTCTTGAGACAGAGGAACTGCTACGGCTAGATGCACTTCGAGAGCAGATCATGAGTCATTTGCTGCCCTTGGATGAGGCGATTGTCAAGGCGAAAACCGCAGAGGATTATACAACTGCCCTGTATCAGATGATAGTGGAAGCAGACATAGAACAGCAGCTACATCAAATCGCCGGTCGCTTCGAAGAGCAAAATGAACCGGAAACGGCGAAGGAATATCAGCAGATCTACAGATTGGTCATGAATCTGTTTGACCAGATCTGTGCCTTGCTTCCGAACGAGCAGATGACGATCAGAGAATATGGAGAAATCCTGGATGCCGGTTTTGATGAGATCCGTGTCGGGATCACACCCCCCAGTATGGATGAGGTCATGGTAGGAGATATCACCAGAACCCGTCTGAAGGATATCAAGGCTCTCTTTTTTATCGGAGTCAATGATGGAATTATACCAAAAGGA
Source organism: uncultured Lachnospiraceae bacterium (assembly GCA_964631375.1). Lineage (GTDB taxonomy): Bacteria > Bacillota > Clostridia > Lachnospirales > Lachnospiraceae > JAAYYM01. The sequence continues at coordinate 8,831 of CAZVYQ010000059.1, read as the reverse complement.
AATTCTGTATCCGGTATTATTTCGGATCTTGACAGAGAGCATTTATCCATGCAGGATATCGAGCTTGCACCATCAGCCAGACAACAGGCCTATATGCAGCGAATCTATCTCTATATGATCCTGACCAAGCCGACGGAGCATCTCTGCTTGTCCTATTCAAGAGTGAATGACGATGGGTCATCTATGCATCCATCCTATCTGATTCAGACGGTTAGGGAACTGTTTCCTGCACTTGTAACAGAGAAACCAGATGAACACATTCACCTAGACCGCTTGTATTCCAAGCAGGCGACGTTTGAGAAAGTTGTTCAGAGGCTGCATGGTGAGGAAAACGATGCACTTTTCAATTGGTATCTCCATGATGCAGAGTACGGCGATCGACTGAAACAATATATGGATGCAGCGTTTCGTCTTCAGAGGACAGATTCCATCAGCAAAGCCGCAGCGAATGCAATCTATGGTAAAGTATTGGAGAACAGTGTAACCCGACTGGAGTTATACGCCTCCTGTGCATACAGCCACTTTTTACAGTATGGACTACGATTGCAGGAACGAGAACTGTATCAATTCGAAGTCAATGATATGGGAACGATATTTCATGATGCATTACAGAAGTATACAGAGATTTTGGATAAAAGCACCTATACCTGGTTTGATGTACCGGAGAAACAGTCTGACGAGATGGCAGAGCAGGCGGTAGAAGACTGTCTGGGTAGGCTTAAAAGCGATATTCTATTCAGTAGTGCCAGATATGAATATATCCTGACCAGAATCAAACGTATCCTGAAGCGTACTGTGTCTGTACTGGGGGTACAGATTAAAAAGGGAAGCTTTGTGCCGAACCGGTTCGAGTTTGCTTTTTCCTCGGAAACAGATTATCAGTCCTTGAATATACGATTGTCTGAGGAGGAAGTACTACATTTGAGCGGTAGAATCGATCGTATGGATCTGTGCGAGGAGGACAATCGTATCTATGTAAAGGTGATTGATTATAAATCCGGACAGAAATCCTTTGATCTCGCGGCAGTCTATGAAGGATTACAGCTGCAGCTTGTGGTTTACTTAAACGCTGCCATGGAGATGCAGCAGCGGGAGCATCCGGATCATGAGATCATTCCGGCCGGTATCCTCTATTATCATATTGACGATCCGATGATCGAGCAAAAGGGAGAAATGAGTGAGGAGGAGATTCAACACAGGATCATCAGTGAACTTTGCACCAAGGGACTGGTGAACAGTGATGAACACGTCATCAAGCTTATGGACAATGAGTTTGAGAAAAACTCAGATGTGATCCCGGTCAGCAGAACCGCAAAGGGTGAGTTTTCAAAAACGGCTTCTGTTGCAGATCAGAAACAGTTTGAAACGATATCTGCCTATGTGAACAAAAGGATTGCCAAGATGGGAAAAGAGATCCTCGCAGGACAGATCGCCGCCAATCCGTATATGGATGATCAGTCCTCGGCCTGTACCTACTGCCAGTATCATTCTGTCTGCGGCTTCGATGAACGCAAATCAGGTAGCGACAGACGTCAGAGAACCAAGCAGGATCAGGATACGGTCCTTGTTCAGATGCAGCAGGAGATAGAAACACCATAGTCATAAGGAGCAGCAATGGAATTTACGAAGGAGCAACGCAGTGTCATAGAGACCAGAGATCGGGATATCCTGGTATCAGCAGCCGCCGGATCGGGCAAGACGGCTGTATTGGTGGAGCGTATCATTCAGCGTGTATTGGATCAACAGGATCCTGTCAATATCGACCAGCTGCTTGTTATGACCTTTACAGAGGCGGCAGCTGCACAGATGAAGGAACGAATCGGTACTGCCATAGAACGTTGTCTGAAGGAAGAACCCAACAGTATACATTTGCAAAAACAATCGTTATTAATTCATCAGGCACCGATAACAACCATTCACGGTTTTTGTCTGAATGTCGTAAGAAATCATTTTCATGAAATCGATCTGGATCCCTGCTTCCGCGTGGCAGACGAGGGAGAATGCAAGCTACTCAAGGCAGATGTTATGGAGCAGATCTTAAATGCTGCTTATGAGGAGGCTGATGCCGACTTTTTATATATGACAGAATGCTATGGTGCCAAGAAAAGCGACTCCGTAATAGAGGATCAGGTGACAAGCCTGTATGGATACGCAATGAGCCATCCGTTCCCGGAAAAGTGGCTTCAGGATTGCAAAGCTGCCTATCAATTACAGGATGTCAAGAGTATTGAGGAACTGCCTTGGGTCAAGGCAGTGACAGAGGATGTTCGACAGACACTGTCAGATCTGTCCGAACAGGCCGAGTTTGCATTGCAGATCTGTGAAGAACCGGATGGACCACAGGCTTATCAAAAGACGGTTGTGTCGGATATCGAGTATCTCAGATCACTTATGAAGTGCCATTCTTATGAAGAATATAGCATTGCATTTTCAAATATTACCTTTGAAAAACTGGGCAGAGTCAAGGCGGGAGATGGGACGGATCCTGACAGACAGGAACTCGTGAAGACGATCAGGGATCGTTATAAAAAACTGACAGACCGTTTGAAGGAACAATATTTCTATGAAAGTCCCGAACTACTGCTCAGACGTATGAGAGCCTGCGAACGCCCCGTATCGGCTCTGATAGATCTGACGATTGCCTATATTCATGCATACGACACGGCAAAACGGGATAAAAACATTATAGATTTCAGTGATATGGAGCATATGGCATTACAGATCTTACTGACACCGGATGAGCAGGGTAACATGCAGCCCAGTAAAACGGCAATAGAATATCGTGATTATTATGCTGAGATTCTGGTAGATGAGTATCAGGACAGTAACCTGGTACAGGAATATCTGATCCGCAGCATCAGCAGGGAGTCGATCGGTAGACACAATGTATTTATGGTGGGAGACGTCAAGCAGAGCATTTACCGATTTCGTTTGGCACGCCCTGAGCTGTTCATGGAGAAGTATCACACCTATCCTCTGTTGGGGACTGTAACTGATCAGAATGCACAGGGAACGGTACGCATTGATCTGCATAGAAACTTCCGTAGCAGAGACAATGTATTAAATACCGTCAATCTTGTCTTTACCCAGATTATGCGTCGGGAGATTGGCGGGATTGATTACGATGACACGGCTGCATTATATTGTGGGGCAGACTATCCTGCACAGGACAGAATGGATCTGTCTTCAGAACTGTTGCTCGTAGAGATGAAGCCGGAGCGATCAGAAGAGGAGCCTGCTGTGATTGAGGATCTGCCTGATGCAAAGGAGGCTGAGGCCAGGGCAATTGCCAATCGCATCAGAGAACTGTTACAGGAAGGTCAGGTGTGGGATAAACAAACCAATACATATAGAGCTGTACGCTACAGCGACATTGTAATCCTGCTTCGAACCAACAAAGGCTATGATGAGACTTATAGCAGGATCCTACAGGAGGCAGGGATCCCGACACACATTGCTTCAAAGACAGGCTATTTCACAACAACAGAGGTAGAGACGTTGTTAGCTTACCTGCGGATTCTGGATAATCCATTACAGGACATTCCTCTTGCAGCAGTTATGAAATCCATGTTTGGAGGCTTTACGGATGAAGAACTGGCATATATCCGGGCAGCTGCTAAAAAACGACTGTTCTTTTATGCATTGCAGGAATACAGAGGAGAATCGGCACTACAGGATAAAATCAATGTGTTTCTTGAGACCATCCAATATTATCGGGAGAAGATCCCCTACACCTCTGTATATGAATTGATACAGGAAATCGTCAGGAAGACAGGCTATCTGGATTACGTAACCGCATTGCCAAGAGGCGTACAGAAACGAGCCAATGTTCATATGCTGTTATCAAAGGCAGATGAGTATGGCAAGACCAGCTACAAGGGATTGTTTCACTTTGTCAGATATATCGAGTATCTGCAGAAATATCATGTAGATTATGGAGAAGCGAGTCTGGCAGGTGAACACGATGATACAGTCAGGATTATGAGTATCCATAAGAGCAAGGGTCTGGAATTTCCAATCTGTATCCTTGCTGCCATGCAAAAGAAGATCAATTTTCAGGATGCCAATCAGGCAATGATCATGGATATCGACTACGGTATCGGAGTCAACAGCATCGATCCCATACGTCGCCTCAAGAGCCCGACACTGCTCAAAAAGGTGATGCAAAAAAAGAGTCGGACAGAGACATTGGCAGAGGAGCTTAGAATCCTGTATGTAGCCATGACACGTGCAGAAGAAAAACTGATCATGACAGCAGCGGTTGAGGATATTGAGAAGAGGTTACAGGCCGCTTCTGTGATCGCAGACCGATCTGAAACCAGCCTGCCGATGACGACAATTTCAACCTTCACCAATGATTTGGATATGCTGCTATATGCCTTTGCAAGGCATACAGAACATCCTGATATCAAGGTCAGCAGGATACAACTGTCAGAACTGGTTTCTGCCGAGGTAATAGATCAGGTTCAGACAGAACAAAAAAGGATACAGCTGTTATCAAATGAGCATATCCAATTGCCGGATGAGGCAAGAATCACTGAACATTTCGCCTATCATTATCCCTATGGAGCAGATGAGCCTGTTCGGATGAAGGTCTCTGTTTCCGAACTCAAGCTGCAGCATATGGAAGAAGAATCAGATGACAGTGAAGTATTGTTTCAGCCGGAGGATATCATACCATGCATCCCACAGTTTATCAGTCAGAAGGAAACGGTATCGGCAGTACAGCGAGGCACAGCATATCACAAGCTGTTGGAATTATTGGATTACAGCATTGGTACAGAGAAGGAAGACGTATCAGGAGTGACACTGATGCAGCATTTCAAGGAATTATGCCGACAAGGTCATATCAGTGAAGAACTGCTGCAGGTCATCCGTCCGAGCGATATGGAGACTTTTCGCAATTCTTCCATCGGAAAACGTATGGGTACTGCATTTATGCGGAAGACTCTATATCGTGAACAACCCTTTGTGTTGGGAGTGGATGCAGATCAGGTTTACGAATATGCCAGTAAGGAAGAAACGGTACTGGTACAGGGGATCATTGATGCATATTTTGAAGAGGACGGAGCATTGGTGGTTGTTGATTATAAAACAGACCGAGTACAGTCCGGTGAGGAACTTGTGAGCCGTTACAAGACACAGCTTGACTATTATGCACAGGCACTCGAACAGCTGACGGGCAAGGTAGTCAAGGAAAAGATCATTTACTCTTTTGCACTCGGCAGAGAAATCAGCCTTGTAAAAATATCATAAATACAGTATGATATTGATTATAGCGGAGGGTATACAATGAGATACAGATTCGGATTAAAAGAACTGATTTTTGTACTTCTTGGTGTCTGTGCTACTGCACTGTTATGCAATGTCGATTTTGGCATCAGTGTGAATTCATGCAGGATCATCAAGCCGGAACTGATTGTTTCAGCCTTTCTCGCATTTACCAGCGGTCCGATCGTCGGCGGTTTGGTAGGCTTCCTCGGCTATGTACTGGGCAGACTGATCCCGGGACTGCCTTATATGTGGGGGACGGCATTTTCAAATATGGTTGTGGGTCTGGGCGTCGGCCTGTACGCAGCCAGTTATAACGCATATAAGGGAGAATTCGAAGGAATACGCATATTATTATTCAATATAATCCAGACCATTACATGTTCTTTTGCATTTCTTCTGGTTTATCCATTGATTTCAATCATCGTATACCGTATTAATACCAAGACAGCCCTGCAGACGGGAATCAGCATTTTTCTCTGCAGTATTCTGATGCTCAGCATAACAGTTACTTTACTTGGTATGCTGTATAATGCATATATGCGCGTCAAGCTAAAGAAAAGAGAAACACAGAAAGAGAAATAAGGAGCCGGATATATATGAAGAAGACGACAGGCCTCCTGCTGGAAGGCGGAGCACTTCGTTCTGTTTTTACTGCGGGAGTACTAGATTACTTCATGGATATGGATTTCTATGTTCCGAATGTTATGGCTTTATCAGCCAGTGCATATACAGGTATGAACTATATCGCAAAACAAAGAGGCAGAACCGTTGATGTCAATATTACCTCTCTGAAGACAGAAAAGTACATGGGACTCAAGACCCTGTTTCGGACAGGAGAGCTGTTTGATATGGATATGCTGTTCAATCAATACCCAAACGGCGATTATCCCTTTGATTATGATACATTCATGCATTCAGACCAGCAATTCACGATGAGTACCGTCAATTGCAATACCGGAAAGCCGATATACTTTGATCATTTTGATGATCCAAAGAAACTGATGCAGATCGCAAGAGCCAGCAATTCTCTGCCATTTCTGTCAAAGGTCGTGGAAATCGACGGAATACCGATGCTGGATGGTGGCATGTATGATGCAATCCCAATAGAAAAAACGCTTGAAAAAGGTATTGACAAGGTGATCGTGGTGCTGACCCGATTAGAGGACTATCGTAAGGTTCCGAGACACGTCTATATGTTCTTTCTGCGACTGATCTACAGAAGATATCCAGAATTCGTTAAAATGGTGGCAAAGAGACCGCAGCGATACAACAATGCACTCGAGATGATCAACCGTTTGGAACAGGAGGGGATCGCATATGTGATCCGGCCTGAACGAAAACCTGTCAAGAACAATGAAGCAAACCCGGATAAACTCATGGCATTTTATCAACACGGCTATGATTGTGCAAAGAGACATTTTCAGGAGTTGCAGAGATTTCTTGTAAAAAGTTAGTGCAAAGAGATTCCGGATTGTGTTATACTACTAAAGAAGTGCCGTAGGGCATCAAGATTATTGTAAACAAGGTGGATGCACGATGGATTTTAATAAGAAGAAAAAAAGAAGAACGAGATCTGTACAGGACATGTATGGAATCGGGTCTGAAACAAGACCATCACAAAGGAGTTCAGGCTCAGCCAGAGCTATGAGCCATAGCAATTACACCTACAGAGGAAACGACATAAGCCCGTCCGGCGGACCGGGTCTTTTGATTTTTGCAGGTCTGTTAATTCTTGCAATCATAGTTGCCATTATTTTTTATGTACTGAGGTCAGATGAGGAGCCGTTTGTCTATCCAACTGGTGTCATTACCATCAATGGAGTGTTGACTGATATTTATGCTGGAAACAGTACGACTGCAGATTCATTGACCGGCGATGCAGCCGCAACGATGGCAGATGCAGGTGCCACACCGGCGGATGGTACAGTACCGACAGATGGAACAGCTGCCACACCACAGGCTTCAGGAGACTTGGCAGTACCGACAGGGGGAAGTTCATCCTATCCGGAAGCAACGACACATACAGAATTGGTCACACAGTTTGAGAATGCACTTTCTGTTGGAGATAATGCTTTTGTAGCAGGTAGGTTGATCTGCAAGGATGCCAGTGGCAATCTGAGCGGATATCCGACCGAAGCAATCGACGCTTTCATCGCATATCTGTCAGCTAATCCGGACAAACGAACCGCTTTTGTGACAGCCATCGGAGATGAGGCTCTGTATTCGGCAGTTCAGGATGGAGTTTATTATGTTGCATTACCAAAATGTGTAGCCAATATAGAAATCGGATATGCGGATACCACTGTATCCATGAGTACATTTGCAGATACGGTAGTAGACGGCGTGACACCTCTGGAGCGAGGACCATTGCTTCCGATGGATTATTCATTCACCATATCCAATCCTGCATGGCCGAACCCTGTATCACAGAATATCCCGGTTGATCTGGGCAAGACCAATATTCCGATTAAGGTGAGTGCGAATTAGATTACCAGAGTAGAGAGTCAAGAAATTAAATTAGAGATAGAAAAAGGTCACATAGTTCAATGAGAATTATGTGACCTTTGTTCTATTATTGTTTTCAGATAGAAATAATACCTTTGATGTTACTTTGTGAGCTTTTGTTGTATATCTTTAAATTGTTTCATATAGTTTAGTTGTATTTCAAACTCCTGTTTTTGCTTTTTCACCAAAACATCCAAAATCAATCCTGCAAAAAATGATTGGATGGATGCCAGTCCAAAGAAGATGCTCACAAAGAGTGTCGGAAATCTAGGAACCAGGCCCGTTATAAGGTACTCATTCAGAATCGGGATAAACAGGCATAGTGCAATGATTGCAAGCAGAGTTCCAAGTCCACTAAAGAAGACCAGTGGTTTGCAATTCTTAAACAACATTGCGATCGTTTTAAGTACCTTAAGTCCATCAGAATAAGTATTCAGTTTGGAACTGCTACCCTCCGGTCTGTCACGATAGGATACGATCACATTTTCGAGACGCATATTCTTATCCAGAGCATGGATGGTCATCTCGGTTTCAATCTCAAACCCCTTGGACAATACAGGATATGTCTTTACAAACTGATAGCTAAAGGCACGATAACCGGTCATAATGTCACGAATATCACTCTTAAACAGTACATTGATCAGCCAGCGGACGATTTTGTTGCCAAAGTTGTGAAAGGGGCGCTTGTTCTCTGTAAAATAGGTTGAGGACAAACGGTCGCCGATGACCATATCCGTACCCTTCTCCAGTACCAGATCTACCATTTCGCGGCTGTATTCGGCAGGATAGGTATCATCTCCGTCGATCATCAGATAACACTCAGCCTCAATATCACGAAACATGGAGCGGATCACCTGCCCCTTACCCTGCTGGTACTCATAACGAACGATGGCTCCGGCATCCCGGGCAATCTGATCTGTACCATCGGAGGAGTTGTTGTCATAAACATAGATGGCGGCCTCCGGAAGTACTGCTCGGTAATCCTCGATGACCTTTTTGATTGTTTTGCTTTCATTATAGCAGGGAATCAGTATTGCAAGTTTGTCCATGAT
>CAZVYQ010000058.1:0-13716 GCA_964631375.1 uncultured Lachnospiraceae bacterium | reverse complement strand
GCAGATAACGTCGTAGCTCCATGAAGCGAAGCGAAATCGAGGTCATGTCTTGCGTTCGCAGATAACGTCTTTCAGATTAATCTGACATATGTCATCCTCATTTGATGACATCCATGCACTGACAAAGGGCTCCTTTCCATATATAATAGCCTTAGTGATAGACATTCGTATTTCACTTCAAATCTGTTACCGGGAGGAAAGATAATGAAATATATTTGGAGAGTTTTGGTTATCGTTTTATGTGTGTTGATCGTAATCGGGATAGGCTTTATGGGAACCATACTTCCGCAAAGATCAAATTCACTATTTGTAGAATGGGGTGGAGAAATGAAATTAGTTCAGGAAACAGATTTTGATCTGTCTAAGGTTGATAAGATCAATATAGATTTTGGTTCGGAAGAAGTGGTTATTTTACCATCAGAATCAGACCAGTTGGAAATGAAACAGTATATGAACTATGAGCCAAGCGAAAGAGAATTGGCAACGTTATGGAGAACGGGGAACACTCTTGATATCAAACAGGGTGAAAGAGATTTTATTTTATTCTCATCATTTGGAAAACGTGAGAGAGTAGAGATCTATCTGCCTGAGTTCTATCAGGATGCTTTGAAGATCGAAATTGGAAGTGGTTCGTTAAGAATAGATCAGGATATGACATTAACAGATTTTGATCTGGAGCTTCACAGTGGTAATGTTACAACTGAGAGTATAGTGGCGGAGGAGATCAAGGTTGAACTTTCAAGCGGAAAAATCACAATTGGGCAGTTGATAGGAGAACAGGATGTTAAAGTATCCAGTGGACATCTGAGTATACAGAAATCTACAGGTAACGGTAAGTATCAATGTAGTTCAGGACAGATGGATGTTGGTATTTCTGAGCTGCTCGGAGACATGGATGTGGAGGTTATGAGCGGAAAGTGTGAAATCACATTGCCGGAGGATGCATCGTTTGAATATGAATCCAAAATATCTTCCGGAGATATTGATACTTATTTTGATACTGATCATAACAACGACAAGAGGAGTGAAGCTGTTATCGGTGATCAACCAACGGGCAAGATCAAAGTTGATGTATCAAGCGGAAGAGTAAACATCATAGAAGAATAAAAAAGTGTACACCTCTCCATTCCTGTTTGTTATAATAGGGATGGGGAGGATTTGCTATATGGATATCAAAGAATTGATTACAACATTTACAACGGATGAAAAGATCCGTTTATTATCAGGTGTAGGCAGCTGGCATACTTATGACTGCAACGGAAAGCTTCCGTCGATCATGATGACAGACGGCCCTCATGGTCTCAGAAAGCAGGATGCAGAGGAGTTCTCCGATATTAATCGGAGTCAGGTCGCAACCTGCTTTCCTACTGCCAGTGCAATCGCGAGTAGCTGGGATGTGGAGGCTGTCGGTGAGATGGCAGAGGCTATTGCCCGTGAGGCACTCAAGGAAAAGGTCTCGATTGTACTTGGCTGCGGGATTAATATCAAACGTTCTCCTTTGTGCGGACGTAATTTTGAATACTTTTCCGAGGATCCTTATCTGACCGGCAGAATGGCCTCGGCATATATTCATGCAATGCAGAGAATGGGTGTTGGGACTTCTCTGAAGCATTTTGCAGGGAATAATCAGGAAACACGCAGACAGACTGCAAATAGTCAGATTGATGAACGTGCTTTGAGAGAGATCTATCTGGCGGCCTTTGAGATGGCGATTAAGGAGTCACAACCTACCACTGTTATGGCTTCCTATAATCTTTTGAACGGAAAACATGCCTGTGCAAATCCTGAACTGTTGACGGATATCCTCAGAAAAGAATGGGGTTTTGAGGGTGCGGTTATCTCGGATTGGGGAGCGGTAACAGATATTGTAGAGTGTATCAAGGCAGGTATGGATCTGGAGATGCCTGATAGTCTCGGGATTCATGAGACAGAGATCAAGGCGGCACTGCAGGGCGGAAGACTCACTATGCAGGAGCTGGATGCTGCCGTAGAGAGGATTACCGCTCTTGTACTGTCACAGAGTCAGAAGATACAGGATGCAACAGTAGATTATCAGGCACATCATGAACTCGCACGTAAATTATCCTGCGAATCGGCTGTGCTACTGGAAAATGACGGTATGCTGCCACTGGAACATGTGCAAAGAGTGCTTGTGGTTGGTGAACTGGCCTGCAATATGAGATTTCAGGGTGGCGGAAGCAGTCACATTACAACAGCACCGACACACAATGCTATTTGGAGTCTCACAGAAAAAGGGATCGAGGTCGTCTATGCGCAGGGATATCAAATTCACAGGGATGAGATAGATCACTTACTTGAAAAGGAAGCAGTGGAGGCGGCAAAACAGGACATTCCGATATTGTTTTTTGGCGGTCTGACAGATGAGTTTGAGGGTGAGGGGTATGACCGAACAACGCTTAGTATTCCTTCATGTCAGATACATTTATTAAACCAATTGTTAGCGGTCAACCGAAATATAGCCTTTATTTCATTTGGAGGTTCTCCGATCGATTTTTCGTTTGCAAATGATGTCCGTGCAATCCTGCATATGTATCTTGGAGGACAGGCAGTGGGAGAGGCTTGTGCGGATTTGATTGTCGGAGATGCTAATCCGTGTGGTAAGCTGGCAGAGTCTTTTCCTTTTTCATTAAAGGATGTCCCTTGTGCTGATTGCTTTGCACCGGATAGTGATGATGTGGAGTATCGAGAAAGTATTTTTGTGGGATATCGTTATTACGACACATTTTACAAACCGTGCCGCTTTTATTTTGGACATGGGTTATCCTATACAACTTTTGTATACAGTGATCTGAAACTCAGTACATACCAATATACCGGAGGCCGACTGGGTGTTCATTTCACAATTTGTAATACCGGGAATCGATTTGGAAGTGAGATTGCAGAGGTATATGTGATCAATCCGAAGACCTCTTATATTCGTCCAAAGAAGGAATTGCGAGGTTTTATCAAGGTATCGCTGGAACCGGGTGAGAGCAAGTCAGTGATGGTTGAGCTGGAGGAACGCAGCTTCTCCATGTATGATGATAAGAGCCATCGTTTCATCGTACCATCAGGCTTTTATAAGGTTTTGATCGGTGCTTCACTTCATGATATACGATTGGATGCGGACATTGAGGTTCAGGGTGAAAACTATAGCCGTGATGACGGAGAGTGTCTGAGCGAGTATTTTTCATTAGGAAATACAGAGCCACCCAGAATATCGCAGAAGCAGTATGCAGTTTTATATGGCAGGGAATTTAGCAGATTGGATCAGATTCAAAAAGGAGAATTTACACTTTATCATTCTTTTGAGAAACTGGCAGAACATTCATTACTGGGCAGGATCACCATGTCCTATGTAAAAAGAACATTGTATAAGATGAATCAAGGAAAATCAAAGGAAGATCCGGCGGTTAAGATATTGATTAATGGCGTAGAGGAGAATACCATAGCCTCATTGGCGTGCAATAGTGGCGGACTGTTTCCTGCAAGACTTGCAACAGCAATTGTTCTGGATGCAAATGGCATGCATGGAAAAGCAATTATGAGGCTATTGGATGATCATCATAAAGGTTTCTAAACTGTTTTAAATCCAACCGCCATCAACGGTAATAATCTGACCGGTTAGATAATCTGAACAGGAACACAGAGCAAGGACAGCGGAGGCAACATCTTCCGGCTGTCCGATTCTGTCTGCCGGTATCTCGTCTACACAAGAACGGACTTCATCGGGAGTCAAATTATGATTCATATCGGTATCGATCATACCACAGGCGATTGCATTGACTTGAATACAGCTGGGTGCCAGTTCTTTTGCCAGTGCTTTCGTAAAAGCGTTCATCCCGCCCTTACTCGCTGAATAGGCTACCTCGGTGGAGGCTCCGACATTTCCCCATACAGAAGAAATGTTTATAATCTTGCCGCTTTTTTTCTTCAGCATCAACGGAATGGCATACTTTGAGTATAGGAAGGCAGAGGTCAGATTGGTTGTCATGACTTGATTCCATTGATCGAGTTCCATTTCGTGAAGTAGACCGACATATGAGATTCCGGCATTGTTGATCAGGATATCCAGATCATCGATCTGTTCAAACAGTTTCGTGACAGATCTTTCGTAGCCGGCATCACTGATCAAGGCACGACAGGAAATGGAGTATTGTTGCTCCAGCTCCTCCTTTAAGCGAAAAAGCAGAGCTTCGTTTTTTTGACAGGTCAGTATCAATTGATAACCATTTTGTGCAAGAACTGTTGCGATTGCCCTTCCGATTCCTCTTGACGCACCTGTAATAATTGCTGTTTTTTGTTTCATGTCATGTACCTCTTGATTGATAAGATGTGAATCCATAACTGACTTCATTATTTTCTAGTATAAACGAGATAAAAAAACATTACAATCCCTATGTTTCACAATATTTGGGGTTGTTTGGTTATTTTTGAAGATAATACCACAATATATTGAGAAATCCGTTGAATAATAATGAAAGAGATGATAGAATAAAATTTGATTATGCGAAAGGGAGAAATGAAATGAGTACAATGTATGATGTAGTAATTATCGGTTCCGGTCCGGCAGGTATCACAGCGGGTATCTATGCAAAGAGAGCCGGCCTGAAAGCCGTAGTGATAGAGAAAGCGTCCATGGGAGGCGGACAGGTGTTAAATACCTATGAGGTCGACAATTATCCAGGACTACAGGGCATCAATGGGTTTGATCTGGGGATGAAGTTTACGGAGCACGCTTCAAAACTGGGAGTGGAGACCATCGAGGCAGATGTAACAAAGCTTGAGGTCGCAGAGCAGGTGAAGAGGATTTATACAGAGAGGGATATGATCGAAACAAAGACGATCATCATTGCCAGTGGCGCGGCACACAGAAAGCTCATGGTACCCGGCGAAGAAGAATTGGCAGGAATGGGAGTGTCCTATTGTGCAACCTGCGATGGTGCGTTCTTTAAAAATAGAAGTGTTGCCGTGGTAGGTGGCGGCGATGTAGCACTGGAGGATGCGATATTTCTTGCACGCGGTTGTGAAAAGGTATATCTGATCCATAGAAGAGATGAGTTTCGTGCTGTAAAGGTATTGCGTGATACAGTTAAAGAAACTCCGAATATCGAAGTGATCTGGGACAGTATTGTAACATCGATTCAGGGCGAAGATCAGGTTTCATCCGTAACGATACAGAACGTATATACAAATGCAGAAACGGTACAGGCTGTCGATGGAGTGTTTATCGCAGTCGGTAATATTCCGAATACAGATTATATCACAGAGATTAAGAAGGATCGGTCGGGATATCTGGTTGCAGGAGAGGATTGTGCTACGGATGTTGCCGGAGTATATGCTGCAGGCGATGTCAGAACCAAGAGCCTGAGACAGATCGTAACGGCTGTTGCTGATGGAGCAAATGCCATTACGAGTGTACAGGAGTATTTATTAAATATTTCGAAATAATTTTTTCTTATCTCCCGGAATGCTGATATTTGCGGCATTATCCTATAATTACCAAGCTTTATGAGGCGGTTTTCGTGTTGACATTTGTTACACAGCATGGTATATTTTATTACGGATGTAACAAATTTGTAACAAATGCATTCGTTAATGAAATTGATAATTAGTAAGGACTTTGGAGGATCATGATGAAGAAAGGTGTACTGAAAGCCGCAGCGTTTTGTCTGGTAAGTACGATAGCAGTTACAAGTGTGTCTATGCCGACTGATGCAGCAGTTCTTTCATCCATTCTACCGGCAGCCGGGGGAGCGTTGGTAGTTGGTGATGGCGTTTCGGTGAAACAGATCGAAAAGGGAAAACGTGATCTCATAAGTTCTAATTCGACGAAGACTGCGAAAGCAGCAACGGAAAAGACAGAGAGAACGATTGTAGTTAATACAGAAGATACAGCAAACAACCAAAGTAATACACAGGCAGGTACAACAGATGCAGCATCTGTTAATCCAGCAGGTATCCAGATCTCAGTTGGTGCGGCAGCGGTAACAGATACATCGACAGCCAATCAAAGCAGCACCAATCCAGATACGACACAGACTCCGGTACCCAGTACTATTTCAGCCAATACAACCGATGGAGCAGAACCCGAAACCAATACCAATACCAATACGGCAACCGTATCTGACAACAGTGTAGCACAGGGGTCACAAACTACGACACCACAAACAGCAACTCCGGGCAAGGTTCCAATCATACAGATCCTGAATGAGGAAGATGTCATTCAGAATGAAGACTTTTCGGGTCTAATGATTGCTCAGGTTTCTAACTATGTAAATATCAGAGATGCAGCCAGTGAAGAAGGCGAAGTTGTTGGTAAGCTGTATAATAATTCAGCCGGAGAATGGCTGGGTGAAGAAAATGGCTGGTATAAGATTAAATCCGGTAAGGTTGAAGGCTATGTTAAGAGTGAATTTGTAGTGACCGGCGAAGCTGCAGTTGCATTAGCAGAAGAAGTAGGACACAGAGTAGCAACCGTTACGACGACTACATTAAAGGTTAGACAAGATCCCAGTACTGAGGCATCTGTTCTCGGACTGGTACCGATAGAAGACGAATTGACAGTAATCGAAGAAACTGACAGTTGGGTCAAGGTATCCATCGAGGAAGGTGATGGATGGGTATCAAAGGAATTCGTTGATGTTTCAACAGAGTTTGTAAGAGCTGAGTCCAAGGCAGATGAGGAAGCTCGTCTGAAGAAGGAAGAGGATGCACGTAAGAAGGCACAGGCAGCAGCACGCAAGGCACAGAGTTCATCCAAGCCTTCATCAGGAGGGGCAGCACCTGCAGCAACAGTATCAGGCAGCAGCACAGGCTCGGCAGTGGCAAATTATGCATTACAGTTTGTAGGCAATCCATATGTATTTGGTGGAACAAGCTTGACAAATGGAACAGACTGCTCAGGATTTACAATGGGCGTATACAGGAACTTTGGTGTATCCCTGCCGCACTCATCCGGTGCTCAGAGAAGTATGGGTTATGATGTAGGTGGTATCGGAAATGCACAACCTGGTGATATCGTATGCTATTCAGGTCATGTAGGTATCTACATCGGTGGCGGTCAGATCGTCCATGCAAGTACAGCAGCAACAGGTATTAAGGTTTCAAATGCAGGGTACAGATCGATTTTATCAGTCAGAAGAATCTTCTAATAAAGGTGTTAGGTGTGATAAACGAGTCTATCTTAAGATAGGCTCGTTTTGATGTTATAGACTGAAAATGAGGATTTTAATCAATTTCAGCAAAATGCACAAAAAGGATTTTTTGGTCGAAAGAGTACTTTTGTATTTGTCGAAATCAGGTTTGCTTTATCCACATCAAGAAATCATGAAAAGCAGATAAAATCGACTTATACACCAAGTTATACACATTATCCACAAAAAATAAAACAAAAAAGATGCTGTAATTTGAACAAACGTTTTGTTGGATTATCATAAAATTAAAAAAAAGTAAAAAAAACGTGAAAAATGTCTTGACACATTTGAGAACGGTGTCGTTTTATGTTTGCTTGCTATCCGTGATGCAAATGTGGTATACTTAGCATATCAAAAATAATTCGTTGAATTCACGCGAAGATGTAAAGGAGTGACCGTTATGAAGTTTATAATAAGCGGGAAAAATATCGATGTGACAGAAGGGCTTAAGACAGCGGTAGAGGACAAAATCGGTAAACTGGAGCGTTACTTTACTCCCGATACAGAAGTTCATGTAACATTAAGCGTAGAAAAAGATCGTCAGAAAATAGAAGTCACGATTCCTGTCAAGGGAAGCATTATCCGCTCGGAACAGGTCAGCAATGATATGTATGTATCCATTGATCTTGTAGAGGAGATTATCGAGCGTCAGCTGAAGAAGTATAAAAACAAATTGACAGACAGTAAACATGGGACAGGCAATTTCAAACAAGAATTTATTGATAATGAGTATGCAGATGATGAAGAGGTTAGGATCATCAGAACAAAGAAGTTTGATATTAAGCCGATGTATCCGGAGGATGCATGTGTACAGATGGAACTGTTAGGCCATGGATTTTATGTATTCTGTAATGCAGAAACAGATCAGGTGAATGTAGTATATAAGAGAAAAGGCAACACATATGGTCTTCTGGAACCGGAAGTTTAAGCTCATCCAATATTAACAGTCATCAAAGAACTCCTTAGTACGAATCGTATTAGGGAGTTCTTTATGAGAAGGAGTTTGTCGAAATGGAAACATCAAAAAGTATTATGGAGATTGATACGGTTGCATTAGATGACCCAAATGATGCGATTGTTATCATAGATCAGACCCATTTGCCATATGAAACGAAGTTGATCAGTTTGAAATCTCAGGAAGAGATATGGAATGCCATCTATTTGTTACAAGTCAGAGGAGCACCGGCGATCGGAGTAACAGCCGGTTATGGAATATATCTGGCAGCAAAGGGAATTCTACTGGGGGGATCGGTCACCTGTTATGATGATTTTTATCAACAGCTGTTAAAAGCAAAGGATTATCTGAACAGCTCCAGACCGACTGCAGTGAACCTTTCCTGGGCATTGAATAGGATGATGCGGGTCTGCGAACAGAGGCATGAAGAATCGTTGGAGTCCATAGTTACCCATCTTCACAATGAAGCAGTAGAGATCCAGCAGGAGGATATCCGTGTGTGTAAGGCAATCGGAGAGTATGGTCTATCTCTGGTTAAGCCCGGAGACGGACTGTTGACACACTGCAATGCAGGTCAGCTTGCCACATCAAAATACGGAACGGCAACAGCTCCCATGTATCTCGGGCATGAAAGAGGATATCATTTTAAAATCTTTGCAGACGAAACGCGTCCACTTTTACAGGGAGCAAGATTGACAGCCTATGAATTGATGGAATCGGGACTGGATGTGACATTAATCTGTGATAACATGTCTGCGGCTGTGATGAGAAACGGATGGGTTAATGCTGTATTTGTCGGATGTGACAGGGTTGCGGCAAATGGTGATACGGCGAATAAGATCGGAACCTCTGTCGTGGCAACTGTGGCACAGAGATATCATGTTCCCTTTTATATCTGTGCACCAACCTCGACCATAGATATGGATACACCGACGGGTGATGATATACACATAGAACAACGTCCTGCACAGGAGGTCACTCAGATGTGGTATCAGGAAAGAATGGCACCGGAGGGGGTCAAGGTGTTCAATCCCGCATTTGACGTCACGGATCATGATCTGATCACAGGGATCATAACAGAATATGGTATTGCGAGAGCACCATATACAGAGTCTCTGAAAGCAATTTTTGAGAAAAAAATACAAGGAAAAAAATAGGCTTGTATTTTTGCAGAAGCAAGGCGGTTTTCTGGTTGCAAATTAGGTATTGCTGTGATAGAATAGCCCTAGACGCAATCTGACAAAAAAATAACAATCTCATTTAGGAGGAATCAGTATGTCAAAAAAAGTTGTATTAGCAGGTGCTTGTCGTACAGCAATCGGTACTATGGGTGGAACTCTTTCCACAACACCGGCTGCAGACCTTGGTGCCATTGTCATTAAAGAAGCATTAAACAGAGCGGGAGTTGCTCCCGAAGCAGTTGATCAGGTATATATGGGATGTGTCATCCAGGCAGGTCTCGGACAGAACGTAGCTCGTCAGGCTACACTCAAGGCAGGACTTCCGATTGAAGTTCCGGCAGTTACAATGAACGTTGTATGCGGTTCAGGTTTGAACTGTGTCAATCAGGCAGCACAGATGATTATGGCAGGAGATGCCGACATCGTGGTAGCGGGCGGTATGGAAAATATGTCCATGGCACCATATGCAATTCCTCAGGGACGTTACGGATACAGAATGGGTAATGCAACCTTGGTTGATACAATGATCAAGGATGCCCTCTGGGATGCTTTCAATGATTACCATATGATCAAGACAGCAGATAACATTGCAGAACAGTGGAAGCTGACACGTGAAGAATTGGATGCTTTTGCGCTTGCTTCACAACAGAAGACAGAAGCAGCACAGAACGCAGGTAAGTTTGATAAGGAAATTGTTCCTGTAGAAGTAAAGAAGAAAAAAGAGACAATTGTTTTCAACAAGGATGAGGGACCTCGTGCAGGATCTACCATCGAAGGTTTACAGAAGCTTCGCACAATCAATCCTGACGGATTTATCACAGCAGGAAATGCATCAGGTATCAATGATGGTGCAGCAGCCGTTGTAGTGATGAGTGAGGAGAAGGCTAAGGAGTTGGGCGTTAAGCCTATGGCTACCTTTGTGGCAGGAGCACTTGCAGGTGTGGATCCTTCTATCATGGGTATCGGACCTGTAGCTGCAACCAAGAAGGTTATGGCAAAAGCAGGTATGACCATTGATGATTTTGATCTCTACGAAGCAAATGAAGCATTCTCATCTCAATCAGTAGCAGTTGGCAAGGAGTTAGGATTTGATCTGAAGAAGCTCAATGTTAATGGTGGTGCAATTGCACTCGGACATCCGGTAGGAGCTTCAGGCTGCCGTATCCTCGTAACACTGCTTCACGCAATGGAACAGAACAATGCCAAGACCGGTCTTGCAACATTATGCATCGGTGGTGGTATGGGCTGTGCAACCATCGTAAAAAGAGAAGATTAAGACTTAAAATCAAACATTACACCAAAGCAGCGATATGTGAACGCATATCGCAGCCGAGGTGTTTCGTTGTGTAAAGACCTAGTAGACAAATCTTGGATTTTCATGAAAGGAGATAGGTAATGGAGTATGTATTATTTGAGCAAAAAGGTGCTGTAGGTGTGATCACGATCAATCGTGAGAAAGCATTGAACGCACTGAATTCCCAGGTACTTGACGAGTTGAATACTACGCTCGATGCAGTCAATCTGGATGAAGTGAGATGTTTGATCTTAACAGGAGCAGGTGAGAAATCATTTGTAGCCGGAGCTGACATTGGAGAAATGAGCACATTAACAAAGGCAGAGGGAGAGGCTTTCGGTAAGAAGGGTAATGATGTATTCCGCAAGCTGGAGACATTCCCAATCCCTGTGATCGCAGCAGTAAACGGTTTTGCACTGGGCGGTGGATGTGAGATCTCCATGAGCTGTGACATCAGAATCTGTTCTGAGAACGCTGTATTCGGACAGCCAGAGGTTGGTCTTGGAATTACTCCCGGCTTTGGCGGAACACAGAGACTTGCACGTCTCGTAGGTGCAGGTATGGCGAAGCAGATGATCTACTCAGCACGTAACATCAAGGCTGATGAGGCATACAGAATTGGTCTTGTAAACGCAGTTTACCCGATCGAAGAACTCATGCCCGCAGCAGAAAAGATGGCTGCAGGAATCGCTAAGAATGCACCAATCGCAGTTCGTAACTGTAAAAAGGCCATCAACGAAGGTCTACAGGTAGACATGGATCAGGCAATTGTAATCGAAGAAAAACTCTTCGGTGACTGCTTCGAGTCCTATGACCAAAAAGAAGGCATGACCGCTTTCTTAGAGAAACGTAAAGTTGAAGCTTTTTTGAACAAATAAATCAAATTAGGAGGATGATTCAATGAAGGTAGGAATTATTGGAGCAGGCACCATGGGTGCAGGCATCGCACAGGCTTTTGCAATGACAGATGGTTATGAAGTATTTCTTTGCGATATCAAGACAGAGTTCGCAGAGGGTGGCAAGGCTAAGATTCAGAAGAACATGGATTTCCTTGTAGGCAAGGAAAAGATTACAAAGGAAAAAGCTGATTCTATCATGGCTAAGATCACAACAGGTTTAAATGATATTTGTTCAGATTGCGATCTTGTTGTTGAGGTAGCACTTGAGAAGATGGAGATCAAGCAGTCTATCTTCAAGCAGTTAATGGGTATCTGCAAGAAGGATTGTATCTTTGCATCCAACACATCATCACTTTCGATCACCGAGATCGGTGAAGGACTTGACAGACCGATGATCGGTATGCATTTCTTCAATCCTGCAGACAGAATGAAGCTTGTTGAAGTGATTGCAGGTAAGAACACACCAGCTGATCTGGTTCAGAAAATCAAGGAAATCGCAGTTGAAATTGGCAAAACACCAGTAGAAGTAAATGAAGCTCCTGGATTTGTTGTAAACAGAATCCTCATCCCAATGATCAACGAAGCTATCGGTGTATGGGCAGCAGGCACTGCAAGTGCTGAGGATATTGATGTTGCTATGCAGTTAGGTGCATCTCATCCGATGGGACCTCTTCATTTAGGTGATCTGATTGGTCTGGATATCGTACTTGCTATTATGGAAGTACTTCATACAGAGACCGGTGATGACAAGTATGCTCCTCAGCCGAAGTTAAAAGAGCTCGTTGCAGCAGGCAAGCTTGGCAAGAAGACAGGCGAAGGAATCTTCTCATATGCTCGATAAAAGTTGTCAGATTATAAGACAATATTAATATATCAAATATTAAACGGAGGAATAAAGACATGGATTTTGCATTAAGTAAAGAACATGAAATGATGCGAAAGCTATTCAGTGATTTCGCACAAAATGAAGTAAAACCTCTGGCTCAGGAAGTAGATGAGACAGAAGAATTTCCGAGAGAGACTGTAGAGAAAATGGCAAAACTCGGATTTTTAGGAATTCCTGTACCAAAGGAGTATGGCGGACAGGGCTGTGACGTTTTAGCATATGCTATGTGCGTAGAAGAATTATCAAAGGTTTGCGGTACTACAGGCGTTATCGTATCTGCACACACATCTCTGTGTATTGACCCGATCATGACTTATGGTACAGAAGAGCAGAAACAGAAATATGTAGTTCCCCTTGCAAAAGGTGAGAAGTTAGGTGCTTTTGGTCTGACAGAGCCGGGTGCAGGTACTGATGCACAGGGTCAGCAAACAAAGGCTGTTCTGGACGGAGATGAGTATGTACTGAATGGTTCCAAAATCTTCATCACCAACGGTAAAGAAGCAGATGTATATGTTATATTTGCAATTACCGGTGTTCAGGAAGACGCTAGAGGAAGAAAGAAGAAATTAATTTCAGCATTTATCGTAGAAAAGGGAACTCCCGGATTTACATTTGGGACAAAAGAGAAGAAGATGGGTATCCGTGGTTCATCCACATATGAGTTGATCTTTACAGATTGCAGAATTCCGAAGGAGAACATGCTTGGCAAGGAAGGCAAGGGCTTTGGTATTGCTATGCATACACTGGATGGCGGACGTATCGGTATCGCTGCACAGGCTCTCGGACTTGCAGAAGGTGCTCTGGATGCAACGATCGCTTATGTAAAAGAGAGAAAGCAGTTTGGTAAGGCTATTGGTTCTTTCCAGAATACACAGTTCCAGATCGCTGATATGGCTACCAAGGTTAAGGCAGCACAGTTGTTGGTTTACAGAGCAGCATTGGCTAAAAATACTCAGAAGGTATATTCTGAGGAAGCAGCTATGGCAAAGTTATATGCAGCAGAGGTTGCTATGGAAGTTACCACAAAGGCTGTTCAGCTTCATGGTGGTTACGGCTACACAAGAGAGTACGACGTAGAGCGTATGATGCGTGATGCCAAGATCACAGAGATCTACGAGGGAACAAGTGAGGTTCAGAGAATGGTCATTTCAGCTAATGTAATGAAGTAGAAAAGGAGAGAAAATACAATGAAAATCGTTGTTTGTATTAAGCAGGTACCCGATACAAAGGGTGGTGTCAAGTTTAATCCTGATGGAACACTTGACAGAGGTGCAATGCTTACCATCATGAATCCGGATGATAAAG
>CAZVYQ010000057.1:0-13973 GCA_964631375.1 uncultured Lachnospiraceae bacterium | reverse complement strand
AATATTATATTATCCTTCAACATTTTTCCTCTCCCATCAACCTGCTTATTCTGTCAACAGTTCATATGCAGTGATTGTACTGATCCGTCTGCAGGTTACTCTTGCTACCAGATAAAGCATGAAGCTAAGCAATGCATTACAAAGCAGCAATATAAACGGATACCCATTCATCGAAATCTGTGTGACCCCCATCAGCTTAAAAAGCGAACTGAACATCATCGGGGTCAGTGAAAATGCAAGCAGTGCTCCGAGCAGACAGCCTATAACTGTCGTCAGCAAAAATCGAAGAGTAACCTGAGTTGTAATATCACCTGTTGTATAACCCAATGCCTTGAGTGTCCCATACTCAGTCCTGTTTTTTCGGATCTCGTTTTTCGTGGTTACCTGCAGTACACAGCCACAGATCAGCAACATTGTAATGAATACCACTACCACCAACGAACTCAGATTTCTTGCGTAAATCCGGAGCTGAGCGGAAGCAAATCCTTTGAGATCCGTAATGTCAGCAATCTGAAAAGCTGAGGAATCACCCGAGCAGATCTCAACACCATCCTTCCAGATGGAATAGGAAACACTGCTGACTCCATAATCTGCAAGCAGCCTTGCAATCTTTTGCTCGGCAACCGATTCGGATTCATGATCCACACTGACTTTATACAGTGATTGCAGATATTCCTGAAAATCATCTGATGTGATTCCCTCTTCCAGATAAATATCAACACAGTTAAATAGAAAATCCGGATAGAGAAGCCTGATTGCCGGTTGATTCATATATGCAACAAATCCGTTTGTCGACGAGAAGATACCACTCACCAGATAGTCTCGTTCGATTCCGTTTGCACATAGCGTGATGCTGTCACCAACTCCTTTACCAGAAGCCTCGCTTAACATCGCTGAGATCAAAACTTCGTTCTTCGTCTGTGGAAAGCTACCTTCATAAGGATTGACATACTCAATCTTATCAAAATCCTCTTCAATCAATGTCGTGATCGTTTCATTGTTATATTTCAAAAAGTCACCTGTTGCAGAAATATTGGTTTTGCGGACACCATTCATCTGTGCAATCTCCTCTGAAAAGGCAGCAGCATCGCAACCCTGTGATACCTTTACCTGCAGATCTGCAACCGCAAATCCGGTTACAGACAACAAGGCATCTGTATGAACTGTAAAGTTCAAAAACAACAGAATCGCAACTCCGATTGCAAAGGAGCCAATCGCTACAATAGAGGCATACACCAGATTGCTCTTCAAGTACACAAACAGATTCTTGACAGCAATATGAAGATTCAATGACAGCCGCCCATTCTGTAATGGGTAAAAGCATCGATACCCTCTGCTGCTGCCGTTTCTCTGATTCAGTGTAGCCACAGGTGTCAATCCCTTTAATCTCTTGACCGCGATGGTACTAACCATGGACACGAGACATAACATCACTGCAACAGCCACCAAATCCCCGATCGGATGTATGTAACCCTTCCATACAAAACCACTCAGGCTGGTTAAAAACGGTCCCATGACCAAATTGCCAATATAAGACGCCAGTACTCCGAGCAGACCTCCTGTACCACCTAAGAGCAGATATTCATATAAATAGGAACGTCTGATCTGTGTAAGTGTATATCCCATAGACTGCAGTGTTCCTATGGACTCCATAGAACGATTGATATCCTCACGAACATTATTCATGATCATAACAGCAACCACTATAAAAATTAATAATGAAATTCCAAAAATCATCGCTACACCAATCAACAGATTCAGAATCGTTCTGACATGCATATCATCATAGCTCAGTGCATTCTGCAACAGGTTCTGCTGATCTGATGCATAAGTTGTATCGTTCAAGAAAGAGGTTTTTAATGTTTCCGAAAGTTTTATAACCTCCTGCTCATTTCCTGCAAAACGGGCTGTCAGCATATATGCTTTACCAACCTCATCTGCAATTCTCTGATAGGTCTCCTTTGGTACAAAATATTTGTAAAAGCCACAGTTAATATTGCAGTAAGTCGTTGTTTCAAAGTATCCCGCTACAATAAAAGAATAGGTTGTTCCCCGATAAGTCAGCTCGTATGGTTTTCCAAGTTGTACATTTTCCGCCTCTAACTGAATCGGCACATAGATTGCCTGTTCCCTCGGAATCGTCGTATCTTCCCTGATCAGGGAAAAGGGTGCAATCTGTCTCTTGGCATCACAATCATAGAGAAATGCTCCCATTTTCAGATCATTACAGTTATTGGTGGAACTAGGCATAAACACTGCCTCTTCTTGTTCAAAGCAGACGACTCCCTCTGCAGATTCTATATAGTCCTTGTACTCAGTCCGAAAAGTCTTACTCGTACATGGGGCAATAAAATGTGTTTCATGTAGTTCCTCAGTTTTTTCAAAGAACATTTTATTTGCCCTTTGATAAACACTGATTCCAAGATCCATAAACATCACTGCAAATATAATAAACAGCGTCACTACCAAATATGCTTCTTTTCTCTTTTTAATAGAAAACAGAGCTAATCGAAAAGATAACATGACTACCACCCCATTTCACTTAAGAACTGTTGCAGTTTCTGAATCCTGTGTTCTTTATGATCGATCGTATAGTCTCCCAGTTCCAGATCTCCCTGTACACTGCCATCCTTAAGGTATATGATCCTGCTGCCGCGCAGAGCTGTCTTAATATCATGTGTAACCATCAAAATACTCTGCCCTTCACGATATATTCTTGAGAACTCATCCAAAACCTTGGTACTTGCCAGAGAATTCAGTGCACCGGTCGGCTCATCCGCAAAAAGAATCTTTGGCTGATTGATGATTGCACGTACAATTGCTACTCTTTGCTGTTCACCACCTGATAACTGGTTCGGAAACTTTCCAAAGTCACTCTCTGTAAGTCCAACCTGTGTTAAAAGTCGTATTGCATTCTCATGTACCTTGTTGCGATCATGGTTTACTAATAATGCACTGGTCAGGACATTATCCATGGCGTTCATGGTTTCGAGCAGATGGATGGATTGAAAAATAAATCCACAATATTTTCTGCGAAGCAATGCCAACTCATCATTATCCAGATCATTTAACCTCGTATCATAAAGTGTGACACTTCCCATGGTTGGTGTATCCATACCAGACAGTGTATAGAGCAGGGTAGACTTTCCTGACCCCGAGCTGCCCATGATCACTGTAAAATCACCATCGTAAACCTGGAGATCCAGATTTTTCAATACATGTTGTGTGATGTCTCCTGTCTGAAATGACTTACATAATTTATTCGCTTCAAGTATCACTGATTTCATTTGTTATCCTCCATTTACTAAAAAAATAAGCTATGATGGTTCATAAAGGTAATTGAACCTTTATGAAAACCATCATAGCAATTTATTTTCAGAAATGCTTTACAGAATTACTATCAATTTCTTACCAATTTCTTAATTGGTATCAACCCCCAATGATCAGGCCGATATTACCGTGCATCATCAACCTCATGATACCACAGATGACCAGATGTCCTACATAGAAGGCATAGAAGAACCATTTCATGCCCTTCCAGGTTCCACGCTTACCATTGTAGTTCATAATAAACGGAACAACAATCACTACACAGAACTGGATCAGTCCATAAACAACATCCACGCAAAGACACCAAATTAACACATACCACGAAATATAGATTAAGATTTGCTTGATCTGAAGTTTCAGATTGCCATAGTGCTTATTAATAGCAATGATACAAAGCACTGCAATACAACTCCAGTCTGCCGGGAAAGATATAATGCAAATACCAAATGTGATCAAACTTCTCTGCCAGGATTTTAGATTGCATTTTTCCTCGTCATTCACATAGAGTGCCACAACGCCCCACGCTAATGCCCAGATCACACTAGTCTGGTTCAATACGGTTGTCTGGAATGGTATAAATGGTATACCGAAGCAGAAATTATACGCAAAATGCGAGATGATCGCAAATACAAATAGTCTTGTAATATACTTCTTCAGATTGTGTGTATGACGATAGCCCTCAACCACCATAAACCACATCGTTGGTGCCGCCAGTCTTCCTATGATATGTAATAGTACAACCCACCAGATATGACTATAACCCGGAACAAATACATCTGTTACATGATCGATCGCCATTGCAATGATCGCAAATACCTTTATCTGATTCCCTGTAAAACCATTTCCTAAATATTTCTTTTCATCCATAATTCCATTGCCTCTCTTTCAGATCTCCATCCTAATCAAAATTTTCTGCTCATCTCTGAACTATGATCAATATAGCAACGGTTCCTGCAGATGACAACGGCTTCCTGTGTAAGTTGTAAAATATGAATGGTAAGTTGTAGTTTTAAGTCTATCAGAATTTGCACATCCTGATCAGATATTCCGGTGTACCCGGTTCCGGCAGCCGTTCACCGGTTTCCTTAAAACCATGTCTTTCATAGAATCGAATTGCACGCTCGTTTTTTTCTAAAACCAACAATTTATCTGCACTCAATTCATGGATCGCAAACTCGATCAGTTTGCCGCCGATTCCACTTTCCTCAAAAAAACAGTCTACATATAATTCAAGAATTTCTCTATGTTCTACATGAATCAGTGCTTTTACAAACCCATCATCATAGACCCAGATTCCTTCCAGTTTAGATGGATCGGACAGATATTCATTTGCTAACGGAAGTACCTGTAATTCTCCAAAGGAAACCTGATCATTTTGAAAGATTCTCCGATAATTCATTCTTTTTGTGAAAATGAGGATTTCTGCAATTCGTGAAACATCCTCCTTCACCGCTTTTCTGATGTGCTGCATGATTCTCTGCTCCCTAAAAATTCTTTCCTAGTGAGAATATCATCATCTGGTCTTCCATGCAAGTGCATTCAGTCGTGACATATGTAAGGAAAGGGGAATCTTTGCCGGACATACCTCCTGACAGGCAAAGGAGTTGGAACAGCCATTGGCAAAATGTTTTTGAGCAGTCTTAATCTGTCTCTTTCGCTCTCCCTTTTCCTCCTCCTGATTGGCGAGTCTATAATCTGCATTCATAAATGCAGCACCAAAGAACTGATCCAGCCCTGTATAGTTTGGACAAGCCTCAAGACACAAACCACACTGGATGCAGGAGGCTGATTGATACAGTTCCTGTCCTGCCTGTTCCTTTAGGTATCCGGCCGCCTGTGGATTTGCCTTCTCATCCTGCAGCCACAGCTTCATTTTTAACATATTGTCATGCAATATGCTTCGGTCAACCACCAGATCCTGAATAAGTGGGAACTTGCTCAAAGGCTCCAGTGTAATGACTTCTCCCAGATCACGCAAAAACGCCTCGCAGGCTAACATCGGCTTGTGGTTGATGAGCATTCCGCAGGCACCACACATCTTCTGACGACAGTTTGATTCCCAACGGATTTTCTCTGCTTTCTTTCCATCTGTCGTCATCAGATTTTCTCTTTTATTTAACTCCTCCAATGCCCATAGCACCGTAGCATCCGAGTCTGCTTCTATTTTAAAATGCTGATACTGACCTAGTTTTCCCGGCATTCCTCTTTTGATGATTAATTCGTACATATTTTTTCTCCTTCCTCGGTATTTACGATTAAGGTAGGTGCTTCGTAGCGTTGATCCAAATCCGGATAATCCAGACGATAGTGTGCACCTCTGGATTCCTTTCTCATAATGGCACTTTGCAGCATTGCATCTCCCAGACGACTTAAAAGCTCTGTCTTGTAACTATAGATGCTCATAAGGTCATGTTCATCTTTTTCTGTCATCTCAATCGCAAGTCTTTGATTTGTTGTTCTCATATCCTGTTCTTTCATGAACTCAGACAGCTGTTTTCGTCCGGCTAAAAGACCTTCTTCATCGCGGAGAATACCCATGCTGGTTCTCATAATGGTCTGTAGCTGTTCACGTTTCATCAAAGCCTGATCCTCTACAGGCAAAAAGCCTGCCAACTTCTGTATCATAGTACTCTTAATCTGCTCCTGTTTCTCGGTATCATGTATGATCTGATGATGTCCTTCTGTATCATCCTTGCAACAGCTGTCTGCTGCACATCTCCCACCATAGACTGCACCCAACGTAGAATTGCCGCCCAGACGATTGGCACCGTGATACTGTGAGCAGCATTCTCCTGCCGCATATAAACCCTTCATGGAGGTACGATGATTGATGTCAACCCAGATGCCTCCCATAAAGTAATGGATTCCAGGCACTACCGGAATCGGCTCTGTAACCGGATCCAGTCCCAGATAATCCATACACAGTGTGCGAATCTCAGCTAGATCCTTCTCGATCTTCTCTTGGCCAAGATGTGTCAGATCCAGCCATACATTCTGTGCCGAGTCAGCCTCGCCACTATGTAGCACTCTGTCAATTGCTCTTGATAACACATCTCTTGGCATCAGATTACCTCGTTCACCATACCACTCCTCACAAAAATACCATTTTTGTCCGTTTTGATATGCAAACAGCCTGCCGCCTTCTCCTCGTGCTGCCTCTGAGATCAGCATATGCTTGGATTTTGTCAGGATGGTAGTCGGATGGTACTGGATCATCTCCAGATTTGCCATTTGAACGCCTGCCTGATAAGCAGCGGCTGTTACGCTTCCATCGGAATGCAGAGAACCGGTAGTTCTCCCGAACAAACCTCCTATACCTCCCGATGCAGCAATGACCGGTCCCTCCAGTATCAGCAATTCTCCTGTGTAACGATCACACAGGAGAACACCTCCGATCGAATCGTTCTCTTTTATAAAATCCAGAAAAATATGATGGTTCAGAAGTCGGATCAGGCTTTTATCTTCATACAGTCTGGTCCGTTGTTCCAGTCCACTGACAAGCTGTTTACCAATATTGGCATTGGAGTAGCAGGTTCTCTTTTTCTTCTGGCCTCCAAAATATCTCTGTGCAATATCTCCATTCTCGTTTCTGGAAAAAATGACTCCGCAGTCCTCCAAAAAACCAATCACATCCGACGCATTCATTGCCAAACGATGGATGGCTTCCCGATCCGCCAGATGACATCCGGCTTCCCATGTATCCTCCTCATGTTGACTGATGGAATCCCCATCTTTTCCATGATTGAGTGCAGCATTGATTCCTCCTGCCGCCAGAACCGACTGTGCACACCAGGAAGGCTGATCAGATATGATGACTGCCTTTCTCCCTTGAGCTGCACACTGTATTGCGGCACTTAATCCTGCAAGTCCGCTTCCGATAATAATCACTTCATGCATTTCCTTTTCCTCCGTATAATACTGAACACTTCTTTTCAAACTTTTTACTTAGCAATCCCGTTGATACCAGCCATTTTGGTATTCCGATCAACAAATGGAGCACGATTGCAAGCATAAACAGGATATCAATGATCGTAAGCAATGGTCCGGCCATCTCAAGCTTAATTAGCGTATGCGGCACGATTAGTACAACCACCATGATTCCGGATATACGCTGGATTAGTGTCATCCTCGTTGCAGCAGCCCTCTGGGATGGAAGTTTCTCAGTCTGCAGTTTTTGCAGTTGTCTTCTCCTCACAAGCACCATGATCCATTTCACAAGTCCATAGATTCCGTGCAAAATCGCCATATACATAAGCGTATATCCCATATTCATTGCCAGATCCTCATTGAAAGGAACACCTCCGGTCAAGCCTGCTACCATATAGCATATATGTATAAAAATAATGAGTAGTATCAAGGTTGTCTCTATTACATAAATTTTCTTCATCATCCATTCCTCCTGATTCCTTCGAATATGATATCCATAAGATTATCATGCATCTCATAGGCCTTTTTCGTATCCATTGTTTTATCTGCAGAGATCATCCTTACAAATCCAATCTGAAGCGTTCTGATATTGACAGCCGTCATAACTGGGTCGATATCCTTGAGTTCACCGGATGCAATACCCTCTCGAATTTTTGCTGCTGTGAGATCGGTTATCTGTTGATCTAACGGCTCCTTGTTATCCATGATCACATCTGAAGTCATTACAATATATTTTTCCGGTGCCTCCAATGCACAGTGTAATAATTGTTCTGACAACTGTTTGAATAATACACATACGCTGTCTGTTTCATGTAGGTTGTTCTGAATGATATCGATTGCCCACTGATAGGCATCTTTTTTTAAATAAAACAGCAATTCATTCTTGTTCTCAAAATAATTATAAAGATTATTCGTAGCAAAATTCATTGCTGACGCCAACTTTCTCATGGAAATTGCCTCCAAACCTTCTTGGATTGCGATCTGCCATGCCTGATCCAGTATCTTTCGGAGAGTATCTTCCTTTTGTTGCTTCATTCGTTCTTTTGACATATATTCAACTCCTTTTCATTCTCAACAATGTACGGTGTACATTAGGTGTACACCGTACATTATATATTCTTTATTCATTTTGTCAACACTTTATTCAACATCCAAAACCAGCCTTATGATTCTATTTTTCTTCTGATACCATCCTGACTTTGTAATCCGGTTTTCCTTTGAATCTAAGGGCGTCGTTCTTGCAAACAGCTGCACAATGCATACAAAATTCACACTGATTTTTATGAACCGGATAATCCACCATTTGAATATTTCCAACCGGGCATTCCTTTACACATGCTCCACATTTCTTACATTTTTCCGGATCTGTCTCAAGTCGGTTGAACATCCTCATGGTAATCCAAGGCAGAACGGTGTCACGAGATAAAAATGAAACAAATGCAGAACCCTTCTTATGCTCCCCCCACTGAACCTGCTCGTCTATTGTCTCTCTTGCATACTGTTTCGCCTGTGCGATTGCCGGTTCCAGACGTTTAATGGTAGTATCTTCCTTGCTCCCAATCATCAGATTGTTTGGCATACTGATTTCCACACAACTGCATGGCAGATATCCCATCTGCTCCAATTGTTTTTTGAGCGGCTTCAGGATCGCTGCTGATTCATTCATAGTCATGACCACATGTGTCCTGTCTCCATATCCCTTAGGTAATGTCTTGATATACTTCCATATGTATGGAGAAACTGCTTGCGAATTGACAGGAAAAGCAAGCATAAGTTCTCTTCCCTGTTTATGCACATATGGCTCTCGCTCCGATTGATCACATACCTCAATCCCATTTTCACTTAGTATACTTGTAATATGCTTTACGATCAGCCTTGTATTGCCTGTTCCCGAAAAACAAATGACATCCATTTTTCTACTCATGTTCTTCACGCTTTCTTTGTTTTTTTCTCTCTTCTAATAAAGCAATTGTTTCCTCACACCACTCGTCATAAGCTGCCCATACCTTTTGTCCAAAATGCAACACCATCAGAATCTCATGATGGTTATCATGCAGTTGAATATTCTCCTCCAGATTCTTCTGAAACATGCTAAATAACCGCTGTTGTTTCCTATGGCTTAACTGGAACTCTCTGATATGTGCAATCATTGTATCTGTCTCAGTCAGGTTTGAGAAATAGAGCTTTAGCAACAGTTCATAGCGAATCATCTCTTTTTCAACTGGATAGGTCAGCCATTCCTTTAATAAATCTAATCCTTCCGGTGTTATTTCATACTTACAACTGTTCCTGCGTCCTGATGGTACCAAAGAGTCCAGTTTTCTGATCACACCATCGTATGTCATTTTGTTTAATTCCGGATAGATCTGTCCATAACTCTCACTCCAAAAATAAGAGAACTGCATATCAACAATTTTTTTAATCTCATAC
Organism: uncultured Lachnospiraceae bacterium; assembly: GCA_964631375.1. Lineage (GTDB taxonomy): Bacteria > Bacillota > Clostridia > Lachnospirales > Lachnospiraceae > JAAYYM01. The sequence continues at coordinate 4,286 of CAZVYQ010000057.1, read as the reverse complement.
CCTGACATGGGCTCCTCGCTTAATAATCCAAGAATCAGATATCGTGTTTTGTTATTTGATTTCATTGATACACCTCTCACTTAGTTATATCTTTTAGATATATAATAGCATAAAAAAAGAATGTGTCAACTCTTTTACGATGATTGATCATCATAAAGTAGTGACACACCCCATTTTATGAATTCTCATTAAAATACAGGATTAGACATTGTGATTTTCATTAGGCATACATCATCTCCTGTTTTGATGCTTTTTAACATCTCCACTTCGGTCTCACATCCAAAGGCCTTTTCAAATAAAGCCTTGCTATATCCGGCACTACAATGACACCATGTTTTTGTCTCCAGCCTTGATACCTTTTCTAACATCGGGCACGGACAAAAAGCAAACTGCAGATAAAGCTGACCGTCCTCATAATACAGACCTGCTTCATGTGCTTTTTGTGACCCTGCGAATTCTTCCAAATTGGAGGCACTATCTTTGAGTTCTTTTACCAAAGCGATTTTTTCTTCTATTCCATAGCCACACTGGCAGTTCATACGAATACATTTTACCATATCCGCATCAAATGCACTGTCCAGACGTGCCATTGCTGCATTGACCCATTCCGGATCTGTTTCACCATCTCTGCCATAAACAACCCTTTGTGCTGTCTCGGCATCAGATTGCTCTTTGACCGCCTCATAGATAACCTGTTCCTGTACTCTTCTCATGTCAAACATCTTTGTTTCCACCTTTCAAAAATCAAAATAAACTGCTCTACACAGAGAGCGATGTATTGTTACGCTCTCTATTATAGATAGCAGTCTCTCGTTTGACTTCTGAATTTCTGCTCTATTGAATGGGGATACACAGATCCATGATGACAGCTTCACAATTCCGATTGATCTCTGGATAAATGTTAAGTGCAAACCGTTGATCCATAACATACCCACTCGCCGGCAGCCATATATCAAATACCCCCTGTACAGAGCAGAAAATATCGCAGATCAATCCTTCATAATGATAGGCTGCATATCTGCCCCCATGAATGATTGTCATATTATCTGCTGTACATTGTTGATTGACTGTAATACATACATCATAGATACAGGAGTTCTGATCCGAGATCGTCGGATCATCATAGAATCGTTCAATATACAAAGTATCCTTATGAATATACCTATGATTAACCTCAACAAATGAAAACCATTTTTCCTTCAGGTCATAATAGTTTCCTATCACTCTCTCATAAACAGCTGTCTGATCCTTCAACTCCAGAATTCTGATATTCCTCTCATAGTCCTCATATGTATCAAATTGTGAAGATCCCTCCGGATAAAAAGGATTCTTTATTTCCTTTACCGCCGATGACCTGCGAAATTGTGCAGGGGAAATATTATGATGTTTTTTGAAGGCACTGCTGAAATTGGATGCACTGTAACCATAATCCAGTCCGATATCGGTAATCGATCTTTCTTTGATTAGTTTAATATCAATCGCACTCTGATCCATCCGCAAACGTTTGATCAATTCATATACACTGTATCCGGTTGTCGCGCGAAAGCATCGTGAAAAATAAGACTCAGAGAAATGAAAATGCTCTGCAATATCCTTCACTGTCAATTCTTGATCGAAGTTCTGAATAATATAGTCAATACTTTGATTGATCAACTCATGATCCATTTTCTCATCCTCAGATTAAGCCTTGATTGCCCATCCCAGTTTTGTAAATTTGCCCATAAACTCTTGACAAGCCATGTATCAAAGATTCAATTCATGTGACACAAACTCCTTGATAGCTGTACTGCTTGTGTCATTGATCAAAAAGAAAAAGGCATTGTAGCGGCATTTTTTCTGCTCTTCTCCATCTAATAAAAATGTGTAGCCCATCTTGCACCTGGAATTGCAGTCATCCGGATTCAGAAGCCGCTTGCAGTGCGCAGCTTTCTTGATATCATTTTTCATCTGATCCGGAAGAGTTTCCAGAAAATCCGCATATTCATTTACTCTGTCCGCATAAAGACGTATTAAAACTCCTGCTTTTCGCATTACAAAATTAGCAATGGTACGCTTTGGCTTTTTCAACACATAGGAAACTACAAAGCCGTTCTTTGCAGATTTGATCTCGCAGACACAGCCTCCCTGAATAAAAAGATCATTAATTTCTTTAACGGTTGTCTGAAAACGGCTGTCTACCGTATCCAAAAACTCAAAAAACTGTTCATTTTGTTCACTCATTTCTTTTGTCCTCCTGCATAATGATAACGCTTGTGTTCGTTTGCTTTTTGATCACAGTCAGTCAATGGTTTGCCGCGGACGTCATTGTATGCATACCATACACTAATTGCAATGATCACCGAATACAGACCTCCCTCTTTCATCTTTATCCTCTCACTCCAAATGTCTAAGCATTTGATTTATTTTGTCCAAATCATTTCGTATATGAACTGCTTCAATCGCATAAGCCACAGCATAAACCACAATTCCCATAATTGCCAATGCCATCATAGAAATACTATCAAACCATTTCCACAGAAAACCTGCCACAAAAATGATAAACAGAATCATAATGACTTCTCCAAAGATTTCGAGATATGCATAGGAACACTCAATCTCTTCAAACAACCATAATCCTGCGTGTACCAGCACATTAACAACAAAAATCTGATAAATGGTATCCGTACAGATATACTGTCCGCCGCATCCTTCTGCGATAATTGCAAGCACAATCACTGCAAGAGCTGTTGTTACCAGGCATCTTGATATTCTCTTTTTCATTGGCTCACCTTCTTTTCAAGATATTGCTTAATATCAGAAATATACTTTCGATTAATCAGTATCTTTTCCTGATTGTAAAGTTCTGCCTCAATACGGCTGTTCTGTAACGGTCGTATTTTTCTGATATAACTGACATTCACAATACAGGCTTTGCTTGCTCTCACAAAACCATCTTCAGACAGTTCCTCTGCCAATTGATAAAGCCGTTGTCTGGAAGAATAAACTTTCTCTTTACAATATACAAATGTGTGCTTATCGATACTTTCTATGTAGTACACTTCATTACTTGGTATCTGTAGTTGTACCTGGTTATCTTCCATACAGATAATGGTATGATTCATGGCACTCAATATTCTTTCTAATTTGTCCACCTGCTCAGACATTTCCTGATATTTGATTACCACCTCAAGATCCGACAACTCCGGGTGCTGCTCCTTCTTGATAATCATACTTGTACCCCGCACGTTTTTTTCTTAAGTATACAACAAGTACAATGAAAAAGGAAACTGTCTGTGCAACGGTAATTCTTAAGAACATTAATTCATCTGCACCCTGATTATTTGTGACATGCAACAGATTAACGATGGTATTATTGATAAAATGGTCTCCCATTCCCATATACAGTGCACCCTCCATATGAGAAAGCATGGCGAATTTGAAGCCAATTAAAGCAGATGTAATTCCCAACATCAGCATATTGGCAATGGTTCCGCCAAGGCTGCTTTGGGCATCTATATAGTTGCGGATGGGACCCATAATATGCCATAATCCAAAAATGATTGAGGAAAATATAGCAGCATGAATAAAGTTGTACCTTGTTTCAAACAGTTTCTGAAATAAGCCTCGAAAAATACCCTCTTCCATAAGTACATTCAAGATGTTCCCTGCAATACAGATTAGGATAAAAACCAAAGAAGTATTCAGGGTAATATTTTTATCAACTGCATAGCTGGATACATAGAAATCCAGTGAAACAAAGTTACCGGATAATTTGCAGATAACAATTTCTACCCCATACCCAAGTGCAAACATTGCCAGTCCGAATCCAATTCCATAAAGCGTATATTTCAAAATACCTCTTCGCGTAAATCCGATGTCAGAGGCTTTCATTTGAAAAACTCGCAATGCCAGAAATAGAATAACAATGCCCAACACCTTATGAATAAATGCCTCGCCTATGACAGTCTGGTCTGTGCGGATAACCATGTATTCTATGATACGTAAAACATAACAGATTGCATAAATAAACAGGATTATCATTACTGGTTTTTTGATTGCTTTCATTTTGACACCTCTCTTATTATTGATTATGTAGGTATCATAACAATACAAATCCGGCTCGACAACGCTGTTGCGACCAAAGTGCAATTTCTTTATACTGAAATACAATTGTTTGTTTTATTCTGATAAATTCTGCAACTTTCTTCAATTCTTCTTCCTTCAGTTCAATACCCCAACGAATATCTGTTTAATTTTTGTATGTATCATTACACCATGATACATAGCCCTCCGCTTCTTCTACGCTG
>CAZVYQ010000056.1:0-15120 GCA_964631375.1 uncultured Lachnospiraceae bacterium | reverse complement strand
AACCCTGGACACCCTGATTAAGAGTCAGGTGCTCTACCAACTGAGCTAATCGCGCGTAAGTATACTATTACAACGCAAGGACAATTATAGTATATAGTTTTTGGAATTGCAAGTATTTTTTTATTTATTTTACGGAGGAAACAGAAATGATATTTGAGACACATGCACATTATGATGATCCGGCATTTGATAAGGATCGTGAAGAACTACTTCAAAGTATGCAAAGTAACACAATTGCGTATATTATGAACGTGGGGGCAAATATGGAAACCTGTCGTTCGACGATCAGACTGACAGAGCAATATGATTTTGTCTATGGTGCACTTGGAGTGCATCCAAGCGATACCTTTGGACTTGAAGAGACAGATATGAAGTGGCTCGAGGAGCAGTGTGGCAGAGAAAAAATCAAAGCAGTCGGAGAGATCGGACTGGATTATCACTATGATGAGCCATCCAAACAGATTCAGAAAAAGTGGTTTGTCAGACAGTTGGATATCGCTCGTAAGGTAAAGCTGCCGGTCATCATTCACAGCAGAGAAGCAGCACAGGATACGCTTGACATCATGAAAGCAGAGCGGGCAGGAGAGATTGGTGGAGTCATACATTGTTTTTCATATGGGATAGAAATGGCGAGAGAATATTTGAATATGGGTTATTACATTGGAATCGGAGGAGTACTCACATTCAGCAATGCCAAGAAGCTGCGGGAAGTTGTCGAGTATATACCATTAGACAGAATCCTGTTAGAGACAGATAGTCCATACCTTGCACCGACTCCTTATCGTGGAAAGAGAAATTGTTCTCTCTATATACCTTATGTCATTGATGAAATGGTAAAGCTTAAGGGGATTTCACGGGAAGAAATAGAAGCAGCGACCATGCAGAATGCAAGAGCATTATATGGTATATCATAGTAGGATCAAACGATAAACAGAAAAGGACATTAATATGGATAAACTGGGAAACCCGAGAATTACGGCAGATATCATACAGAAATACCAATTTGTATTCCAAAAAAAATATGGACAGAATTTTTTGATTGACACACATATACTGGACAAGATCATAGAAGCAGCGGATATTGGAAAGGATGATTTTGTAATCGAGATCGGGCCGGGAATCGGTACGATGACTCAATATCTATGTGAACATGCACGAGAGGTCGTTGCGATTGAAATTGATTCTACACTGATACCGATATTAGAGGAAACATTACAGGAATATCAGAATGTAACCGTTTTGAATCAGGATGTTTTGAAAACAGATCTGAATCGGATTGTAACTGAACAAAATGGGGGCAGACCGGTCAAGGTTGTAGCAAATCTACCCTATTACATTACTACACCGATTATTATGGGTCTATACGAGGAGCATGTTCCTGTTATGAGTATTACAGTCATGGTACAAAAGGAAGTTGCAGACCGTATGCAGGTCGGTCCGGGAACTAAGGATTACGGAGCATTATCGCTGGCAGTTCAGTATTATGCCAAGCCTCAGATCGTAACCTATGTACAGCCAGGCTGTTTTATCCCGAAACCAAAGGTGGGTTCTGCTGTGATCAAACTAACCGCACATCAGGAAAAGCCTGTACAGGTTAAGGATGAAAAACTGATGTTTCGTCTGATACGTGCAGCATTTAGCCAGAGGAGAAAGACATTGCTCAACAGCATCCATAACGCATCAGATCTGCAAATCAGCAAGGAAGATGTGTTAAGTGCTGTACGTAAGATGGAGCTGTCTGATACAATCCGAGGCGAGGCACTTACACTAGCCCAGTTTGCCAGTTTGACAAATTATATTTTAGAGGAACAAGGGCAGAAATAGGACTTTTGTTTTCATTAGATTTGTAATATAATGAAAATAAAGAAACGGGGGGCTGAATATGGCTGAAAATACTTTTTGTTTCTTAAAGGGCTTGGTAGAATGTGAGTCTGGAAGAATTCAGGATTGTAATGTTAAGAGAGTCACTAAATGTATGCTGGAAGAGGATAAGAAAGTCAAATCAAAACAGAAGGAAACCCCTGTGTTTTGTTATTTAAAAGGAGTAGTTGACTGTCCTCCGGGAAGGGTTCAGGACTGTAATGTAAAGCATTTAAATCAATGTATGCTGGAACAGGAAAACCAATAGACATCCATAACGGATATAGAAATGAGTACAGAATTATTTGTGATGGGGAGAAGAACAGTTGGACAAATATGAATATCGGGTTCGTGCCGAACAAATAAAAACTCTTTTGGAAAAGCATGAATACGTTGATGCAATGAATGTTGCTGATACTGTTGACTGGCGCAGAGTAAAGAGCGTTTCGATGCTGTGCACAGTCAGCGAGATATATAAAATAAACAGGAAATATGAAGAAAGCCGGGATATCTTACTCCTGGCTTATGAACGTTATCCGGGCGGTAGAATGATTGTCTATGCCTTGTGCGAATTATCCATTAAAATGGAGGAATATGTACAGGCAGTGGAATATATGAAGGAATTTGTCCAGGTAGCACCAAGAGACACAGGAATCTTTATCCTTCGTTATAAATTGTATGAAGCTCAGGATGTGCCTCTGGAGGAAAGAATAGAGGTTCTTGAGGAGTTTAAGAAACGAGACTATCGTGAAAGATGGGCATATGAGCTGGCATATCTGTATCATAGAGTAGGCCTTGGAACCAGATGTGTGGAAGAGTGTGATGAATTAATTCTGTGGTTTGGTGAAGGCAAGTATGTCACAAAAGCCATGGAATTGAAGATGCTGCATGAGCCTTTGACACCGGAACAGCAGGCGAAGTACGAGGGAAGAAACATCGCACAGGCTGCACCGACAGAGTATGAACCTAAACGCCCGATGGATGTGGTTTCAGAGGAATCCTTACGGGCAATGAGGGCAGCAGGGGATCGTTTGGCTGTAGAACAGACAAGTAATCTATCTCAGTTATTTGGTGAGTTGCCGCCGGAAAGTGCAGAGGTTTCACAGGTCATTAATGATAATGAGTTTGAAGTGAAGCCCGTTAATATGAGCAAATTTAGTACAATGAATCTGCAGGCTGAGTTGGCTAAGAGTATGCAGGAATTTTTGGTACCTGAAAATGAATATGAGTCACAGGATTCCTATGCGGAACAGCCAATGCCGCAATCAGCACCTCAGCCGGTATCACAGCCAATGCCGCAACCAATACCGCAACCGGTTCCACAGCCGATGCCGCAACCAATGCCGCAACCAATTCCACAGCCGATGCCACAACCAGTGCCACAACCAATACCGCAATCGGTATCACAGCCGTTGCCACAACCAGTTCAGATGACTGAGGAACAGGTTTCCTTAAATATCCCTGATGATGGTATGGTTGAGCGTCAGATAACCGGTCAGATTCATATCGATGAAGTATTAAAGGAATGGGAAACAAAAAAGCAGGATAGTGCAAATAAGCGTAAAGAAGATGCAAAACGAAGAGTACTCGATCAGACAAATGATCTGCTTTCACAGCTGGTAGGAATTGTTCCTGGTGTAGTAGCTCCGGTAATTCCTGAGGAGCCGGCAGAAGAATTAAAAGAGGATTCAGTTAAGATACAGGAACAGTCAGCCGATGAAAAGCCGGTGGAAGAGGTACATCAAAAAGTAACAGAAGTAACAGGCTCGGTGATCAAATCAGCATTTGACGATCAGGATAAAAAGCGTGCACTGGAGGTTACCGGTAGCATCCCCGATATCATTTTACCAAGTAGAAAAGAAACGGCAGTTTCACCTGAGGCGGAATCCGATCTGGATGTTGAGATCCCGACAGCATCTCTCACACAACCTGTACAGGAGCAGCCGGAAACGCAACCCATACAGGAAGTACAACCGGAACAAGAAATTCAACAGGTACAGGAAGTGCGACCGGAACAGGTGATTCAACAGGTACAGGAAGTACAACCAGAACAGGTGATTCAACAGGTACAGGAAGTGCGACCGGAACAGGTGATTCAGCAGGTACAGGAAGTACAACCGGAACAGGTGATTCATGAAGCACCTGTAGTGGAAGATATAGAAGAAGGTATAGAAGAAATTGAGGAAATCGAGCAGCCGGAGGAGATACCCGAGGAACTGCCTGTTGATGAGGTAACTCAAGAAACACATAATATTGAGGAAACAGAAGAAATAGAAGAAACTGCAAAAACAGATGAGCAGGAAGATGAAGAAGCAGAAGGGGACTCCGAAGAAGATGACCTCGAAGAGATAGAAGAAGCACCTAAGAAAAAGAAGAATAAAAAGAATCTTCCAAGTTATATGACCATAGACAGAAATCCCAAGAGCAAGAGAGATTTTGACGAAGAAGAGAGAAAGATATTTGCATCCTTTGACGGAATAGAGGTCGTGAAGGCTCAGATTGTTGAGGTTATGGAGCAGATCAATATGGATGGAAGCACCGGAAATGTCGTATTGATGGGTGCACTGGAGTCCGGTCGAAAGGGACTTGCGATTGATATTGTCAGAGCCATGCAGATCATTGATTCCAGATTCTCAGGCAAAGTAGCCAAAATCACAGGTAAGGCACTGAATAAGAAGGATATTCCGATCACACTTGGGAAATTAACAGGAGGAGCCTTAATCATTGAAGAAGCCGGTGAAATTAGTAAAGAAAACATGCAGATACTCACCGAGACACTTCAAAATGTGATAGAAAATATTATTGTTGTAATAGAGGATACAAAGGGCAAGTTACAGCCATTCCTTGATACAACGAAATCCATGAAAAAGGTCTTTAATGCAGTAATTGATATACCGGAGTACAGTAACGATGATTTGGTTTCCTATGCGAAGAGTTACGCAAAGAGTCTGGAGTATGTCATCGACGAGATGGGAGTGTTAGCATTGTATACCCGACTTGGAGAGCTTCAGACGCTGGATCATATTGTATCTCTGGAGGAAGTTAGAGAAATCGTAGATGGAGCCATCAAGCACGTTGACAGAAAAAATATGTCTCACTTCATGGATATCCTATTTGCCAAAAGATATGATGATGACGATTACATCATCCTGAGAGAGAAGGACTTTATTACGAAATAAAAGTACTCGGAGGAAGTTATATGGCTGGAATGAAAAAAGCACCAACAATCACGAAAACACCGACCGTTAAAAAAACAACAGCGGTGAAAAAGACATCGGCAGATCCGAAAGCTACTACAGCTAAGAAAGCCACTGCGACAAAGAAAATATCTGCAGTCAAAAAGACTTCATCAGCAAAAAGATCGACATCGGTGAAAGAAAATAGTTTTATTTCAGAGATGGATCAGTATTTGTTTGGTATGGGAACACATTATGAAATCTATAAAAAACTAGGTTCTCATCCTGCAACAGAGGGAAAATCCAAGGGAATGCATTTTGCTGTTTGGGCTCCAAATGCAAAATCAGTCAGTTTGGTGGGTGAGTTTAATGAATGGAATGAAAATGCCACTCCGATGACTCGATTGGAACCCAGTGGAATCTATGAGGCATTTATTCCCGGACTGGGAACAGGGCAGTTATATAAATATCAGATTACGACAATAAACAATGATAAGCTGTATAAATCAGATCCATATGCAAACTATGCAGAGTTGCGTCCGGCAACTGCATCTATCACAACCGATATCACGAAGTTTAAATGGAGTGATACTGCATGGATGAAGAAACGTTCTGTCGGAAATCTGAAAGAGGCTCCGATAGCGATCTATGAGTGTCATATTGGCTCGTGGATGAGACATCCGGGTCGTAAGGATGACGGATTTTATTCATATCGTGAGTTTGCGGACAGACTGGTCGAGTATCTGGAAGGAATGAAATATACACATGTAGAGCTGATGGGAATCGCAGAGCATCCGTTTGATGGTTCTTGGGGTTATCAGGTAACCGGTTATTATGCTCCGACATCTCGTTACGGAACACCAGAAGATTTTATGTATCTGATCAATCTACTGCACAAAAACAATATTGGCGTGATTCTGGACTGGGTACCGGCACATTTTCCGAAAGATGCACATGGACTGGCTAACTTTGATGGCTCCTGCCTATACGAATATGCAGATCCCAGAAAGGGAGAACATCCTGACTGGGGTACGAAAATATTTGACTATGGAAAAAATGAGGTTAAGAATTTCCTGATTGCAAATGCGTTATATTGGATCAAGGAGTTTCATGTGGACGGTCTGCGTGTGGATGCAGTTGCTTCGATGTTATATTTGGATTATGGTAAGGAAAATGGACAATGGATACCAAATAAGTACGGTGGCAATAAAAATCTGGAAGCCATTGAATTTTTCAAGCATTTGAATTCGATTGTGATTGGATCCGATCCCGGAGTCATGATGATTGCGGAGGAATCCACTGCATGGCCAAAGGTAACGGATACTCCGGAAAATGATGGACTTGGCTTTACATTCAAATGGAACATGGGATGGATGCATGATTTCTGTGATTACATGAAACTGGATCCGCTGTTTCGCCGTGATAATCACTATAAAATGACCTTTGCCATGACTTATAACTATAGTGAAAACTATGTTTTGGTGCTGTCCCATGATGAGGTAGTACATCTCAAATGCTCTATGCTGAATAAAATGCCGGGCTATTATGTAGACAAATTTGCAAATCTGCGTGCCGGTTATACTTATATGTTTGGTCACTGTGGTAAGAAGCTGCTCTTTATGGGTCAAGACTTTGGTCAGGATTCGGAATGGAGCGAAGCAAAGGAACTTGATTGGGGACTTCTCGAGGATGATCTGCATTCCGGTATGGCCTCCTATGTTGCAGAATTGCTAAAACTCTATAATAAATATCCGTGCCTTTATGAGATGGATTATGACACAAAGGGCTTTCGCTGGATCAATGCAGATGATACCTATAAGAGTATCTACAGTTTTGTGAGATATTCTGTATCAGGAAGGAACAATCTGCTCTTTGTATTGAACTTTACACCGATTGCACGAGATGATTATCGAGTGGGTGTACCGGAGAACAAAAAATATAAACTGATATTGAACAGTGATGAGAAGAGATTTGGTGGTAGCGGCAGAGAACAGGAAGAGTTTTTTGTTGCAGATGAAATGGAATGGGATGGACAGGACTTTTCAATTGCATATCCACTGCCTGCTTATGGAGCGGCAATATTTCTTTTCTAATTCAATCATTACAGAGGTATCCTTAATAGGGATATCTCTTTTATTTTTCAACAGAACTGCTAAAGAAAACGGCCTGATTTGCCGAAATAGAAGACATACAGGAAAACATTTGGAGATACGCTTATGAAAGTTGATTTTCAGACATATGGCGCAAATCAAAATGTTGACGTAGAAAAAGAAAAAATTGCAAAGAGTACCGCTACTCCTGCCAGGAAGGCAGATCATGAGAGCGGGTATAAAGTAGACATTTCTGGCACAGTTATGGATAACGCTGCATACAAGACCGAGGATTTAAAATCGGCTGAGGAAGTGATGCAGGATGCAGGGCGAACGGACGTCGCCTTACAGAGAGATTACATGGCAGTTATGTCTAATTCTATGTCAACGGAAGATTTTGCGAAACTTCAGGAAGAAGGATATCCGCCCGGAAGTACGACGGTTGAAACGTCTGTGACAATTCTTGATGAGATCAAGGCAACCCTTGCAAAATCAGGTGTTGATGTTGAAGGATACACAGATGATATTAGTGATGAGCAACTCGAGGAGATCACAGGGAGTATCAGCGGAGCAGAGCTGATCGAGCAGAAGCTTCGTGAAAATGATCTGCCGGTGACAGATGAGCAGGTTGAGAAGATAGAGCAGGTTGTTTCTCAGGTAGAAAATATAACCGGGATGTCCGACGGTATGATTAAATATATGCTGTCAAATGGCATGGAACCGACGATTGATCATGTATATAAGGCTGAGTATAGTTCAACAGGCACAGGAACTGCCAGGCAATCCAAAGGTTACTATACAGACGATACCGGTTACTATGCAAAAAAAGCAGATCGTATAGACTGGGAACAGCTTGACAGTCAGATTAATAAGATCATAGAAAATGCAGGACTTGAGATTAATGATGAGACCAAGGCGAACAGCCGCTGGCTGATCGAGCAGGGTATTCCCTTAACAGAAGATACCATCAGAGAACTTGGAGAACTCCGAAGCATCGATTTTCCGTTAACAAGAGAAGCGTTAATTGATAGTGTGGTTGCTGCAATTGCAAATGGGAAAGAAGCAAAACAGGCAGTTCTTACCGAAACAGAAAGTGCTGCAAAGCAGGCAGTAAAAATTCTGGAACAGACTCAGTCAATTTCATCTGAGGCGGTTAAGGCTGTAACAGAACAAGGCAAGGAGGTTACAATTGAGGCTCTGTATGAGGCAGAACAAGAACTGAAACAGGGATCATCAGGAATCAAATCAGCCGAAAGTCCTTCACAAACCTACGAATCGATTGCGGCACAGAGATTGTTGGAAGAAACCAGACTTCAGATGACTGTAGAAGCCAATATGAAGCTGATTAAAAGTGGCTATTCCATTGACACAGCACCTCTGGAAGAGCTGGTTGCAAAGCTGAAGACAGCGGAGCAGGAGTACTATAGTAAACTTTTTGGAAGTGAAAATCAGACAGAGTTAAGTGAGAATATATCCCTATACAAAAGAACCACATCGGTCTTACTAGATATCCGATCACTTCCGGCAGCAGTACTCGGAAAGATGAGTACAGAGGGTGCCACATTTACTTTGTCGCATGTATATAGCGAAGGGGTTACGCGTAAAGCTGCTTATGATAAGGCAGGAGAGTCTTATGAAGCACTTGGGACTGCACCCAGAGCGGATATGGGAGATTCCCTAAAAAAAGCATTTCGAAATGTGGACACGCTTTTATCAGAAATGAATATGGAGACGAATGAAATCAATCGGCGTGCAGTTAGGATTCTGGGCTATAATCAGATGGAAATCAATGAGGTCTCTGTACAGAAGGTGAAGGAGGCCGATCAGGCAGTTCAGCGTCTGCTTGAAAAGATGACTCCTGCAGCAACTCTGGACATGATTCGTGAAGGACGAAATCCATTATCAGAAAACATCTATGAGCTTGCCGAAGAGATCGGAGAGACTACGGCAGTACAGGAGACTGAGAAGTACAGCGAATATCTATGGAAGCTGGAAAAGAATCAGGAGATCACCGCAGAGGAACGAGCTGCTTACATAGGTATATACAGACTGTTTCGTCAGATTGAAAAGAGTGATGGCGGGGTCATTGGAACCGTATTGCAGAATGAACAGCCATTGACACTGAAAAATCTACTGTCAGCGGCCAGGAGCAGCAAGGCAGCAGGAATCAATGTTACGATAGATCAGGAGTTTGGAGTATCAGAAGTATTATCCGGTGAGGAGGATTCCATTTCGGCTCAGATAGAAGGGTATTATCAATCATTATCACGAGAAGTACTGGAAAAACTGACACCTGACAAGCTGCAGAAGATGTCCTATGGTATGGATACCTCGATCGAAGCATTTACGGAGGAACTCAGAAGTGCCGAGGAAGATCAGGAAATGCAGCAGGCATATGTTAAAAATCAGCTCCAAGAGATCAATGAGGCATATCGTGCTGAGGATTATGTGATTAGTGAATTGCTCCAGTATGATCAGCAGATTACTCCTGATCATATAGCAGCCAAAGCAGCACTAATGAATCAAAGAGGTTCTGTTTTCAAACAGGTTCTGGAGCAGGCAGATCAAACAGAGGATTCTGCGCAAAAAGGAAACAGATTAAAAGAAGCTTTTATTCAGGATACAGAGAAGCTACAGGATTGTATGGGCGATGAAGAAAGTGCAAAGGCAGCATATGAAGCAATGGCAGAGACAGCAGAGCAGATTTTAACTGAGCAGGCAGATGCACAGATCTATGCGGTTGATGTCAGAGAGATGAACCTGTTACACAAACAATTATCTGTAGCAGCGAATCTGGCAAGAGAAGGTAATTATGAGATTCCGATACAATTGAATGGAGAGATGACCTCAATCAATCTAAGGATCATCAGAGATACCGGACAAAAGGGAAGAGTAGCTGTTACCATGCAGACAAATGAATATGGCAAGGTTGCAGCAGAGTTTAGAGTAGGAAGTGGACAGGTGGAGGGCTATATCGGCTCTGACAGCAAGGAAGGTCTACAGCTGTTATCTGACATGGAGCAGTCCCTGCGGGAAACACTTCGGACGGAGTCACAGGAAGTAAAGGAGCTACATTTTATCTACAGCAGTCAATTGGATATCAATCAATTTGGACAAAATCGCAATCAGGAGTCCAATCATTCGGAAAAGGATCTTATGACAGCAGAGACAGGAACGAAGGAACTATACGAAACAGCAAAAGCATTTATCATTTCCTTAAAGAGCATACAGTCATAGAAATCAAACAGGCAATCAGAACGAGAGGTGGAGCAAATTATGAAAATCAATCAAAACATTCAGGCAATGGTGACAAGCAATATTTTAACAACCAATGAAAATAGGCTTTCTTTATCCACAGAAAAACTATCCTCAGGGTACAAGATCAACCATGCATGGGAAAATCCTGCAGGACTTGCTATTTCAAATAAAATGAAGGCACAGATCAGAGGATTGGAACGTTCGGCACAAAATGCGTCAAACGGAATCTCGGTCATTGAGACAGCAGAGGGTGCATTGTCTGAGATCCAGTCCATGGTACAGAGAATGAATGAACTGGCAGTTCGCGCGGCTAGTGGTACTAACGTAACACTTGATAAAAAGGCAGTTCAGGCTGAGGTAACACAGTTGTGCAAGGAGATAGAAAGAATCGCTGCAGATACAGAATATAACTCACAAAATCTGCTGGGTGGAGATCAGGAACTGAAAGGATACTCGGATATTGATGAAGTAAAGGTTAGATACTATTCAGAGGATGTTAAAGTAGGTAATGGTTATGGGATTAGTTTTACAAAAAATGCGGATGGAACGATTACAACAGCTACCACCGGCGGATTTAATGCTACTGCAAAAGTTGAATATGAAAATGGAACAGCCACCATTACAGATCGAAATGATTTTAAAATGGTGATAGATGTGGATGAGAGTAAGTTCCCCACACCATTGCCTTCTACCTTGAATGCTACACTTGACATCACCGGTATTGGTGGTATGACATTCCAGGTCGGAGCCAATGAAGGGCAGGAGATTACGGTAATCATTCCAAAGATATCATTGAAAAACATGGGTATTGATGACATTGATTGCTCTACTGAAGAGGGTGCAAGAGAAGCCATTGATAAGGCTGCTACTGCTTTGGAATTTATCTCAGAGGTGCGTTCGAAGCTGGGTGCTTATGAGAATCGTTTTGAACATACGGTTTCCAGTCTGAATATTACAGATGAAAACATGACGGCTGCTCACTCCAGAATGATGGATGTCGACATGGCAACAGAAATGGTAGAGTACACCAAGTTACAGGTATTGGCCCAAGCCGGTACTTCTATGTTATCACAGGCAAATGAGAGACCACAGTCGGCATTACAGTTGCTGCAGTAACAGGATAAAGGAGAATGGCCATGACAAAGGAACAGATACAGCAATATACATTACGCATTACGCAGGCTAACAGAACGCAGGTTATTGTGATTATATACGATATGATTTTAGATGATGTCGAAGGTGCAATACAGGCTTTCTCAGAAGATCAATATGGGGCATTCAGAGATCAATGCAATCACATCAAACGTTGCGTAGCTGATCTCATGGAGGCACTGAATTTTAGTTATGAGTTATCACAGAATCTGATGCAGTTATATTTATTTATTAATCGTGAAGCATCGACAGCAGTGATCCGGAAGGACCCCACCCGGTTGGAAATCATCCGTGAGATTACGTTGAATCTAAAGGAAGCATTTCTGAAAATCAGTGAACAGGATACATCCGGACCTATGATGGAAAATACACAAGCTGTCTATGCGGGTCTGACCTATGGAAAAGGAAACCTGAATGAGAATTTGAAAGATCAGGGATCCTCAAGAGGGTTCCGGGTCTAGAGCAATCGGCAGGGGTATGTTTTGTCTGGAGGCCTTTTCCAACAAGAATTTATACCTTTTTTGAACGGCGTTGACCTCGTAAATATAGCAGTCGATTAAATCAGGATCGACTACGTTATCAAAATTAGAATAAGCACTATCTAGGGCACATTTGGTCTTTGCGATATCCTGCATAAGTTCAAAATGTGCCTGTTCTTCATAAGTAGTCCGATTTTTTCTTAGCATGATTTACCTACTTTCTTTCAATAATGAATTTCCTCTTTTTTTATAGTATAGTCATAAATTACCTTTTTATACATATATTCGTAAAAAGGAGGTACGGTTTTATGATATTGATCATTACAGTTTGTTTGATCGTACTGGGAATCTTGTTTTTTAAAAAGAGGACAGAGTGGGTCATTAATTTTTTATTAAGGGGAATATTTGGCGGAATACTAATCTATTTTGCTAATGAGACCTTTTCTTTTTTTGAAATGGGACTTCATGTTGGAATAAATTACCTAAGTCTTTTGACATGTGCAATCCTTGGATTTCCGGGCATTTTACTGCTCTATGGCATCATGCTTCTCTCATTCATTTAGTAATATTCACCAAAATTCATAAATTTTTACTGAAGGTATAGACAAATCAAAAAATCTATTTTATAATTCGGTTTACACTCTTTGGAAATTCTTTTGAGTATCCGGTTTTATTCAAACATATATCCCAAAGAACTAATTTTATATGAGCTGGTGAAGGATATGAGAATGCTTATTTTGATTCTGATCGTATCTGTCGCTGTAGTTATGGATGTAATATCCTGTAGGATCAAGAATTCACTGATAGTCATGGGAATCATACTTGGTTTCTGTTTTCAATATCGTGAATTTGGTAATAAGGGCATATTATATGCAATGATCGGGATGACTATCCCTGTTTTCCTTCTGTGGATTCCATTTTGTCTACGGGCAATCGGTGCGGGAGATGTCAAACTGTTAGCTGTTTCCGGATGCTTTATCGGTTCCGGAAGAGTAGTCTATTGCGTGATTTATGCAATCTTCATTGGTGGATGCATAGCTCTTATGGTGATGCTTAATCGGAGAATTTTTAGAAAAAGGATTCGTTATTTACTGCATTACATTCATAGATGGATTCAAACAGGCAGATATGAGCCTTACTACGAACGGATTGGTAAGGAGGATGACTTTATCATGAATTTTTCGATAGCAATTTTAATCAGTGTCATTATGTGTTGGGAGGGAATCTATTGAAACATTGTATTTTGGCTATATGTGATGTAGAGAAGGCATATGCATATCGTCTGATGGATTTTTTAAACAAAAAGGAGGGGAACCCCTTTATTGTACAAGCTTTTACAACCATCGAGGCCCTTGTCAGTTATGGTGTAGAGCATCCGATTGAGATCCTGCTGATCTCAGAGGGGACTATGAATGATGCAGTTAAACTGATGAATATTCATCATATTATTGTCTTGTCCGGAACGAGAGAAAAGGTTGAATGTTTATGTGAGAAAGCAATATATAAATATCAGTCCTCTGCGATGATTCTTGAAGAGGTTATGGGGTTCTATCAGGAGATCTCTACACAAAAGGAGGCCTATCAGATTATTAATCAGGATATCAGGATCATAGGAGTATACTCCCCGATCAGAAGAATCCTGAAGACCTCCTTCGCACTGACCTTAGGACAGCTATTGGCCAGAGAGAGCAGGGTACTGTATATCAATCTGGAGGATTATTCCGGATTTCGGGAATTGATGAACAGACAGTATCGGACTGATCTGGCAGATTTACTGTTTTACATATCACAGGAGAATAAAGGTATTAACAGTCTGCTGGAGAGTTCTGTGGAAACCTTGGAGGGACTGGATTATATTCCGCCGGTTGCATCACCATTGGATCTGCAATGTGTGACAACGGAGGATTGGGTTAGTTTCTTAAATGAAATCAGTCATAGTAAAAAGTATGATGTGATCATTTTGGATATCGGAGAAAGTCTAAATGCCCTGCCTAGATTTTTATCCTGTTGCGAGAGAATCTATACACCATATGGAATTGATGTCATATCAAATGCAAAGATCACACAGTATGAAGCCTTTCTGGAACAGAGTGGACTAGAGGATATACAGAAAAAGACGAAAAAACTAACCTTTGGTTTTATGAAAGGCTTGGAATATGGTCCAGAGCATTTGATGTACAGTGAATTAGGAGATTATGTGCAGAGGATGATTGAGGAAGAGAGAAAGGAAGGATTCTGGTAATGTCAAAACAAGAGCTGCTCGGTGAGATCAGAGAAATGATCGATCTCAGCAGAGAAGTAACAGATGAGGAAGTTCTTGAACTCATTGACAGTCGTATTGTTGATTACAGTAAGCATGTCTTTGTCAGCCTGCAGGACAAGAATAAACTACGAAAGGAACTTTTCAATGCTATTCGCAGACTGGATATCTTGCAGGATCTGGTGGACGATATTGAGATTACAGAAATAATGGTCAATGGTACTTCTCCGATTTTCATTGAAAAAGCAGGGAAGTTAAGTATGCTTCCGATTCACTTTGAATCAAAGGAACGACTCGAGGATATCATTCAACAGATTGTGTCACAGGCAAATCGAGTGGTAAATACATCCTCACCGATTGTTGATGCGGTGTTGAAAAATGGTTCGCGTATCAATGTGGTACTTCCACCGATTGCTCTGAATGGACCGATCTTAACCATTCGAAGATTTCCGGACAAACCACTGCAAATGGAGGATTTGGTCAGAATGGGCTCTATATCAGAGGAAGCAAGAGATTTTTTGAAAAAACTAGTCGTTGCAGGATACAACATTATGATCAGCGGAGGAACAGGGTCCGGAAAAACGACCTTTTTGAATACATTATCAGGTTTCATTCCTTCAGATGAGAGAATTGTCACAATAGAGGACAGTGCAGAGCTACAGATCCAGGGTATCACAAACCTTGTACGACTTGAGACCAGAAATTCAGCAATGGAAGGATGTCAGGAGATTAGTATTAGGGATTTGATTAAGACGGCACTTCGTATGAGACCTGATCGTATTATCGTAGGAGAGGTCAGAGGAAAGGAAACAGTTGATTTAATGTCTGCATTTAATACCGGGCAT
>CAZVYQ010000055.1:0-15240 GCA_964631375.1 uncultured Lachnospiraceae bacterium | reverse complement strand
ATAAATTGGCTTGGCGGTGCGGCTACAGCACGATTTGTTGTGATTTTTTTGATTGTCTGGAAGAATCTTGGTTATTATCTTTTGATCTATCTTGCGGCGCTTTCGACTGTACCGGAGGACATTACAGAAGCCGCGATGGTTGATGGAGCAAACAGGTGGCAGGTGTTTTGGAAGATTACTGTGCCACATTTGAGACCTATTACGGTTTTTTTGGTACTGACCAGCATTATCAGCGGATTTCAACTCTTTGATGAGCCATATCTCTTATTCAGTAACAGCGCGGCAAATTCGGTGCTGGGAGGCCCAGAAAGATCTTGTTTGACGGCGATGATGTATTTCTTCGATCAGTCATTTAAAAGTTCAACTAAAATGGGATATGGTGCGGCGATTTCTTATGCATTATTTGTTATTATATTGATAGTAAGCGGAATTGTATCAAAGGTTGTGAATCGAAAGGAGGAAGTCTGATGAAAAGAATTAAGAAATATCTATATTGGATTCCTTTGCTAATCATTAGTTTGATTTCTGTGATACCGTTTTACTTTATCATTTCCATGGCAACGCATAGTACAACAGAAATCTATCGTGGAGAGTTTTTGTTATTTGGAGACCAGCTGTTCAAGAATGTCAGCACAATCATTCGAGGCGGTTTTATGAAATACTACTGGAATAGTTTCTATTCTGCTGCATTATCAGCATTCCTGTGTCTCTTTATCAGTGCAATGGCAGCATATGGACTAACGATATATAGATTTAAGGCGAGAAGTTTTTTGACAGGCTTCATTGTAGCAAGTATGATGATACCTGGTCAGATTAGTTTGATTGGATATACAATAGAGATGAAGAATTTTGGATTGATTAACACACATGTACCGTTGATTTTGACATGGGCTGCAAGTGCATACAGTGTATATTTTATTGTACAATACATGAAGAGTTCCCTGCCTATGGAATTGGTTGAAAGTGCACGTATTGATGGAAGTGGAGAGTTTCGTACATTTGTCAGTATTGCGATACCACTGATACGGCCGGCGATTGGAACATTGACTATGCTAATCTTTCTTTGGTCATGGAATAACTTCCTGATGCCGAGTACAGTGCTGACACAAAGTGATAAATTTACGATACCTCTAGGAATTCAGACACTGGCAACGTCATACACGCAGGACTGGGGGGCAAGAGGTGCGGCTTTGGCTATTTCTGTACTGCCGATATTGGTTATCTTTGCTTGCGGCTCAAAATATTTTATCAAAGGATTGGCGGCAGGTGCCGTGAAAGGGTAAATAATGCAGAATAAAAACTTACATTTGAATAAAATACTATACGGAGGAGATTACAATCCGGAACAATGGCTGGCACAGCCCGGGATACTTGAAAAAGATATCAAGTATATGAAAGAGGCACATATTAATGCAGTCTCCATGGGGATCTTTTCCTGGTCGGCACTGGAACCAGAGGAAGAAAAATATGACTTTTCATGGATGGAAGAGCGTATTGATACACTTTATCGGAACGGAATAGTTGTCTTTTTGTCAACTCCCTCAGGCGGAAAGCCAAAGTGGATGGCAGACAAGTATCCAGAGGTGCTCCGGGTTGATGAGAATCATAATCGGAATCTTTATGGTTTTCGACATAATCACTGCTACACTTCACCAATTTATCGGGAGAAGGTACGTGTCATTAATATGGAACTGGCAAGACATTTCGGACGACATCCCGGAGTGCTTGCATGGCATATATCGAATGAGTATGGTGGAGAGTGCCACTGTCCATTTTGCCAAAGACAATTTCAAGTGTGGTTGAGAGAACGTTATGGAACGATAGAAGAATTGAATCGTGCATGGAACACATCATTTTGGAGTCATACATATCAATCCTTTGAACAGGTGGAAGGCCCATCTCCGAAAGGGGAACAATTTTTGCATGGATTGAACCTTGACTGGCATCGATTTGTAACTGACAGAACCGTTGATTTTGCAAGGCACGAAATACAAGCTATACGTGATGCGGGGTCTGATAAGCCTGTGACTATCAACATGATGTATAACTTTAAAGACTTAAACTATCATAAATTCGCAGATGTGGTGGATTTTATTTCATGGGATACTTATCCGACGTGGCATAAAGAAGCGGAAATGCTGACGGCGATGGATTGCGGTATGCAGCATGATATTATGCGAAGCATCCAGAAGAAACCGTTTGTACTGATGGAGTCCTGTCCATCTGCAACTAATTGGCAGAGCGTAAGCAAACTTAAGAAACCGGGGATGTTAGCAGCAGCTTCCCTGCAGGCGATTGCACATGGTTCAGACAGCGTTTTGTATTTTCAAATCCGTCAAAGCAGAGGATCCTATGAGAAGTTTCATGGAGCTGTCATTGACCATTATGGTGGAAATGATACGAGAGTCTTTGAAGAAGTCAAGAAGGTCGGGCTAGATTTGGAATTGCTGAAAAATCTAGCAGGAGCCAATGTCGTGGCAAGAGCTGCTGTTGTGTATGATTGGGAGAACAGATGGGCAATGGAAGATGCGGCCGGTCCAAGAAACAAGAATCTATATTATAAGGAGACCGTAGAAAAGTCTTATTATGCATTTCGCAAGTATGGAATGAATGTGGATGTGATTGATATGGAACAGTCACTGGCAGAGTATCAGGTACTTGCTATTCCGATGCTGTATTTGTTTAGAGCAGGATTTGAGGATAAGGTTCGCAGTTTTACAGAGCGAGGCGGAATTGTTTTTATGACTTACTGGAGCGGGATTGTGGATGAGAACGATTTATGCTTTCTTGAAGGTACACCGCATGGACTTATGGATGTATTTGGCTTGCGCAGTGAAGAGATAGACAGTTTATATGATGGAGAATGTAATCATGGAATTCCGGTTGAAGGTAATAAACTGGGATTGGAGCGAACTTATCAATGTGAGCATCTATGTGATTTGGTACGTGTCAATACAGCAGAACCGTTGATATTGTATGCAGATGATTTTTATGCAGGAAAGCCTGTTTTGACAGAACATTCTTTTGGAAAAGGAAAGGCTTATTATATTTGTGCCGATATGGAGCAAGCTTTTTATGATGATGTTTATAGACGGGTAATGGAACAAAATGAAATTAAATCCATTGTAGGTACATGGAGAGTTCCTGATGGAGTGGAGGTAACCTGCAGAGAGACGGATATGGAGACTTTTATATTCGTTCAAAACTATAATCGATTTGATATAACAATACCTCTGCAACCTGATTTGGAAATATTAGTAGGTGGAAGCGAAGAGGTGTCATCTGACATAATTCTTTCATCATTTGGAACTATTGTTTTATGCAGGAGGAAACAGTAATGGAATATGGTTTGGACCTTAGGAAGGTAAGAAAACAGACGATCAAACGTCTTTCGGATCATTTTTACGGTAAAGATCCAACAGGCAAGGAATTGATATTTAACAATTATTATATGGAACTGAATGGAAAGCCATTTATGGGAATCAGTGGAGAGTGTCATTACAGTCGGGTTCATGAAGGACAGTGGGAAGATACGATTCAGCGGATGAAAATGGGTGGTATCAATATCATTGCGACATATATTTTCTGGATTCATCATGAAGAGGAAGAAGGAAAGTTTCGTTTTGATGGAAATAAAAATATACGAAAGTTCCTGCAGTTATGTCAAAAGTATGGAATGTATGTCATTGTTAGAATCGGTCCATTTGATCATGGCGAGGTGCGGAATGGCGGTGTTCCTGACTGGCTGTACGGTAAGCCGTTTGAAGTGAGAAGTGCCAATGAGGGCTTTCTGCATTATACGAGAATTTTGTATCATAAACTGGCAGAACAGTTTGAGGGACTTTATTTCAAAGATGGCGGACCGATTATCGGAGCACAGATTGAAAATGAATACATGCATTCAGCCGCTCAATGGGAATTGACTACAGGAGTCAGCAACGAATGGCTGCCTGGCGGCGATGAAGGAAATACATATATGAAGGTGCTCAAACGGATCGCATGTGAGGAAGGAATTATCACACCTTTCTATACATGTACAGGATGGGGCGGTGCAGCAACTCCTGCCGATGAGATGCTGCCTCTGTGGGGCGGATATGCTTTTTGGCCTTGGATCTTTTATAACTGGAAGGGAGAACATCCGGTGACTCCGGAATATATTTATCGGGATAATCATAATAATGCAGTAGCAAAGACATATAATTTCGAGCCGGCTTATGAGCCGGAAAGCCGTCCGTATGCATGCTGTGAGATGGGTGGCGGTATGACCAACTGTTATAATTATCGTTTTCAACTTCCTTTTGAGAGTGTGGATGCAATGGCGAATATAAAATTGGCAAGTGGATGCAATTTTCTGGGCTACTATATGTATCGTGGCGGAAGTAACCCAAAAGGGGAGAAAGCTTTCTATCTAAACGAAAATCAATGTCCCAAGATATCCTATGACTATCAGGCTCCAATCGGAGAATATGGACAATTACGACCAAGCTATCACAGATT
Organism: uncultured Lachnospiraceae bacterium; assembly: GCA_964631375.1. GTDB lineage: Bacteria > Bacillota > Clostridia > Lachnospirales > Lachnospiraceae > JAAYYM01. The sequence continues at coordinate 10,743 of CAZVYQ010000055.1, read as the reverse complement.
GAGAGTGTTGCATCTTTTTTTGAAGAATTTTGGGACTCGATTTCTGGACAAAGTGACTATGCTACCGAAAGGGTCTCAGGAGATTGAACCGAGCAATACGGAAGTGTTGAGATATGCGGTCAGGACAGATGGTCACAGTGGCTTCTTGTTTCTAAATAATTATCAGGATCATGTGGAGTGCAGAGCGAAGAAAAATGAGACAATCACCTTACAGATGCAAGATGAGACAATTGTGATAGATCATATTTCGATAGCAGCAGGTGAAGAAGCGATTCTTCCGCTTCATATGGATGTGGCAGGCTATGATCTTATATGTGCGAAAGTGCAGCCGCTTGCATGGATGGAACTGAATGGGAGACCTGTCTATTTCTTTTTTGCACCGGAGGGCATGACGGCTGAATATGTATGGAATAGCTGCGGTATAGAGAAAATTGACGGAATTTCAGTTACCACTTCCGAGGTTGTATATACACCTGATGGGGCGACAGGTTCATCATATAGGATTTCGGGTCAAAACGGAGATGTTGAAATAGTCACACTGAATCGGAAGCAAAGTCTGGAATTTTATGAAATTGAGGCAGCAGGCAAGAAAGTAGCGGTATTATGCGATAGTCCGATCTTGTACAAGGATGGGAAATTTACCATAGAGCATACAGGTGATCAGAGACAGACATTTTTACAAATGTATCCTGCACAGACATTGCGGAATATGGATGAAAGCGGTCATACAAAACCTCTGAAAAACGGAATTTGGAACGGTGTTGAATTGGATTGGGCAGAGAAGCAAAAGACACCCTGCTTACTGGAACACAAGCAATGTGGGCCATATAGATATACAGTACAGATACCGGAATGTTATGAGGACTGTAAGGATGCAATTTTACAGATTAATTATCAAGGTGATATTGGGCAGGCATTTATCAATGGAAGTATGATTTCTGATAATTTCTACAATGGATCTATGTGGGAAATCGGATTGAAAGAAGTGTGGGACAGCACAATGGGAACAGAAATCACAATTTTAATTACACCGCTTAAGGATGATTCGACGGTAGATGTGTCTTCTACTATGGCGGGAAGAATGGAAAAAAATGGACGGTTGATTGCAGAACTTCATTCTGTCAGAGTCGTACCGATTCAGGAAGCAGTATTAAAACTGGATATATGATAGATGATTCTCCGCCGATAGTTGCTATTGGCGGAGAGCGTTTTATAAGCTGCCTCTGATACCCAAGGCGTATTGGGAATGTCTTGTGGTTCCAGAGCAAGTGCACAAGAAGCGGAGGTTCTGATACCGTCTTTTAATAGCATGGTATCGTCAATATATCCTCCGGAATACAAGACGACACAAGGGGCATCTGTATAGAGTTCTAAAGAGTACTTCTGCTTTGCGTCAGATAAAGTGAGAGCATGGGCAGGAGTGGCGGTGTCTGAGTCTGACAGTACCAAGGCATGATTATAACCCAAAGCATTTCTGAGTTGTTGATTTTGAGAATAGGCATTCCAATTATCTTGAAGCGAACAAGGAACACGAAAATCAAAAGGAGTATGTGTAACAGATTGTATGCCTAGACAGATATGCTCTGCATCGTTGTAGGTATGTCTTGTGGCGGGAGAGTATAGGTATTGTAACAAAGCATTTTCTTGGAAGTTTCCGCTCATATTGAAATATGCATGGTTAGACAAATTCAGATAGGTATCTTTATCGCTGCATGCTTCATATGTAATAGACAGATTGTTATTATCATCCAATAAAAATGTAACGTAAATATCTCGATTACCGGGATATCCATCTAATCCATCCGGAAGAAAGCATTTTAGGGTTAGTATTGCCACGTCATTTTCAGTGTAAAAGGATGTTTCTTCCCAATTGATTAGTGAAATGTTATGATAGCCACCATGTATGTGATGCCGTCTATCATTGCATGTTAATTGACAGATGCGGTCATTGATGGGAAGGTGCCCATGCTGTATTCTTCCTGCAACCGGACCAAGAGATGCTCCGGCATATAGAATATGATTATTGAGATACATGGTGATATCATCGAATGTCAGTAAGACATTTTTCGATGTACCTTTATTATCAGGAGGAAATAGTTCATAGAGCGTTGCGCCCATGGAGAGAATAGATGCTGCCATGCCATGTTTGTTCTTTAGGCAATATAGATAGCAAGGTTCGTATAATGTGCTGTTTATTCCCAACTTTAGTTCTGTTTTTTTTAGTCTGTTATATCTTTTAAATCTCATGAGATTTGCTCCTTATTTCTAATTCCATATCTATTTTTAAATATAAAGAAAAAAATGAAAAAGAAAATACTATTTTTCAATCATAGCAATTTTTATAAACGTCTAGGCAATTTTAAATAATGATTTCTATATTTTTTCGCTTTATACTTTAGCCATATTAAGCACCGGTGAATTGCATTTGTAAAAAGAGAGGAAGGCATTTTATGGAAAATGTACTGGAATTCCAAAACATTACCAAGTATTTTCCGGGGGTTAAGGCACTTGAAGATATATGCTTTCAAGTTCACAGTGGTGAGGTACTGGCTTTTATGGGGGAAAACGGAGCAGGAAAATCCACTTTGCTGAAAATACTAAATGGAGATTATCAACCAACGGCGGGGAAGTATTTGATTAATGGGGAAGAGAAGCATTTTAGTCAACCGCATGAAGCAATAGAAGCAGGTATCAGTGTTATTTATCAAGAGAGACAGATATTGATGGAATTAACAGTTGCTGAAAATGTATATCTTGGAAGACTGCCGGCGAATCGTTTTGGAAAAATTGATATTCATGAAGCCAATCAGAAAACACAGAGAATAATTGAGGATTTCGGATTGGACATGAAACCTACCGATAAGGTGAAAGACCTAAGCATTGCTTATCAACAGATGGTGGAAATCATGAAAGCATATAGTAGGGAAAACTTGATGGTTGTTGCGTTTGATGAGCCAACGGCCAGCTTGAGCGATGCCGAGATTGATAGTTTGTTTAGGATTATTCGTAAACTTAAGGCTGAAGGTAAGATTATCATTTATGTGTCACATAGAATGAAAGAAATACATGAAATTACTGATAGAATTGCAATTTTTAAAGACGGAAAATATGTAACGACCATTAAGACCGGAGAAGTGCCGGAAAAAGAGATGATTAAGATGATGGTCGGTAGAGACTTGGGTGATATCTACAAGGAATTGGATAAGAAAAAGGAAATAGGAAATGTTTTACTGGAGGTAAAACATTTAAGTACAGATTATGTGCAGAATATATCTTTTGAACTTCATAGAGGAGAAGTTCTTGGATTCTCAGGGCTGGTTGGTGCCGGACGAACTGAGGTGGTTAGAGGAATTATAGGAGCAGACAAGTTGTTAAGTGGTGAGATTATTTTAGAGGGAAGGAAAATCGTTTGTAAAACCCCTAAAGATGCTATGAAGAATGGTATTGTACTTGTTCCGGAAGATAGAAAGATGCAGGGGATTTTAGCAAATCTAAGTGTAGGCAGAAATATCAGTATTGCAACTATGGAACGCAATACAAATCGATTTGGCGTTGTTGATGAGAAGAAAGAAGAAGAGATTGTAGAGGAAGGAATTCAAAACTTTTCTATTAAAACCCCTAATGCGGATAAGAAAATTGTAGAATTATCCGGCGGAAATCAACAAAAGTGTATTGTGGCCAGATGGATGTCTACCCATCCCAAAGTATTAATTTTGGATGAACCAACAAAAGGTATTGATATTGGTGCGAAATCTGAATTTTATAATATGATATGTGCATTTGCAAAACAAGGTCTGGGAGTTATTCTAATCTCTTCAGAACTGCCGGAAGTTATAGGATTGTCAGATAGGATTATCGTAATGCGTTCAAGAAAAATATCGGGAGAAATAGCGGTAGAGGATGCAACGGAAGACGGACTGCTAAGGATGGCAATGATTGGAGGAGAAGAGGATGAGTAGGAAAAATACGGATAAGCGGATGGCGCTTAAGATCAAAGGAGATAAATTGGTACTGTTGCTGGCAATTGTGGCTATTACCATCATATTTACAATTCTTAATAAGAACTATTTTACAATTACTAATTTTGTAAATATATTATTGGCAACATCACTGGTTGGATTGATTGCAATTGGACATACATATCTGATCATTGCTGGTTTAAATGATTTGTCTCCTGGATCACTTGCTGCTTTTGCAGGTGTATTTGCGGCATTGTTATCAAGCAAAGGGGTTCCATTCTTTTTAGTTTTGATTATGACAATGATTGCCTGCGGGCTAGTGGGCATATTCAATGCATTTATGGTAAATAGAATTCATCTGGATCCATTTATCGCAACATTGGTTACACAATCCATTATGCGTGGCGTTGCTTATATTATCAGTGGAGGAATTGCGATTGCCGTAACGGATGTGACTTTTATCGCAATGGGAAAGACAAGATTGATTGGTCTGCCCCTTCCAATTTGGATTTTAATTATTGCATTTATCATATTTGGCTATATTCTTTCCAAAACAACTTTTGGAAGAAGCATTTATGCTATAGGCGGAAATAGGGATGCTGCCCGACTAGCAGGACTGAATCCGAGTAAAATTGTCGTAATATCATATATTATGATGGGCGTGCTGTGTGGTTTAGGAGGTACGGTACTGGCAGCCCGTATGAATTCCGGACAACCCTCAGCATGTGTCAATTTGGAGTTTGATGCAATTACAGCGGTTATTTTGGGCGGAGTATCTTTTCTAGGTGGAGTCGGAGATATGACAGGTACTGTATTAGGAGTTATTCTGATTCAAGCCTTCAATACTGGACTGACAATGGTTAATGTGCCTTCTTTTTGGCAATATATTGCGAAAGGTATGTTGCTGTTAATTGCATTGACCATTGATTATATCAGAAAGGTCAATAGAGAAAAGAAATTGCTGGAAGACAGTATGAAAAATATGTAATTCAAAATATGAGAACACAATCTGTGTTTTTATATATACGTGAAACTTGCACACGATTGATCGCCGGTTGCAAGTGCCGGTGGTCAGCAACTCAGAAGTTTATTATGAAAAGGAGAAGAACCAAATGAAAAAGAAAATGCTTAGTGTTTTACTATGTAGTGCTATGGTAGTTACAACAATGGCAGGATGTGGAAACAGCGCAGCATCCGAGGGGGCGGCAAACGCATCTGCAGTGGTTGAGGCAGCCCCTGAAGAAGCAGCAGTTGAAGAATCGGCAGCAGATGTAGCTGCTACAGAGACAGCCGAGGACGGATTATTGATTTATGGTATTTATAAAGCGGGAGATCAGACTTGGTTTATCAATGAAGGTGCAGCAGCGCAGAAGACTGTAGAAGAGGCGGGCGGAACATTTGTATATGTTGATTCTAAGATGAATCCGGAACAGTATCTGAAGGATATTGATAATGCAATTGCAGCAAAGGCAGATGGAGTTGTTACTTGTACACCAGATCAGACATTGTCACAGGCAGCATATGATAAACTGGCTGAAGCAGGAATTCCTGTAGTTGCAGCAGATGATGCATTGGAAGTAAATGGTGAGAAGATAGCTCCATGGGTTGGAATTGATGGCTATACGATTGGGCAGACCAATGGAGAATGGCTTGCACAATATATGAAAGACAATAATCTAGTAAGTGATGCCGAAGCGGGCATATTGATTATGACAATGGATACGGTATCTAGCTGTGTGCCAAGAACAGAGGGTGAGTTGGATAAATTAAATGAGTTGATTCCTGAGTTTGACCAGAGTAAAATTTTCAAAGCAGATTATGATGGTACAACAGATAAGGGTTTTAACGCTGCTTCGGCTATTTTCACAGCACATCCTGAAATTACGAAGTGGGTCGTGACTGGCGCAAATGAAGAAGGAACTGTAGGCGCGGTCAGAGCATTGGAAGGCGCAGGATTAGATGCAGATGCATGTGTTATGGGTATTGGTGGATATCTGGCGCCTGATGAATTCGAAAAAGGTTCTTGCATGAAGGCAGCAACTTATTTTTCTGATGTTGCGATTGGCTCAACCTCTGTGCAGGTATTGATGGATTTCATCAATAATGGAACAGAAATGCCTATGGAAACAGCAGTTCCGGCAGAAGTTATGACACCGGAAAACTATAAAGATTTCTAAACCAATACTATTTTATATAGAAATAACGGGATACATCAAAACAGTATAATTTTGATGTATCCCATTTTTTTATGAAGGTTCTATGTTTCTTCATTGTCACGATATTTGGACGGCGTTTGTTGTTCCCACTTCTTAAAGGTGGAACAGAAATTGCTTTCACTGGCAAAACCGATAGAGAAGCAGATTTCTTTGATTGAGGATTGCGAGTTCCGAAGTAGATATTTCGCAGTGTTGATTCGTGTAGCGATGATATATTCGTGTGGTGTAAATCCGGTTTCCATTTTAAATAGTCTTGTAAAATAGAAAGGACTTAAGGATACACGTGAGGAAAGGCTTTCCAAGGTCAATGTTTCACACAAATGCTCCTTGATATATAAAATGGTATCATCAACTGCTGTTTTGTTAGGGGCACTGGGATTGTCCACAGAGGAAACCAACAATTCAGTCAAAGCATTGGTGATGTGCAATGAGAGCAATGCTTCCTTAAGCAAAGTGCCTTCTCGGAAAGCATTGTAAATATAACGAATGGATTTCTCAAAAGTATAGGTCTCTTTAAGGGAAATGATATATCCTTGTGCTTTGGTAATCATATCAAAGTATTGTCTGGCAGCAATTCCATCAAAGTGAAGCCAAAGAGCTTCCCACCCGGTTTTTGTGTAATAACTGTGTGGTTTGAAGCAGTCAATAAAAACAATCTGATTTTCGGAAGCGGTGAAGGTTTTATGGTCAACAGAGACAATACATTTTCCCTTTTTAACAAGCATCAGAAGAAAACTATCATAAGTATTCCGTTCCAAATGATAATCACTATCATAGTGGAAGAAACCGGTATAAGTAGGATAGAAGAACGTATTTTTAGATTGTACGCTGGGAGTGTGAATATAGTAATCAGAGTTGGGCAGGACGCCCGATTCGGTAGATAACATGATATCCTCCATTTCTGTTCAGGAATGTTTGTATTACAAATATAGTTTATCACAGCGTATAACAAATGTATAGGAATAGAACATGTTTTAGAGCAATTTTTATAAATGAATGAGCAAATATAAGTAATGATAATACCAATAATATCGGATAATATAATGCATAGAAGCATTACAATTCTAAAGCAATAAGAAAACATTATGATTGGAGTTTGACGAGGAGGATAAAGATGATGGAAGCAAAAATATGGACAGAACAGGTGCATATCCCCACCTATGAAGTAGGAGAAGCAGAGAAGAATCCGATTTTTTTGGATAAGCGAGTCTATCAGGGAAGCAGCGGAAAGGTATATCCATATCCTACAATTGAGGAAATCAGCAATGAGAAAAAGGATAAAGAATACACAGCAGTTTATCTGGAAAATGCATATATTAAGATTATGATCTTGCCGGAACTGGGTGGGCGAATTCAAAGAGCATATGACAAAACGAACAATTATGATTTTGTATATTACAATCATGTTATAAAACCGGCATTGGTTGGATTGACAGGACCTTGGATTTCCGGTGGTATCGAATTTAACTGGCCCCAGCATCATAGACCGACTACATTTCTTCCGGTAGATTATGTGATTTCCGGGCAGGAAGATGGCAGCAAGTCATTGCTGGTGCATGATGTGGACCAAATGTATGGCACCAAGGGAATTGCCAAATTCACACTGTATCCGAACAAAGCATATATCGAGATTACCGGACAGCTGTATAACAGGACTTCATTGCCGCAGACATTTTTGTGGTGGGCAAATCCGGCGGTTCCGGTCAATGACAACACACAGTCAATTTTCCCACCGGATGTACATGCAGTCATGGATCATGGCAAGCGGGATGTGTCACGTTTTCCGATTGCAACGGGAGTTTATTACAAGAAAGATTATAGTAAGGGTGTAGATATTTCTCGTTATAAAAACATACCTGTTCCGACTTCCTATATGGCAGAAAAGTCCAAATATGATTTTGTGGGGGGGTATGATTACGGTGTAGGAGCAGGTATCCTGCATGTAGCAGATCATCATGTGTCTCCGGGGAAAAAACAATGGACTTGGGGATGTGGTGATTTCGGTAAGGCATGGGATCGGAATCTGACGGATGAAGATGGTCCATACGTGGAATTGATGACAGGCATGTTTACCGACAATCAGCCGGATTTTACATGGCTAAAGCCATTTGAGGAAAAGACATTCAAACAGTATTTCATGCCGTATAAGGCAGTCGGACAGGTCAAGAACGCGACTACAGATGCAGCTGTCAATCTATCCTATGATGGAGAAAAAGTGCATATTATTGTCTATGCAACAAGTCTATTTGAAAGGGCAAATGTCATCTTGACCAATGAAAAAGATGTATTGATTAGCGAAACAATTAGAATCTCACCGGTTGATATATATGAGGCAGAGATAGTACTTGGAAAGGCAAAGGAAGAAAACCTGCACTTGGCGGTATTCTCCGAGGGAAAGTGTCTAGTTGAGTACAAACCGGAAGTTCAGGAATTGCCTAAGATGCCTGAACCTGCAAAAGCAGCAAAAGAACCCTCAGAAATCATGACGAATGAGGAACTGTATCTGAATGGATTGCATATTGAGCAGTATCGTCATGCAACGTATTTGCCAGATCCATACTATCTGGAGGGTCTAAAGAGAGATTCCGGAGATATTCGCATCAATAATGCTTACGGTTCGTTGTTAATGAGAAGAGGACAGTTTGCAAAAGCCGAGCACTATCTCAGAAAGGCTTTGGAGCGTCTGATTATGAGAAATCCCAATCCATATAACAGTGAAACCTATTATTTGCTGGGACTTGACTACATGTATCAGGGAAAGGATCAGGATGCATATGATGCATTCTATAAGGCGACATGGAGTAATGAACAGCAAGAAATGTCATTCTACTATTTAGCAGCATTAGATGCAAAAGAAGGAAAATATGAAAAAGCACTGGAACAAATTGAAAAAGCTTTGATCAAGAATCTGCACAATATTAAGGCAAGGGGGCTAAAGGCATATCTGCTCCGCAAGACGGGCAGGATAGAAGCAGCTATTGCATGGATAGAGGATAACTTAGCACTAGATCCATTTGACTTTTTGTCAGGCAATGAAAAGGTGATGCTTGGAGGTAATCAAGATGCAATACGTCGGAAACTGAACTGCAGAATGCGTGATTTCCAAGAAAACTATCTTATGGCGGCAAGAGATTATGCAGAGTTTGGAGCATATGCTGAAGCGGCGACGCTTCTTGCGGAATGTACAAAAGATTATCCGATGTTGTATTATTATGAGGCTTGGTACAGAAACTTTATGGGTGAAGATGTGGCAGCATTGCTGAAATTGGCAGAAGACTGTAAGCCGGACTATTGTTTTCCAAATAAACTGGAAGACATAGCAGTACTTCAATTTGCAATTACAAGAGGTTATACTGCTAAAGCCGCGTATTATCTGGGAAATCTGTTCTATGATAAAATGCAGTGGGAACAGGCAATACAATTGTGGGAGGCATCTCGAGCAGCTGACAGCAGTTTTGCAACGGTACATAGGAATTTGGCTTTGGCTTATTACAATAAGAAACAGGATCAAGCACTTGCAAAGAGTGAAATGGAACAGGCTTTTGCATTGAATACGAAGGATGTCCGTATCTTCTTGGAATTAGATCAATTGTATAAGAAACTTGGCTGGAGCTTTGAACAGCGTCTTCAAAATTATGAAGCACATCGGGAGTTGATTACGGGTCGGGATGACTTGTATATTGAATATATTACACTGGTCAATATGTGTGGGAATCATGAAAAGGCATATGAGTGTATTATGAATCATGATTTCCATCCATGGGAAGGCGGAGAGGGCAAGATTACAACACAATACATGATTGCATTATTAGAATTGGCCAAGAAAGAACAGCATGAAAAGAACTATGCCAAGGCTGAGGAACTGTTACGAAAGGCTTTGATCTATCCCGAAAACCTTGGTGAAGGAAAGTTGGAAGGCACAAAAGACAATCATTTATATTATCATCTTGGCCTTGCGCTTGAAGCACAGGGAAAGAAAACAGAGGCAGAGGAATGCTATGTGAAAGCCACACTTGGAACTGATGAACCTGCGGGAGCAATGTATTACAATGATCAGCCGTCGGATATGATTTTGTATCAGGGCCTGGCCTATCTGAAACTTGGAAAAATCCAAAGTGCAAAGGCGCGTTTCTATCGTCTGATCGATTATGGAGAACAGCATCTGGAGGATCAGGTGAAGATTGAGTACTTTGCAGTATCGTTACCGGATTTTCTGATATTTGACGAGGATTATACTGTTAAGAACCGAGCACATTGCTATTATCTGATGGCTCTTGGAAAATTTGGTTTGAATCATCAGGAGGAAGCAGCGGAGTATCTGTTAAAAGCAGTGGAATTGGAACCATCACATATGATGTGCCGCATCTATAGTAAGTGGGAAGTACTACAATAAAACAGACATTATCTATGATTCAATTATAGGAATCAACACAGGGGCGTGCAGAGGATACAAATCATCTGCACGTTTATGTGTGTTTTGTCGTATTTATCGACTGTCTATATCAAGACTGTAATCATCAACTTCCATTTATTCATCAATTTATTCATCAATTGAAAAATGATGTTGA
>CAZVYQ010000054.1:0-15433 GCA_964631375.1 uncultured Lachnospiraceae bacterium | reverse complement strand
AAACCATACAGCATAATTGTGAATGCTTTAAGAAACAGATGGAGCGTTTTATTGATTTTTCAGAGGGTGGTGCAATCGCAGTTAACAATGCCGACTGGCTCTTGAAATTGAATTATATAGAGATGCTGCGTGATGTGGGTGCATGCTTCTCTGTTAATAATATGTTGCGTGCCGAATGTTATAAACAAAGAATGGAAAAGGGATTATCCTTCTTAGAGTTTAACTATATGATCATGCAGTCCTATGACTTCTATCACTTATATAAGAATTATGGCTGTAATATGCAGTTTGGTGGAGATGATCAGTGGTCTAATATGCTATTTGGCACAGAATTGATTCGTAAAAAGCTGGGAAAAGATGCCTATGCGATGACCATTACACTGCTGTTAAATTCTGAAGGTAAAAAGATGGGTAAGACAGCAAGCGGAGCAGTATGGCTGGATCCGAATAAGACCTCTCCGTTTGAGTTTTATCAATACTGGAGAAATGTCTCAGATGCAGATGTTTTGAAATGCATCAAGATGTTGACCTTCCTGCCTTTGGAGGAAATCGAGAAGATGGAGAGCTGGGAGGGCTCACAGCTCAATCAGGCTAAGGATATTCTGGCCTATGAACTGACGGCTCTTGTTCATGGCAAGGATGAGGCACAAAAAGCAAGAGAAGCTTCTCTGGCATTGTTTGCAGGAGGAGCGGATGATTCATATATGCCGACGACTCAGCTGAGTTTGGATCAGTTGACAGACGGAGTGATTGGTATTCTGGATGTATTGACAGTCTGCAAGCTTGCACCATCTAAAAGTGAGGCAAGGAGACTGGTTCAACAGGGCGGAGTATTTGTAGAAGAAGAAAAGGTGGCAGATATCAATTACAGTATATCTACAGAGCAATTAAAGAACGGAGTGAAGCTGCGTAAAGGAAAAAAGACCTTCCACAAGCTGCTGCTAGAATAGAAGTTTTCACAGATGATCAAGCCAAAGGCCGGTGTTACGCATGTATCAGTTCATATTAATTACACAAATCATAGCTGTATTAATATGTTTGTTAAGCATTATTTTGCTATTGTTTCAACGTAATACACAACAGTCCAAAATGATGCTTTTAACAATTGTGTGTGCATTTATCCAGAATTATGGCTATTTGCTGGAATTGCGTTCCACGACACTGGGTGAAGTCATGATGGCGATTCAGGTCGAATATATCGGTACTGCTTATATTGCTTATTTCCTGACAGTCTTTATGTTTCGATACAGCAATATTAAATTCTCGAGGAAACTGAGTTGGGTATGGTTTTCTATTTCTACAACAGTGTTATTATCAGTTTTAACCTATCAATTTAATCCGCTTTATTATACCAGTGCAGCATTTGTATATACCGGTACTTTTCCACATGTGGTTTTGGGAAAGGGGCCTTTGTATATCGCAAATGCTGTTTTGATTTATGTTGGTTTGATTTCCTGCTGTTTCGTCTCTGTCAGATCCTATTTTCGAGTAGAAGACAAGCGTATGAAAACCAATTATCTGTTGCTTACCTTTGGATCTTTGATTCCGTTATGCTGTCATTTGTCGGGGTTGTTAAGTATCATAGGCGGCGGATATGACATGGCACCTATGGGCGTTGCATTATCAGTAGCAGTTTTCAGCTATACAATCATTAAGCGACGTATTTTTGATGTGATTGAGGTAGCACAAGAGAGTATTCTGGCAAATATGGGAGATGCAATTATCATTGTAGATGCTGCCTATTTCTTTATGGAAGCCAATGACAGGGCAATGTCCTTATTTCCCTCATTAGCAAACTGTCATCCCGGCAGCCGAATAGAGGATGAACAGTTATTAAACTCTCTAATGGAAGGAAATGACAAACAGATCATACTGGGAGAGAACTACTATAATATCCATGTAAATCAGGTGCTGAATAACAATGAATTGGGAGGCTATGTAGCACTGTTTTCTGATGTGACTGATTCAGTCAATCAGATAGAGAAGATGAGAGAATTAAAGGAACAGGCAGATCACGCAAACAAAGCAAAGAGCTTGTTTTTGGCAAATATGTCACATGAGGTCAGAACACCGATCAATGCAATCCTAGGGATGAATGAAGTGATCTTAAGAGATTATCCTGAACCAAAGCTGCAGGAGTATTCACTCAGCATCAGAGAGGCTACCAGAACCCTGATGTCTCTGGTGAATGATATCCTGGATTTCTCTAAGATAGAGGCTGATAAGATCGAAATCAGACCTGCCCAATACAGAACACATGATATGTTACATGATCTGACAGATCTATTTGAGGGAAAGGCAGCAGAAAAGCAACTTGAATTCATCACTGAATTCGGAAGCGATATTCCATCTGTCCTGTATGGAGATGAGACCAGAATCAGGCAGATTGCAATTAATATCTTGTCAAATGCCATCAAGTATACCAACAAGGGCTTTGTGAGATTCAGAGTGTTGATTCAACAGCTTTCCAAGGATCAGATGAATCTCGTCATATCCGTGGAGGACAGTGGAATCGGGATCAGAGAAGAGGATATGAAAAAACTGTTTCAAAGCTTTGAACGACTGGATGAGGAGCGTAATCGCACCATCGAAGGAGTAGGACTGGGCCTGAACATCACAAAACGGCTGCTTAGAATGATGAATGGTGATCTCAAGGTATACAGTGTATATGGGAGTGGCTCTGTTTTTACTGCGATCATACCGCAAAAGGCAGTTGCTGTCACAGAACATCTGGAGAGTCGAAAAAACGATTCTGCTTTTACGGCACCTAAGGCAAGGATTCTGCTGGTGGATGACAGCAAAACCAATCTGATGGTAGAACAGGCATTGTTACAGAGAATTCATGCACAGATTACAGCAGTACTCAGTGGAGAAGAATGCTTGATGGAGATCCAAAAGGAGCATTATGATCTGATCTTTCTGGATCATCGAATGCCTAATATGGATGGGCTGAAAACACTGCAGCGTATGAAGCATATGAAGAGTTTATGTGAAGAAACACCGGTTATCATGTTGACGGCCAATGCCGTCAACGATGCCCGGAATGATTATCTAAAGCTTGGCTTTGATGAGTTTCTGTCAAAGCCAGTAGACAGTAAGATGATGGAAGACATGGTTCGAAGATTTCTTCCTGAAGAATTGATCGTGGAGGTGTGAAGCTTATAAATCCAGTTTCATATCTCCATTTTTAATCCAGCCCTTCTTTCGCATGAATGAAGATGTGGCAAGTGCAATGATTGCAGGCAGGATAAAGTGTATGAGAGCTATTTTGATCAATACCAGTGTACCGGATTCGGTCTCTGTCATGACCTGCCAAGTCATGATCTGTCCGACCAGACCTGCTGTTCCCATTCCGGAACCGGTAGCATTACTCGTCATATGTAAGAGCATGGTAGAGACAGGCCCCAGTATGGCACTTGCAATGATTGCAGGCAACCAGATCACAGGCTTTCTCATAATGTTTGGAACCTGTAACATAGAAGTGCCAATTCCCTGTGCCAATAATCCTCCTGTTTTGTTTTCTTTGAAACTTGCAACTGCGAAGCCTATCATATTGCAGCAGCATCCGACAGTTGCGGCCCCCGCAGCAAGACCACTCAGATTCAAAACGATGCCAAGTGCAGCAGAACTAATCGGAAGTGTCAAAACCATACCCATAACAACAGATACTACAATACCCATGATAAACGGCTGCTGTTCTGTCCCCCAGTTGATGATCGAACCCAGTCCGGTCATAAATGCACTGATCGGAGGACCTACCAGAAGTCCAACAACAGAGCCGGAAACAATGCCTACAAACGGTGTGACAATGATATCAATCTTGGTCTTGCCGGAAACGATGTGTCCCAGTTCAATGGCTACCAAAGCTGCCACAAAGGCACCAAGTGGTTCTCCCGGACCTGCAAGTGTCACTACACCATCTACAAAAACCGTGCCTGCCATAATCTTTCCTGCAAATCCACCAACCATACCTGCTGTTGCAGCGGACAGTGTCACAAGAGCACTTTCCTTGAACTTACATGCGACACCAACACCGATACCGGCAGAGGTCATTGCAGAAGCCATGGAACCAAACATACTGATGTACGTTCCGACATCGCCTCCGATGAAGGTCCCCACCTGTTTGATGATCGTTCCGATGATGAGTGTGGCAAACAATCCGAATGCCATACCTGATAATCCGTCAATAAAGATGTGATTCAGTATTTTCTTAATCATAATTTTCTCTCCTGTTTTCTTTGTGTAGTCTAATGACTGCTTGCTCATTGACTCTTATATTTTGATGATTATACACGAAATGCCATGACATTACAAGTGTCTTGTCACCTAAATGGACAAATAATTTGATGAACGGGTTAAAAAATGGTACACTAAGAGAGGATTTTATTGATCGTTAAGAGTGTAAAATTGATGGGAGCAGGGAATCATGAAGACCATGAGTGGACAGGAAAGAAGAGCTGAGATCATCAGAATACTAAAAAACAGTACACAGGCTGTATCAGGTGCAGAACTGGCAAAGAAACTGGGAGTGAGCCGTCAGATCATTGTACAGGACATTGCATTGCTGCGTCAGGGAGCCGAACAGATCATCTCAACCACACAGGGATATCTGCTGATACAGGGAAATACAGGAAAGCCTAAACGTAGATTTTGTGTACGCCATACACAAGCGGAGATCGAGCAGGAACTGAATCTGATTGTTGACTATGGCGGAAAGGTGCTTAATGTCATTGTAGAGCATCCGGTATACGGTGAGATCACGGCAGAACTTGTAGCAGCCAACAGAAATGATGTCCGCATTTTTTTAAAACAGATAGAGGCAAGTCAAGGAATTCCGTTATTATCAATAGCAGATGGGATTCATAGCCATCTGGTTGAGGCAGATGAGGAACAGACTCTTGATGAGATCGAGCAGAGATTACAGGCAGCAGGATTTTTATGGAATCAACAGGAACAGGAGTAGAAGTCATGGATCAGAGGATGTATCTGTGTATTGACTTGAAATCATTTTATGCTTCGGTGGAATGTGTGGAACGTGGCTTGGATCCGATGACAACCAATCTAGTGGTGGCAGATCCGGAACGTTCCGATAAGACGATCTGCCTTGCTATTACTCCATCCATGAAGGCATTGGGGATTAAGAACAGATGTCGCATCTTTGAGATTCCTAAGAGCGTTGAGTATATCATTGCCCCTCCCCGTATGCAGAAATACATTGATTATGCGGCAGACATTTATGCCATCTATATGAAATATATTGCGAAGGAAGATATCTATGTCTACTCAATTGATGAAGCATTTATGGATGTAACGGAATATCTTCCCCTGTATCATATGACTGCGAAGGAATTGGGACAGAGGATCATATCCGATATTCATTATGAGCTAGGTGTACGGGCGACCTGTGGAATCGGAACCAATCTGTATCTCACAAAAATTGCTCTGGATATCACAGCGAAACATGATCCCGATTTTATAGGAGAACTGGATGAACACAGTTATCAGAAGACACTGTGGAATCACAAGCCGTTAACTGATTTCTGGCGTGTGGGACCGGGCAATGCAAAGCGACTGGAAACCTATGGAATCTATACGATGAATGACATTGCTCATGCAGATGAGGATCTCCTTTACAGGCTCTTGGGCGTAGATGCAGAGCTTTTGATTGATCATGCATGGGGACGTGAACCGGTCACAATGGCAGACATCAAGGGTTATTCATCTCAGACTACCAGTATGACGAGTGGTCAGGTGCTGATGCGTGACTATGCCTTTGATGAGGGGCGGTTAATTGTAAAGGAAATGATGGATCTGCTCTGTCTGGATCTGGTTGATAAAAATGTAGTCACCAAATCTGTCACACTGCATATCGGTTATTCCAATAAGCTGGATATGAAGGCTGCACACGGAACAGTGAGTCTGGATGACGAAACCAATGCAGATATCATACTGGTGCCGGCAATTGCTGAACTTTATGACAGGATTATCAATCCCGAATGTCCAATTCGAAGAGTGAATATTTCCTGTAACAACGTCATACCAGAGGAATTTCATCAATATAGCTTTTTTACGGATACAGAGGAACTGGAGAAAAATCGAAAGGTACAGAAAGCTGTTCTGGAGATTAAAAATAAATTTGGCAAGAATGCAATCCTGAAAGGAATGAATTTTGAACAGGGTGCCATGACCAGAGAACGAAATCAACAGATCGGAGGTCATAAAAGTGGCGAATAAGGTACGTGCAAAAATGGACATCAGTAACCGTGCCAAGCAGTTTATGCCCTTTGCGGCAGTCCGTGGGCTGACAGAGGCACTTGAAGCAAAGGAGCATGTTGTTGTTCCAAAGCCTGTTCTCTCAGAGGATATGGAGACAGAACTGGATCGCAGACTGCATCATCTGCACTGCGGCAACATTGCTACGATTGTGTATTATCATAAGGATGAATGTCTCAAGGTTACAGGTTATGTTGCAAGGATCGATGTGGACAGTCGTTTGCTGCAGATCGTCAATACAAAGATTCCGTTTGAAGAAATACTGGCAATCGAATCAAATGAACTTCCCACAATGCACCTCTGATACCCACAAAAAAGTGGGTAATGTACAGAACCCCTATCTGGTGATACATTGATGATATCAAAGGATAGGAGGTCTTTTATATGAAAAGAGCATTGGTAGTAGTAGATATTCAAAATGATTATTTTGAGGGTGGAAACTGTGTCTTACATGAACCACAGACAGCAGCAAAAAAAGCAAAGAGTCTGATTGATTTTTTTCATGATCATCATGAGCCGGTGATTTACATCTGTCATATCAATCAGGGAAGCAATCAGGGGGCATTTGTGCCGGATTCAGTAGGAAGTGAGATCTATGCAGAGATCCAGCCTGCCGATTGCGATCATGTTTTCATCAAACACGTGCCTGACAGTTTTGAAGCGGATGGTTTTTGGAACTATTTAAGGCAGGAATCTATTCAGGAGCTGATTGTCTGTGGCATGATGAGTCATATGTGTATTGACACGACAGTTCGCTCTGCAAGGGTCAAGGGATATGAAGTGATCGTAGCAGAGGATGCATGTACTACCATGAGTCTCGAATGGGATAAAATCAGTTATCCGGCAGAGACAGTACATGCTGTTTATATGGCATCTTTATCCGGAGCATTTGCCAAAGTTATGAAAACAGATGTTTATCTGGAACAGGCTTAAGCTTTTCATGACAGGTACATTTCCGGAGAGAAAGGGTACTGGCTATGAAAATACGAGAGGATTATACGTGTCCGCTGGAAATTGTCCATGATATCATCAAGGGGAAGTGGAAGACCATTATTTTATTTCAGTTAGGAACAGGTGAGCATTCGTTATCTGAACTGGAACATCAGATTGATGGAATTTCTCAGAAAATGCTACTGGAGCAGTTGAAGGAATTACAGGATTTCGGACTGGTAGAGAAGATCAAGTATGAAGGCTATCCACTTCGGGTAGGCTATATGCTGACAAAGGATCGGGGATATAGGATGCTGCAGGCTGTGTTGATCATGCAGGGGATTGGTGTGGAGTACCTTGTAGAGCACGGAAAAACAGACATTCTGGATCAGAAGGGAATTCACTATCAACAATCAGACAAACAGGGAGCAGACAAAAATGTATGATATCATGATCATCGGTGGCGGCGTGATTGGCTCAGCTATCGCAAGAGAATTATCCCGTTACCAAGGGAAAATAGTATTACTGGAAAAGTCCGGAGATGTTTGTGAGGGAACCTCCAAAGCAAATAGTGGAATCGTTCATGCAGGACATGATGCAAGACCGGGAAGCCTTAAGGCTCATTTTAATGTACTTGGAAATCAGAAAATGGAGGCATTGTCAAAGGAACTGGACTTTCCATTCAAAAGAAACGGTTCTATGGTTCTCTGCTTTCATGAGGAGGAAATCGATAGACTGGAAAGTCTCAGGCAGCAGGGAATACAAAACGGAGTAAAGCATCTGGAGATTTTGAATGCACTACAGGCAAAAGCGTTAGAACCAAATCTGGCAGAGGATGTTGTGGCAGTCCTCAATGTACCAGATGGAGGGATTGTGTGTCCATTTGGACTGACCATCGCTCTGGCTGAAAATGCAGCACAGAACGGAGTAGAATTTCATCTGAATACAGAGGTTACAGGCATTGAGAGGTTGGGTCAGGGTTTTATAGTACGAACCAATCAAGGAGAATATGAGGCAAAGGTTGTGATCAATGCAGCAGGAGTTTATGCAGATCAGATTCATAATATGCTGTTCTCACCAGATCAGAACAATGATACTACTAAACAACCGGATGCAAACAATATCATGGAGATCACTCCACGGAGAGGCGAATATTGTTTATTGGATAAAAAAACGGGGAGTTATGTAACCCACACCTTGTTTCAGCTACCCAGTGAAGCAGGTAAGGGAGTGTTGGTAACCCCTACTGTACATGGAAATCTGATGGTAGGACCAACATCAGATTTTATTTGGGATAAAGAAGATATCAGTACAACCTCAGCCGGACTGGCAGCAGTAGCCACAAAGGGGGGTAAAAGTGTCCTGAATCTGCCTATGAAACAGGTGATCACCTCATTTTCGGGACTCAGGGCAAGGTGTACCAAGCGTCCGGTCTTGCAGGAAGGGGCTTGGAATTCTGATGTTGAAGGTGACTTTGTAATCGGAGAGGTGGCAGGGGTCAACGGATTCTTTGATGTGGCCGGTATCGAATCTCCGGGATTAACTGCTGCACCAGCTATCGGAGAGTATGTGGCTTCTCTTGTGAGAGATAAACTACAATTACAGGCGAATCCTTCTTTCCAATCAAGCAGAAAAGGAATTCCTTGTATGGCAGAGGCTTCTCATGAGGAACAGATGAAACTGATCTCTCAGAATCCTGCATATGCCAATGTGATCTGTCGATGTGAAATGGTAACTGAGGGAGAAATCATGGATGCCATTCACAGAACCTTAGGAGCCACAACTTTAGATGGAGTCAAGAGAAGAACCAGAGCCGGCATGGGAAGATGCCAGTCTGGTTTTTGTGCTCCGAAGGTTATGGAACTGCTATCAAGAGAGCTGGGAGTATCACAGGAAATGATTACAAAATCAGGTGGCACATCAAGGTTTTTATTTGGCAAGAATAAAGAGAAATATCAAGCTAGTCTTGACCAGAATATGATCATGGAGGTGCAGTCATGAAAGCAGAAATCGTAATCATCGGAGGTGGGCCGGCAGGACTTGCAGCAGCTGTTGCAGCACATCGATCAGGAGTGACCGATGTGGTCATTTTGGAAAGAGACAGAGAACTCGGAGGAATTCTAAATCAATGTATTCATAATGGTTTTGGATTACACACCTTTCAGGAGGAACTGACAGGACCAGAATATGCAGCTCGTTTTATAAAGCAGGTAAAGGAACTGGAGATCCCCTGTATGTTGAATACTATGGTAGTGGATCTGCAAAAGGGCAGTTCAAACAACAAAATTGTTACAGCCATGAATCAGAAACAGGGTTTGTTTGAGATAGAAACCAAGGCAGTCATTTTGGCTATGGGCTGCAGAGAACGTCCAAGAGGAGCACTGAACATTCCGGGTTACCGTCCTGCAGGTATTTATTCTGCAGGAACAGCACAGCATTATGTGAATATTGAGGGAAGGATGCCCGGCAGAGAGGTTGTGATCCTTGGTTCGGGAGACATTGGTCTGATCATGGCACGCAGAATGACTCTGGAGGGTGCAAAGGTCAAGGTGGTTGCTGAACTGATGCCATATTCAGGAGGGCTGAAACGAAATATTGCACAGTGTCTGAATGACTTTGATATTCCTCTGCTTTTAAGTCATACAGTTGTGGATATTAAGGGAAAGGAACGAGTTGAGGGTGTGACATTGGCTAAGGTAGATGATCACCTGAAACCTATTCCTGGAACAGAAGAATATATTCCTTGTGATACACTGCTATTATCAGTGGGTTTGATCCCAGAAAATGAATTATCAGGAAAATTAGGAGTTGAGATGAGTCCTGTGACAGCAGGACCATTGGTCAATGAAAGCCTTGAAACTGATGTTGAAGGAGTATTTGCTTGTGGGAATGTCCTGCATGTACATGATCTGGTAGACTTTGTATCAGAGGAGGCAGGCATGGCAGGAGAACATGCAGCAAGGTATATCATGAATACATTGTCCGAATCAGTCAATGAGATTCCACTGTATGCCAAAGATGGGGTTCGCTATACAGTACCTGCAAGAATTGATCCTAAGAGAATGGAAGAAGAACAGACAGTAAGATATCGGGTGGGAAATGTTTATAAGGATGTCTATGTAGCATTGTATTATAATGACCAGTTGATCAAACGAATCAAAAAGCGTGTGATGGCACCAGGAGAGATGGAGAGCATCAAGCTGAAAAGACAGGAGCTACTTGACTTTCAGGAGCTACAGGAGATCACAATTAGAATCGAACAGAAATAAGAAGAATAAAGCAATTCAATCACAGTGAAATGAGGATCAATGATGGAACACAAGGAATTGACCTGTATTGGTTGTCCAATGGGATGTAATCTAAGTGTAACAATTGAAAATGAGAAAATAACAGTGACAGGCAATACATGTCCTAAAGGGGCAGAATATGCTAAAAATGAAGTGACAGACCCTCGTAGAACCATAACATCGACTGTCGGGGTCAATGATGGAAGAACCCTGTCTGTAAAAACAAATCAGGAGATTCCTAAGAATAAAATTAAAGACTGCATGGAGGCTCTGAGGGGTATTACAGTAGATGCACCCATTCATATAGGAGATGTGATCATCAAAAATGTAGTGAATACAGGAGCAGATATTGTGGCTACAAAGGATATTGGAGGACAGAATACTTGAAGAATTACAAGAGAACCTTGATAGCTTGTTATCTGGGATTTATTACGCAGGCAATTGCCGCTAATTTTACACCACTATTGTTTTTGATGTTTTATAAAAGCTTTGGCATTCCGCTTGGCAAGGTCGCACTCATATCCACTGTATTTTTCTTTACCCAGTTGATTGTAGATGTCCTGTGTGCCAAATATGTAGATCATATAGGATACCGCAAATGTATTGTAGCATCTGAGGTATTCTCTGCAGTAGGGTTGGTATGTCTGGCTGTCTTACCTAGTTTGTTCATAGATCCTTTTGTGGGTATCATCATCAGTGTGATGATATATGCAACTGGAAGCGGAATCATTGAGGTTCTCTGTAGTCCCATTGTGGAGGCCTGTCCCTTTGAGAACAAGGAGTCTGTTATGAGTCTGCTGCATTCCTTTTATTGTTGGGGATCAGTGGGAGTGATCTTAATATCCACCCTGTTTTTCGCTATATTCGGAATCGAAAATTGGAGATGGATTGCTTGCTTATGGGCTATTGTCCCTATATATAATGTGTTCAACTTCTGTACCTGTCCGATTGAACATCTGGTAGAGGAAAATGAGGGGCTGGGTATCCGTGGGCTTTTGAGGCTTCCGATGTTATGGGTATCCATCATATTGATGATCTGTGCCGGAGCTTCAGAGCTTTCCATGGCACAATGGGCATCTGCCTATGCCGAATCTGCATTGGGATTATCAAAGACGGTGGGTGATCTGGTCGGACCATGTATGTTTGCCATTATGATGGGTGTCAGCAGGATGATATACGGGAAATTTGGTGATAGGATCAATTTGATGAAATATATGATTGGATCAGGGGTGTTGTGTCTGATCTGTTATATCGTAGCATCTGTTTCCGATCAAACAATGGCAGGTTTGATCGGCTGTGTGGTCTGTGGTTTTTCTGTTGGAATCATGTGGCCCGGAACCATCAGCATTTCGATCCAGAAAATACCGATGGGTGGAACGGCCCTGTTCGCTTTTCTTGCTATGGCAGGAGATATGGGGGCATCCATTGGACCGGGGATAGTGGGTATGGTGACACAAAGGGCAAATGATGATCTACATATCGGACTACTGGCAGGCTGTATCTTTCCGGCGGTACTCATTGTAGCAATAGTTTTGCTGAAATTCCTGAGAACTGCTGATCAACAGCAGGGTAATCAAAGGGAATCATGAGAACACCATTTTAAGTCAGAATCAGATTGAAACAGAATGTAAAGTATACTATGACAGGAGGAATATGCATGCAAAAGTATGTAATGGCTCTGGATCAAGGAACAACGAGTTCCAGATGTATTTTATTTGACAAGACAGGAAAGATCTGTTCCATGGCTCAGAAGGAATTTACACAGATCTATCCGAAACCGGGCTGGGTCGAGCATAATCCGATGGAGATCTGGTCCTCAGAGCTGTCTGTAGCAACTGAGGCTATGGCAATGGTGGGTGCAGAGGCAGACAATATCAGCAGTATTGGGATCACGAATCAAAGAGAGACAACCATAGTCTGGAACAGGGAGACAGGGGAACCTGTATGCAATGCGATTGTATGGCAATGTCGCAGAACGTCAGAGATGATCGACCGGCTGATCGAGGATGGATATGGAAAGATGATTACAGAGAAGACCGGTCTCATTCCGGATGCATATTTTTCTGCATCTAAAATTGCATGGATACTGCAAAATGTTCCGGGTGCACGTGAGGCTGCAGATGATGGTAAGCTGCTCTTTGGAACGGTAGACACCTGGCTTATCTGGAATCTGACGAAGGGTGCGGTTCATGTCACTGACTATACCAATGCTTCCCGTACAATGTTGTTTGATATCCATAGGCTGTGTTGGGATGAGGAGCTGTTGAAACTGTTTCATATTCCAAAGTCTATGCTGCCCAAGGCAAAGCCGTCAAGCTGTATCTATGGCAAGACTGACCCAAGTGTTTTGGGTGGAGAAATTCTGATTGCAGGGGCAGCAGGAGATCAGCAGGCAGCGCTATTTGGCCAGTGCTGCTTTGAACCGGGAGAGGTCAAGAATACATATGGTACAGGGTGCTTTTTATTAATGAATACAGGAAAAAAAGCAATCGATTCCAAGAATGGACTACTGACAACGATTGCTGCCGGAGACAGTGATCAGGTGGAATATGCACTGGAGGGTAGTGTATTTGTGGCGGGTGCTTCAATTCAGTGGCTCAGAGACAGTATGCGGATGCTTAAGAGTGCAGGTCAATCTGAGGAATATGCAGATGAGGTGTCCGATACCAATGGTGTTTACATCGTGCCGGCATTTACCGGGCTGGCAGCACCCTACTGGAACCAGTATGCCAAGGGTACAATTGTCGGAATCACCCGTGGCTGTAAAAAGGAGCATTTTATCCGCGCGACGTTGGAATCCATTGCTTACCAGACCTATGATGTTCTGTGTGCGATGGAGGAGGACTCCGGGATACATCTGAAGGTGTTGAAGGTAGATGGCGGAGCGAGTGCCAATAACTTTTTGATGAAGTTTCAGTCTGGCATCGTGCAGACGATTGTAGACAGACCAAAATGCATCGAAACAACTGCTCTTGGAGCCGCATATCTCGCCGGACTTGCAAGCGGCTACTGGAAGGACAGGGAAGAAATCAAGGAAAACTGGCAGCTTGGTAGAGAGTTTGTTTCGGATATGGATGCCACAGAACGCGAGAAGCTGCTCAAGGGCTGGAAGCGGGCAGTCAAGTGTGCACTTGTCTGGGCTGAGGAGGAGTAAAGATTACTATATTAATATCTTTATCAATTTTTGTGATGATACAGGAAGCTGATTGCTCCAAATTTTCAATATAGAGTTATATGAAGCTCTGTATTGAAAAAAATAACCATATATAGGGAGAAAATTGACTCAAAAAGCTTCATTTTTCAATAAGAGACAGATTAAGAGTCTATATTGAAACAAAACCATCAAATTCTCTCAATAGCGAGAATATAACATGCTCCCTATTGAAAATATGTCATTATATGTAACGAAAACAAGGCGAAATTCTCAATATATGCTACATAGTAGGTTGCTATTGAAAATATAATGGAAGGAAATGACAGACTGATTCCTGACTTTGAAAAGTATATTGCTTAAGGGTAGTTTAAAGAACTTTGTAAGACCTATGATTATGTGACACATTGTGGTGATTATTTTAAATGAAGAAATACCGGATTGGAGCAGTGAGATGAACGAAGCAATCGTAACATTAAAAAAGGGTGAGGGACGCACGATCAAGGCGGGCGGTCTCTGGATTTTTGATAATGAGATTGAAAGCATTATGGGAAGTGTAACAGATGGTGATATAGTGATCGTACATGACTTTGACGGTTATCCGCTTGGACGAGGCTTTATCAACCGCAAGTCTAAGATCACGGTTCGCATGATGACGAGAAATAAAGAACAGGAAATCGACAGAACTTTTCTTACAATGCGTCTGCAAAATGCATGGGAGTATCGTAAGAAGACAGTGGATACATCAAGCTGCCGTCTGGTATTTGGAGAGGCTGATTATCTACCGGGGATTGTCATTGATAAGTTCGAGGATGTGCTTGTCGTGGAATCACTCGCACTTGGAATTGACAGGTTAAAGCCGACATTGTTGGATATTCTAAAGGAGATACTTGCGAAGGACGGTATTACAATTCGCGGAATCTATGAACGCAGTGATGCCAAGGTCAGAGAACAAGAGGGTATGGAACGGTTCAAGGGTTTTATAGGAGAACCCTTTGATCCTGTTGTACAGATCACTGAAAATGGCGTCAGGTATCTGGTCGATGTAGCGGATGGACAGAAGACGGGCTTCTTCCTTGATCAGAAGTATAATCGCCTGTCAATCCAGAAGCTGTGTCAGGATGCAACAGTGCTGGATTGCTTTACACATACAGGATCTTTCGCCCTGAATGCCGGAGTTGCCGGTGCAACACATGTAACCGGAGTAGATGCATCTCAGGTTGCTGTTGACCGTGCCAGAGAGAACGCAGCACTCAACGGATTATCCGATCGTGTGGAATTTTTATGTGAAGATGTTTTTGATCTGCTCCCTAGACTGGAACAGGAGAAACAGCAGTATGATGTGGTCATACTGGACCCACCTGCTTTTACCAAGTCTCGTAGTACGATAAAAAATGCAGTCAAGGGCTATCGTGAAATCAACCTACGTGGTATGAAGCTTGTTAAGAATGGCGGATATCTTGCAACCTGCTCCTGTTCTCATTTCATGGACTACGAGTTATTCACTAAGACCATCCGACAGGCAGCCGATCAGGCACATAAACGCTTACGTCAGGTAGAGTTCCGTACCCAAGCACCCGATCATCCCATCCTATGGGCAGCCGACGAATCCTACTATCTAAAATTCTACATCTTTCAGGTATGCAATGAGCAGTGAGACAGACAAGACAGCAAAGATGCGACGGATGCTTGCATCCAGGAGTAACTTTGATGGATTGGCTGTGTAGTGCGAAGCACGTGACCGAGAAGAAGCGAAGCGGAATCGAGGTTCTCACTGCGAAAGATGCTGTGA
>CAZVYQ010000053.1:0-15642 GCA_964631375.1 uncultured Lachnospiraceae bacterium | reverse complement strand
TTATTAACGGAGAAGGAGGGATTTGAACCCTCGCGCCGCTATTAACGACCTACTCCCTTTCCAGGGGAGCCCCTTCAGCCGCTTGGGTACTTCTCCAAGTACTTCATCGTGCTGAATCCTGTAGATGATATTCCTTTGACAAATTTCTTTGTCAGCGGAGAGGGTGGGATTCGAACCCACGTGCCCTTTCGGACAAACGGTTTTCAAGACCGCCTCGTTATGACCGCTTCGATACCTCTCCATAACGATTTGCCATTACATTAAAAAAGTCGCTCTTGTCGAACGCAATCATTATTGTAGCAAAAAGGAGAAACCGTGTCAATTGTTTTTTTCTTCTTTTTTGATTGCATATGTGCGAGACTTTTTTATGTAACTATTGACCTCATTTACCACTAACTTAATAATGCATTTGCGATCACCAGATCCTCTGGTGTAGTGATTTTTATATTTCCGTAGGAGCCTTCTACAAACTTAACCTTTTTATCCTCGAACATTTCGACTACCATCGCATCATCTGTGATGACGATTCCCAATTGAGTCAGTTTTTCATCCGCTTCTGCAAGTTTATCATATGCATCTCGGATCAGATCATATGCGAAGACCTGTGGTGTCTGCATCATCCACACAGTTCTTCTGTCCGGAGTTTCCTTGGCACATTGTTCATCATCCGCTATTTTTACAGTATCCTTTGAGGGCATGGCTACAACCGCCGTCCCATATGTACATACCGTCTCATAAGCTCGGTGCAGGATATCCTTAGTCACAAAAGGTCTGGCACCATCATGAATAAACACATACGAGCAGCTGTCAGCATCAATTGCCTTGATTCCATTCATGACAGAATGATAACGTTCCTTACCACCTGCAACGATTTTCTTTACCTTATGCAAATGATATTTTTCCACGATTTCGGTTTTACAATACTCAATGTCATCCTTGCTGACTACCAAAATAATCTCATCGACGAAACTATCCTCAAAAACCTTCAGAGAATGATACAATACCGGTCTGTCACCCAGTTTCAGATATTGTTTCTGCACGTCTGTATTCATTCTTTTTCCCTGCCCGGCTGCCAGTACAATGGCTGTGCATCTTATTTCTTCCATATCATACCTCTCGATTCAAAATGATTCCCTATATCTTGACTCGTCTTGTACCTTCTATCGTTCGCCAAGCTTTAGATTCGGTACAGCGTTCAAATCAAGTCCGCTTGTAACACCTTTTCTGAATTCATAATACGCAGCCACACCAATCATAGCCGCATTGTCAGTACATAGGATCGGTGACGGATAGTACAGTTTGATTCCTTCCTTTTTGCATGCCTCATCCATTGCTTTCCGAAGTGCGGAATTTGATGCCACACCTCCTGCCATGGCAAATTGATGACATCCTTGCTCTTTTACTGCCATAATCGAATGCTCTACCAATACATCTGTCACAGCCTTTTGAAAGGAAGCCGCAACGTCTGCCTGTATATAGGCCTCACCCTTCATCTCACAACTGTTTAAATAATTTAAAACTGCTGATTTTAATCCGCTAAAACTGAAATCATATGGAGAATCCTCTACCTTGGCTCTGGGAAAACTGAGTGCTTCTGCATTTCCCTCCTTTGAGACTTGATCGATCTTTGGTCCACCCGGATAGCCTAGTCCGATTGCACGGGCAACCTTATCAAAAGCCTCTCCTGCTGCATCATCGCGCGTACGTCCGAGTATTTCATATACTCCATAATCAATTACCTTTACCAGATGTGTGTGTCCTCCGGATACGACCAGTGACATAAACGGAGGCTCCAATTCCTGATGTTCTATATAATTCGCTGAAATATGTCCTTCGATATGATGTACACCCACTAACGGAATGCCTGATGCAAAGCTGATTGCCTTTGCAGCAGAAACACCCACAAGTAAGGCCCCGACCAGGCCGGGACCATAAGTCACTCCTATGGCGTCTATCTCTGATAAAGTAACCCCGGCGGCAGATAATGCCTCCTCGATCACCTGATTGATCTTTTCAATATGCTTTCGCGATGCAATCTCGGGAACCACTCCACCATACAAGGTATGAAGAGCGATTTGAGAGGAAATAACATTTGAAAGCACCTCTCGTCCATTCTTTACAACTGCTGCAGCAGTCTCGTCACAAGAACTCTCAATCCC
This sequence comes from uncultured Lachnospiraceae bacterium, assembly GCA_964631375.1. GTDB lineage: Bacteria > Bacillota > Clostridia > Lachnospirales > Lachnospiraceae > JAAYYM01. The sequence continues at coordinate 13,483 of CAZVYQ010000053.1, read as the reverse complement.
TAATATCAAAATGTCCTTTGTTGACTGATCCAAATCACTCATCTGTATCTCCTATCGGGCTGACCACCCAGCCGTATATTTTCCAGTGTCCGTCATCATCCTTTCGAAGCAGAAAGTCTTCGTGTGTGGTCGCCAATGTAGTCGCCTGCCGAAGTGTATAGATGCATCCAAGCTTCGCCCAATCACGTCCGTCTCTTGTATAGTACTCCACATCAACACTGGATGATACAGAAAAACTTGATATCGTTTTCTTTTCCTTCTTATATGTGTCAATATCCTCTGTCAGCATACGAATATATTGTTCTTCAGTCTGATTGGCCAGTAGTTCCTGATCATATAGTTCGCGTGCCTTCTGAGCCAATTTGATAATCTCCTCATCATCATGCTCTTCATTATAAAAACTCATCGTAAGCTCACTGTAATACTTCAAAACCTCCTTAGGAGAGGGGGGATAGTTCTTGTCCAGATTGCGTGAAAGGGCTTCCTGAGTAGCTGTCAGCTTCACTACTTCTTCCTTAGCGGGGGGGATTTTATTAGACAAATATGCATAATAGCCAACAATCAATGCTATCATCACAATTGCCAGGATCAAACCTTTTGCTCCTTTTGGCACAGCCACTCCTCCTTCCACCTATGATCTTGGGGATACTCACTCATCCTCAAAATCTAACGTTATTGTCATTGCATCCTTGCCGGCATGTGCATTCGGAAATATTTTCTTCACCTCTGGCATAAATATTCTCGGATTCACAAGCGATGGGCTGTAGTGTGTCAGCCATAGGCTTGTCACCTCTGCACTCTTAGCCATTTCTGCTGCTTCATAAAAAGTCATATGTCTGTGTTCTCTTGCCTTTTGTATCATATCCGGCTCTCCATACATTCCTTCACAGACAAACAGATCAGCTTGATGAGCGTTTTTTACGATCAGGTCAGTTGGTCTGGAATCCGTACAATAGGTCAGCTTAATCCCTTTTCTGGGAGGACCCAGTACCATATCCGGGGTATAGATACCTTCTGGTGTTTCAATGACTTCACCCTTTTGCAGTCTATTCCAGTACGGCATCGGTATTTGCTGTTCCTTTGCCTTATCTACACTGAATTTGCCTGTCCGATGAATGATCATGTTATAGCCATAACAGGTAATGTTGTGGTTCACATGAAAAGCCTCAATCTGAAAGTCTCCAAAGTCCAATACCTGCTCGATCTCAGTCAGTTCAATAAACTGTAGCGGAAACGGAAGTTCCGGAGCAATGATCCTAAGAGCATTTACAACTCGCTCGAGCCCTCTCGGACCAATCAATGTCAGTGGTTCTGTTCGCTCGGCATTTCCCATCGTAAGCAGGAGTCCCGGCAATCCACTGATATGATCTGCATGATAATGTGTAAAGCAGAGAATATCAATCGGTTTGGCACTCCAACCCTTTTCCTTCATTGCAATCTGGGTTCCTTCACCGCAATCTATTAAGATGCTGCTTCCATTGAATCTCATCATCAAGGAAGTCAGCCATCGATACGGCAGCGGCATCATGCCACCTGTCCCGAGCAAACAAACATCTAACATTCTTTATAATAACTCCTTCGCATTTCGGATGGTCGCCGGTATCTCAAACTGCAGCATTAGATTGTCATAGCATTTCTCACACAGATCAAAACTGTGCACCTGTCCATCCTTTTCAGAGAAATAACCAAATGCGTTATCCACCGGTACGATACCTTCTTTTACGATTCCGCCATCACACGCCAGTTTGCGGCCACAATAATTACAGAATACTTCGGTCAGCTCTTTACCGTTCTCGTCATACTTTCGCATATCTCTACCTCCTTGTATCATTCCTGCAACACCCGTCTGACAAGCTGATATCACAGGATTTGCTTGTCCGGGGACAATTTAATTATACAAGGTGTCCTTATCAAAAAATAGTGGTAATTACTCCATGCCCTGTCTATCTCTTCCACATAATCAAAGCATCTTCCGTTGGTTGTTCATAAAAATTTTTTCTAATTCCTTCTATTTGAAATCCAAGTTTTTCGTATACATGAATTGCAGCTGTATTACTCTTTCTGACCTCCAGTGTAAATGCGGTGATTCCCATCTTGGTGCCTCGTTCCAGCAATTCACTGACCATTTGAAAACCAATTCCCTGTTCTCTATAGTCCTTTGATACTGCTACATTTGTAATCTCACCTTCTCCGGCAATCTCTCGAAGTCCACAACCACCCACAATTATATTATCAAATATTGCCACAATATACAATAGATGATCCTGATCGATCATATCTGCAAAGTCCTGTCTTTTCCATGGCATCGAGAAGGTTTCCTCCTCCAGTCTGCAGACTGCATCCAGATCATTTTCCTGTATCTCTCTATATTCTATCATCTTTATTTTTGCTGATCCTCGCTTTGCTTCATTTTGTTGATGTTTCTGTCATCTCCTGCTGCTTCTGTGCAAGTTCTCGTTCCGCCTGTGACAAACGCAGATAATTCGGTTTGTGTTCTGATGCTTTTTGAATATGCACTCCATATTCTCCATGTTCAGTATGATAGTAATGCATCGCAAGTACACCCAATGCTCCTGCTCTCTGTCGACTCAAATGTGCCGGTGCCAATGTATAAGGAACCTTCATGATTTCAGACAGCTGTGACTTAAATACCGGTACACCATCACCCAGAAACACAACAGCACGTCCGAACTGATTTAACTGATCTACCAGTTCATCCAGCATGATCACACACTGCTCAACCAAAATCGTTTGTGTCCCCTCTGTAAACTCATATACACCCGCATAAACCTGTCCTCGTCTGGCATCCATGATAGTACAGACAAGTTGTTTGGTCATACACAGATTATATGCCATGGCATCCATGGTCGGTACAGATATAATAGGTTTATTCAATGCAAGTCCCAGACCCTTTGCTGTTGCAGAACCGATACGAAGTCCTGTAAAGGAGCCTGGTCCTGCGGCTACTGCAATGGCATCAATCGTAGACAGATCCAGATCAATCATCTTTTTGATCTCGTCCAGCATCGGTACCAGTGTCTGAGAGTGTGTTTTTTTGTAATCGATCGTATATTCTGCAAGCATATGTTCATCTTCCAGTACGGCCACGGATGCCACCAGTCCCGAACTGTCTATCGCCAATAATTTCATATACTATATCCTTCCTTCTCTGACTGTGATCCTTCGATAGTCAAAGCCCTGTCTCAGATCCTTCTCTATTTCTACCCGGACAGCCTCCGGAGGTATCAATTCGCTGATCAAATCTGCCCATTCAATGATGCACAGGCCGTCTCCGTAAAAGCAATCCTCATATCCAATCTCATCCATCTCCTCGACGTCTCCGATGCGATATACATCAAAATGGTAGAACGGCATCCTCCCACCTTCATAGATCTGGACAATTGTAAAAGTAGGGCTGCTGATCGGCTCACTGATTCCCAGACCATTTGCAACGCCCTGCGTAAATACAGTTTTACCGACTCCCAGATCCCCGATCAGAGTAATCACCGTTCCAGGTTTTGCTTCTGTTCCTATTCGTACTCCCAGGTCAAATGTTTCCCTGGCGCTCAATGTCTCAACCGTCATCATGATCTGTATTCTCCAACTATCCTCTGATATTGACCTTCTTAGGATCCATATGTCTTGATATCATCTCTATTACAGCCATCTTCTGATCACCCAGATCGGATTTCGGGAAAATACTGGCATTTCTCTTACTTGTATAGACGATGATACTCTTTCCGGTAGATATTGCTTTACACATATCCTTCCATTCCTGAGAATCTTCCTCATCTCCTACTCTGATTGTAATACCCTCCTCGGTCAGGGTATAATGCAGGACTTCCTTGAAGACGGGACTCAACAGGATCTGTTTCTTGGCGTTCATATACAAAGCAACAGGTAGATACAAAACCACAGTCACTCCTGCAATCAGATACAACCACTTTCCGGAGGCTACAAAAGCTGCAATCAGCAATACTCCCACTGCCTCACCAAGAATTCCCTGGAAACTCGTAAATGTATGGTGAAGCATATAATCATACATTTTACCTGTTGTCATTTTTACATCAAACTGTATCTGCATAATTTCCTCCAATTAAAAACTGATTCCACAAGTCATATACATAGAGAAAGTACCCACAGCGTTCAGCCATTGCGGGTACTCTGTTTCCTGTTTATTATACTGATAAATTGCATCAAGTGCAACCAAATAGTTATCGCTCACACGAATCTATAGGTTCTTAGTCTCTGTAGATGATGCAGCGTTTTTCTTCTTGATGTTATGCTGTGCATGAATGACCGGACTCAATTTCTTATACAGCAGGAAGGTGGCAATGGAGATCATCGTTCCCTTTAGTATATTAAACGGTACCACTGCAAAAAGTGCTAAAGTGGTTACATTTGTAATTTGAGGATTTACAGCCGTACCCATTCCAACGATCGCCTCCAGAGGCATTCCATACAGAACAACATATGCAGGTATCAGATAAACTGCATTGAACAATCCACCAAAAATCGACCGAAAGATCGTTCCTGTCGTCATACCGATTAAAGCACCTTTTCTTGTCTTTTTTATATGGTAAATAATCGATGCGGGCAGAATCATCGCACATCCAAAAATAAAGTTTGCCAGATCTCCGACAAATGCAGTTGGTGTTCCCTTTAGGAACAGTTTGATAAATTCCTTACATAGTTCAGCTACTACTCCTGCTACAGGACCATAAGCAAACGCACAGATCAGGATCGGGACTTCACTAAAGTCCATTTTATAAAACTCCGGTGCGATCCATAACATTGGGAACTCAAAAAACATCAATATACCCGCAATTGCTGAGAAGATACCAATCACGGCAATCTTTCTGGTGCGTATGGCAGGATCATTTTTGATGCCGATCAGTTTCTCTGCCAGCTTCGCAATCAAAAAGGTTCCAATGATTACAATGAGACAGATACCAACAAAAGCCAGATGTTGACTTGCCGCTTCAAATAATTCTTTCAATTTCATAATGCTCACTCCTTCTCTCAAACACAAGTCTCAAATGTTTCAAGCAATTCTCTACTCCTTGCCTTCACCATTTCCTCATCAACCTTTAAAATCCTGCGGTCATAGGTCATCAGACCATTTACCTCATCCTCCACATCAGAAAGCTGCGTATATACACCACCACATAGTCCTTTGGGAGCACCGGGTATGATTTCCTGCCGTTGTAGCCTGTCATAACGTGCTGATAACTGTTCCTTTGACGTATAGGTTCGATATCCGTAAATTCGACGTACCAGACTGTGCCCCATGATTTGATGTGAATACCCACCATATTCGGTTACAGCAAACACGCGATCCTTTTCTAACTGTACACGCAGTCTGTACCAGTAATTATGTTTGCTGTAGATATCTCCGCCTCCCTGATCAAACCATCCGCTGGCCTCATCGATCTGACGTGTACTGTCAAATTCACGGATCATTCGCGTAACATACTTTGCGTCAAACTGCCCCCATGCTTCATTAAACGGAACCCATACTGCAATACAGGGACAGTTATACAGATGCCGTAGCATTTCCATCAGTTCTTTGCGAAATTGCTCTCTGCCCTCCCGCTCTCTACGTGCCAACAATCCATACTTATTATCCCGAATGCGTCTTCCTGCCTTACCTAATAAACTCGGAAACAGGCATACCAGATTCATATGATACTTGGAACCGCCATTGACCATATCCTGCCATACCAGCATTCCAAGTCTGTCACAATGATAATACCATCTTGCAGGCTCGATCTTGACATGCTTTCGCAGCATATTGAAGCCTAACTCTTTCATTTTCTGAATATCATACATCAATGCTTCATCACATGGTGCCGTGTAAAGTCCTTCCGGCCAATATCCCTGATCTAAAACTCCATGATGAAAGAATGGTTGATTATTTAATTCCAGTCGTAGAATCCCATTACGATCCTTCCCAACCGAGAACTTTCTCATGGCAAAATAGGTACTGATCTGATCCTGTCCGTAAGAAACCTCTGCATGATACAGATGTGGATGCTCCGGCGTCCAACTGAGGAAGTCTCCCATATCAATCGTACACGGTTTACCCTGTCTAAATGTCTGTTGAGACAGAAGATGATCTCTGTCCATAATACTGATCCGAATCGGAACATCGGATGATGAATCGATTCCTTCTATATCAAACTCCACTGCACGTTCATTATAAAGCGGAGTAATCCTGAGCGAACAAATATATTGATCCGGCACACTTTCCATCCAGACAGTCTGCCATATCCCGCTTTGAGCCTGATAAAACATACCGCTGTGACGCAGCTTTTGCTTTCCTCTTGTATGATGAGAGGTGTCCGAATAATCCTTCACTTCCAAGGTCAGAACATTCTCGCCGATCACTGTCAGAGCCGTTATATCAAGTGTGAAGGGCAGGTATCCTCCAACGTGGTGCCCCGCCTCCTGACCATTTACAAATACTCTGCAAATCTGATCCACAGCTCCGAAATGTAGCAACAATCTGTCCTTCATAAACTCTTGCGTGATATGAAAGGTTCTTTTGTAATGCAGATAATCCTTTGGCATCACCTGTCTGCTGACACCAGAAAGTTTCGCCTCCGGCGAGAAAGGAACAAGTATCTGTCCATCATAAACAGTCGGTTCTTCTGCCACTTGTGTAATCGCATAATCCCAGTAACCATTTAGATTCAAGTAACTGTCGCGTACCATCTGCGGTCGCGGATATTCTTGCAGGACATTATCCGGATCGATCTGCTCTCCCCAGACTGTACATAGGTCACATGTCTGCATGCTCTGACATCTCCTTAGCTTTTCTGTCTAATTCCCCAGCTTCATAGTCAGGGCAATTCTTTTCTTTGGCACATCCACACTGATCACCTTAACCTCAACAATATCTCCAACCGCCACAGCCTCTAATGGATGTTTAATAAAACGATCTGTGATCTGTGATATATGCACCAATCCATCCTGATGAACTCCTATGTCTACAAATACACCAAAATCAATGACATTTCGAACGGTGCCCTTCAAAACCATACCCGGTGTCAAGTCCTTCATCTCAAGAACATCGGAACGAAGAATGGGCTTCGGCATATCGTCACGTGGATCTCTTGCAGGCTTCTCTAGCTCCTTTAAGATGTCTGTCAAAGTGATCTCGCCGATACCAAGTTCCTCTGCTAATTTCTTCTTATCTCTTACCTTCTTTTCCAGACTTCCGGTCTGTGTAGTAGGTTCTGTCACAGCTGTCTGTCCGGATGTTTTCTCGTTTCGTACAGTACCGCCCATAGCTGCCATCAACGCCTGCGCCATTGCTGTATTCTGATTTTTCAGAATCGTTTTATTCTCTTTCTTTGGAGACTGTGTTGTCTGAGCAGGGCTTTTCTTTCCAGCTGCCTTTTCCTTAGCCGCCTTTGCCTGTGCTGCTCTGACATCCTCCATCGTTAGTCCGAGTTTATCCAGTAGTTTCAATGCTGCTTCATAGGATTCAGGATGTACACTGGTTGCATCTAGCGGATTGTCTCCATTTAGGATTCTCATAAATCCGGCACACTGTTCATATGCCTTTGGCCCCATCTTGGCAACCTTTAATAATTGTTTACGATTATTAAAACGTCCATTTTTCTCTCGATAATCTACAATATTTTTAGCCAAAACCTTGGAAATGCCCGAGATGTATTCCAACAATGATGCAGAAGCGGTATTCAGGTCGACTCCAACCTTATTCACACTGTCCTCTACAACACCTGTCAGGGCATCCGACAGTTTCTTTTGATTCATATCATGCTGATACTGTCCAACTCCGATCGACTTGGGATCGATCTTGACAAGCTCCGCAAGCGGATCTTGGATCCTCCTCGCAATCGAAGCAGCACTTCTCTGTCCTACGTCAAAATTCGGAAACTCCTCTGTCGCAAGTTTACTTGCAGAATATACTGAGGCTCCGGCTTCATTGACGATCACATACTGTACCGGTGTATCCAGTTCCTTTAACAGATCCACGATGACCATTTCAGACTCTCTGGAAGCTGTACCGTTACCCACGGAAATCAGTGTAACGCCATATTTCTTGATCAGTTTCTTTAATTCAAACTTAGCTTCATCTACCTTGAACTGCGGTGCAGTCGGAAATATGACCTTGGTATCCAAAACCTTTCCTGTCGCATCTACAACTGCCAGTTTACATCCTGTACGAAAAGCAGGATCCCAGCCAAGTACTACTTGATTTGCAATTGGCGGCTGGAGCAGCAGCTGTTCCAGATTCTTTCCAAATACACTGATAGCTCCATCCTCTGCCTTTTCAGTGAGATCGTTTCTGATCTCTCGTTCGATGGCTGGTTGAATCAACCGATGATAACTGTCCTCGATCACATTTTTCAATATAGGTGTTGTATATGAATTATCCTTTGTAATGACTTTTTTCGCCAAAAACTGCAGGATACGTTCCTCAGGAGCTTCCAGTTTTACAACCAGCATTTTTTCTGCCTCACCACGGTTCAATGCCAGTACTCTGTGACCTGCGATCTTATGTACCGGTTCCTCAAACTGATAGTACATCTCATATACAGATTCCTGCTTCTCGTTCTTAGCCGATGAGATTAACTTGCCTTCGTCAAAGGTTGCCTGTCTGATATAACTTCTATAATCTGCTTCATCAGAAATCTGTTCTGCTATAATATCCCCGGCACCCTCAATCGCCTCGATAACCGTTGCAACGCCCTTTTCTTCGCTGATGTATTGTTCTGCAGCATTCTCAATCGGTTCTGTTGCATCCTGAGTCAAAATCAACTCCGCAAGACCCTCCAACCCCTTTTCCTTTGCAATGGTAGCACGTGTTCTTCGCTTTGGACGATAAGGTCTGTACAGATCCTCTACCACTACCATCGTCTCTGCCTCTACAATCTGCTTTTTCAACTCATCTGTCAACTTCCCCTGTTCCTCTATGCTAGAAAGCACCTGTGCTTTTTTATCCTCAAGATTACGAAGGTATGTCAGCCGATCATTCAAATTTCTCAGAATTTCATCGTTCAGAGACCCTGTTACCTCCTTGCGGTAACGTGAGATAAAGGGAATCGTATTCCCTTCATCGATTAATTTTATTGCTGCCTCTGCCTGCCATTTTTCAATCTTTAATTCTTCTTTTAATTTCAGTGCAATATCCATGATCATGACTCCTGTTCTGTTTCTGATTCAATAACATCCAGATAAGAGTATATCATGTCAGGTATCTGAAAGACAATTGTCATTTTCGATAAAATATGATAAAATCAAGATGAGATTATGCGAAACAGAGGTCATGTCTTCTGTTTCTGAAACGAGGATAAGATGGACATTCAGGAAGGACAAAAAGAACAAAGTTCAAAGGGACTCGCTTTTGCATCCATGATATTGGGGATTGCATCGATTTGCTGTTGCTGTATTTCACTACCGTTAGGTGGTGTCGGTATTGCTCTTGCCATATTATCAAGACGTGAGAATCGTGAAATGCTGACACAGGCCAAAACAGGCATGATAACATCCATTATTGGAGTTGTGATTTCGATGATTGCTTTTTTCTTCTTAATGATTGGTGGACTTGTTGCAGTCGCAGAGGATGGCGGAGAAGAGTTTTGGAAGGAATATGAGAAACAGTATGAAACCCAGTATCATCAGGAGGTTCCTGAAGGTACCTATGAATTATATAAAGATATGATAGAAAGTTTTTCACCCCAGGACGAATTATAAGTCAGGAGGAAGCGTTATGGTTGGTGCAATTGGTTACGGAATCAACACAAACGGTTATGAGACCAGAACATCTGCTGTCAGAAATCCAGGTGAATCCACACAGATTCAACCCGGGAAAAAATCCTCTCCCGCAGAATGTAAGACCTGTGCGGAGCGTAAGTATCAAGACGGTTCAGATGAGATGGTTTCTTTTAAATCAGCCGCCCATATCTCCCCTGAAGCCTCTGCCGGAAGGGTGAGGGCTCACGAACAGGAACATGTGGCAAATGCATACAACAAGGCGGCACAGAAAAACGGGAAAGTAGTCTCAGCAAATGTATCTCTACATACTTCCATCTGTCCTGAATGTGGTCGCTCCTATGTATCAGGTGGCACAACAGCCACTCAGATCAAGTATTCCAACGAAAGCAATCCCTATCAACAGGACAAAAAAGAAATGGATGCCATGGGACTGCGAGGTATGAATATCGATATTGCCTGCTGAAAAGTTTCATCAGTAAAAATAAAACGACAAACGAACGGAGTATTGAAAACATCATGAATCAACAAAAAACATGTGCACAGCTCAAGGTGCTCGCAAAGGAACAATTACTTGGTAACTATGGCAAGATCGCAGGAGCCTTTGCTGTAATCATTGCAATTTATTTTGCAGTATTCTCAGTAGCATATGGATTCGGAGTGGCCGGATTAATGGGAGCCGCTTTCTTTGGAGGTTCACATATCACCTCTGCAATGATCGGTTCTATCATCATTCTCTTTCTGATTATGCTGATTATTGTTGCATTATTCTATTGTATGGAGATTGGTCTGATTCATATGGCAATCCAGATTGCCCGTGGGAATCAAGTGGAATTAAAGGATGTCTTTTTTGTTTTCTCACATCATCCCGATAAGGCACTTGGTTTGTTTTTCTTATTTTACTTTGCAAATATATTAATGAGTATTCCCGCCTGCGTCGTACAGATCGTATATGCAGATGATATTACCAATTTTGGTCCTATGTTTTTACTCTATATCGTTCTTTATATTGGTTCTATTGTCGGTTCCGTTATGCTATCACTGGTTTATGGACTTCGCTTCTATTTCTATTGTGATCATCCTGATTGGAAAGCACTGGACTGTGCAAAACAGAGTCGTATTGTATTACAAGGGCAAAAGGGACGTTTCTTCTACATTAGTCTCAGTTTTATTGGCTGGTATTTTCTGGTGCTCATTTCCTGTGGACTGGCAATATTGTGGGTAGGTCCTTATTTTATGACAGTACTGGCTAACTTCTATCGGGAATTGAATGGTGAATTTGAAGAGCCCCACATCAGTTGATGTGAGGCTCTTTTATTTTTGTCTACTTCTTTCTACTATTCTGTCTGTGATGTTTCCTTAATTCTTCCTGTCTCTTTTTCATAACCAGTGTAACTGCTGCTGCGATCAATACGATTGAAATGATCAGTACGATCAGAAGAATCCAGCCTGTCCGGCTCTCCTTTTTCTCTGTTTTAACCTTAACATTCTCTGTTCCCTGAACTGTCTCTTCACTATATTTCTCATCACTAATCACGATAACATAGGAGGATGCGTGTACCATACCAAAACTCATCTTGCCATCTTCTGAGATCTGACTTGAGTCAATGAATTCCATCGGTTCTCCCGCTCCCTGATAACAGAAGAGGTTTGCAAACTTTCCTGCATTAGCCTGATCAGTCTGCATGGAAAGAGTCGCTCTGAATCCTAATGGTCCTTCATATTCCACTTCAAACTGCTTTGTTGCGATACTGTTCTTGGCTACTGTATCAACTGCTTCCTGCGGGATTCTATTTGTATCCTCCACAACTCCCAGATTGACGTCTGTAACATCATCCGAAACTGCACTTCCGGGAATGGTCCATACGACATGATCCATTTCTACCGTTAATTCTGTCTTAGCCGATTTAATAGTTTGCAACACCGTTGCCGGTATCTCGGTCGTGCCATTCATACTGACTGCAACAGGTCCTTCTGTAGCTGCCTGTTTGATTGCATCCCAGCCTGCAGCCTCCGTATTACCGGCAATGGTGGGACCTGTCACAACCGGAATCGGAGTTGGCGTTGGTGTTGCCTGTTCCGCATCCGATTCTTTGGTCTTTTCTGTTGTCTGTTCCTGTGTTTGATCCTTTTGAGCTACACTCTCCTCTTTTGGCTTTTGATCCTTGTTCTTATCCTGCGTTGTTGGAATCGGTGTCGGTGCTGCTGTCGGTATGACTGCAGGCTTGATCGGAGTCACAGGAATCGGTGTTGCAGCCATCAATATATTGATCTCAATCGGATCACTCGGAAGTGTTGTATAAGCTCCACGGGTTCTGACATAATATGTCCCCGCTGGCAATAATACAGCATTTGCTGTTACAGTTGTCCAAGAACCGCCTTTAGGGCCGTATTCCATGTTGGACTGTAGTCCTGTTATTGCTCCCTGTGTAGTACTTGTTGCACTGACTGCATTGACTCCTGATGGAGGATTGGCCTTATTGATCGTTATAGTCTGTACATCGGAATCAGAGGTAGTGGTTCCATTTCCGGGTCTGAATGCCTTGATTCCTTTATCTTTGCTGACTTGTCCGTCATGTAGCTGTATCTGATTGTAATCCTTGGCATAAGTCCAGTTGTTACCGCCATCCAATGAATACTTTGTTCCAAAGATATCCGACAGCATCATATTCTGTGCATTAAAATCAATCCCTGGTGTATGCTCCTTGGGCAGTACTGTTGGCTTATATGCCCCTATATTAACACTGACTGAATCACTGGCAAGAGTGGTTCCCGATGCTCTGACTCTCACAAGGTATGTACCGGGTGCTAGATTGGTAACAACATTGGAGCCTATATCAATCCATGAAGCTGCACCATTGGCTTTATACTGCATACTGGAGTCAACGTTTATGATCTTTCCCGAATTGCCATTGTCAGTCGGTGCAACTCCCTGAACACAATTGGGAGTACTGGCTTTATTAATGGATATCGTCTGAATATCGGAATCAGTTGTTGTAGATCCATTTCCCTTTTTAATGACCTGAATACCATGTGCCATTGCATTTCTGGCATCATCGTCTGATAATGTCTTACTTGTAGGAGATCCTGATGCAATATGAGTCCAAGTAACACCGTCAAAACAATATTCCATGTTCTCAGCCATATTACTGAGTACCATGGTTACTGCATTGAATACTGCATTTGGTGTCGGCTCCTTATGTCCCGAAAATGGGTTGATTGTCACTGATACCGTATCAGAACAAAATCTACGACCGGATGATGCAACTCTGACCAGATATGTTCCCGGATCCAAATCAATCTTCGTGTCGTTGATTGCGTTAAACGGAGCTCCCACTAAAGAAGTCCCTGCATACTCCATACTGGAATCCACTCCATAAATGGTTCCTTGTCCTCCTGTCGTTGTAGGATCAACAGCATACACACCGGATGGAGGTGAAAATTGTATCAGGCTGATGGTCTGTGTGGGAGAATCCAAACTATCTTCATCCTCATTAGCTACATATTTTACCATAACAGCACCGCCCGGTGCCAAATTATTCTTCTCAGATGATAGATCAACAGGATTATCCGTTGTCGGAGTACTCCAAGTATCTCCCAGATTTACAGAATAGGACAATCTATGTAGCCCTGTATTGGTCAGTGTATAGTTCTTTAACTCAATACTTTCATTAGGAGTTACTAACGGGAGGGGCATAGGGGTCGGGGTTGGAGTTGGGGTTGCCGTAGGCGTTGG
>CAZVYQ010000052.1:2809-15878 GCA_964631375.1 uncultured Lachnospiraceae bacterium | reverse complement strand
GAATCCGTTGATTGCTACTCTTACTGCCATTTGAAATTCCTCCTAGGTTTTATTAATTTAATGATAAGCACACAAAATCGTGTACCAATTTTATCAGCACGTCTATTTTACCTAATCTACTGATAAATTACAAGTGCAAATTTCACGAAACATGGAATTTCTTTGTATTTTCTATTGTGCAAAGTGAATATTTCCTGTTTACATGTAGGTTCTTTCTATGAAAGACGGACATATTCAGGCTTACGACTTTTAAAAATCGTATAGTATCTGAATCCACATTCCTGTAAAATCGCTGCTGCTTTTTCAAACTCATAGGCAATGAATTGCGGCATATGTGCATCCGAGCCTATGGTTATGATTTCTCCTCCAAGTTCTCGATATCTTCGAATGATATCCTCGGTCGGATTGGGATGTCCCAGACCATACTTGAAGCCGCCGGTATTCAATTCAATTCCTTTTTCTCGATCGATCAATGCCCGTAAAATTGCATCAATCACATCTGCATATGCTTTGTATTGATAGAACCTGTTCTTATTAGGGCCATAGCGTACTGTATAATCCAGGTGTCCATAGATATCAAAACCATCGTAACCATTGATGTTTTCCAAAATGCTTTCGAAATACTCCAGATATGCCTCTCCTTCTTCACGTCCCTCATAGAATTCCGGAAAATACGGATCTCTTCTATGACACAAATGAGAGGAGCCTATGATAAAATCAAATGGGTACTGATTGATATAGCTTCTGTATTGTGTCGCCACATGTGGCTGTAAGCCCAGTTCGACTCCAAACAGAATCTGTATACGATCATGATACCGATCTCGCAGATTCTGATATTGTTCATAGTATGCATCTGTATCTACTTCAAAATTCGGATCATGATCTGTTCTCCGCAAAAAGTCCTTGTCCATATGTTCAGTAAAGCACATAGACTGCAAGCCCAGCCTGATTCCCTGCTCGATCATTTCCTCCATGGGAGTCTCACTGTCACTCGAAAATGAGGTATGTAAATGAAAATCGCTTTTAATCAACATATGATCGTTCCGCCTCCGTAAATATGATCGTCCTCATAAAATACCACTGCCTGTCCCGGTGTGACTGCCCGTACCGGTTCGTCGAATATAACCTTCAGCAACCCGTCACCCTGTTTATGAATTGTACAGACTGAACCTCTATGACTGTAACGTATCTTTGCCAGTACCTGTTTTCCATCTTCTATTTCCGGTACAGCCATCGCATTGATCTGACCACAGATCAGTTCAGATGTAAAAACATCCTCATTCTCGCCTATGACAACTTCATTGGTCTTTGGACGCAGCTCCTTTACAAAGACAGGATGTCCCATTGCAAGATTCAAACCCTTACGCTGACCGATCGTGTAATGCACAACACCTTTATGCCTCCCAATCACTGTACCGTCTTCTAGTATAAAATTGCCTTCGCCCGGCACTCGATCCGGCACAGTCTCATGTATGAACCCTCCATAATCATTGTCCGGCACAAAGCAAATATCCTGACTGTCCTTTTTATGAGCTACACATAACCCAATTTGTTCTGCAATTGCACGTACCTCTTCCTTAGTATATGCCCCAACGGGCATAAGTGTATGTGATAACTGCTCCTGCGTCAGATTATAGAGAGCATAGGTCTGGTCCTTCATGGACGGAGCCATCTGTAGTGAATATCTCTTGTTTGGAAGAGTTATGATCTGTGCATAATGTCCCGTTGCAATATAATCAGCACCAATCTCCAGACTCCTTTGCAGCAGGGCTTCCCACTTCACATAACGGTTACATGCAATACAGGGATTGGGTGTATGTCCCTGTAAATATTCTTCTATAAAATAATCCATCACCTTTGCTTTGAATTCCTGTTTGAAATTCATGACATAGTATGGGATATCAAGCATATCGGCAACCCGTCTGGCATCATCCACAGCCGACAGACCACAGCATCCACCATTTTCTTCTTTTGTTTCCTCTGCTTCATCCTGCCAGATCTGCATGGTTGCACCAATCACCTCATACCCCTGCTCCTTGAGAAGATATGCCGCCACAGAAGAATCCACGCCTCCCGACATGCCAACCACAACTTTTTGTTTCATGTATCTCTCCCTCAGTCAAATGATCTTTTGTATCCACCCGATTCCTTAATATGCATCTGCGGCTTCTTCACCTTCGTGAATGTCACTTTTAGGCTTTTGCAGTCCTTCTATCTGAATATGATGTTTCTCAGCATAATCCCATAATGCTGCATGAATGGCTTCCTCGGCCAGCAATGAACAGTGAACCTTAACCGGTGGCAATCCATCCAAAGCCTCCATCACTGCTTTGTTTGTCACCTGCATGGCTTCCTGAATCGACTTGCCTTTGATCAATTCTGTTGCCATGGAACTGGTTGCTACCGCAGCTCCACAGCCAAATGTTTTAAACTTACAATCTCTGATGATCTGATCATCATCAATATCCAGATAGATACGCATGATATCTCCACACTTTGCATTTCCTACCGTTCCTACGCCACTTGCTTCCTCTATTTCTCCCACATTTCTTGGATTTGAAAAATGATCCATTACTTTTTCTGAGTACATTCGTTATTCCTCCTATGGCTACACCTTACAAGCTGTATCTCGTATTTTGTTATGCCTTGTTTTTAATAAAGTCCTCATATAACGGTGACATATTTCTGAGCTTCTCAACAATCGCTTTGACCTGCTCCACAACAATATCCATCTCTTCCTTTGTATTTTCTTCACTCAAGGTCAGCCGTAACGAACCATGTGCAATCTCATGTTTGAGTCCGATTGCCAAAAGAACGTGAGATGGATCCAGAGAACCTGATGTGCAGGCTGAGCCGCTGGAACCGCAGATTCCTTTCATATCGAGCATAATCAGCAAGGATTCTCCTTCTATAAACTGAAAACTGAAATTTGCATTATTGGGAAGTCGCCTTTCGCGGTCTCCGTTCAGACGTGTATATGGTATCTCTCGTAACACTCTGTCGATCAGGTAATCCCTCAGAGCAGTCTCCTGCTTTGTCTTGCTGTCCATGAGGCGTAATGCACGTTCTGTTGCCTTGCCCAGTCCTACAATTCCCGGAACATTCTCCGTTCCGGCACGTCTGCTTCGTTCCTGTGCACCTCCATGTAGCAGTGATCTGATCTTGATTCCTTTTCGAATATAGCAGAACCCTACTCCCTTAGGGCCATTGAGTTTATGTCCGCTTGCACTCAGCATATCAATGTGATACTCGTCTACATTAATCGGTAGCTGCCCAAATGCCTGTACCGCATCAGTATGAAACAAAACTCCATTCCTTTTTGCCAGCTCTCCGATTTCCTTGATAGGCTGAATGGTTCCGATCTCATTATTTGCAAACATCACTGAGATCAATATGGTATCCGGACGAATGGATTGTTCCAGTTCATCCAGCTTTAAAAAGCCATTTTCATCAACATTAATATAGGATATTTCATAACCACGCTTCTCCAGATACTGACATGTATGCAGGATCGCATGATGTTCAATTTTAGATGTAATGATATGCTTTCCTTTTTCCGCATAAGCCTCGGCTGTTGCAATCAATGCCCAGTTATCTGCTTCGGTTCCGCCTGCCGTAAAATATATTTCATTCGTTTCTGCCCCGATTGCTTGTGCAATGATTTCTCTGCTCTGCGTAATAGCCTTTTTGCTATGTGCCGCCAGATCATAGACACTGCTTGGATTCCCATAGTTTTCTGTAAAATATGGTAACATGGCATCTACAACTTCGGGTGCTGTTTTTGTGGTTGCTGCGTTATCTAAATATATCATATTCTGCTCTACTCCAATCTATATCTCATATGGATATGAAATCATACTTTTAATTCCTAGTAAACCCCTAAGAATTCATCCAACTGCATAATAGCATTCCGTTCCTGTTCTGTCAACACATCAGCATGAATATACTAAATCAATAGAAAAAAGGCATCCTTTCAATGAATTCAAAGCATCCATTAATCAAAGGTACACTCATGTTGACCTTGGCCGGCTTCATCAGCCGCATCATAGGCTTCTTCTATAGAATATTCCTGTCACATACAATCGGTGCAGAAGGACTCGGGATCTATCAGTTGATTTTTCCCGTTTCTGCTGTTTGTTATGCGTTGACCTGTGCAGGTATTCAAACTGCTGTTTCAAAGGTAACCGCAGAGGTTCATGACAAGCATTCCCGATCCTCATCAAAGGACTATCTGGCGGCCGGATTTCTATTGTCATTGTTTCTCTCGGTAATCTGTGCAGTTATACTTTTTTGTAATGCTGATCCGATTGCCATACATCTGATCGGTGACAGACGATGTTCTCCTCTGTTAAAAATCCTCGCATGTTCTGTACCTCTCGAGGCTGTTCATAGTCTGTGTAACGGCTACTTCTTCGGTCAAAAAAAGACTAAGATACCGGCCTTCTCACAATTAATGGAACAAAGTGTACGTGTATTGTTTGTATATCTTGTTTATACATTACAGTATCAGCATCTTGATGTATTTCCATTACAATTTATAGTCCTTGGAACTGTAGTTGGTGAATCGGCATCTATGCTGTACTCTGTGATTTTTGCATTGATTTATATGAAAAAAAGACCTGAGGAGTTTGCTTCCAAAACAAATATTCAAAGCATCTGTCCCTGTATAAAACGTATCACTCGTCTTGCTGCTCCACTTAGCTTAAGTCGTATTGTGTTAAATCTATTGGTTGCTGCGGAGGCAATCTATATCCCCAAGCGTCTGCTCTTGTTTGGATATAGTTATACAGATGCCCTCAGCACCTTTGGAATCTTGACCGGAATGGCTCTGCCGGTCATTCTGTTTCCCTCTGCCATAGTTAATTCTGCTTCTGTGATATTACTTCCAATGGTTTCTGAGTCAGACAGTCAGGGAAAACATAATACTGTATCAAAAACTGTCCGAAACTGTATCTGCACATGCCTTGCACTTGGATTCTTCAGCACAATAGGATTTCTGATTTTGGGTAATCTGATCGGCCGGATCCTCTTTCAAAGCACACTGGCAGGAGACTTCATCATGACGCTTGCCTTTATCTGTCCGTTTCTCTATCTGAACACTACACTGAACAGCATTATGCACGGACTTGGACGTACTACCATAAGCTTCCTGTTCAGTCTGTTGGGAATCAGTATTCGCATCCTTTTTGTATTATATGCCATTCCCCAAATAGGCATCCGAGGCTATTTATATGGACTGTTAATCAGCCAAGTCATCTTAACCGGCCTCTGTACCTTCAATCTACGGAGCTATTGGCAGTCCTGAGAGCAACTAAAAAATGGAGCCATTCGGCTCCATCTTGATTACGATCATCCACGAGGGTGTGCTTTTGCATATACCTCTCTGATTCTGTTATGATTCATATTCGCATAAATCTGTGTTGTGGAAATATCGGAATGTCCCAGCATCTCCTGTACCGATCGAAGATCTGCTCCATTTTCCACCAAATGTGCTGCAAAGGAATGTCGCAGCGTATGAGGTGTGATATCAGCCTCTATACCGGCTTTCTTTGCATAATACTTGATTAATTTCCAAAAGCCCTGACGGCTCATCTGCTGACCTGAGCAATTGGTAAACAAAACTGTGGAACGATTATCGAGAATCATGGCTTCTCTGCCCTGATCCAGATACTTGATCAACGCGTGCTTTGCCTCTGACCCAAATGGGATCACACGTTCTTTATTTGCATCCTTGCAGATCGTATAACCCATCTGCAGGTTGATATCCTCTACCTTGAGATTAATCAGTTCTGATACACGAATTCCTGTCGCATACAGTAGCTCCAACATTGCCTTATCCCTTAACTCCTTAGGGCTGCTCCCTCTCGGCTGTTCCAACAAACGCACAACCTCTTCTGGAGTCAGTACTTCCGGCATTTTCTTTTCGATTTTAGGGGATTTCAGTGCGTCAGATGGATCGGATTTGATATCTCCCTCTTTCATGGAATAATGAAAAAAGGCTTTGATTGATGCTATATTCCTGGATATGGTTGCTGCTGCAAAACCATTCTTTTCCAAATACAAAATGTAAGAATTTAAATTCGTTGCATTGATCATATCAACAGACTCTATACCCTGTGTCTCCATAAATTTACGGAACTTGGTTAAGTCACGTTTGTATGACATTTCTGTGTTATTTGAAGTCTTCTTCACATTATGTAAATATGTTATGAATCCCAATATCTCTTGTTCCATACAGCAGATAACCTTCCCTCGTAAAATCATGTCGCCTTGCTTTTGACACTTACAAATTACATTATAATCAGATTTTCCAAGAAAAGCAAACAGTATTTTGCCTTATTTTTAGGGCATTTCAGACATTTCAAGGCAAAAGTACAACATGTCGTTCAAGGTCATTTTTTGTATCACAACATCTTGTAAAAAACTTTTTAAAATAAAGATAAAATTCTTTTGAGGAAAATAGGATTAACATAACTTTCCGTTAATGCTCCGATTATGCAAACCACTGTGATTCCTATCAATAATGTGAAATATATGCCGATCAACTTCCTTCTGCCACCGGCTATCGTATGTGAATAATTTTCTTTTCCATACAGTCGCATGGATACGGTAGAGCCTGCTAACAAGGTTACCAACATAGCCGGAATGTAAAAAATATACTGTGGCAGCACACCGGTTACACATAATAATATCCCCTTCATCCCAAACCGTAGCGTTGCAACAGACAGTAGAAATCCCGAAGAAAAGCCATACCAGAACACATACACATAGCCTACTGCACAGCCAAACAGTGTCAGTCCAAATATCCATATATAACACACCGGTAGTATTCTGGCTCTCAGACAATACCAGAACAATTCGCCATTCAGTATCTCTGAGCCACGATATTTCTGTAGCAAATAATCGCTCAGAAGCCTAATCTGATCTACATATCTTGCTCCCATCAGATTGGCATAGACAATTCCTGTACAAACACCTCCAAAAAACAAAAAGAGCCATCTCCTTTGCAAGGATGGCTCTTTCACTGCACGTAATAGATTCATACATATACTGCCTTACCATTTCCTTAATACCAGTATATGCGTCCATGGTCTGAACATGTCTCAATTATAAATATTTATTTTGATAGGCTAGTATCCCCACCATCGTCTTGGCATCTACAATACGGCCATCATAGATCATAGCAACCAGCTCTTCTACATCATATGCTTCCACATCAATGAATTCATCCTCATCCAGATGCTGATGTGAGGGAATCAGCTCATTGGTATAGAAGATATCAATCTTCTCATTACAAAATGCTACCGTCGTGTAGAGACCTGTCAGAAATTCCAGATGTTCTGTCCGATAACCGGTTTCCTCCTCGAGCTCACGATATGCAGTATCAATCGTCGGTTCATCCAAGCCGTTTCTGCCACCTGCCGGGATCTCCAATGTATAGGAATCAATGGCATTACGATACTGCTTGACCATCAGTATCTTGCCCTCTGCATTCACTGCAACAACTGCTGCTGCACCCTTATGTTTTACAAAGTCAAAGTAGGTCGTCTTACCATCCGGAAGTTTAATGATATCCGTATAATACTCTGTGATGCTTCCTTTTTTGACAAGCTCTCTGCCGATTCGTTCATGTCTGTCTGCCATTATTTCAGTCCTTTCAAAAATGTATCAATTCTCTCCAGCCCCTTCGTGATCTGCTCCAAGGAAATTGCATAAGAGAGACGGAAGCACTGAGGATATCCAAAGTCTGCACAAGGTACAACTGCCACTGCATAATCTGCCAAAAGTGCATCTGCCATTTTTTCTACTGTATCAAGCTTCTCACCCTTGTACTCATGTCCAAGTACCTCTGAAGCGTCAACGAACAGATAAAAGGCACCCTTTGGTTCAATTGCTGATACATAAGGCATCTTAGAAACCGTATCATACATATAGATACGACGTTTGTTAAATTCCTCACGCATTGTTACAATATCCTGCTGTGGTCCTGTCAATGCCTCTAATGCTGCCTTTTGAGCAATAGAATTCGGATTGGAGGTTGCATGACTCTGAATGGATGACATCAGCTTTGCAATCTCAGCACTGGAGCCTGTATAACCGATTCTCCAGCCGGTCATGGAATAGCTCTTGGATAATCCGGAGCAGGTAATCGTTCTCTGATAGATTTCTTCATTAAAGGAAGCAATGCTGACATGCTTCTCTGATCCGTAGATCAGATATTCATACATCTCATCTGCAACCACATAGATATCATTTTTTACAACAACATCTGCAATCGCATGCAGCTCTTCTTCCGTGTAGATCATACCAGTCGGATTGCTGGGTGAATTGATCACCAATGCTTTTGTTTTAGAAGTAATCGCATTTTGAATCTGCTCTGCTGTTGCTTTATAATGCTGTTCCTTGGTTGTGTATACAAACACCGGAACACCGTCAGACAGCTTCACCATTTCAGGATAGCTGAGCCAGTATGGTGCAAGGATGATCACCTCATCACCCGGATTCAGGATTGCATCAAAGACATTGGAAAGAGAATGCTTTCCTCCGTTGCTGACTACAATCTGGTTTGGCTGATAATCAAGGTGATTGAACTCCTTGAATTTCTGACAGATCGCTTTCTTTAATTCTACCGTACCGGAAGCCGGTGTATATTTTGTAAAGCCGCTTTCAATTGCCTTCACTGCAGCATTGCATACATTGTCAGGTGTATTGAAGTCTGGTTCTCCTGCTCCAAAGCCCACAACATCTATGCCCTCTGCTCTCATCTCCTTAGCCTTGGCTGTAATCGCCAGCGTGGAGGATGGTTTTACCGCTTTTGCTTTATTGGATAGTGTTAATGCCATTTCTATTTCCCCTTCCTGTTTTATCTCGAACAGTATAATACAAAGAATATGCGATTACAATAGGAAAGTTCAAAAATAACGACATTTGTATTCGTCGCGCGGGCACATGGTGTGAATGTCTGCCTCACAAAACACTTTATCAACATTTCAGATGGGATCTTCCTTGACCAGATTATGATCTATATATTATGATATGATTAAATACATACAAATGAGGGGGACTACATGATGTTTGGAAATCTATTAAATGATCTGGTTCTGATCTTAATGTTTATTGTGTTACTGGGATTTATCAATGAATTTACATTAAAACTTCCGACGGAAATAGGTCTGATGTTATACGCGTTCTTTGTCGGTGTCATATTTTTGCTGATTGATTGTCTGACAACCAATACAATCCTGACGGATTTTCGTGCCCGTGCACATTCTGTCAGTCTGGATGATTTTCTGATGCATGGGGTTCTTTGCTTTATGCTATTTGCCGGATCATGTCGTATGCGTAAACGGGATTTCCGTAAAAATCTGAAGCTGATCTCCTCTCTTGCCTTATTGACAACATTGGCAGGTGCTGTGATCTATGGTCTTCTGTTTTACGGTGTCGTTTATCTGTTAAAGCTCCCACTCACTCTTCCCATGTGTTTATTATTAGGAAGTATCATAGCACCTACTGACCCAATTGCTGCTACAAGCATTCTTCCAAAGTTTGGACTTCCCAAGGAAACCGGTTTTGTCATTCAGGGAGAATCTCTTTTCAATGACGGCGTAGGGGTTGCACTGTATGTCTGCTTCAAAAGCATGGTCGTCAAGGCTTCTGACCAGCAAGGCTTCTTCATCGTCATGTTCCGAGAATTGATCGGTGCCGCAGTGGTCGGCATTGTAATCTCCTTATTACTGTTCCAGCTGTTTCGTACCACCAAGGATGAATATCGTCAGATCTCCATATCGCTGCTGGCAGTGGCTGCTGCTTATGTAATATGCGAGTATTTTGGATTCTCAGGTGCGATTGCATCTGTTATATGTGGGATTACCTTCGGAACCGAAACAGAAAAATATGCAGAACAGCATAATGTGCCCATGTATGCGTATCATCATTTCTGGGAGATATTAGACACTCAGCTGAATCGTATATTATACGTTATGCTTGGATTGTCATTTTTCCCGGTCTTAAATATTAAACATATTCTTATTTTGGCCGTGATATGTATCGCAATCAATTTGATAGCCCGAAGTGCCAGTGTAGGGTTATCCTGCATCGTATGTCCTGCATTACCGGATCATTATAGCAAATCTCAGTTTATCACCCTGTTAACCTGGGGTGGAATGCGTGGCGGTCTGTGTCTGGCTCTGGCAATGGAATCAAGTCATCTGCTTCCTGAACCAGCCTACAATATTATCATTGCATGTACATATCTGGTCATCTTTTTTACAACCATCGTACAGGGTCTCACCATGCCCGGTATATACAAAAAAATAGCCGGAGCTTCCTAATGCTCCGGCCTTACTTTCTATAGATAAATCATTTCTTCAGCAGGGGCTTTTGCACTGCTGATTTTTTCTGCATACAATACGGGACCTTCTCTGCGGTATTCCTTCTTATATTCAATGGCTATCTTCGCCTCTACGCGAACCCATGAGCCTTTGTCAATCATCCCTGCTCCCGGATAATGTACCAGATAACCAAGCATCTGTGTGTCATCAGCACAGCAGGTCATAACCTGCCTGCCTACAGCACACCAGTCTGATTCATTGCTGTGTAGCTTTGCTACACGACCGACCAAGGACACCTTCTTGCCCTCATACATCTCAGGACGCTCCATGGCATCCAGATACCAGATTCCATAATCATCATCTTCTACCTGTATCACAGGATCATTCAGACTGTATGGCAGCTGTTCGGCAAGCGGTATAATCGATCCGTTTTCATGCTCCAGGATGATCTGTACTCCATTGCTGAGTGCCTTGGCACTCCTTCTGTATGAGGATAGGTTCATGCTCTGATTGCAGCGGTTAAACAAAACCATATCCACATCCTTCAGTGTCTCAGAGACCTGAGATTTCATATTGTTACGATATACCTCAAAGGTTGCCGCATTCACTGTTGTAATAGACTGATAGATCTCCCAGTTGTCAGGAAGCTTGTTCTCATCCACCTTGATAGCCTTCCACATGGGATTATATTCTATGATAACTGCCCATGGCTTGTAGGTTTGTTCCATAGCAGCCAGATGCTTCACATCAAATTCATCCTCTGATACAGACACGACTGAGATTCCGTTCTTTTTTAGAAACGATTCTTCATATTCTACTTCGCCTTCTTCGCACAAAAGCAGCAGTATCTTTTTAAACTCACTAAACTGCTTCTGATCTATAACGCTCTTTATAAAGGATGTCTTACCGCTGTCTAAGAACCCATTAATCACAAAGACCGGCATTTCGTATCTTCTCATAATGCTTCACCAAAAAGTGCTTTCAGTTTATCCTCATTGATCTTCGATCCAATCACGCAGATGCGTCCGGTAAACTGTGCTGCTCCCTTTCGTATCTCATATTCCTCCGGAACCATGTCAAAGAAAAGCCACTCAGTGCCCTCTCCTGCAACCATACCCTTCGCACGCAGGATCGTTCCATAGGAAGCATCCTCACTTAATGTCTGCATGATTGTTTTCAACTGATCCTCTGTGAATTTTGCTCCTGTCTCCATCCCCCAGCTAGTAAATACCTCATCTGCATGATGATGTCCGTGGGCATGATCATGATCATGATGGTCGTGGTCGTGGTGCTCATCGTGGTCGTGGCAGCCGCAGGTACAGTTTTCGTCATGCTCATGGTGATCATGGTCATGATGCTCGTGCATCTCCTGCTCGAGTTCCTTCACAAAATCAGTGGTATGCTCCATGGCATCCAGGATCTGTTCTCCACTCAGCGCATCCCAAGGTGTCGTTACAATGTGGGCTTCTGTGTTATGCTCTCTTAATAATGCCTCGCATTCATGCAGCTTGTCCTCATTCACATCCTGTGTTCGACTTAAAATAATTGCTCTGGCATACTCCACCTGATTTTCAAAGAACTCACCAAAGTTCTTCATATATACCTTGCATTTTTTTGCATCTACAACAACCGAAGCACTGTTAATCACAATTCCTGCCTCATTAGCCACGTTCTCGATTGCCTTAAGGACATCAGAAAGCTTGCCGACACCTGATGGCTCTATTAGGATTCTTGCCGGATGATAAGTGTTGATCACTTCCAGCAGAGACTTTCCAAAATCTCCGACCAAAGAACAACAGATACATCCTGAGTTCATTTCCTTAATCTCTATTCCGGCTTCCTGTAAAAAGCCACCGTCTATACCAATCTCTCCAAATTCATTCTCAATCAGGACAACCTGCTCATTCTGCAGTCCGTCTTTTAACAATTTTCTAATTAACGTTGTCTTCCCGGCTCCTAAAAAGCCTGAAATCACATCTACCTTTACCATCATGAAGCCCTCTTTCCTTATTGATTACACATGTCTGATTCATCTATTCCATTACGTTACATACTCTATCACTTGAAATCAAGAAATTCAAGTCCTGTTACAAAGGAACTCCAAAACATGCTTCTCAATCTGTTCTGATTAGTTGCAGATCGCTTTTGCTTTGGACAATTCTCTTTTCTTTTTACTTATACTTTCCAAACTTGTTCCATATAATTACATTTCTCTATTGCTTTGAACAATTTCCTTTTCTTTTTACTTATACTTTCCAATCTCGTTCCATATAATTACATTTCTCTATTGCTTTGGACAATTTCCTTTTCTTTTTACTTATACTTCCCAATCTTGTTCCATATAATTACATTTCTCTATTGCTTTGAACAATTTCCTTTTCTTTTTACTTATACTTTCCAATCTCGTTCCATATAATTACATTTCTCTATTGCTTTGGACAATTTCCTGTTATCAATTTGATAATTTCCCACGTTATGCCATTATATTCCATATTTTATACAATTTGAAGGATAATTTCCTCTAATTATCCAAAAGCCTTGCAATATGTAAATATATGTATGTGTTTTGGAAAGTTATGCTTTTATAATGAAAAAATTGTCCAAAAGCAATCCTTGTATGTCTCACTTGTATGTTTCCTCGTCGATCAATACCTTCCCGAGCCCAGTCAAACTATGAATAGCCATCTTACATTTTGAAACAAGGAAGTTATCAGGAGTTGAACTTTTCAGAAAGCTAT
>CAZVYQ010000052.1:0-2709 GCA_964631375.1 uncultured Lachnospiraceae bacterium | reverse complement strand
CGGATAACCTGTTGGAATCTGATGTTACACTTTTCAGAAAGCTATCGGATAACCTGTTGGAATCTGATGTTACACTTTTCAGAAAGCTATCGGATAACCTATTGAAATCTTGAAAATATGCTTAACAGAGCGAAAAATACGGATAATATGATTTTTTTCAAAAACATCGAAATTGGATTCGAAGAAATAAGTTATACCTTTTAGACTTGCGTCTTTAGGCAATGATTTCTGTGTACTGAGCCTGTGATTCGTGTACACAGGGAAGATGAGCATTACTACATGATTTGCAAGGGTGGCAGCATGATGGTACGTGAGGAATACAATCTGCCCCTGAACAAAACCGCTTATGAACAACTGAAATCCAAGGCCGAAGGAAATATCATTTCCAAAAAAAGAGTTCTGATCCCATACCATAAGTATACGATAGAACTCGATATCTTTGAGTCACCCTTTGCTCTTTTGTTGCTTGCGGAGGTGAAATTTGAATCAGAGGAAGAAGCCAATGCCTTCACGCCTCCCGGCTGATTCGCACAAGCTGTCACATGTGACGGTAAATACCACAATTTCAACATGAGCCGGATGAAATTCTAGTTTTCACTACATCTTAATCAATTCATACTCTCTGCTTCCGATTCCGATTTTTTCTGCATGTACGAGCGTTTCTTTCCAACGCACATTCGGATTGGAATCCAAAAAATGATCATGATGTGCATGCCAGTTTGGTTTGGCAAGATTATCCCCTAACTGAGAATTCTGAATTGGTTCTGCATTCTGACAGGCATCCACACAAGCCTGGTCAAGTGCAACCGGATCAAATGATGCAAACATTCCGATGTTGGGAAGAATCGGCGCATCATTTTCAGAGTGACAATCACAATTTGGCGAAACGTCCACAATCAAACTGATGTGAAAATGAGGTCTCCCATCAACAACCGCCTTAGAATACTCTGCAATTTTACAGCCGAGAATTTCATTTGCATTGTCATTCGGATTATAGATTGCATCAAAGACACAGCTACCGATGCAGCGTCCGCAGCCTTTACACAGCTCCTCATGAATCACTGCTTTTCCCGATTCATAGGAGATTGCATCGGAACCACATTCCTTGGCACAGCGTTTGCAGCATTTGCAGGCATTTTGGGCAACAACAGGCTTCCCCTGATTATGCTGGTGCATTTTCCCGGCACGACTGCCACAGCCCATGCCGATATTCTTCAGAGCACCGCCAAAACCGGTCGCTTCATGTCCTTTAAAATGATTCAGT
Organism: uncultured Lachnospiraceae bacterium; assembly: GCA_964631375.1. Taxonomy (GTDB): domain Bacteria; phylum Bacillota; class Clostridia; order Lachnospirales; family Lachnospiraceae; genus JAAYYM01. Next base: position 1,445 of record CAZVYQ010000052.1, on the reverse strand, counting down.
GAAATAAAAACATCCGCATCCATAACAGCACGCCCTATGTAAGCCTCTGTACAATATTCCCCGCCTGCAATCGGAACAATGATGTCATCCGTTCCGCGAAGTCCGTCTGCAATGAGGATGTGACATCCGGTTGTTGTCTCATTAAAACCATTCTCCTGTGCACAATCAAGATGTTCCAAGGCATTTTTCCTTGAACCCGGATAAAGTGTATTACAATCTGTCAAAAATGGCTTCCCGCCTACCTCTTTAATCAAATCCGCTACTGCTTTCGCATAATTGGGGCGAAGATAAGCGACATTGCCAAGTTCACCAAAATGAATCTTGATTGCCACAAACTTATTATCCATTTCTATTGTCTGTAAGCCCGCATTGCGGCAAAGCCTTTTCAACTTCTCCGGCAGTCCAACTCCCTCAGTGGTTCTGAAATCCGTAAAATATACCTTTGCTTTTCCCATATCTACTTCACTACCCTTCTATTGTATAGATTAACATCCTAACTACTCAAAGAAAGTATAACACTGACCGTCTTGCTTTGTAAACGTCCGATATATGGATGTTGCAACATTGGACAAGATCAAGTTCCTTTTCTTGCAACTTTTCAATTCCGTTCTGTATATTGCAGATCGCTGTTGCTTTGGACAATTTCCTTTTCTTTTTACTTATACTTTCCATTTCGCTTCCATATATTAACATTTTGCTGTTGCTTTGGACAATTTCTCTTTCTTTTTACTTATACTTTCCATTCCGCTTCCATATATTGTCATTTCACTGTTGCTTTGGACAATTACATGTTCTTATTTTTGGAATTACCCACGATATCCCATATTATTCCATATTTTGTACATATAGCAAGCAATTTTCTTTTAATTGTCCAAAAAGATTGTGATATGTAAATATATGTATGTGTTTTGGGAAGTTATGTTTCCATGATGAAAAAAATTGTCCAACCTAAATTGTAAATCGAAATGCAACACTTGTATGTTCCTTATCGAACAATACCGCTCTCAACAAAACTATCAATATCCTACATTCTGTAACAAGGAAGCTATCAGGAGTTGATCTTCTCAGAAAGCTATCGAATAACCTGATGGAATCTGATGTTACATTTTTCAGGAAGCTATTAAATAACTTGTTGAAATCAGATAACAGACAGTAAGGCCATGAGTCATTATGATTCATAGCCTTACTAATATCTATTTTTCTATTCTTTATTTATTTTGATACAAGTCCACTAATCTATCAAATCATGCAGATCTGCTATTTGCTCTGTTTGGTCTACATTTATAACGCTTGAAGAAGAACTAAGAGCGATGTTGTTATTAATAGTTTTCTTTTCATTTGATTTAATTTGAGAGTCGTCCCTTTTTCCGTTAGTATCAAAACTTTGAGAAATATCTTTTTCTTCCTCAGAACCTATTGGAACACGACTCCTTATATTTAAATTA
>CAZVYQ010000051.1:0-16521 GCA_964631375.1 uncultured Lachnospiraceae bacterium | reverse complement strand
ATTTTACTATACACCAAATATGCCCCTTTCACAAGTACTTCATGCAAGATATGGTATCAAAAAAAGTCATGTAACATCTCCCGATGCCCATGACTTAATCAAATCAATTCTACAATTCCAATATAACAGGCTCTCCTCCAACCCCCAGCTGCATCACAATAGATAAATGGTTCATGGAATCATAACTGTATACGCTTCTTTGGGTTAAACATAAAATGATGGTTCGTGACAGCATATTTTTTTCATCAGCGGTATATAAATTATAAGCATCTCCTTCATAATCAAGAAGAATCTCTACATCTTTACCATCCTTTGGACATGTAATCTCAAATCTGATATTCCCGGTATGCTTCAGCAAATGATTCACCACAATCTCTTCAATCATCAGTTGAATCATGTTGATTTCCTTGACCGATAGCCTCTTGCTTCTGCCATAACGATCACATGTATCGAAAAAATCAGAAAAGTCAAATTGACCATTTATGATGTTGTATTTGATACTACTATTCTTATGCATGATACACAACTCCATTAACCCTTAGCATGCTTATTATACCGCAACATCATATATCTGTCATTTCTTTTTTCTTTTTTTTACAAATTATTTTGGTAATATACAAGGAAAAAGCCCCCAGATCTGTTAAATCTGGAGGTTTTTCATGTATCTGATTATATGAATCAATCAAGATTCAATTTCTTCTTCATCATATAGTTCGTAAAGACGTAGAACAGCACTCCAAACACAACAGAAATGCCAAATGACATTAGGTAAACTGATTCCATATAAGAGATGAAAGCCTCTACTGATTCATCAATTACCAAAGCCTGACCTGCAATTCCTCCAATCAACATGGAAATCAGTGATACAATTTGTGACGCAAAGTAAATGACTGCAAATCCTATAAATGCCCCAACCACCTTGTGTTTTGGAAACAATTGACCAAATGAAATCCCTGCGTACAGCCACAAAATTGAATATATGGTGGAAATGATCATCATAAATACGAAGAAAATACACCATGCAGTAAATCTGCTTCCAATATAATGATTAATACCATAGGAAATCTCTCTCATAACTGCTGACAGATCATTTGCCGGTACCAGACCCAGTACAAGCAGAATCACTGATGCAAATAAAAATAATGAAGTAATCAATGACCACGCGGCCCCAACAATCAGTTTTGATGAAATGATCTCATGTGTATTAACTGGCAGTGTATGAAGCAGATATCCTTCATCCGTATATGTTGTCTTATAAAAACGGTAGCCCAAAAAGATGGTACACAGTAACGCTACTGCCAACAAACACAAAATATAGATTGCTGTACTGAGACCCAATATGATTTGTATGATTTCATTTTCGGATTCATATATCCTTGCAGATATCATAATCCGCCCAATGATTGTAATTGCAATCAGTACAAGATTCGCAGGAAGCATCACCTTTGTGACAGCCTTCCATTCATGTTTTAATAATTTACCTAACATGCAAACACCTCCCTAAACAGAGCATCAACTGATTTGCCCTTCGTTTCTCTGATTTCATCAACGCTTGAGTGAAGTGTCACTTCTCCATCCTTAATGAAAATAACATCATCCAAAACCTTTTCAATATCCGAAATCAAATGTGTTGAGATCAAAATGGTAGCCTCAGGATTATAGTTCGTGATAATCGTATCCAAAATGTAATCTCTTGCTGCCGGATCTACACCTGCAATCGGTTCATCCAAAATATATAGCTTTGCATCTCTGCTCATAACAAGGATCAGCTGAACCTTTTCCTTTGTACCCTTGGAAAGAGATTTAAGTTGTGCATCCTCACTGATACCGAGATTCTGAAGCATCGTATACGCACGATCCTTTCTGAAATCCTCATAAAAATCTGCGAAATACTCTACTAACTCCTTAACCTGCATCCATGAATTCAAATAAGTTCTCTCCGGAAGATAAGAAATAATCTTCTTGGTCTGCACTCCGGGAACATTTCCTTCTACTTTAACAGTACCCTCTGTCGGTGTCAGCAATCCATTGATCAGCTTAATCAATGTAGTCTTGCCACTTCCGTTTGGTCCTAAAAGTCCAATGATCTTCCCACTCTCTATAGACAGATTTAAATGATCCAGTGCAAGAAATGATCCATATTTCTTAGTTAAACCATCACATGACATTAATATACTCACGATATTTCCCCCTTTGCCGCCTTCTGTATAAGTTCTACTGTTTCTTCGTGGCTGAAGCCAAACTGCTGCATCTTCTCGAAGAACATCTTGATCTGCTCCAAGGCTAATTTGTTCTTCAACTCGTTAATCATGTTTTCATCCTCCGTAACAATTCTACCGCTTGTTCTGATTGTACTCACCAAGCCACTTCTTTCTAACTCAGACAATGCTTTTTGCATTGTATTTGGATTTACCGCTGCTTCTGACGCCAATTCTCTCACAGATGGAAGCTTATCTCCCGGCAAATAAATGCCTGCAATAATACGCATGCGGATTTCATCAATTAACTGTGCGTAGATTGGTCTGTCACCATCAAGTATCCATGCCATTTTATCAGTCCTTTCTGTTATCTCTATAATCAGCACACAACAAATGTTGTATGACTGTATTATGTTCTTAATACAATCATACAACATGTTTAGAATTTGTCAAGCATTTTTTATAATTCTTTTCCGTTCGTCTCAATCACATGTTGATACCATGCTGCAGAATCCTTTAAAATACGCTTTTGTGTCGGGAAATCAACATAGACCAATCCAAATCTTTCGTTATAGCCTTCGCCCCATTCAAAATTGTCTGTAAACGCCCATTGGAAATAACCTCTTACATCAATTCCCTCTGATATTGCATCCTTAAGTCTCATGAGATAACGTGCCAGAAAATCGATTCTGTTCGGATCATGAACCTTACCATCCAATGAAATCGTATCATGGCATGCCATTCCATTCTCTGTAATATAAATCGGTATATGGTGATAACGTTCACTGATAAATCTTGGGCCCCAATACAGGCACTCATATGCAACCGGCCAGTTCATGGATGTCTTAGGGAATCCTGCATATTTTGTTACCACCTCCCAAGGAGCATCCTTGGCTGCACGTATCATATCACCGTTATAAATGTTTTGTCCCAGAAAATCCAAAGGTTCCGAGATCAGCTTCATATCTTCATCTGTAATATTAGGCAGATACTTTTCATACTTTCTCAGACCATCCTCCGGATAATGTCCCAATAATACCGGATCCATCCACCATGCCAGATTCCATGTCCAATTCCCATTTCCATCCGGACAGGAGAATAAATGTCTTCTGGTCGCTTCAATATCCTCCGGGCTTGTTGTTTCAGGAAAACTGATCTGTCCTGTCGGTGCAAAGCCAATCTCAATCTTCTGTTTTGCATTTGCTCTAAGTGCCCTAACCGCCGCTCCGTGTGCTTTCAAAGCATTGTGAGCCATCTGAAACAAATCAGAATTCATACAGCGAAGTCCCGGAGCATTGCATCCCTGTAAATACCCCAGTCCAATGAAACACTGTGGTTCATTGATTGTAATAAACTTCGTAACCCGGTCGGAAAATCTGTCTGCTACGATGGCCGCATACTCAGCAAACCAATTTACGCAGTCATCATTTAACCAACCGCCCTTTTTGTGGAGTTCATAAGGATACTCCCAATGAAACAATGTAAGATATGGTTCTATGTCATTTTTAAGCAGTTCATCGATGACTCTGTTATAGAACTCGATTCCCTTCTCATTGATCTTTCCCGTACCATTTGGGAGGATTCTTGTCCAGTTTAAAGAAAAGCGGTATGCCTGAATCCCACACTGCTTCATTAGCTTGATATCATCCTTGTACCTTGTATAAAACTCACAAGCCTGGACAGCATCCCTATTTTCGTGGATTCTACCCTCTTCCTTTACAAATACATCCCAAATACTAGGGCCTTTTCCGTCTATATCAACTGCTCCCTCAATCTGATATGCTGAGGAAGCAGTGCCCCATACAAAGTCTTTGCCGAATTCTCGTAATGCCATCTTATGTCCCTCCATACGCCATATTATCTTTGCATATTATAAACCAAATCAAGCAGATCCGCAACGAGCACTACGATGGTTCGGCGATTCGGGTAACGCCTACATATATTTCCGAGATTTCATACCAAGTTGCATAATCTACAACACCGGTTGCCGGCAATCCAAAGATCGACTGAAACTGTCTGACTGTATTTGCTGTATTCTGCCCATAGATTCCATCCGGAGTGATCGTTCTCAGTGATGGATAGTCCTGTGCGATCCTGTTCAACTGCTCCTGTAGCATCCTTACCTTTTCACCGGTAGAACCAATCGTGAGATTATACCCCGGCCATGATGCCGGTATACCGGATATTTCCTCAGATGTATTGATATACATATCCGAACCATAATAATTACGGATGATCTGGATCGGAGTGTATCCCTGTTCTCCCAGATACTGTGATCCCCATTGACTCAAACCATTTGGACAGGTCACTCTCCTGCCGTCACAATACTGTGTGAAAATCGGTTGTCTGACATTTGGACGGGACAGGTAATTCGTAAAGATCTCATCCACAATGCGATCAACGGTATTATAAATGTTTCTGCCGTATATCCACTTCTGATCATATGCCGTAGAGGATGTAATGGTAAAATCATATCCTTGATTTCGGTACCATTCAGTATAGACACGATTCAAAGAAAAGGATAATATCGCAAGTGTATTTGCATAAATGGCAGATTCTGCCCATGTAGCATAGATCTCAGAAGATACAACATTTTTAATATAATCTTTGTATCTGATGTAATAATTGGTTGCTGTCGGATCAGACGGACTCCCGTCATGTACTACCATATATTCCGGTATAACCACTCTGCTTAAAACAATTTCTCCACTTTCTTCAATCGGCTTGACTTCTTCTTCCGGTATTTTAGGTGGATAATCTCCATAAAGTGTATGAGCCGGTATCACAATCACATCATCAGAAACCGGTGCCTGTACAGGTATCAGACTGGCACGCTGTAGAGCCGTCACATCCGGTAGTATCTCTGAACCGTTTATCACAAGCTGTTGGTAACCCGGAGCCGTGATGGTCATTGTATACTCAGAATATGGCTGAGTCTCTGACGGACTGACACTATATTCGATTGGCGGGCTTGGTAATTCGATTGTTTCTGCAAATCCTGAGTCATTTGTATCTAACTGCTCCAATGTATTTGTCGGGTCTCCTGTATAGGAAACAGAAATAGTAGCATCCTCGATTGGAGCAGTTCCTATGGCAGACACAACCTGTACAGATAGTTTACCAAAATCAGGCATATTGTTCCTCGTATATTAATCATGTTCTTATTATTCTATGCTGCAAACAAAAAAACGCTCCCAAATACGGAGCGTTTTAAATACTAAATATGTCCAGTCAATACATGACTGTTTTGCTTTTTGAGTTTTTTATTTTCATACATCTTTTGATCTGCAATCTCAATTGCAGTCTCTATATCAACACCGTTCTTAGGATTGAGGATATGATATCCGATACTTGCATCTAATTTATATCTAAGATCATGCGTATGATTGAATTCATACATTTTCTGCTTGATTGATGCTATATAATCCTCAGCCTTTTTCACTGTTGCATCAAAGGAAATAATAACAAATTCATCTCCACCATATCGCATGACAACCTCGCCATGCTTCTTCACTCCGATTAAAATGTTCGAAAAGCTCTTGATCAGATTATCTCCCTCTTCATGACCGTAAGTATCGTTAATCATCTTCAAGCCATCCAGATCCATAAAAATGATCATTACATTTCTATCTGTATTGACTCCTTCATCCCATACCTTGCCACCGTATTTACGGAAACCTGATCGATTGTATACGCCTGTCAAGGTATCATAACACCATACACTGTCTAGCTTTTCAATCATCGTCCTCATCAGGAATTGTTTACGGATCATTTCAATCGTATTGCCGATATTCATGAGCCATGTATAATATACCGGACTGTCAAACGGAAATCTGCAATTACCAATCACACAATACCCAAAGCATCTGTCACGGAAATGAACCGGCGATACGGTATACACATTTTTTGTCTTATTACTGTTCTTCAGATGTTCCATAAAGCCGTGGAAATCCAACTTCATATTATCTATGTAGAGACCGTTATCATATCCGACAAGAAGAATATTATCCGTTCCAAACCCCCTTCTCAGATAGGTCTGTTCATCATGCTCCTCTTTATAAAGATTAAATTTGTTCTCAGTATCACTAAAATCATCACACAGGAACAGATAAAACTCTTCACACTTAATACTGGGGATATGATGTTTGATACAATCACTTAACTGTTCAAAGTTCTCGACACTTGCCAGATCCACTGACATACCATTTGTAAGATCTCTATATTTCTCCTCATTCTCCCGCTCAATAAAATGCATTTTCCTGAAGAGAATGTGATCTGCATCTCCCTGACTCTTGCATCCGCAGCTGGCTCTATAGATGACCTCTGTATCAATCTCCTGACTTCCACCAAGATCTTTCTTCTCCATACCATTGATCAGCTTCAGGCATGCGGTATATCCAACCTTTTCCTGCTGTCTTGCTACAGATGTCAATGACGGTACATGATATGCAGCAGCAAAATCATCATCAAAACCGGAGATTGCAACATCCTCCGGAACTCTGAGTCCCTTTCTAAACAACTCACCGCATGCACCGATTGCCATAACATCATTGGCACACACAATGGCCTGAGGCGGCTCGAGACTGGAACTCCAAAACTTCCTGACAGCATATTCACCACTTTCACGCAGGAAAGTTCCTTCACGATAGATTCTCTCTTCTTCTATGGGAAGTCCATGCTCCGTCAGAGCCTCAATATAGGCTTCCATTCTTTGCTTAGCTTCTCCGTTACTCAGTGGTCCTGATATATAATTAATTCGGGTAAATCCATGATGTTCTATGAAATGCTCAACTATTTGACGCATCGCAGACTTATTGTCTATATAAACGTTAAACATATTTCGATCATCACGTTCTATACTGACTGCCGGTATCTTTGTCTGATTGATCTGTTCAGATAGCTTGGACAAAACCTCATCGGAACCAACCGTGGAATTAATCAGAACAACTCCGTCAAAGTCTGTCACATCAGGCAGATTATAGATATTATACTCGCCGATATCGTGTTCTACATTCTTTTCATATTTTCTGGAGCACGTGAAAACAAAGGTATTGCCATTATGCTCCTTCGTACAATCGCGAATACCCTTTGTCAGCCTACTTGCATGATTAACCGTAATTCCCGCAGAAATAACAGCTATATTCTTCACAACTCCATCTCCGTTTCATTTAGTCAGCGATGTTGTAAAATATTTGTAATTATAATTTATTCTAATACCAAGTGTCCAAAAAAGCAATACAAAATATTGTTATCAATTACAATCTATTCTCGTCTTGTTATTTATTATTCTTCATCAGACGGAGAACACTAAAAATTGCAAACAGAAAGATGTTGACTGCTACAATGCTGGCACCTGTCGGTGTCGCAAATACATAAGAAATCACGAGGCCTGTAACGAAGCAAACAACTGATATGAGTGCTGCACAAATAACCACAGAACGAAACTTTTTAAATATACGCATTGCTGTCAATGCCGGAAAAATGATCAGGCTGGAAATCAGCAGCGTTCCCATCATCCGCATCCCAAGCACAATGGTAATGGCAGTCAGAGATGCAATCATCAGATTATATCCCCTTGTTCTCATTCCTGTTGCCGCAGCAAATGTCTCATCAAAGGTGATGGTAAAGATTCTGTGATAAAAACATATAAACATTAATAATACAATCGTCGAAAGTATGATGCTAAGAATCACATCGCTTTCCGTCATAGAAAGAATTGATCCAAACATATAATTGACTACATCTGCATTCATTCCGGGTGTCAATGATACCACCAGTACACCGATTGCCAGTGCTCCGGTCGAGATAATTGCAGTAGCAGCATCTCCCTTTATATTACTGTTTTCATTAATTCGAAGCAGTAAAAAAGCCGCCAGAACAACTACCGGTATTGATACAACAAGCGGTGCCAGTCCCATAGCCATCGCTATTGATAAGGCTCCAAATCCAACATGAGACAGTCCGTCACCAATCATGGAATAGCGTTTCAACACAAGTGACACGCCAAGTAAAGCCGCACAAAGTGAGACCAAAACTCCCACAATCATTGCTCTGAACATAAACGGAAAGGATAACATTTCCCATACTCCCTGCAGAACATTCCATATTCCATCCATTTTTCTTCTATTCCCTCCCGAACTCATCTGTTTTCATTATATGATCTGATAAACCTCTTGTCTACTCCCCGATTGCACACTGAACCATTTTTTATGGGCTGCATATATTACTATAAAAACAACAGGAAATGTTAAAATGGCAAAAATCATTTTAGATGCCGGGCATGGTGGTTCAGATCCCGGTGCAGTATACAACGGCAGGCAGGAAAAGGATGATACACTCGCATTGGTTCTGGCAGTAGGTGAAATACTGTCTGAAAACGGATTTGAAGTTTTCTATACTAGAACCATTGATAAATATGAGAATCCTTACGAGAAGGCGGCTGAGGCAAATCAGTCAGGCGGAGATTACCTCGTATCCATTCATCGCAATTCATCGCCCTATGCAAATACTTATTCCGGTGTTGAAACCCTTTTATATTCTGCTTATGGTATCGCCTATGAACTTGCTGTTAATATTAATGAGCAATTGGAAAAGGTCGGATATCAAAATCTTGGAGTCAATGAGCGTCCTAACCTGGTGATTCTCAGAGACAGCAGCATGCCCGCAGTACTGGTAGAGGTCGGATTCATCAATACGGATAATGATAACTGGCTTCTGGATTCAAATTTTGCTGAAACTGCTCAGGCAATTGCAGATGGAATAATGATGACCGTGTGGAATTACTGATACCACACGGTCATTCATTACCGTTTATTCAAAATCTGAGTTCTGATATACGCATAGGTAACATCCTCTCCCTGATCCTTTAACATCATCAACAGCTTTTCTAACAAAGCCTTGGATTGCTTCTCCATAATGATGTGCTCCTTGCCCTTTTGGTAATACTGATACGGATCTGATTGAGTATAGCTCTTGCCGTTATAATTCTTGCACGCTGCAACACGATCCATAAACATTTCGATGATATACCTTTTGGGCATCTTCGCAGGCACAAATCCTTTGGTTCCGGTAGCACTGTAGTCCATCCAGTATTCATAATGATGCTTATTGCGACCCTTATGGTGCAGCCACGCTTCAGAGAAGCCCTTTGTTTCGCGTTCTGCATTGTTGGGTGAACGATATCCTTGGTAATATTTTGCTCCTGTCCAAAATTCAGTAGGAGAATATTTACTCAAATCATGAGTCAACCCTCTCCAATACAGACCCACTCGGAAGCAGCCTTGTCTAACCAGCCTACGATGCCGTGTAATTGTGATAAAATGCTTGATTATGTGCATATATACACTCCAATATCATTCATTTTTGTAAGCAAGACTGTAAGCCGGGTTATGTTCCATATGCAATGCATATGGCGGTAATCATCTATCTAGTACTGCTGTTGCCAACAGTCTCTAGCAACCCACCTGAAAGCACGGCGGGCAGCCGTATCGCTTTCTATTCGGTCTTGCTTCGGATGGGGTTTACATATGCCCTGTTCGTCACCGTACAGGCGGTAGTCTCTTACACTGCCCTTCCACCCTTACCTCATCATACATTTCCAAAGGAAACGTATAACATGGCGGTACATTTCTGTTGCACTATCCTTGGAGTCACCTCCACCGGACGTTATCCGGCATCCTGCCCTGCGAAGCCCGGACTTTCCTCACTCCTGACCTTTCGGTACCAGGGAGCGCGATTACCCGTCTTACTTACATAATGATACATTCTACATCGTATTCTGTTTTTTTTCAAGTGACTTACTTTCTCCCAATCAGATCACTGATGGTTGTAAACAGCTTATCATTATCGATCGGCTTGGTTAGATAACAGTCCATTCCAACCTTTCTTGCCTTATCCATATCCTCCTGAAATCCATTTGCTGATACCCCTATGATTGGTATCGTATGTGCATCTGCACGTCCTGATTCGCGGATTCTCTCTGATGCCATAATACCATCGACTTTAGGCATCCTGATATCCATCAAAATACAGTCAAATGTTCCCTCCGGATAATCTAAATAAATCGAAACTGCCTCTTCGCCGCCCTCGGCCTCTGTATAAGTCATACCCTCGTAGGCAACCAAAGAGCCTAATATCTTACGATTCATTTCATTATCATCTACGATCAGAGCATTGCAGCCTGATAATTGATAATCGCCGGTTTCCTCGTGATCTTCATCGTTCTCATTCTGCTTGTTATCACTAAGATATCTTTCCAAAAATACATGGATTTTAAAGACAGTTCCTTTATTCACCTCACTCTCAACCTGAACATCGCCATTCATAAGCTTGACCAGATTGTTTGCAATGGAAAGTCCCAGCCCCATACTGCCACTATCGTTAGAATCTCCCTTCTTTTCTCTCGCAAATGGCTTGAAAATAAAAGGAATAAATTCCTCACTGATTCCTATCCCGGTATCGGAAACAGTAAAGCAAATGGAAGCATTATGATTCACAGTTGCTTCATCCTCCACCTTGAGTTTGACATAACCGTCTTTCGGAGTATACTTCACGGCATTCGTCAGGAAATTCAACAAAATCTGCTGCAGTCTGCTTTGGCTTCCTATGAACTTCGATTCAAACCGCTCAGGCATTTCGATTTCAAAATGAAGACCGGCCGTCTGTATACTGGGTGATATAATTCTCTCCACCTTGCGGATCAGTTCCTCCATCGAAAACGGTTCATTTCTGATATCAGTATTAAACTGATCCGTTTTTGTCATTTGCAATATATCAGCAACAATGGAATTCATATACTGTATGGTCTCAGTCATCTCAGACAGATTCTTTTTAAGAGCTTCCTGATCCTCCATCTGACTTCTTGCCTTTTCTGCCACTCCTGTTAATTCGTTCATCGGAGTCTTAATCTCATGTGCGATCTTAGACAGGAAGTCACTTTTGGCATTACTTGCCTGTTGTGCTATGTTCAGTTTCTGCTCAGCACTCTCCAGTTTTTCCTGACCCTGTTTTTGTGTAGTAACATCAACTAGCGTAATCACACAACCTAATATTTTATTTTCAGTTGTCCTGTAAGGAGCAACACGCATAAAGAACACCTTATTTTTCCCGGTGGTCACTTCTCTCTCGTCGGGAACCAATGTCTTTAGTACATTGTCACAGATTTCTGAAATATCAACTGTCGGAAAATGATAGGATATAAATTTCAGAGATCGTCCGATATCGTGATCCATAACACTAAATTCCGATGCCACATAATCCGTATATCTTCGAATACTCAGTTTATTATCCACAAAAATCATACCGATCAATGTCGATGATAGGAAGTTTGCAATATCATCATTCATATCTGCAAGTTCTGTCAGTTTTAACTGATATTCTGTATTGACCGTATATAGTTCTTCATTGACGGACTGCAGCTCTTCATTGGAACTCTGCAGTTCTTCATTTGCAGTCAGTAATTCTTCATTGGCCGCCTGTAGCTCTTCATTAACGCATTCCTGCTCCGTGACACTTCTGTTCAGCTTATCCTGTACATCAGAGAGATCCTGTTCCAAATCAGTAATTCTCTGCGAAGCAACTCTGTCAATCTCGTAGGGAACCGCCTCAGCCATCTCTCCACGCTGTTTCGTATCAGCAAAAATCAATGCATAATAATTCTCCGGAGTTAATTCCTTCCTGCCGATCGGCATTGCTGTCAGATTAATAATCGTCTCTTCACGTTCTCCGACAAAACAAATATCCTTGTACTGAACCATCTGCTGCTTCTCTCTGGCTTCCTTCAACAATGTTGATACCGGAATCTTCAATGCTTCTGTCAGGACATCATATAATCCATTGCTGACCTTCCCAATGGAAAAATGTACATAATTGCTGTTTTCTCCATAGGTGTGAATCAATTCATTCTTATCATTTACAATCAGGCATGCCGGCATAAAACGCTCTAACAGCTTTGTATCAATGGTGTCTCTTTCACCAAAGCCTTCATCATCCGAATCTCGATAATGCCTGTTTACATCGGTATCATTCGAAAAGTCCTCATCCATCAGTCCATTTTGTAAAAACGGAATCGCTTTTGCATTGGCAATCTTAACATCCAGACAATGTGAAAAGATCTTTGCCACAGCATCAACGACGGGATACGCTTCCGTATACAGACCGATCGCCTCTGATTTTCCGAGGAACAGGTACCCTCCATCCTTCAGGGATGTATGGAATATCGCAAACAGATCATTTTGCAGCACCGGCTGAAAGTAGATCAGCATATTTCTGCAGGAAATCAGATCCAATCTTCCAAACGGGGGATCCTGAAATACATTATGTGGTGAAAATATGATCATCTTTCTGATATCGCGATTAATCACATAGGAATTATTCTGTCGTGTAAAGTAACGACTCAAACGATTTGTGGATACCGAATCAATGATGTTCTCACTATAAACACCCTTCCCGGCAAATGTAACTGCTTCGACGTCCAGATCCGTTGCAAATATCTTAACCTCTCGTTTTACCTTCAAGGTCTCCATAACCTCGCAAAACAGAATCGCCATGGAATACGCTTCCTCACCGGTAGAACAGCCCGCTACCCATACACGTATCGGCTCTTCAATCGAACTATGAAGTACGATATTCTGAATCGCTTTGTCCTTCAGGCTCTGAAAGAAATCAGGGTCTCTGAAAAAACTTGTGACACCAATTAATATCTCTTTTGAAAGTGTTTTGACCTCATCTGTACAGTCATACAGGTAATCCACATAGTTACGTAATGTTTCCTTGTGTGTCAGCATCATACGACGTTCTATCCTTCTCAGGATTGTATTTTGCTTATAATGTGTAAAATTAACATTACTGATTTTTTTCAGAATCGTATAGATTCTCTTCATCAGTTCGTCATCTATCTGTCGTTCTGTCTTGAGCGGCTGTGTTCCACTGTGTGTCGTATTGGAAATATGCTGCAGCTCCAATGCGATTTCTTCCGGAGTAAGCTGTACATCAACCAGTCCTGTTCTGATGGCGCTTCTTGGCATACCGTCAAATTTTGCACTTTCCGGCTCCTGTACGATGATCATACCATCGTATTCCTTGATCGTCTTGATTCCGTTGGTACCATCAGAGCCGGTACCTGACAATATGACTGCAATCGCATGTGTTCCTGCTTCCTCTGCCAGAGAACGGAAAAACATATCAATGGGAAGATTCAGTTCCTTCTCCTTCTGTGAACTGAGAAGTATGACTCCTTTTGAAATGCGGATATTTTTTCCCGGCTGGATCACATAGATATGATCTGGCTCAACCTTCATACCATCCTCAACCTGTTCCACCGGCATATCTGTATACTTTGACAGAATCTCTCCCATCAGACTCTTATAATCAGGAGACAGATGTTGGATTACGATATATGGAAATCCTGTATTGGAAGGCAATGCTGATAAAAACTTCTGTAAGGCCTCCAATCCACCCGCCGAAGCTCCAATACCAACTATATAATGCTCTTTGTCATCCTTTGTAGTTGTCTCATCTGACATCGTTCATTCTCCTTTCATATTGTCATTTGTCATTTTAATCCTTCTTGTATTGCTTTCACCAATTCATCATAGCATATCATTGTCTGATCATATAACTGTCTCACAAGACCATACTTTCCGGCACGCAGCTGTACGACAAGCTCTCCAACCGTGTGATACAGTGGTATAAACCCAAGATTTCCAGCCAGTCCCTTCAAAGCATGGGCTGTTACGAATGCATCCTCCCATTCATGATCCTCAATTGCCTTTCCCAGCTTCTCCATTGTAGGTTCTGCAATAAATGATTCTATATAGGAAAGATAGATATCTTCATTTCCATAAAATCTCTGTATCGAGTTTTGGATATCGGTTTCGCAATTCAACAATGCGGTCTGTAGTTCCTCTTTCATCTCATCCCTCCAATAATATAACATCATTTGTAGTTACTGGAATATGCTTTTACCCTTGTAATCTCGATTCCGTTGATACTGCCAACAATATAAGTTGAATTCTTTTTTTTCGAACCAACAACATCAGTCTGATAAGTGATTCCGTTTAAGGCCTTACTGTTCGAATATAAAGCCACCTTCAATATGCCACCTTCTGTTGTCGCTTCTATATAAATCGGATATGGCAATGTATTCACAAATTGATAATCCATTGCCCCAGACGAAATAGTTGCATCCAATCCGCTTGCCAGATAGCTTACATTCTGACTATGATTATGTCGTTCATATGGAACAATTCCAGCTCTTAAAACTGCAGTATTGAGCGTGGAAGATACCTGACAAATCCCGCCGCCTACCACTTTGATAAACTCATCGCCAACAATTGCATTACCCATACCATAACCATTTTCCTTGGTTCTGGGTAAAATGACGGTATTGACCGATATCCCGCTGCCTGACGGCAAAATCATTCCATTGAGTCTGCTGGCTGCCACTGCAATATTCTTGGAACGATCCTGACCTACGACATACTTTGTTGTACATTCTGAGATCTTAGAATCAATCCCAATCTTATTAAGATTTGCCGCTATCACTGCATTCATTCCGGTACTAACACCAGAGGCTGCCGCGACAGGATTCACAGCATTTCCGGCGGCCGATGTTTGTGCGGTCATTGATTTCTCCTGACCGACAATATAATCCTTCAGATCCAATGACACCAGACTCTCGCCTTTATTGAGTCTTGTCAAAACTTCTGTTTGCACTAGCTCCTGATTAATTTTTACAGTTTGAAAGGTGGAAGAATACACATGATTACATATTTCTGTAATCCATGTTGTTGTGGCTGCCGTCATCCCTGAATTGATATTAGCAATCTCCGGTCCATAAACGGTTGTTGTATAAGAGGCTTCTCCATAGGTTAATACAATGCTTGCCATATCTGCTGCTTTTACAGATTCAACCACGCCGATCCCCATGAGAGCACAAATGATCATCAGACAAAAAAACTTCTTTGTTATATTTCTTATTTTATTCAAATCACAAATCTCCTATCCCCATACATGTTTTTCAAAATCAGTCTTTGGCATCGGTTTCGCATAATAATACCCTTGAACATACTCACATCCGAGTATCTTCAGAGCATTAATCTGTTCAGCTGTTTCGACTCCCTCTGCAACAACCGGAAGTCTCAACCATTTTGCCAGACCCATAATAAAACTCAAGATTCCCTTTGATTTTTCATTGGTTGTTTCATTCACAATAAAGCCGCGATCCAACTTTAATATGTCAATTGATATCTCTGACAGCATATTCAGAGAAGAATAACCTGATCCAACATCATCCATTTCAATGATAAAACCAAGTTCCTTTAAGGTATGAACAACACTAATCAATTGTGTCGAACTCTCTGTATAAGCCGTCTCTGTAATCTCCAAATGGAGAAATTCCGGCTTGATATCATATTTATGCAGCATATCGGTTAATATGTTTGACAGATTTGGATTGTAAATATCAGCACGTGAGACATTAACCGACACCGGTATCATCTCATGACCCGCTTTGATCCAATCACTGATATCTCGACAGACAGTATCCCACACATAGATATCCAGATCCGTGATAAACCCGTTTCTTTCAAACAATGGAATAAAATCATTTGGAGGCATAAATCCAAGTTCCGGATGAATCCAGCGAACCAGCGCTTCCGCTCCTGCAGGCTTTTCATTTGAAAGGGCATATTTAGGCTGATAATATACGATAAACTGCCTCTCAGACAATGCCGTTTTCATATTATCTATAATAATCTGTTCTGCACGTAGCGTTTTCATGAATTGATCATCATAATAAGCGAAATTAATATCATAGATACCCTTGATCGAATTGCATGCAATCAATGCTCTGTCACACATAATGCTGACCGGGATTGTAGAATCCTCTACTCTGTAGATTCCATAACTGACATTAATCGTAATGGTAATCTGAAGTCTTTCAATTGAATCAGCAATAAAAGAAAACGTCTCGTTAGAATAGTTTTCCTGTCTCGGAACCAAACAAGCAAATAAATCCGAACCAATCCTTCCACAGATTCCGATATCCTTAACTTGTGTACGAAGTGCCTGTGCTACGTTTTGCAGAAGCTGATTACCCATTTTGACACCAAACAGTTCGTTTACTAACTTAAAACGTTCTATGTCTCCACAAACAATATCATACTGTTGCCCGGGATTCTCCCTGATAATCGATTCTGCCTTACGATAGAAAAACTCCTTACTGTAGATCCCTGTCAACTCATCACGCTCGACTGCATTTACAAATGCAGCTGTCTCACGAAAATTAATGGTATTGCGAAGACGTTGTTTAATAATCGCCGGT
>CAZVYQ010000050.1:0-16598 GCA_964631375.1 uncultured Lachnospiraceae bacterium | reverse complement strand
GCCGTGGCTTCACAGATCCTATGTATCTCCACCACTCTGAATAAGAGAGAAATATTCAATTACTACCTTTTAAGAGCATACATCTTTTCTATACGTTCGTCAAGTAGTCATTGACTTTTAGTCTTTTAATTTCTATACTATATTTATTAAGCATAATTTAACAATATCATCATTGAAAGGACAAGTAACGACATCATGAGAAGAGTACGTACTGCTGATCTGACTCCCGGTATGCAGACTGCCGAGGATGTTTATTCCTATAACAATCAAATGATTCTTCCCAAGGATACCGTTTTATCCGACAAGATGATAACCCGTCTGGAATTCTATTCGATTCTTGCCATTAAGGTAAAGGATGATGCAGATACAGCGAATGAGGTTTTTCAGGATGAGAATCTGCCTCCTGATTCTTCCTATTCCGAAAAGATTCGTGCCAGCAGAAAGTTCAAACAATTCGAGCATGACTTTCTCGAAACCACAAATGATTTCAGAAATAATATTCATCAGATTGTCGAAAAAAATGCCCCCATTGATATAGAGGCTATGTTTCATAATGTTGTAAGTCTGATTGAAAAGGACATGAACAGCATCACTGTATTTGATATGCTGCATAATATGCGTCAATATGATGATTTTACCTATATGCACAGTATCAACGTTTCATTGATCTGTAACATATTTGGTCACTGGCTGAATCTGAATCCAGATGAGATCAAGACATTGACTCTGTGTGGTCTGCTTCATGATATCGGCAAGCTCATGGTTCCCGAGAATATCATTCGTAAACCGGATCGACTGTCTCCCGCAGAATACAATATAATCAAGACACATACCTTACAGGGCTATAATATTTTGATGGAATATAACATTAATGAAGCAATCAAGGAATCAGCACTGATGCATCATGAGCGCTGTGACGGCTCAGGCTATCCTTTAGGCATCGGTGAGAACAGAATCAATCCATATGCAAAGATTGTTGCAATCGCAGATGTTTATGATGCCATGACTGCAGCCAGAATCTACCGTGGTCCCTTATGTCCTTTTAAGGTGATCAGCATTTTTGAGACAGAAGGATTGCAAAAATACGACAGTCATTATATCCTGACTTTCCTTGAGCATATAGCAACAACCTATATGAATAATCGTGTCAAATTGAGTAACGGCAAAGAAGGAGATGTTGTCTTCATGAATAAAGCTGCACTCTCCAAGCCCATGATCAAATGCGGAAATGAATTTATAGATTTATCAAAAGAAACTGATCTCTACATAGAAACCTTTGTATAAGATCAGCCTGTCTTTAATTTAAATTTCTGAATTTCTTTTTCTGAAGATACCTTCTCAATCTGTGCTCCAAGACTCTGGAGTTTCAGATCAAATTCTTCGTACCCTCTCTCAATATACATAATATCTTCTATGATTGTGATACCCTCTGCTGCAAGTCCGGCCAACACAAGTGCTGCACCCGCACGCAGATCCGGAGCACTGATCTTGGCTCCCGAGTATTTATTAACTCCTTCAATGATTGCTGTATTGCCTTCGACTTTGATATTGGCACCCATACATGACAACTCATCTACATATTTAAAACGATTCTCAAATATACTCTCTGTTACAATGCTGGTTCCCTCTGAAAGTGCCAATGCCACTCCGATCTGTGGCTGCATATCAGTTGGAAATCCCGGATAAGGCAATGTCTTGACCTGCGTGTGACGCAGTCTCTTTGAGCATACGACTCTGACGGCATCATCAAACTCCTCTACTTCGCATCCAATCTCAATCAATTTTGCACTGATAGACTCCAAATGCTTAGGAATCACGTTTTTAATCATGATATCCCCTTTGGTTACTGCTGCCGCAAACATAAAAGTACCGGCTTCGATCTGATCCGGAATCACAGAATAGGTCGTTTTATGAAGCTTCTCAACACCCTTAATCCTGATCACATCAGTACCTGCACCCTTAATATTAGCTCCCATGCTGTTAAGGAAATTGGCTACATCAACGACATGTGGTTCCTTTGCCGCATTTTCAATAATCGTCTTGCCGTCAGCCAGAGAGGCCGCCATCATAATATTAATCGTAGCTCCTACTGTCACAACATCCAGATAAATATGTGAACCGATGAGCTTCTCAGCCTCGGTTTGAATCATACCATGAGCGATCTTCACCTCTGCTCCAAGTGCACGGAAACCCTTGATGTGCTGATCAATCGGTCGACTACCGATGTTGCAGCCACCCGGCAGCGCAACCTCGGCCTTTTTGTATTTGCCAAGCAGAGCTCCCAGCAGATAATAGGATGCTCTGATCTTTTTGATATAATCCTTATCAATTGTCAGATCATGAATCATAGAACCATTGATCCTGACTGTATGCTTGTCCATGCGTTCGATTATAACACCGATCGCTTCCATTGCCTGTAGCAATACACTGACATCACGTACATTTGGTAAATTCTCTATCACAACGCTTTCATCCGTCATAATGGAGGCCGCTAAAATCGCCAGTGCCGCATTCTTTGCTCCACCGATCTCAACCTCGCCTACCAACGAATTGCCGCCTTTAATCACGTACTGTTCCAACATACACACCTCTAAAGTCGCAAATTTGAAATAAACAGCATTTATAGTATAGCACGATTCCTCTTCATGTCAAACTTAATTTAGATAATTCATCGGGTTCACCGCTGCTCCTCCTACACGGATCTCGAAGTGCAAATGTGGCCCTGTACTACGTCCGGTATTACCACTGAGAGCGATCTTTTGTCCCTGTTTTACCGTTTGTCCGGCTTTAACCAATACCTTGCTCAGATGTCCGTATCTGGTCTGTTTGCCATCCGGATGGTTAATATATACAACATATCCGTAGCCACTACCCCAGCCGGCTTTTACCACCGTTCCACCGGAAGATGCTGCTACTGCCGTACCGGTCGGAGTTGCCCAGTCAATACCGCCATGATTGGTAGAAGCACCCTTCTTCGGAGCTTTACGTCGCCCAAAGCCTGAAGATAATCTTCCTCCGGAAATTGGTTTTAAATAACTCGGCGGTGTCTTGGTTCCTCGCTCTACGATCTTTGGAACCGCCTCCATTACAACATCTTCAAAGATCAATGTTCTTTCGGCTTCCTCCATATTTCGATAGGTAATATCTGCTACTACCTTTCTAAAGCCGCTGACCGGATCCTGAAGTGTTTTCATTTCGGTAGTATACCACTCATCATTATCAACATACTGTATCTCTTCATCATATTCTTCTTCGTAATAAACCTCTTCTGTTCTGACCACCGATAACTCAGGCTCAGGAATGGTAACAACAATTTCATCTCCAATACGGATCACGGAATCCTCGCTCTCAATATTAGAATTCATGGCAATGATTTTCTCCATGGTGGTATCATTTTTTTCTGCGATTAATGACAAACTGTCTCCTGCAGCCACTTCATATATAACACTCTTTTCCTGATCCTTTGTGACATTTTCCAGTGCTTCATCCAAGGTACTGATCTGATCCTCATCTACATATGCTTGTACAACTTCAACATTTTCACCGAAATCCAGTGAAATCAGTCCGAGATTAAAATCATCGCTTCCATTCGCCATAGCCTCATCAACCATTTCATCCAATACTTTGATGGCTCCTGCTTCTGGAAAGGCTTCCTGTTCCTCTTCGGCAATATCCTCTGTTGCTGTCACCTTTGTAGTCAGTACATTCAGTTCTCTGGTAGGATCCAGTACCAATTCCACCTGAAACAGATTGTTCTCATCATATTTTTCCTTTGCCTTGGCCAACAGCTGCATTACCTCATCAGAGGTTGCAAGATTTACCGTATATTCATTAATCTTGACACAGTATACTCTTTTTTTAGTCTTTTGAACGGCATCTTTTAAAGTCCTACATATATTATTGACAATTGTTTCTGTATTATCCACTTGACCAAACACAACCTCTGCTCCGTTCAGAGCAACATCATAATCCAAAAGCACAAGTTCTGTACTTTCTCGTGCTATTCTTTTTCTGGCCTCAATCATCAGATCATCGACTTCATTTGAATCATCTATGATTCCGACTGCAGTACCATTGACATACATCTTAAACAAATTTGCTCCGGATCCGGAATAATGCTCAATTGCCGGAACGAAAATTAACACAGCGAGCATGACGATCATCATTGTCGCTATGTTGACAATTTTTATTTTTTTATGATACTTGGTGAACTTACCCATGTTACCCCTGGTGATTTTACTTTTTCTTTTTTACACTATAGCCAAATGTTCCAATCATATCTCCCAAGCCATAGTACTCTCCATGGGAGTATACAATAGGGGATGTCTCTGACAGATGAAACCTTCCCGTCTCATCCAAATACTGATCATCTACATGTATCGCCACTACCTCTGCCAAAAACAAATCATGACTGCCCAATGGCTGAACCGATGTCACTCGGCACTCTATATTAACCGGACTTTCCAGAATCAATGGTGCCTTGACTTTCGACCCCGATATCGGTGTCAGGTTCATCTCTTGAAACTTATCAACATCCCGGCCTGATTTTACACCGCAATAATCCGTCGCATATGCCAGTTTTTGAGTGGTCAGATTGATCACAAACTCGCCTGTGCGTTTGAGCATTTCATATGAGAATCTTTCCGGACGGACTGAAATGGTTACCATCGCTGGATTCGTACAGACCGTTCCCGTCCAGGCAACTGTCAACACATTGTTCTTTCCATCGCCATCTGTTACACTAACCAACACAACCGGTAACGGATACAGCATGTTGCCGGGCTTCCATTCTATCTTTCCCACTTATATTACCCCAAGCAGATGTACGATCAAAATAGCAATGGTCGCAACATTCAGGATGAGGGACGTAATTAACATACCTTTTACAGCACCGACCGAATTTCTGGTCTGTTCCATTTGCAGTTCAGACTGCTCCATAACGGAAGCTTGTACATTTCGATAGCACTTTACATTCTCTTTGTGTACATGCTCTTCTATATCCTGCAGCTGTTCTGCTGAAATACCTGCTGTTGTCGGCTGTTCATAGGATTGTTCTGTCTGCAGCTGTCGCATGCTCTCAGAAATACTTTGCAACGATGAATCCATATTCTGAAGCGATGTCTTGGATTCCTGCAGAGACTGTTGTACAGAATTTTGCAACAAACGCAATGATTGTTGCATCGCTTCTCTGGATTGGGCATGATCTTCACTTTCCTGACTGAACATAGCCGCAATACATTCAAGCTGCTTGCTGTCATTTTCACGCATTAAACTCATCAGCTGTTCTACTTTATCACTATTTTCTCTCCGCCTTGTATCAGGTCCGGCTGAGTATTGCGGACCGGCACCATTGCTGATCCGACTGTACAGTCTGTCCATAAAGTTTTCCATAATACCCTCCATATTCTGAAATAAAACATTTGTAACTATGATATCATCAAATTCTCCATATGACAAGCATTGTGCAACTTGTACAACAATGAAGTTTTGCATAATGTGTTTTTGTATATTTTACTATTCTTTCACATGATGTTCATATGTTATTCATATTTCACTGCTAAACTTAGTTTATACAAATAAGACTGATAGATAATTTTTTCATAATTGCCCAGATGATTCTCATCCATCTGGGCACTCCTCATTTTATTGAGGTATGATATCATGTTTCATATAGTCATTGACACTGTAAAACACGGCAAATCTACAGGATTCGCCGTGTTTCGTATTTAATCTTTACGTTGTCTGATTGTTTTCTTCTTCTGTTGCAACCGCCTGTCTGATTTCTTCATTTAATGACAGCATTTTTGCATCCAGCTCTGACACCATCATGGCACATTCGTACAATTCCTTTTTGATGCTCTCCGGTGCATTTCTATCGAACTTATAGTTCATCTTATGCTCCAGACTTGCCCAAAAATCCATTGCAACTGTTCTGATCTGGATCTCAACCTTCGTATCAACAACGCTGTCTGAAAGGTAAATCGGAACAGAAACGAGCATATGATAGCTCTTATATCCGCTCTCCTTTGGTGCTTTTATGTAATCCTTGATGGAAATGACCTTAATATCGCTTTGATTGCGTAGCATCTCTGCTATCCGGTAAATATCAGATGTAAAAGAACAGATGATACGAATCCCGGCAATGTCATTTACATACTTCACCATATTCTCGAGAGTAGACTCATAGCCTCTTTTTTTCAGCTTTCTGACAATACTTTCCGGTGTTTTGATTCTGGATTTAATATGTTCTATCGGATTATATTGATGAATATGCTGAAACTCGTCATTCAATATTTCCAGTTTTGTTCCTATTTCTTTTAATGCTGAATTATACAACAATAAAGTGGTTGCCCAGCTATCTACATCTTCATAGCCTCTTGCACTATATTCCAATCGCTCACATCCCATATGTTTATTGATGATATCAGTATATCATACTCTTAAATGAAATGCATGATTTTCATGAAATATTCATATAATTTTTATCCCTGATTCGACTTTACTTTCACACACTCATCCTTTATACTGAAAGCGTTGTATGAAAGGAAGATGTTATGTTTCGCTTATGGGCCAAGGAATTCAAGGATAATCATCTGATTCAGGATACAGTCATAGAAAACGATACGGACGATACACGTACGCACAAAATTTTTCAGGCAATAGAAGAAATCTGTCACACATTTGACCTTGGAAAGCCTATCTGGCTGGATTCAAACATCACCGAATTCCAGAGAAACTCCAAGGTCAGGTTTTATCAAGATAATTTCATCGAAACCATCGATTTTGATTATTTGGAATTGCATGTGATCGAGGAGGACTAATCCAAATATTCCATTGGATTTGTAGTTTGATTGCCTCTCACCATCTGTAAATAGAGATTCGGTCCCTCTACACTGTAATATCTGGATGGTGCTGAAACATATCCTATCACCTCTCCTGCTTCTACCACCTTGCCAGCAGTTACACAGACATCCTTTAATTGTCCATAGGTAACACGATAATCATTTCCCAGATCCATAATCAGGGTTGTCCCTGTTTCTTCCTTTTCTTCTATATGAATCACCTGTCCCCTGGCAGCGGCACATACCGGTGATCCCTCTGCAGATTCTATCACAATCGCTGGATTATATCGATACTGTTTTAATGTCGGAAAATAAACACTCTGATCCATACTGTAATTAAGAATCACATTTCCATCCACCGGCCAGAGTAGACTGCTGGTTTCTTCAAAATTCAGTTGAATCGGTTTAGTGATTGCATCAGCCGTGATTACGGCTTCTTCCTCCTCGGACTTCTCTATCTTCGCTTTTTCTATTGTCTTTTCCGGTTCTTTATCTTCCTCTGCCTGATCCTTCGTTTCATCCTCGTCCTCTTTCACCTCATCTGTTGCATCCATGACGTTATCCCAGCCAAAGATATCTTCCTCTGCAAAATGCTGTGCTTTCGCCTGACTGGTAGTGACCTCTTTGCCATCTCCAGCCTCTTCCGACTGTTTGCTCTCCTCAAGTTGAGTCAGATCAGCCACATAATCGTCTGTCAGATTGGCTTTTTGTTCATTTTCATATACTGCAAACAACGAAACCGCTGATACGAGGCAAACTGCAGCAGCAATGATGTATTGAGTTCTGTAGGACTTACCTTTTCTGTTTGCTTTCTTCATTGATAATCACCTCTCTACTAATAGAATGACCTGATTATCAAAGTTTATTCACCAAAACTATGAATATTTGTTCCCGAAAAATAGTATTGCAAAATTGTTTCACAAGAACTTCCCTGTTTTGCCATTTGATTCGCGCCAAAAAGGCTCAAACCAATGCCGTGACCTAAACCTTTTGTCACGATTCTGATATTTTCCTCAAACTCTTCTATATAAAAACAGGTAGAATTTAAATGAAATAATTCTCTGAATTGTTCTCCTGAAATATGAATATCATCTTCATGAAACCACAATTCTTTGACATATTCGCTGTCTTCATCCCGGACAAGCTCCGGTTTCGATTTCTCATCCATTTGATTCATTACGATTTTTTCATTTAATTGACGCAATCGGCTGATAAAATCAGCATGATTATAGTATTCAATTTTCAGATAATCTTCTGACTCCAGATCCATACTGCTGTCCACTGACTGTAAATATGGATAAACCTGTTTACCTGCAACTGCATTTCCATTTCTGGTTCTGCCTGCACTGACCGCATGAAACGGTGGGTAAATCAGTTCCCCCTTATAAAAAAGTACCTGATGCCTCGTCTCCTCCACAGCTTTGCGAAGCTTTTCATAATTTTCCGCAAAGCTCTGATATCCCCAGGTCGCCTGCATGGCAGCAATATCCATATAGTCAATCTTCAATTCCTGTTCTGAGATTGTTTCTTTTTCTTTCATTAATAACAGGATGTGTGTTCTGATCACGATCGCCTGTGCTTTCAATGCCTCCGGCTCATATGTGACAGGAACGCTTGCCGCCACTGCTCCGATCACGTACTCCTCCAGTTCCTCCCTCTCCGGCTTTGATTCTCCACATATGATCCATCTGCTGCTTTCATGATCTTCATGCATGTCCATCTGCACTCCGTTTCCTTGAAACAAAACAGTTGCTACATAGGGCAAAAGTATCGTAATGACCAACATTGCACAAATTGTTTCCACCAGTGTCTTCATAGGACTAGAATATGCAAAAAAAGACAGATTAGAACCTGTATCATTTCTAATCTGTCTTTTCTGTTACCTTGCGAGATCGAGATGCTGCACAGTTCCCGCAGTTCCGTTTTCATAGAGAAAGATTCCCGTCTTTCTGATCGCTGCATTTGTTGTATTGTCCCATGGAGAATTCATAGAATAGTCTGTTTGGACATTACCCAGACAGATTGCTCCTACACCCTTTTCTCCAAGCTTATACAGTGTGTCCTTTCCATTTACATCTTTGGACCAAATCAGGAGCTTATCCCAGATCTCATCTGCTTCATCGATCCATCCGTTACCATCCGAATCATAAGCTCGCAGATCGGAGAAACCATCACCGGATTTTGTTCCAAATAATTCAGAACCATCATTCACAACTCCATCTCCGTTATGATCCAAAGCAAGGAAACCTGTTCCTTCGCCCGGTTGGGAAATGCGATCCAATATGCCGTCCGAATCAATATCAAACATAAATTTCTGATCCGATACGTTTGCCACATTGCCGTCGAGGTTGATTACCAGCGGATCCACAAATTGTGTACCAAGCTCATAATGCTCCTCATAATACGATGTAAAACTTCGACTCATTTCAAAGCTCAATCCAAACTCGATCTCCCGTCCGTCCGCGGTAACAACGGTTCCACTTGTTTGAAAGGATGTCTGTTCCGTCTCCGAATAGTACTGCATACTGGTGAATTGCCCAACAGAAATCGTCTGACCTAATTCATTCACACTGGCGATTATATCCTGCGTTTCTTCACCGCTTTTTGTACTTTCTTCAACCATCTTTGCCGGATCGGTTGATTTTCTCCCAAACAGAATCTGTATCAAATAATTGATACATTGTGCCTTGATTTTCATCATTGCATCCCGTTCCTGTTTTTCGTCAACCCCTCTACTTTCCTTTACCTGAGAAAACCGCTCCATCAGATTTTTCATGGAATCCTGAAACAGGTTCGTTTGATTTCCTGTTGCTGTTTTCTCATCCTCTGTCTCTACATTGTTAGTCCCTAGGGTGCTCCGCGTTGCCTGTCCCAGTCCACTCCATGTAGTCATTCTGCTTGCTTCCATGCGCACCGAAGAATATCTTCTGGCGGATTCCATTCCTATGGTACTGCTTCCGATTACCAATGAATTCCTCCTAGCGAGCGCAAAGAGCCACCATTTTATAAAATTTCTTCCCTGACCTTTCATAAAAAAGAGGACAATGCATCAGAATGGAATCCCTTCCAACTGATGTCATGCCCTCCGTGGTCTGCCTCTTGTTTAATCAAATCCTGCTCCCGTCGAAGCCGGCTCTGTACTAATAATATCGGCAGATTAAATTTAAAAATTAGAGTCTGTGAAAAAAATGTGTCCAAATTGTGAAAATATATCGCTATCTTGCTCTCTTATCCCTTGTAATAATTGATCAGACAACCCTTCAAAATAATCGTTCTCTCGTCATCTGTCATCTCACCTAGCTTCAGGGTAAATTCTTTCATTCCTTCATTTACCACATAGGCCTTAATCTCCGACTGCCTGTTCTCAACAGCTTTTCTAATCTCCGGAATGAAAATATAGTCGTGATTCTTAAACGGCAGCTGATTTACACGGTCAATCAGGAACGGAAGCATACCCCAGTTTATCAGGTTGGAGCGATAACGCTTTGTAGCATACTCATTTGCGATATTCGCCCATCCACCAAGTACCTTCTGACAGGATGCTGCCTGTTCACGTGCCGATCCGTCTCCCGGCTTTACAGCAAAGATGGTGCTTCCGATACCGGTATTGTCATTACTGATCTCAGGATAGGTTCCCCGAATCGTCGAAAGGATCTCCTGAATCTCAATAAATGCTTCTGCCGGATTCTCTCCTGCCGTTCTTGCCTTCTCTGCCTTCTGCACTTCCTTAGCAAGTCCTACATATGCAGGATCCTTTCTGGACAAGGTAAATTCAGCCAGTCCCAGTGGATTGGAGCGGAAGGATGAGGTCTCACCGGAAGGAATCAATTCATCTGTGGTTGTAACAGGATCATGAATTTCCGATACCACCTTCAGGATCAGATGATCCGTTAATGCACTCATTGCCGGCCAATCCTTGATATTGGGTCCGAATTTAACCTCTGTGGAAGGATCAGCAACTCCATGACTGTCAAAGACTCTGTTCTCATAAATCGTCTTGTCAAAGAAATACTTGTGCTTACCTGACAGTCTGTCTGTATCGATATCAGTTGCTGCTGTTAAGAAGCCCTTATTTGCCGCTGTCGCTGCGATAGAACGGGCATCCATCAGTGCCACTGAAGAAATCTGACCATTTTGAAGCTTGGAGCCCTCTCTGTTCGGGAAGTTTCTCGTTGAATGTCGGATACTAAATGCATTGTTGGCAGGCGTATCACCTGCACCAAAGCAAGGACCGCAGAAGGCTGTTTTGAGGATTGCACCTGTTTCAAGCAATGTTGCTGCAGATCCATTCTTGAGAAGTTCCATATAAATCGGAGTAGAAGCCGGATATACGCTCAAAGTAAACTCGTCTGATCCAATGTATTTTCCTTTCAGTATATCAGCTGCCGCACAGATATTTTCAAATCCGCCACCTGCACAGCCTGCAATGATTCCCTGCTCCACATACAATTTTCCGTCTCTGACCTTGTCCTTGAGGGTATATTCTACCTGCCCGTCCAGGCTGACAAGTGCTCTCTTTTCAACATCATCCAGAATGTCCATGAGGTTCGCATTGACCTCATCAATGGTATAGGTATTGCTCGGATGGAACGGCATAGCGATCATTGGACGGATCTTGCTCAGATCGACTTCAATCACGCCGTCATAATATGCTACCTGACCCGGCTCCAATTCCTTGTATTCCTCAACACGACCATGGGTTTCATAGAAATCCTTGATTGTATCATCCGTCTTCCAGATAGAGGACAGACAGGTGGTCTCCGTTGTCATGACATCGATTCCGATTCTAAAATCTGCACTTAAGCTGGCAATTCCGGGCCCGACAAATTCCATAACCTTATTATTCACATAGCCGTTTGCAAAAACTGCACCAATGATAGTAAGTGCAACATCCTGAGGTCCAACACCCGGAATCGGTGCTCCCTTCAGATAGACACAGACTACATCCGGCATATTAATATCATAAGTCTTGGATAATAACTGCTTTACAAGTTCCGGGCCGCCTTCACCCATTGCCATAGTTCCGAGTGCTCCATAACGTGTATGAGAGTCTGATCCTAAAATCATCTTGCCACCGCCTGCAAGCATCTCTCTTGCAAACTGATGGATGACTGCCTGGTGGGGCGGAACATAGATCCCACCGTACTTTTTAGCACAGGTCAGACCAAACATATGATCATCTTCATTGATCGTACCGCCTACAGCACAAAGAGAATTATGGCAGTTCGTCAGTACATAAGGTACCGGAAACTTTTCAAGTCCAGATGCTCTTGCTGTCTGAATGATACCTACAAAGGTAATATCATGAGATGTGAGCTTATCAAACTTGATCTTAAGCTTGTCCATATTATCAGAAGTATTATGGGTCTCTAAAATGTTGTATGCTATTGTATGCTTGGCAGCTTCTTCAGGAGAAATCTCTCTTCCTGTTGCCTCCGCCACTCTCGGTAAAGCATCCTCATTATCCGGAATGATCTGTGAACCATCAATCAGATATGCTCCGCTGTCGTATAATTTAATCATGTGCATCCTCCGTTCCATTCATTGTCCGCTTCTTATTCTAAGGTAGAATGAGAAGTTTTGCAACCGGATTTAATAAATTGAAAGTCCAGCCTCATTCCCAATCACTCAGCCAATCTCTCAAGTGTGGACAGAGAAGGATTCGCAATGCCTCTTTCAATCTTGCTGATGTCTCCCTGAAAGATTCCCGTTTTTTCTACTTTCTATATGTAACTACCATAAACTTAGAAGATATTTTCCCAATCATGTAAAAAACGGAACCAAACAGCCATTGATGTGGAAGAAGTGGGACAGAGGCATCATAAACTCTTTTCTGATCCAAATAATATCTTCCATCCTCAGTTTCATACCTAGCTCCCGGTTTGAAATTACCTGCCATTCCTCGAAACAGATTGTATGGTATCAAAACAGGCATTTGCGGAAAATGTAATTTCCCTGACTCAACATCTTTTCTAAAATGATCGGTCACTTGCTCAATCATTCGTTGATGCTTGTCTGTAATCCGATAGGCATTCCAACTGATTGATGCAATACACAATCCATAGCATTTATTAAATCCCATACCTCTCAATGTTCCGGCAATACTCTTAATCGTAGTTTTTCCACCAAACCCGCCTACTGTTGTAATAACCAATGCTTTCTTAGCAAAAAAACGTGGTCTGTGCAGGAGATAATTCATATGATCTAAAAAGTTTTTGAGTAGTGCCGTCTCTCTGGTATTATAAGTCGTAGATACCATAATTAAGGCATCCGCTGTATCTATCTGTCCTATGATTCTTGACATAATTGATTTATGAGGACAATAGTCAGCGCCCTTTCGAAAGCAATTACTACATCCAAGACAATAATCCAGTTTTTCATCTATCAAGTGAATAATCTCAAAACTACAATTTGAATCACTCTCTTTGATTCTTTTCATGGCTGCTTCTGCAACCAGCCACGTATTACCTCTATGTGTACATCCATCAATTACAATATACTTCATATCTGCCACCCAACACTCATTACAGAGTTTATTTGTTTTTACAATAGGTATTCCCCAATACAATGATTGCAACACAATCTACCGATATAATCCCTAACGCAATATACGCAGTATATGCTGGTAGTACGGCTTCCCATATACTCATCACCAGAATCAACAACGCAATTACAGCCATACCAATCCCTGTGACTCTGCATAACTTCTTTGTATTATACTTAGCCTGTTCTTCTTTGGAAGCTGTATTATAGCCTGCAATGAATCCTGCTCCATGTCCCGAAATCAAAACAATAGATACAACAAGAAAAAATGCAAACCCTACCCATGAAATCCAATCCGGTCCATGTGAAATGTCAACCAGTTTCATAACCTCATCTCCTGTTTTTGTAATGCCGCTGTCACATTTCCTGATTATTCAACTACTGCTCCACCACTTGTAACCTCACCACTGATACTGCCCTTTGCAAGGATGTTACCCGGCTGACCGTCAATCGTATCAAGCTTTGTCTCAATCTTCTCAATGGATGCATTCGAAGAATCAAATGCGCCCATATACTTCTCCGGCTCACCCTTCAGTGCATAGACAGTTACTACATATGTATGTACTCCACTCGGCGGATATGGACCTACATATTCTCCTGTCTCAATGACTTCGCCCTCCGCAAGGCTTGTCTTGTCAGTTCCTTTGATCTTCCAGTGTAGCCAGTTGCCTGCGGAAGTATCAAACATATATATTGCATACATAGATGCCCCCTCTACTGCATCGAAGGTAAGCTGTGGAGAGAGGTTTTCTCCCTTCGGACTTGCCGACTCTGCATTGATCTTGGTCATCCATTTACCGTCTGCTGTTAATGATTCTGATGTGATCTGAATTTCTTTCTGTTCTGTCATTTGCTCCTCATCCTCCTGTGCTTCTTGACTCTTTATTATCTCTGATGTTTCCTCTTTCGGTGCAGATATACTATCCTGAACTGTTGTCTGAGCCTCCTGACTGTCTGCCTCGACATTCTGCCCACAGCCCACAAGACATACTCCTAATACCAATGCGATAAACAAGATATTCTTTTTCATTCTGTAACTGTCCTCCCGTAAAATAAATTCTATTCTCAATAAACGTATCATACATGCTCATCTGAAACAAGTTACATTTATCACCTGTCTGTTCTGAATCTACACCTTTTAATGTTGTGAATTAATTTTAATTCATCATTGGAATTTAAGGGATCTTACAGAACAGTGCCTGATAGATGGCTCTACGAAGCATTTTTGCTGCATCTCGAATACTCTGTTTGGTCTGAATTTCAGAATCAGTCACAGTAAAATACATCAGAGCACTATCGAGAGCCTTCCGACTGTTCCATGACGCAGCCAACTCGCTATATTCAATCAGTGCAATACGTCCCCATGTCGATACATAAAGTTTCTTGTCCGGAGTGATTCCTGTGATCGTAACAAAATGATTTTGCATTGGATCCTTTGTCTGATAGGGCTTCTCCGTACACGGATATTCTCCACGAAACAGAGTAAGAGAATGTTTATTATAGGATGTCAATAGTGCAACTGCACCGGCTTGCCTTAATCCCTCTTGAATAAACTGATATCCTTTCTCAGGATCATTATGTGCTGCTGGAAATGTGTGACCTTGTAAATAAAGTCCATGTTCTATGGCAAATCGCAGTACTCCACGAAGATAACCGCAAATACTCCTTCCATTGTTCGGAGAGATCTTCTGAAAAAAAGCATTATCACGCTTGCATCTGTCATAAATTTTACGCAGTACCGGTATCTCCCATGTACCCATAACATCATATACTGCATTGAGGAATTTCATATACTCATCTTTGGTAATCTGTCCATCCGGATCCATTTTTACATTCAATCCATGCGCAAGTTCCTGATGATCTCGGGCAAGCATTAACAATATATTGGCACCCGAAACAGGTCCACAACCGGCACGTGCACGTGTATTACTCTCAAACCAGCTCTGGTTACCACCATAGTACATATGTCCATAAGCATCTACTACCTTGATAAAATCAGCCGCCATTATATTTCTCCACTTTACCTTTCATATATAATAGAATTCTTCCCTGATTATACAATATAATTAGCAACGACGCCTCAATGTTTTTCATTGGGGCGTCGTTAAGCAAAATAGTATTTCTATATGAAATTGACGATTTATTGATATTTGAAATCCTGTACGATCGTAATGATCTTTTCCGTACTTTCCTTGTTCGTGTTCAGGATATCGGATAATACCTCAGCAGTTGCATTGGTATGTTCGTTCTTATTGACGATGTCCTCAACACCTGCCTCATTATCTCCAGCTGCTGATCTGACTGCATTGACCTGTTCACTGATCACATTCAGTTCGGCTGAGAACTGCTGTGTAACATCATGAATGTCCTCCATCGTACTCTGGATACTCTCTACAGATCTGTTATAATCCTCTGCTGTATCTGCAAAGGTCTGGAACTGCTTTGCCACATCCTTCTCGAGGAATCCTACGATATCATCAAAGCAGTTCTGTACTGCTGTGATATTTGTGTTTGTTTCCTTACAGATATTCTGGATGTTGGTAGCCGTCTTGGATGAGCTGTCTGCCAGACTTCCGATCTCATCTGCTACAACCGCAAAGCCTCTGCCTGCTTCTCCTGCTCTTGCTGCCTCTATAGAAGCGTTGAGGGACAGCAGGTTGGTCTGGCTTGTGATATTGAGTATCTCGGTTGCCATCTGATTGATCTGTGACAGCGACTGCAGATCCATCATGGCTGTCTCGATATTCTTCTGGTTGTCTGCTATGTTATCCTTGGAGTTTGCAAGTGAGCTGTTTGCCATCTCCTGCATTTCCTGAGCACTCTTCATCAATTCGGTACTCTTTTCTCGTCCGATCTTAATCTTGTTCTCAACATCCTCAACCATCTTGACTATGCTAGTCATCTTATCTTCCATAGCACTGATGGCTTCATTGGTCGTTGTGATACTAGCTGCAAGCTCCTCTGTTGTTGCAGAATTATCTGTTACATAAGCAAGCAGATTCTTGGATTCCTGATTCATTGTTCCCGAGGATTGATCAAGAGCAACTGAACACTGCTTCAGGATTTCAATGATGTCATTAAAGGTCTTTCTCAGTGAATCAACTGAAGTTGCAATGATACCAACTTCACTCTTTCTTCCAATGTAAGGATTGATCTCCGCAGACTGGTTCAAATCCAGATTCTTTAAATTGCTGATGGCCTTTTCGATCTTCT
>CAZVYQ010000049.1:0-18596 GCA_964631375.1 uncultured Lachnospiraceae bacterium | reverse complement strand
GGACTTCATATTGCAACAGCAGGTCTGTGCCTGCTCAAACTGCTTAGGAGACTGAAACTACCATTACTGGCAGCGAGCCTGCTCAGTGCATTATTCATCATTCAGTATGGTATCATGACAGGGTTACAGACTTCAACACTACGGGCACTGGTGATGTTTCTGCTGAGTATCATCGCCATGTGCCTTGGCAGAACCTATGATTTATTATCTGCGACAACATTTGCTGCGATTCTGCTATTATTAGAAAATCCACTGTATCTGTTTCATACAGGATTTCTGTTATCCTTTGGTGCGGTGATGGGAATCGGACTTGTGTATCCAAGTCTGATGTATCTGATACCACGAAGATTTCAAAGGAAGAAACTCTTACAATCTGTTCTGATCAGTGTGTCTGTTCAGCTGGCGACACTGCCGATTGTACTCGATGCTTTTTTTCAGATATCGATATGTGGAATCCTGTTAAATCTGATTGTTGTGCCGTTGATGACCTTGGTATTGGCTGTGGGAGTTATCGGAGGGGGAGCAGGACTGATGTCGGATATCGTAGGGACACTGGTACTGTATCCATGCAGGCTGATCCTATTATTATATGAATGGTTGTCCAAACTGGCAGTCAAGCTACCCGGAAGTATATGGATTACCGGAAAACCTGAACGATGGCAAGCGGTGAGTTACTATTTGATTCTGGTAGTATTGCTGGTGATGTTGACCTTTATCAAGTCTAAATATAAATACAATCAGTATCGAAAAATCAGGACACTTAGAATAATCACAATATTTGTTATGTCAACCATGACGGTCATATTAATATACAGAAACAGAGAACCATTTACAGTTACAATGCTGTCTGTCGGACAGGGTGAATGTACAGTGATGCATGGTACAGATGTTCCGACGGTAATGATAGACGGAGGCAGTACGGATGTGAGTGAGGTCGGAAAATATCGCATGATTCCATACTTAAAATCAAATCGGCTGCATCGGATTGATACAGTATTCATTTCCCATACAGATACCGATCATGTCAGCGGAATCATAGAAATCCTGCAGTCACCAGAGGAAGGAGTGCGGATTCGTCAATTGATTCTTCCGGCAATTGATACGACACTTCAGAACGAACAGTATCTACAATTGATTCAATCAGCTAAGGCAGCAGGAACCAGAGTTTATACAATGAAAAAAGATGATCAGATGAAACTGTGGAAGAAAAGCTTTTGGTCAGATGCGACGGGAGAAGACGAGCCGGAGAATCAAACACTCATATTTCGATGCTTAAGCCCGTCTGATACTACAATCGGCGATTTGAATGAGCATTCCGTGGTGCTGGACGTGAATTATGTAAACTTAAAAATGCTTTTCACAGGAGATATTTCATCCTCTGTAGAATCAAAATTGATAGAAAGTATTTCAACATATACAATTCTGAAGATTCCGCACCACGGGTCACGTTTCTCTGGTAGTGAAGCATTTTTACAGGTTATAAATCCCTCAATTGCCCTGATCTCTGCAGGACGGAATAATTCTTATGGGCACCCACATGAAGAAACGATCAAACGCTTAGCACAGATTGGAAGCAAGGTGCTGCGTACAGATCAATGCGGTGAGATTGACATTACATTCACTGAAGATGGGATAGGCTTGGATACGTTTTTGGATGATTCATAATTTGATGATTGTATTTCCTATACGTTTCGACTAAAATAGGGATATGAAAAGTATTATAGAGGATATTAAAAATCATACATACAAGACAGTATATCTGCTGTATGGAGATGAAGCCTATCTGAAAAAACAATATAAAGGAAAATTAAAGCAGGCATTATCTGCTCCTGATGATACGATGAATTACGCGTATTATGAAGGTAAGGATATCAATGTGAAGGAAATAATCGGATTGGCATCAACGATGCCATTCTTGGCGGAACATCGTTTGATTATCCTGGAAAATACGGGCTTGTTCAAGAGCTCCAATGATGAGATGGCTGCATTTATGAAGGAAATACCGGAATCTACCTGTATCGTGTTCTCAGAACAGGAGATTGATAAACGCAGTAAAATGTTCAAGGCTGTTAAGGATGCCGGACGTGTGATCGAAATGGCACGTCAGGATGAAAACACATTAAAACGTTGGATCATTTCGATTATGAAGCGGGAAAATAAAAATCTGACCGAACAAACACTGAACCTGTTTCTCTCAAAGACCGGTGATGATATGGAAAACATCGAACAGGAGATTGAGAAACTCATCTGTTACTGTACAGATCGGGAAATTATTGAGGCAGAGGATGTGGAGGCTGTCTGTACATCCAGAATCTCAAATCAGATCTTTGATATGATCAATGCAATGGCTCAGAAACAACAGGAAGAAGCCTTGGCTCTGTATAATGATCTGCTGGCACTCAAAGAACCGCCAATGAGAATCCTGTTTTTAATCGCTCGTCAGTTTAATCTACTCATGCAGGTCAAGGAGATGCGTGCAGGTGGCTGCAGCAATCAGGTGATTGCCGAAAAAACAGGGCTACATGGTTTTATTGTAGGGAAATACATCACACAGTCTGGAAGATTTACTCGTGAAATGCTGCGAAGAGCAGTTGAGGAATGCGTTGCCGCCGAGGAGGCAGTGAAAACCGGAAAAATGAATGATATCATGAGTGTCGAACTCCTGATTATCAAATACAGCAGTTGAGAGGAATCAAACAATAGGATGTAAAATCCGCCAATTTGAGAAAAGAGGTCACAAAGATGGATGAATTTCAAAAGGTAGTACAGGACATTGTAGATAAGACAAAGGAATTGACCGGTGCTGCAAAGATTCATGCAGACATCAAAAATGAGGAACTGAAGATCCAGAGACAATACTATGAGTTGGGTAAAAAGTACTATGAATTATATAAGGATGCACCGGAGCAGACGATGAAAGAATATGTTGATTATATCAATGACTGTAATTCTAAGATCCGGGAATGCAAAGAGAAGCTCGATGAGTTGAAGGAACATGAAGCTTGATTTGCAGATTAGAGAAATTATCTGTGAACTTTCCACACATTTGCAAGAAGACTTGCAATTTGACCGGTATTGAAGTATACTTATCTTAGGAACATAGGCATATATGTCTGTTTTGTAGTATCACATGGAGGTGGTATGATGAGTGTAAAGGCAATTTCAGATGTATCTGTGAATGCATCTGAGACACAGATACCAAAGATGCAGCAGATCGAGATCCCTTCCATTGCAGCAGCAAATAAGGAACCGAAGACTGTTGACTCGAGAGTCAGACAAACACAGGAGGCAAAACAGAAGGAACGTTCTGCCGAGCAGAAATACAACGAGGTTATGACTGAAAAGGCAGTGGAGAATGCGAACAATCGTATTAAATATACCAAGACCAATGCCAAGTTCGAATACAACGAGGATATTGACAGGATTACGATCACGATCACAGATGAAGACAATGAGGTGATCAAGGAAATTCCGCCTGAGGCTACTCAGAAGATGCTGGAGCGTATCCATACATTTTCCGGAATGGTTTTAGACGAGGAAGTTTAAGTCGGATTAATTACAAGGAGGTAGATCATATGTCAAGTATACAGGGAGTTACATCAGGAGTCAGTACCGATTATAGCCAGATTGCAAGCGGAAAGCGAATCAACTCAGCCGCAGATGATGCATCAGGATTGGCGATTTCCAATAAATTAGAGTCTCAGTCTAAGGGCCTGGATGTAGGTGCAGATAATGCAGAAGCCGGTAAGAATGCTCTGAATATTGCAGACGGGGCTTTAGGAGGAATCAACGAATACCTGCAGCGAATCTATGAGCTTAGTGTGAAAGCATCCAATGGATTGAATTCAGGTAATGATTTGAAGTCCATGCAAAAGGAAGTAGATCAGTTGATGAAGGGAATTTCGGAGACAGCTTCCAACACTGAGTATAATACAATGAAGCTGATCGACGGCAGTATGGCTGATATGAGTCTGGCAACCAATCCGGACGGAACCGGACAGAGCATCAAGATGGCAAATGCCACATTGGAGACTTTGGGGATCGATGGATATGATCTGACGGGAGATTTTGATATCAACAGGATTACTTCTGCGATGGACAAGGTAAATGAAGCAAGAAGTGCAGGTGGTGCAACTACCAATGCGTTGGATTATGCAATTGATTATAATAAATATGCATCGCAAAATACAACCGCAGCACAAAGTCGTATAGAAGATCTGGATATTCCAAAGGCAATCTCAGAACAGAAGAAGAATGAAGTCATAGATGAATATCAGATGATGATGCAAAAGCAGAAGATGGAAGAAGAATCAAATTCCGTATTGGGATTATTCAAGTTCTAAGCAGAATGTGAGAGACGAATGAAAAAGACAGTATCACATAATTGTGGTACTGTCTTCTTGATTGGTATGATACAGAAACAAAAAGAGTAGGAGAGTATTATATGAGACAGAATCCAAAGGCACTGGAGATTTTCAAGCATTTTAAAGGAAAGTATTATCAGATCGTCACCATGGCTATGCACACCGAAACCAGAGAGGAGTTAGTGATATACAGACCACTCTATGAAAGCCAAGGCGTATATGCACGTCCGCTTTCCATGTTCATGAGTGAAGTCGATCATGATAAGTATCCGGATGTAAAGCAGCAATATCGTTTTGAACGTGTGAATTTACAAGAACAGCCGGAAACAACAGAACCGATCAGATTCGTAGATCATACACAGGAGGATGCTATTGATCACAATAGACATAGTGAGTATGGAGGCGGAAGAAGCACTGTTATAAGGGAAAAATGTGAGCATAAAGAGTACACAGTGATGGATTTTTTGGATGCAGATACTTATGAACATAAACTGGAGATCCTACGGTTGCTTCGAAATAAACTGGATGAAGGCATGATCAATACGATTGCCGTATCACTGGATCTGGAGCCAAAAGGTGGCTCAATCGAAGAACAATATGAGGATATCAAATACTGCCTGATGACTCTGGAGAAATATGAATGCAATCGTTTGAGATAAAATCTGAAATTGAGCAGCTGTTAAATTGGTTTGCACATCATGCTCGTTCTCTGCCATGGCGTGAAGATCGGACACCCTATTGCATCTGGGTGTCTGAAATTATGCTACAGCAGACTCGTGTGGAGGCAGTCAAAGGATATTTCGAACGTTTTATGAAGGCACTTCCCGATATACAGGCACTTGCCAAAGTATCCGAGGATGAACTGTTAAAATTGTGGGAGGGGCTGGGTTATTACAGCCGTGTACGCAATATGCAAAAAGCAGCAGTCATGCTTTGTGAACAGTATAACGGAGAACTTCCGGCTGATTATCACCAATTGCAGAAACTGCCCGGAATCGGTACTTATACAGCGGGTGCAATTGTTTCACAGGCGTTTTCCATACCGGAACCGG
The DNA here is from genome assembly GCA_964631375.1 of uncultured Lachnospiraceae bacterium. Lineage (GTDB taxonomy): Bacteria > Bacillota > Clostridia > Lachnospirales > Lachnospiraceae > JAAYYM01. The sequence continues at coordinate 13,180 of CAZVYQ010000049.1, read as the reverse complement.
CAGTGGACGGAAATGTATTGCGTGTACTGGCAAGACTCAATGGTGATGACAGAGACATCGCCGATAGTAAAGTTAAGACCTCCGTTGAGGAGTACTTACGAGATATTATGGTAAATGTCATGCCTGAAGGTCACGCAGGTGATTTTAATCAGGCACTTATGGAACTTGGGGCAACAGTATGTGTACCAAATGGAACTCCGAAATGTGAGATATGCCCCATGCATGAACAATGCTTTGCCTTTCGAGAGAACAAACAGAACGTTCTGCCTGTGAAATCTCCTAAAAAACCACGAGTAGTGGATGAAAAGACCATTTTAATCATAGTCAACGATACACAGACACTGATACGAAAGCGGGAAAACAAAGGTTTACTTGCAGGGTTGTACGAATTCCCGAATATAGAGGGATTGCTCAGCGAACAGGATGCGTTACAATATGTAGCAAATCTAAATCTGATGAGCATGCGGATAGAGATGCTACCGGAAGCAAAACATATATTTACCCATAGAGAATGGCGTATGAGGGCTTATCGGATCAGGATTGCAGATGAGACAGAGGAAGTTGCCCTGCCGGAGAATCTGTTGATTGTAAACCGCCGGCAGATTGAGCAGAAATACCCCCTCCCATCGGCATTTTCCAGGTATACGAAATATGTAAGTTTATGATATAATCAGGGGAGAGTTCTCGTTACGAAGTAATGAGATACCCCTGATAGATATAATCAGGGGAGAGTTCTCGTTACGAAGTAATGAGATACCCCTGATAGATATAATGTACAAAGAGAGCAGAGTCAAGTGAGCGAAGATAGACGAATACTATAGAACACAATCGGAGGCCATATGAAATTATTAACAGTAGCAATTCCTTGCTATAATTCTGAAAAATATATGAGTAAATGTATCGAATCCCTATTACCGGGAGGAGAAGATGTAGAGATCCTGATCATAGATGACGGTTCAAAGGACGGTACAGCAAAAATTGCAGATGATTATGCTGCAAAATACCCATCAATCATACGTGCAATCCACCAGGAGAATGGTGGACATGGAGAGGCTGTCAATGCCGGACTTAGAAATGCCACAGGTATGTATTATAAAGTGGTCGACAGTGATGATTGGTTACAGGAAGAAGCGTATGTGGCGGTACTTAAGAAACTGAGAGAGCTGATCACTCAAAGCAGTGCCCTCGATATGATGATCTGCAATTTTGTTTATGAGAAGGACGGTCTGAAACATAAAAAGGTCATGACCTATCGTACGGCATTACCTAAGGAACAACTGTTTACATGGGATAATGTAAAGCATTTTCTTCCGGGACAGTACATATTGATGCATTCTGTTATATATAGAACGAAATTGCTGCAGGACTGTGGTATGGAGCTTCCAAAACACACATTTTATGTTGATAATATCTTTGTCTTTCATCCGCTTCCATTTGTTAAGACGATGTATTATATGGATGTAAATCTGTATCGTTATTACATCGGACGTGAAGACCAATCTGTAAATGAACAGGTCATGATCGGCAGGATTGATCAGCAGATCAGGGTCAATCACATAATGCTTGACTATATGGCAGCTCAAAAGCAGCTGCATCCAAAGGTAAGGCATTATATGCTGAATTATCTGGATATTATCACCACTGTTACTTCTATTATGCTGATTAAATCGGGAACTGATGAGAATCTGCGTAAGAAACGCGAATTATGGGAATACATTAAGGAAACAGATAAATGGATCTATTTGAGACTGCGATTTGGTGTTTTGGGAAGTGCCATGAATCTACCGGGCAAAGGAGGGCGTAAGATCTCAGTAGCAGAGTACAAGATCGCACGCCGATTTGTCGGATTTAATTAAGCTTTAGATATGTGATTCCTGTTCGCGAACCTGACGACGGATACGTCTGCGTTCTCTAAGTGAGGCATAATCCACCTTGTATACGATCGGATACAGGACAAAAGCCATTGCAAAGGCAGTCAATACATCAAAAACAGAATGCTGCTTCAAGAAGACTGTGGACAGAATGATTGAAACACAGATGATCAATGAACTATAACGCAGCCATTTCTTATGCTTTAGAATTTCATTATGTGTTACGGCAAGATGTGCTCCAATCGAATTAAATACATGAATGCTCGGGAACAGATTGGATGCAGTATCGATCCGATACAGACGTCCTACCATTGCGGTAAAGATATTTGAATCGACAAATTCCTGTGGTCTGAGTCTGTGTGCATTTGGAAATAGCGTTGACACGATCAGGAAGATGGTCATTCCGGTGAATAAAAACGCACAGTTATGCAGATATTCTTTGCTGTCAGTAAATAAACAGGTCAACAGCACTGAGAATACATATATAAACCATATAAAATAAGGAATCACAAAATACTCGCAGAACGGGATATAATCATCAATCTGCATATGGATCCATGTAAACTCACGTGGCGGCAAAATACGATTCTCAAGATAGATAAACCACGGGAAATAAATCGCTGCATAAAAAAGCATAATCAGAGATAATTTCCATTTCATTTTCAGTTCATTACTTACTTGATTCATTAATTCTTTCATTAAACTCAACTCACCCTATTATTCAACTCACCCGATAAAACAATTCTATCTGATGATCATTTTCAGTTGCTGCGGCTCAATGCTGACTGATATCTCATCTTGCACTCCACAGGATTCACCATCTGCATGTACAGCCAAGGCAACATCCGTGCGAATTCTTACTTTCTTAGCACGATAGGTATTGACGCCCTTAAAACGTGTATGACCACCTTGATAAGCTGTGGGCAGCATACGAAGTGTTTTCAACTTTCCGATGTGGTCTATGGTACAGATGTCCAGAAAACCGTCGGAGCAATCTGCCTTCGGACAGAACATAAATCCTCCGCCCTCATACTTATGTATCATTGCAGTTACGAACAAAAAATCATCAAAATGCAATTGTGTGACTTCATCTAATATAACATCACAGCTGTGACATTTTGTTTTAAGCAATTGCTTTAGAGCAATGATCACATAAATTAATTTCCCGAGATGGATCTTATTAAGGCATCTTTTGATACGGGAAGCGAGTGCCTCATGACAGATCGCTGCATCATATCCTATGCCAATGCTGACACCGAAATTCCTCTTGTGCTGACCATACTCGATGCAGCCGATATCCAGTCTGAGAAATTCCTTGGGATTCAGGATATTTAGTACCGCCTGTTCAGGATTGTCTTCCAGCTTGAGATCACGGGCAAAATCATTGCTTGATCCGGTAGGAATGTACCCAAAGGTCACTTTACTGAAATCAGAAATTCCGGTCAACACTTCGTTGATTGTTCCATCTCCGCCAAGTACAATGATCTGGCAGTGCTCATCGCTTTTTGTAAGAAAAGCAGCTATTTTTTCAGCTGCTCCGATTCCGTCGGTAAAATGCTTTGTATATTCAATATTTCGTTCTGTCAGTACTTTTTCAACCCGGTTCCAGTACTTTTTTCCGTTTCCGGAACTGGAGGCTGGATTAATGATAAAATGGTACATAAGCACCTCCGTAAATATAACAGAATCAGTTTACTACAATCGGAGAATAATGACAAGAAATATATTTGCATAAACGTTATTTTATGCTATATTTAATAAAAAAGTATGGAGGGAAGAAAATGTATTCTTTAGATGAAGTAAGAATGGTAGATCCCGAGGTTGCGGACGCCATTGTAAAGGAACAGGAAAGACAGAACAGTCATATTGAGCTGATCGCGTCTGAGAACTGGGTGAGCAAGGCTGTTATGGCTGCTATGGGAAGTCCCTTGACTAATAAATATGCGGAGGGATATCCGGGAAAGAGATATTATGGTGGCTGCGAGTGTGTTGATATCGTAGAAAATCTTGCAAGAGAAAGAGCAAAGGAGTTATTCCATTGTGATTATGCCAACGTACAGCCACATTCAGGAGCACAGGCTAATATGGCAGTTTTCTTTGCTATGCTGGAACCCGGAGATACATTCATGGGCATGAATCTGGATCATGGCGGACATTTGTCACACGGTTCACCGGTTAATATGTCTGGTAAGTATTTCCACTGTGTGCATTATGGTGTCAATCAGGATGGTGTGATTGACTATGATGAGGTCAGAAGGATTGCATTGGAGTGCAAGCCCAAAATGATCTTAGCAGGTGCGAGTGCATATGCAAGAGCGATTGATTTTAAGAAATTCAGAGAGATCTGTGATGAAGTCGGTGCATATCTGATGGTAGACATTGCTCATATTGCAGGTCTGGTTGCAACAGGTCTTCATGAGAGTCCGATTCCGTATGCAGATGTTGTAACAACCACAACCCACAAGACATTGCGTGGACCGCGTGGTGGTATGATTCTCTGTAATCAGGCAGCTGCAGATAAGTTTAATTTTAACAAAGCAATCTTCCCGGGCATTCAGGGAGGTCCGTTGATGCACGTGATTGCTGCAAAAGCAGTTTGCTTCAAGGAAGCACTGGATCCTTCTTTCAAACAATATATGCAAAATGTATATGACAATGCACAGGCACTATCAAAGGGATTGATGAGCCGTGGTGTCAAGATCGTATCAGGAGGAACAGACAATCATCTGATGTTGGTTGATCTTACCACCTACAATCTGACAGGTAAAGAGGTTGAGAAGCTATTGGATCAGGCTCATATTACTGCAAATAAAAACACCATACCGAATGATCCCCAATCTCCGTTTGTGACAAGTGGTATCAGACTTGGAACACCGGCTGTTTCCTCAAGAGGGATGAACACCGATGATATGGATCAGATTGCAGAGGCAATAGCGACTGTCATCAAGGAGGGCGAAGCAGGAATCTCCAAGGCAAGAGCAATCGTACAGACATTAACAGACCGCTATCCATTGGTTCAGTAATATAATATAGAAGAAACAGATATTGCAAAGCGATCACACTCCTTCGAACTGCTGAGTACCTGTCAGGTTCGAAGGAGTGTTTTTGATTCTGTACAATTTTTCATTTATTTTTAAGAAAAAAAGGCTGTAATCTATCATTGGATGTGATATACTTGCAACAGTAACAGACACTATATATCGGAAGTGGTTTACATAGTATATACAACATCGTGTAGTTGACAGGAAATTGATGGAGATTTTATGAAAAGCAGCATCAATCAAGATAAACAAATACCTGTGATACAAGTTTCCGGACTGAAAAAAATCTATAGAGTCGGAGACACTAAAGTAAGAGCTTTGAATGGTGTGGATTTTACCATCTATAAAGGAGAGTTCTGCTCGATTGTTGGCACATCAGGTTCAGGGAAATCCACATTGTTAAATATGTTGGCAGGTCTGGAAAAGCCGACCAAGGGCGAGATTGTCATTGCTGGAAAGCATATTGAGAACATGACAGAAAATCAGTTGGTCAGTTTTCGGAGAGAACATGTCGGCTTTATCTTTCAGTCATTTAATCTACTGTCGACTCTGAATGCTGAGGAAAATGTTGCGCTTCCGCTTACCTTTCGAGGGATGAGCAGGAGAGAACGAGTAGAAAGGGCACGAAAAACACTCAGTATGGTAGGGCTGAATGAGCATATGAAACACCGCCCGACCCAGATGTCAGGAGGACAGCAGCAGAGAGTTGGTGTGGCAAGGGCGTTGGTTTTAAATCCGGAGATTGTGTTTGCTGATGAACCGACCGGCAATCTTGACTCCAATACATCGGCAGAGGTAATGCAGTTGATGCGGCGTGTGGTCAATGAAGAAAAACAGACGTTGGTCATGGTTACACATGACAATCATCTGGCATCATTTGCAGACAGGATTTTTCATATCAAGGATGGCAAGATTATTCGGATCGAGGATAACAGAGGAAAAGGAGAAACAGATATCGATGAAACCACAGATGAAACAAGCAAACTGGAATAAGGCTTTGATCATATTGTTCAGTCTCTTCCTGATGGGTCTGGCCTCCATGACGAATGCAACACAGGTATATGCCACCACGTCGGGTAATAGCTCGTCATCTTCGACAGCAAAGCCAACCGGTACCACAGATTACAGCGGTGCGTATTCCTCCTCCGACTATATTAAGCCGGGTAATAACTGGTTCACGCCTTCTGGTAAGTATGGAGAGCTGGTAACCGTTACTCTTCCGATTGTCAATATGACTCCATATAATCTCAAGGAAGTGGTAGTATCACCGATTATCAGCGGAAACAGAAAGGACTGGCCGTTTGAGATTACACAGACGAATTACGTACTGAAATTAGACTCTCTGGTTGGCTCCAATGCAGAGCCAGATGTAAATAAGAGAACAAAGAATCTGTTTTGGACCTTTCAGGTGCGCGATGACGTGCTAAACGGCTACTATCCGATTCAGTATCAGATTTTATACACAGATGAGTTGTGTCATCAGGGTTCTTGTACCATTTCTACTTATATTGAGTGTACAGGCAAGCCGGGTGCAAAGAGTATGAATGGTGAAGATGATGAAAAGAAATCTACACCACGTATTATTGTAACCGGTTTTGAAACAGATCCGGGAGAAGTCTTTGCCGGGGAAAATTTCATGCTGACCATACATGTCAAGAATACATCAACGAAAACAGCAGTGCAAAATGTCGAATTTGATCTGGAGGCGGCTGTTGAGGGTAAGGATACAACAGCGGTTTACTCGGCATTTTTGCCAACATCAGGCTCTAACAGCGTTTATGTAGACAGTATTCCAACGGGTGGTACCATTGATATGGCGGTAGAGTTTACAGCCAAGGCAGATTTGTCTCAGAAGCCATATGTATTAAATATTAAGATGAAGTATGAGGATTCTGAGAATAATCCTTATGAAGCGACCGGAAGTATTTCCATACCTGTACGACAGGAATCCAAATTTGACGTGAGTTCCTTTGAGGTAACACCATCCAATGTTACGGTAGGCAATGAATCCAATATTATGTTCAGTATTTATAATACCGGTAAGACGAAGTTATATAACGTTAAGGCAAAGATCATGGCTGATTCGATTTCAGAGGGTGATGCATTTGTGGGCAATCTGGACTCTGGAGCAACCGGTAGTGTAGATGTCATGGTAACCGGAGAGCAGCCTACGACTGATGATGGAATGGTTCAAATCGTGGTTTCCTACGAGGATGATACAGGAAAGGTTTTTGAACAGGAGTTTGAGACGGAACTGTTTGTAGAAGAGATGATGGAAGAACCGATGGAGAATATGGAAGAAATGCCAATGGAAGAGCCAGGCGGACCTTCCATATGGCTGATCGTCGGAATCGTAGTTGCCGTGCTCGTTACGGTTATTGTTGTAGTAGTGGTATTAACCAGAAAGAAAAAGAAGAAAAAGCTGGAACAGTTGTTGATTGAGGATTTGGACGATGAGGATTGATCCATGAGACTGATAGATTTGTTTCGTATGAGCAGCAGTAATTTGTTCAAACGCAAGATCAGGACGATATTGACCGTGTTGGGTGTAGTGATCGGCACAGCTTCTATTGTGGTTATGATCTCACTGGGACTTGGTCTGGATAAGGCATCCATGGAACAGATCGAGAGCTTTGGCGGACTGACGACAGTTCATGTATCTGAGGCTTATGATGATACAGGGAGCAGTGACAATGAAAAGAAGAGGTTGAATGATGCACTGCTCGTACAGCTGCAGCAGATGGAGCATGTTGAGTCAGTAACGCCAATTCTTACAGCCAGCGTTGTCCTCAAACAGGGAATTTATGAGATGAACACGCAGCTACAGGGAATGTCATTGGAAGGGATACAGAATCTGGATCTGAAATTTGGAGAGGGAGGATTACCAAAGGCAGATGCTCCATTGATGTTGGTTTATGGAAGTTCTGTTGCAGAGGATTTCTACAATGCAAAGACGGGTCAGTATCCTTTTTGGGAAAAGAATGAGCTTCCGGATATTGATTTCATGGGACAGCCTATGTTTGTGATTTTTGACGCAGAAGCATATCATATGTCTAAACAAAGCACTCAGGATAAAAAAAATAATGACAGTTCACAGACAAAAGAACAGGTAAAGATGCCAAAGAAATATCTGATAAATGCAGCAGGCGTTATACAGAAATCAGATGCCGGATACGATCAGTATTCATGGAATGTGTATTGCGACATTGATCAGTTGAAAAGACAACTGGAAAAGGTGTTCAAGGATAAGCCGGTACCAGGGCAGCCCGTGAAAAAGAACGGAAAGCCATACAAAGAATGGTTTTATTCCACGATAGATGTCAAGTGTGACAGCCTGGAATCCGTCACACAAATACAGCAGGTCATCAAGGACATGGGCTATCAGGCTCACAGTAATGCGGAATGGATTGAGTCATCCAAGGAACAGTCCCGTATGATTCAACTTGTTTTAGGAGGAATCGGTGCAGTCTCGCTTTTTGTTGCAGCGATCGGGATTACGAATACAATGATGATGTCCATCTATGAGAGGACAAAGGAAATCGGAGTGATTAAGGTTCTGGGCTGTAGTCTGGGAAACATCCGTACAATGTTTCTGATGGAGGCTGCCTATATCGGGTTGATCGGTGGACTGGTAGGGGTTTTGTTGAGTGCAGTTGTTTCCGCAATCATCAATTCCATTACGACCAACATGGAAGAGGGAGGAATGGCGATTTCCTATATTCCGCCATGGCTGGCTCTGCTTGGAATACTGTTTTCTGTGGGTGTGGGTATGATATCGGGCTTTTTCCCTGCTTTGCGTGCTATGCGATTGAGTCCGCTCGCAGCGATCAGAAATGAATAAGAATGAAAATCAGCAAGGATGATAGATATGACAAAAGAAAAAAAGCATCAGAAAATAGAGCGGGAGCGATTGCTTGTAGTTTGTGTCGCGATGGGGATCACACTACTGATTGCCGCAGGTGCCGGACTATCGTTGGCTCTCATTGATACCCAGAAGGGGATCGGAGATCTTGTTTCTATCGTTTCTCACAAAAATCACGAGCAGACAGCACAACAGGATGAAGCCGTACAGGCAGTGGCGATTTTGGATCAAAAGCTAATGGATAAGATCAATGAGGTCTCTGACGAAACGCAACCGGATGTTGCTGCAAAAGAGACTGAAAATCCTGTTCCGTTATCAGATGAAACTGTATCCGGCAATACTGTATCAGGCAATACAGTTTCAGAGAATACGATATCAGACAATACCGTATCGGAGAACGCTGTACCGGAAGGTACGGTATCAGACAATGCCGGGCCGGAGAATTCTGCAACAGACAATACTGTATCAGGTAATCAACTACCAGAAGGCATGGTATCAGATAATTCAGTATCCGATCAGACAACTGATCCAAACGCAGTTGCGCAGACAGCCACAACACCGATACCGTTTCCGATTGGCGGACAGTTGGTAGACGAGAGCTACTTTAACGATGCTCTGTTTATCGGAGACTCCCGTATGGAAGGCTTTGGTATGCATTCAGGACTCAATGCAACTTTTTACGCAGCAACAGGTCTACAGCTGCATAAAATTGATACCTACAAGGTGGTCAGGACACCTAACGGTAAGGTCCCGATCTTCTCAGTATTGCAACCCAATTTATATAAGAAGGTCTACATCAAGGTTGGTCTGAATGAACTAGGCTGGGGATCAGATGAACTGTTTTTGCAGGAGTATGCGGATCTGATCGCAAGAATACGAGCATTAGAGCCGGGAGCCATCATATATGTACATGGATTGATTCATGTAACTGCGGCAAAATCACAGACAGACCCAGTGCATACAAATGAGAAGATTAATGCCAGAAATGCCTTATTACAGCAGTTTGCATTACAACAACAGGCATACTACATTGATATCAACGAGGTGGTGTCGGATGCAAATGGTGCTTTACTTCCGGATCTGACTTCTGATGGGATTCATTTGAAAGCACAATATATGGAAGTATGGAAGAATTATCTGATGGCACATGCCGTCGTAGTACAATAAGATTAGGAAGAAACGAGAGGAAAACGAAAGATGAAAAAATGGATTATGACAACAGTTGCAATGCTTACTGTACTAACACTCACAGCATGCAGCAAAGAAACAACAAAGATTGATATTGAGCAGGTAAGCTCAGCATTGCTTGAACAGATCACCTATACAGATGAACTGGCAGAGGTTGATATGGAGACAGCAAAAATGCTGTTTTATCTGGAAGATGCGAATATCACTGCTGCTAAGGTATATGAAAGTGGTGGAGCGACAGCAGAGGAGATCGCAGTATTTGAGTGTGCATCTTCAGAGGATGCAGATAAGGTGTTGACTGCAGCACAGCAAAGAGTCGCAGAACAAAAAGAGTCCTTCACAGACTATGTTCCGGAAGAACTCCCTAAGTTAGATAATGCAGTTGTAGTGAAAAGTGGTAATACAGTAATATTATCGGTATCAGGAGATTCCGAAACTGCAAAGAAAATCATCGAGGGAAAGTAGAAATCAGTATCCTAATTCCTCGCCGATCAGGAACACCTTGATACGACCCGGCACACCGTTGTGTCTGGTGATTACAGTATGATTGCAGATGCAATCAGGTGATAAACAGTCGGCACAGACACCTGTCTCATGACATGGTGTCTTTTTATTCAGTCTCTTGACATTTGGGACGGCAGCAGCATTATGTACTCTGTTTATGCCATCCGCTACATTAGATACGACCTTGTTCATTCCGGCAACGATCATGACATGTTCGGGGCCGTGGATCAGACAGGCTACTCTGTTGCCTGCTCCATCAATGTTGATTAGCTCTCCATCCAGAGTGATCGCATTTGTACTCATAAAGAAATAATCTGACGAGACAATCTTTGCGTAGGTTTCCTTTGCTTCAGCGGGAGTCTTTGGCAGCATTCTGTCAATGAATTGATATTTGGGGTCACGGATGGCATCCATGATTCCGATGTCCTGATTGGTCATAGATCCTCCGTTTGATATTGTTGAACCCTCCGGAATCATTCCCAGAATAAAGTCGACGCAGGAATCTGCATCTGTAAAGTAATAACCTTCGATATTACGTTTTTTCAGATTCTTAATAATTGTTTGTGCCTGTGTTTCATATGCTTCCTGTTTTGGTGACATCTATATGACCTCCTTTTCTTTGCTTTAGTATACTACAGTCTCGTTAAAAGAAAAAGAGCAGACTTTCGTAATGGAATTGATTGCATATTCATGAATATATAAACAATATTAGAAAATAATACAATTAAAACAACAATTAAATAGTTTATTTACTAAATTAATACAAAGTGTATTGACAATTGTAGACGCATATATTATAATCAACTTAACAGTTAGGTAAGTTTTTCAACTTAACTGATGAGTAATACAATAGGATTACAGGTATTTATTTTAAGAAAAGGAGGTACAGTCCACCAAAAACTTAAAGCAATATCCCATGTAACGTAGTTTGTTACAATCCGAAGGTATTAATCATGTTTAGTAGTATCAGGTTACGCAGTATGAGATTAAGGTACGAAAGAAGTTAGTTGAAGTACAGAAGATGAGGGTCGAAGTACAGAAGATGAATCTGCAGTGAGTACGAAGGATTGGGTATCCTGACGAGATCAGGCAGTGGACAAGTTGATATCTGATGAAGGATCGATCGGCACCGAAGTGTTGGTTTACCGAGAGGGCGGAATAGAGATATCACCTCCATGGATAGTCCAAAGTACAGAAGATGGAAAGGTCGGAAGTACGTAAGATGAGACTCGAAGTACGAAGCAACAATAGTACCGTGTCGAGAGTACATAGGAAAAGTGAACAATGTATAATCATTGGGCGTACAGAAGACGGAAAAGTCGGAAGCGATTATGGAACATAGCCGAGGACATAAGTCAAGGGTACGAAAGAAAAGAGTCCAAAGTACAAAAGATAAAATCATAGTACTGAGTAGAAGAGTAATGTATAATAAGGTGTCAAATCAGATATTGGAAGTAAGACACAGAAGAAGATTGCAGATAGATTGCAAGGTAATCCTGATACGAACGACGGAAAGACAGGTATGGTCCAATGGGTAATTTTGAAGAAGTAGAACAGAAGTGAGGATCCTGAGAGAAGATAAATTTCAGGGTCCTCACTTCATTTTGAAATATAAGAGTCTAATTGACTTTCATGTACAATATTAGTAAAATAAAAGTGAACTGGTATATTTTGTCTTTGCGATAGGGAGGGATTCTATGCATCAACGAAGTATATTCTACAGCATCACATCTGTCATGTTTCAGTCATAATTATGACATGTACTCTGTTCGGATGTTCATCCGATATAAATGCAACATCTTCGGTTTCTGATGAAGAGGTGGTTCTTAAAATTGCCGGGAGCTGGCCGGATTGTCGAGCTCTGGAACTTGTGGCAAGCGAGTTTTCTAAAAAATACCCCAATTGTACGATATCCTATGAGTATCTGCAGGATTACACTCCATCACTAATGAAGAGAATGGAGGGAGAAGAATCCATCGATCTATTCTTTACAAACAACATTCAGAAGGATTCTGAACTCTTGCCGTATGCACTTGACCTGAATGGCTGTGAAGGTCTCGATTTATCCCATACATTTCAGGGCTTGATTGACAATTTCACATACCGTGATGCAGATAATGGTGCAAATGCTTCAGAGCTGTATGCCATTCCCCTGGGAGCAGAGCTGCGCGGAATGTATGTTAATCGTACACTGTTGAAAACAATGAATCTGGAGGTGCCGACGGATCAGGCTTCTTTGCTTGATGCATGCAGGGTGCTGAAAGAAGGCGGATACATTCCGATACAGAGCAATCCGGGAGATTTCGGACAGACACTACTCTATCCGTGGATTAGTAATATCATTGCAAATGCAGATGATCCGGAAGGTACCTATGCCATGGTTAATGCTCGTGAACCGGGTGTAAGTGAGCTGTTTCGTGAGCCGTTACAATTTATGTATACGCTAATCGAAAATGATTACTATGATTATAAAACTGCTCAGAATGAGAAGGGCTTGTTTGTAGAGAACTCTGATGAGGATTATGCTCGTTATTTTCTGAATATTATGGAACAGGAGGATGGAACATTTATAAAAATGGATGATGTGGGACAGGTTGCCTTTATGCCCTCGCCAATGTCTCTGCAAGGAGTGATTGATAAAACAAAGGAAGATTATCACAGTGAGATAGATTATGCCTTTATTCTGTCACCGGTTGGGATCGATGGAGGTTATG
>CAZVYQ010000048.1:0-18857 GCA_964631375.1 uncultured Lachnospiraceae bacterium | reverse complement strand
ACACTAGTATAATGAAATAGATTGTACCGGTGTTTTGCTTTAAGAGAGGAGCTGTACTGATTATGGCTATGATGAATAAAGAAAATCGAGCTGTTCAGATGAATGAACATAATAATCTGCTCGAACTGGAGGAACCGATGTATACATTGGCGGATGTAGAGACGCCGAATGTATTTCGTAATCTGTTTCCTTATGATGAGGTTCCAAAGATTGCGTTTAATGACAGGATCGTTCCTCATAATATGCCAAAGGAAATCTGGATCACCGATACTACATTTCGTGACGGTCAGCAGTCCAGAGCACCGTATTCCACGCAGCAGATCGTAACACTATATGACTATATGCATGAGCTTGGCGGCCCCAATGGTATGATACGTGCCTGTGAATTTTTCCTGTACAGTAAGAAGGACAGGGATGCTGTATATAAATGTATGGAGCGAGGATATCGTTTTCCGGAGATTACGAGCTGGATCCGTGCAAGCAAGGAAGATTTTAAGTTAGTCAAGGAAATCGGAATGAAGGAGACCGGCATTTTGGTCAGCTGTTCTGATTATCATATCTTTTATAAACTCAAGATGAACAGAAGACAGGCGATGGATCATTATCTGAGTATCGTCAAGGATTGTCTGGAAGAAGGAATCAGTCCGAGATGTCATCTGGAGGATATCACGCGTGCCGACATCTATGGATATGTGATTCCATTCTGTCTGGAATTAATGAGACTGATGGATGAATACAAGATACCGATCAAGGTACGTGCCTGCGATACGATGGGATATGGCGTGAATTATCCGGGAGCAGTGATACCACGTTCTGTACAGGGCATCATCTATGGCTTACACAAGCATGCGGGTGTTCCGGCTCATCTGATGGAGTGGCACGGTCATAATGATTTCTATAAAGCAGTTGCAAATTCTACGACAGCATGGTTGTATGGTTGTGCAGGGGTCAACACATCACTATTTGGCATTGGTGAGAGAACAGGTAATACACCACTTGAAGCAATGGTATTTGAATATGCTCAGTTAAAGGGCAATCTTAATGGTATGAATACCAGAGTAATCACAGAGATGGCTGAGTATTATGAGAGAGAGATTGGCTATAAAGTTCCCTCCAGAACTCCGTTTGTAGGTGAGAACTTTAATGTAACCAGAGCAGGAATCCATGCAGATGGATTGCTGAAAAATGAGGAGATCTACAATATCTTTGACACAGAGAAATTCCTGAACAGACCTGTATTATGTGCAGTATCCAATACTTCAGGATTGGCAGGAATTGCCCACTGGATTAATACATACTACAAGCTTCCTGAGGAACGGCAGGTTGATAAAGGCTCTGCATTAGTCAAGAGAATCAAGGAAGAAGTAGATGCAGAATACGAAAGCGGCAGAGTAACGGTTATGACGAATGATGAGTTGGTCAGCATGATCACTCAGACTTGTATGGATCTAAAAATCAGTTTATAAAGGGGACAACATGGAAAAGATTAAAATGACAACACCACTCGTCGAGATGGACGGAGACGAGATGACAAGGATTCTATGGAAGATGATCAAGGACGAGCTGCTGCTGCCTTTTATCGAATTAAAGACAGAATATTATGATCTCGGACTGGAACATCGAAATGATACAAATGACCAGGTGACGATTGATTCGGCAGAGGCAACAAAGAAATATGGTGTAGCGGTAAAATGTGCAACCATCACACCAAATGCCGCACGAGTAGATGAGTATCATCTAAAGGAAATGTGGAAGAGTCCTAACGGTACGATCAGAGCCATCTTGGATGGGACTGTTTTTCGGGCTCCGATCACAGTCAATGGAATCGAGCCGTGTGTGAAGAACTGGAAGAAACCTATAACACTTGCAAGACATGCGTATGGAGATGTATATAAAAACACAGAGATCAAGGTTCCGGGACCCGGAAAGGCAGAACTGGTCTTTACTGCTGAGGATGGAACTCAAACAAGAGAATTGATTCATGATTTCAAGGGATCAGGGATTATTCAGGGGATTCATAATACCGATGACTCTATAGCAAACTTTGCAAAGTGTTGTTTTAATTATGCACTGGATACCAAACAGGATCTGTGGTTTGCAACCAAGGATACGATTTCCAAAAAATATGATCACAACTTTAAGGATATCTTTCAGGAGATCTTTGAGAGAGACTATGCTGATCGTTTTAAAGAGGCGGGAATAGAGTATTTTTACACCTTAATCGATGATGCAGTTGCCAGAGTAATGAAGGCAGAGGGTGGTTTTATCTGGGCATGCAAGAATTATGATGGTGATGTGATGAGTGATATGGTTTCATCAGCTTTTGGTTCACTTGCCATGATGACATCAGTATTGGTTTCACCGACAGGTGTCTATGAGTATGAGGCAGCACACGGAACTGTACAGCGTCATTATTATAAACATTTAAAGGGTGAGGAGACCTCTACCAATTCTGTAGCAACGATCTTTGCATGGACAGGAGCACTTAGAAAGCGTGGAGAATTAGATCAAAACGCTGCATTGATGAAATTTGCAGACAAGCTGGAACGTTCTACATTGCAAACGATCCAGGAGGGGAAAATGACCAGAGATCTTGCGTTGATTACAACCATGGATGAGATCGTAACCCTGAATTCAGGTGATTTTATCAAGGCGATTCGAAAGACTTTGGAAACGTATATATAAGAGGAGTAGCCTGAATGGAATTAGTGGTCTATCTGGGAATTATATTTGTAGGAATATTAGTAATCTTTGTGAATGGCGCTATCTATGAGAGAAAGCGCTATCGCATTTTTTTGCGTTCTTTGGATGAGGATTATGGAGTCTATCCCAAACGTGAATATGCTGATGGAGATATGTCACGTATCTCACGATACTACGACAGCCTTACACATGATGGATGCCATATTGATGATATCACATGGAACGATTTGGATATGGATCTGATTTATAAAAAGATGAATGCAACACAGACTTCAGCAGGTGAAGAATACCTGTATTTCCTTCTTCGTACCCCATTGTTGGAGGATGAGGAACTTAAAAAAAGAGACAGTTTGATCAGATTTACAATGGAACAGTCTGAGAAACGCAAGGAGTTGCAAAAAGTCCTAAATAAGATCGGCAGAGTCAGAAAGATCTCACTCACAGACTATTTACTGTTGTTGCGTGATGTTGAACGAGAAGGCAATCTCAAGCATTATCTGTTGGATCTGTTGATTTTTTTGTCCTTTGGTTTGATCTTTGTAAGTCCGGGCTGGGGAACTCTTTTGTTTATGGCTTCACTGGCATATTCTATTACTTGGTATTATCGCAGAAAGGGTAATATTTCACCATATATCACTACTTTCAATCACATCATAAAGATGCTGCAGGCAGCACAGGAAATCGAGAAGTTACATTATTCGGAGCTGGATGAATATATTGCACAGACCAGGGAAGCACGGCAGATCTTTAAGAATTTTAAGCGAAATACTTATATTCTGTCTGTTGGTTCCAGAACATCTGCCAATATCCTGGATCTGCTTTTGGATTATATACGTATGATCTTTCATCTGGATATCACAAAGTTTAATTCCATGCTTAAGCTGTTACAGGATCACTATGATCATATCTATGTGTTGAGAGATACCATTGGACTTATTGACAGTGCGATTTCCATTGGTTCCTATCGGACAGCATTGGATTATTATGCGACACCGGCATTTGAAAAATGGGATGGAAAGCATCAGGTTATGCTATCAACGGTTGATGTATATCATCCACTGATCAGCAATCCGGTTACCAATTCTATCTCAGAGACACGCGGAGCACTATTAACAGGGTCAAATGCATCGGGAAAATCCACTTTTTTGAAAACAATTGCAGTCAATGCACTGCTTTCTCAGACGATTTACACATCACTTTCAAGAGAATATTGTGCGAATATGTTCTACATTTATTCTTCCATGGCCTTACGGGATGATCTGATGAGTAGTGAGAGCTACTTTATTGTTGAAATCAAATCACTAAAGAGGATCTTGGATGCCGGACAAGAGGTACAGCCGATTCTGTGCTTTATCGATGAAGTACTGCGAGGAACCAATACAGTAGAGCGCATCGCAGCATCCTCAAAGATCATGGAAAGTCTGGCAAAGGATCATATCATGTGCTTTGCAGCAACACATGACATTGAGCTGACACATATGCTGGAACAACAATATGATAATTATCATTTTCAGGAGGAGATTGAGGAAAATGATATTCATTTTAATTATCATCTGTTTCAGGGAAGGGCGAAAACCCGAAATGCAATCAAGCTGTTGCGTGTGATCGGTTATGAGGAGGATATTATAGATGATGCAGAGGCGATTGCAGCGAGATTTGTAGAAACAGGAAACTGGGAGATGTAATATGAATGTAAAGTTGTTTACAGACGGAGCTGCCAGAAGCAACCCTGAAGGCCCCGGCGGATATGGTGCGATTCTGCAGTATGTTGATACCAATCAACAGTTACACGAGCGTGAGTATTCGGCCGGATACAAGAAAACAACCAATAACCGAATGGAATTGATGGCTGTCATAGTAGGACTGGAAGCTTTGAATAAGCCGTGTAATGTAGATGTTTTTTCGGATTCAAAATACGTAACAGATGCATTCAATCAGCATTGGGTTGAAAATTGGATGAAGAGGGGCTGGAAGACCTCGACCAAAAAAAAGGTACTGAATATAGATCTTTGGAAGAGGCTGCTTGCCGCAATGAAGTTACATACGGTTCATTATCACTGGGTGAAGGGACATGACGGACATCCGGAAAATGAACGTTGTGATGTGCTGGCAACGACCGCAGCAGACGGAGATAACCTGCTTGACGATACGATTCATGAGATGATATGATATCATGGTATATGAATACAAGAATCGAAAGATCAATTACATTCAATGAGATAATATCAGGAGGAGAGACATGGTTTTATTTTTTAATTCATTTATCAGCTATTTAATTATTGTACTGATTAGTATGGGAATCATCGTGCTTGCAGTTATACTGGGTAAGAAATGGAGAGATGCAAAGGATCAAAAGGAAGCATCCAAGCAGGAACAGAGCAGCACAGAGGATCAGAATGTATAAAGAAGTAACGGAGGAAGTTTCATGGAAATCAGATATAGAAGTACCAGAGGGAAAAATGGTGAGGTAACTGCTTCTCAGGCTATCATACAGGGATTGGCTGAGGATGGTGGACTGTTTGTCCCAAGTATTTTACCTAAATTGTCAGTCGATCCTGAAGCCTTGGTAGGACTGCCATACAAAGAGGTGGCTTATCTTGTGATGAAGGAATTCCTGACTGATTTTACAGAGGAAGAATTAAAAACGTGTATCAACCATGCTTATGATGAGAAATTCGATACAACACAGATCGCTCCGCTCGTAGAGAAGGACGGAAAGTATTATCTCGAGCTGTTTCATGGTGCGACGATTGCATTTAAGGATATGGCACTTTCTATTTTACCGCATTTATTGACTACTTCCTTAAAAAAGAATCATGTTGAGAAGGAAATCGTCATTCTGACGGCTACATCAGGAGATACTGGAAAAGCAGCACTTTCTGGGTTCGCAGATGTTCCAGGAACAAGAATTATTGTGTTCTATCCAAAGGGCGGCGTGAGTCCGATCCAGGAAAAGCAGATGTTGACACAAAAGGGAAGCAACACAGCAGTGGTCGGTGTAGAAGGTAATTTCGATGATTGCCAGACCGGTGTCAAGAAGATGTTTGCAGATCAGCAGTTGAAGGATAGCCTTGCGCAACAGGGGTATCAGTTCTCATCCGCCAACTCGATTAATATCGGACGTTTGGTACCGCAGGTCGCTTATTATGCTTATGCTTATGCGATGATGCGTAAACAGGGTAATATTGCAGCCGGTGAAAAGATTAACGTAGTAGTTCCGACCGGCAATTTTGGTAATATTTTAGCAGCGTATTATGCAAAACAGATGGGGATTCCGATTGCAAATCTGATCTGTGCATCAAATGAGAACAAGGTATTGTTTGATTTCTTTGAAACAGGCTGTTATGACAGAAACAGAGAATTTATCCTGACCAGTTCTCCCTCTATGGATATCTTGATATCAAGTAACCTGGAGCGATTGATCTATCTGATCGCCGATGAGGATGCTTCAAGGAACGCTATGTTTATGCAGGATCTACAGACAAAGGGCTCTTATGAGATCACAGGAGAAATGAGACAGAAGCTGCAGGATTTCTATGGAGTATACGCAGGTGAAGCAGAAGTATTCTCATGTATTCGTGAGGTTTATAAGGCGTCAGGCTATGTTATGGACACGCATACAGCTGTAGCTGCGGCTGCACTGAAAAAGTATCAGGAGAAGAATAATGATTCAAATAAGTGCGTGATCATTTCTACAGCAAGCCCATACAAATTTGCACGAAGTGTTATGAATGCGATAGATAAAAAGTATGATGAACTGGAAGACTTCCCTCTGATTGATGAGATGAGCAAGATATCAGGCGTTCAGGTTCCGAGAGCGATCGAGGAGATCAGAACAGCTCCGATATTGCACCATATGGTTTGCAAAAAGGAAACAATGGAGACTGCTGTCAGAGAAGTTTTGAAGAAATAAAAGCAATAGAAGCAACAATGAAACAGTCAATAGGATGATATGAAAAAGCCCTCTTATCCAAGAGGGCTTTCTGTTTCGTCTAATTCAATGAGCAAAAAAGTCAATGTTCCAAAAGAAAATGTGATCGGTATGGTGGCAACATTGCCGAGAGCCAGTTCAAAATCAACATCCTCCAGAATCGGTGGATCAAGACTGAGTTCAACCGCATCCTCCTTGGAGAGTTCGACAACAAATAGACCATTATGCAAATTCATGAAATCAACAATGGCATCCTTTGCAATCAGACCATATTCTGTGATCGGGGAATGTGCATATTTCTCTGCAAAGGCAGTCAGGACAGCCTCGTTTCCGTCTATGCCTGTGAAAGCAGAAGGGATACCGATGATCTTTTGCATCAGCTCATGACCGGCAGCATAGGAATGACTCAATTGAATCGCACCAACTGTAACATCAGGCTCTACAAAAAGATTCAAGTCATGTATTAGTTTTACAATATATTTCAGAAAGAAAACAGATGGATTTAATGAGGAGAGCTCCGGATTGTTAGGTATCTGTGACAGGTAATCTGTTTTATCCATAATGTATCCCCCTATACACAGTGCATTAATATCTGCTTGAGCTGATCAATATCAACCGGTTTTTGGATGAAATCACGGGCACCGGCTTTGATTGCTTCCTTTAGATGCGTCTGTGTACCAACAGAGGATACCATGATAATGCAGGCGTTTATATCAAATTGAATAATCTCTTTGACAGCAGTAATACCATCCTTAACAGGCATCACGATATCAAGAAATACGATGTCAGGCTTTAATACTTTATATGTATCGATTACCGTTTGTCCATCAGCGACTTCCACGATGTCGGAATAGTTCAGATTAGTCAAAATCTCCTTCAGACTCTTACGAGCCAGTATGGAATCATCACAAAGTAAGATCTTTGTTTCATCATTGCTCATCATATCCCGTCCTCTCATAAAACGTCATATAAAGATTATCTATATATTACAATAATTTCAATGATTTTGCAATCCTTCACCTTTCATTCAGTGCAATATAACTTTCATCAGGACCGATCGGTTTATAAGCAGGTCTGATAATTTTACCGTTGTTAGCCAGTTCTTCAATACGATGTGCACTCCAGCCGACGATTCGTGCGATGGCAAAGATCGGTGTATAAAGTTCCGGTGGAAGGTCAAGCATATCATATACAAAGCCTGAATAGAAGTCGACATTGCAGCAGACTCCTTTATAGATCTTGCGTTCTTCAGCAATGACCTTTGGAGCAAGCTTTTCGACGAGAGAGTACAGTGCAAATTCCTTTTCCAATCCCTTCTCGACACAAAGCTTCTTTACAAAGGATTTGAATATGACTTCTCTGGGATCGGACAGCGAGTAAACGGCATGACCCATACCATAGATTAATCCTTGTTTATCAAATGCTTCTTTATGAAGAAGTGCTGCAAGATAACCGGCGACCTCATCCTCGTCTGTCCAGTCCTTGACTACACTTTTTAGATCAGCAAACATCTTAACTACCTTAATATTGGCTCCACCGTGTTTAGGTCCTTTGAGAGAGCCGATCGCGGAGGCGATTACCGAATAGGTATCCGTACCTGAGGAGGAAACGACATGGGTTGTAAAAGACGAATTATTACCACCGCCGTGTTCCATATGGAGTACAAGTGCAACATCCAGAATCTTTGCCTCTAATGGTGTATATTTCTTATTAGGACGTAAGATACGCAAAATATTTTCGGCAGTGGATAGCTCCTTGCGAGGAGCATGGATGTACAAACTTTTGCCATCATGGTAATGCCTGTATGCCTGATAACCGTATACGGACAGTAACGGAAACAGACTGATCAACTGAAGAGACTGACGCAGTACATTCGGTATGGAGACATCATCTGCTCTGTCATCATAGGAATAAAGTGTCAGTACACTGCGTGCCAACGTATTCATCATATCCTGACTCGGAGCCTTCATGATGATATCACGGACAAAGCTTGTCGGAAGTGTACGATAGTAAGCTAACATTTCCTGAAAGCCTCTTAATTCAATCGGTGTAGGAAGTACATCAAACAGCAGCAGATAGGCGATTTCTTCAAATCCAAATCGATCATCTGCAGTGAATCCTTTTACAAGATCCTTGATATTATAACCACGATAAAAGAGCTCACCATCTGCAGGTAAAACTTCTCCGTCAACGACCTTTGTCGTACGGATGTCGGAAATGGATGTCAGACCGGTTAGCACGCCGTTACCATTGATATCTCTCAGTCCACGTTTTACTTCATATTTGGTATATAGTTCCGGATTAATCTCACTTGCCTTTTGGCTAAGTTCTGATAATGCCAGAATCTCGGGCGTGATTTCGCAAAAAATATTGTGATCCATGTGGTACCTCCATTTCTGTCAATCATTTTGTTAAATTAACACTACACATTATAATAACATGCCTTGATAACTGAACACAAGAAAAAAAAGTAAATGAGCAGTCTGTATGGACAGAACAAGTAAAAAAAACTATAATGAAATCAGCATAAAAACGATATGGAGGAGCAGAAAATGAATCAAGAAGAAATGTTAAAGCATATTGATCACACGTTACTAAAACCGTTTGCAACATGGGAGGATATTCAGAAATTATGTGATGAGGCCATTCGCTATCAAACAGCATCTGTTTGCATTCCACCGAATTATATTAAACGGATTCATGAGAAGTATCAGGATCGTCTCAATATCTGTACGGTTGTTGGATTCCCACTGGGATACTCTACAACAGAGGCAAAGATGACAGAGGTGAGACAGGCTCTGGAAGACGGAGTCAACGAAGTAGACATGGTGATTAACATCACGGATGTGAAGAACGGAGACTATCAAAAGGTTGAGGATGAAATCAGGAGTCTCAAGCAGTTGGTGGGAGATAAGATCTTAAAGGTCATTATTGAAACCT
Source organism: uncultured Lachnospiraceae bacterium (assembly GCA_964631375.1). Classification (GTDB taxonomy): domain Bacteria; phylum Bacillota; class Clostridia; order Lachnospirales; family Lachnospiraceae; genus JAAYYM01. The sequence continues at coordinate 9,283 of CAZVYQ010000048.1, read as the reverse complement.
GTTTTCTGACAGAAGCAGAAAAGATTGAGATGTGTAAGGCAGTTACCCGTGCAGGGGCAGATTATATTAAGACCTCAACAGGCTTTGGTACTGGGGGTGCAACACTGGAGGATGTCAGACTATTTAAACAGCATATTGGAGAACGGGTTAAGATCAAGGCTGCAGGAGGGGTCAAAACGATTGAGGATCTGGAAGCTTTTTTGGCAGAGGGATGTGACAGAATCGGAACGAGCTCAGCAGTCAGCCTGTTAAAAGGAAAAGAAGCCGGAGATTATTAAATGGAACAGGAACAGGTGATGATTAAGCCAGATATACAGGATCGACTGAATGCTCTCAGACAACAGATGCAATCAGAAAGGATAGACTATTATATCATTCCGACAGGAGATGAGCATCAGTCTGAGTATATTGGAGATTATTTTAAAACAAGAGAATATATATCCGGATTTACGGGATCAGCAGGCACATTGCTGATCTCGATGGATTTTGCAGGACTTTGGACAGATGGCAGATATTTTGTACAGGCACAAAAGGAACTGGAAGGAACAACAATTGATTTGTTTCGTATGCAGGAACAGGGCGTTCCTACCTTAATAGAATATCTGGTACAGCATGTCAATGTCGGAAGCGTGATTGGATTTGATGGAAACGTTGTATCTGCACAATTTCAAGAGGAATTGCTAAAGGAGCTTCCGAAGAAGGTTACTTTGAACACAAAATATGATCTTGTCGGTCGGATCTGGACGGATCGTCCGTTAAGACGAAATGAGCCGATCTATCTTCTGGGAGATGAATTCACGGGAGCAGATGTCAGACAGAAATTAAAATGTCTCAGAACAAGGATCATGGAGCAAGATGCGGATGCCTGCTTTTTATCTGCACTGGACGATATTATGTGGCTGTTTAATCTGAGAGGTAACGATGTCGCATACAGTCCGGTAGCTGAAGGCTTCGCATATATTACCATTACTTCTGCAGATTTGTTTGTGTTTGAACAGGCATTGGATATGCCAGTCAGGGAACATCTTGAGTGTATAGATGTTACGATCCACCCGTATCAGCAGATCAGAGCATTTTTGGAGTGCAGGAAGGGAAAGCTGATTCTAGATCCGTCTGCAACTGGTTGTTTGATATATGAGTCGGCTTTGAAGAGTCATGAAATCATACATCAATCAAATGAACAAATGATCCCAAAAGCAATCAAAAATGAAAAAGAAATAGAGCTTTGCAGAAAACATCATTTATCAGATGCAATTGCAGTGACGCGCTTCCTATATTGGCTCAAGCATCATCCTGATATTTCTCAGGAAACAGAGCTGTCAGTTGCAGCTAGACTTGAGGCGTTTCGGCGAGAACAGGATCAGTATATGGAACCGTCCTTTGAAACAATCGCTGCATATGGAAGCAATGCAGCCATGATACATTATACGGCGGATCGGGAACATAATGCTACATTGCAAAATAAAGGACTGTTGCTGGTAGATTCGGGTGGACAATATCTGGGAGCAACTACAGATATTACAAGGACGATTGCTCTGGGAGCGCTTACACAAGCACAAAAATTGCAGTACACAGCCGTTGTCAGTGGCATGCTGCGGCTTGCAAATGCCAGATTTCTATACGGATGTACAGGACGCAATCTAGACATACTGGCTAGAGAATCATTGTGGAGGATGGGACTTGATTACAGACATGGTACGGGACATGGAGTCGGAAGCTTTTTAAATGTCCACGAGGGTCCACAGGCATTTAGGTGGAGACAGAGCAGAACGCTTCCTGAGGCCGTGTTGGAACCGGGAATGATTATTACAGATGAACCCGGTATTTATATAGAAGGAAGTCATGGAATACGAATCGAAAACGAACTGCTGTGTGTTAAGAAGGAAGAGAATGAATGGGGTTTGTTTTTGGGATTTGAGACATTGACATATGTCCCGATTGATCAGGAAGCAATCCTGCCTGAGAAAATGGACGAAGAATGTAAGAAAATGTTAAATGTCTACCACAGAAAGGTATATGAAATGTTGTGTCCGCATCTCAAGGACAACGAGCAAAAATGGCTGATTTCGCAGACTCGAGAAATCTAAAAAATGCATAAAAAGCCGTATTACAACTTGACTTTTAATATCAGGTTTGAGATAATGACCTACGGATGCGAAAAAATGGCATTTATAACAGTATGTAATATTTTTAGAATAAAGAAGGAGGACGTAATATGTCAACAAAAGCTTATTATCCGATTTCAGAAATCGGAGCTGGAAAAGTAGGATTTTCCAAAACACGTTCCATCATTGAAGCACCTTTCTATGGCAATAATGTCATTAAGGTAAATACTCTGAAGGAAGCATATGAATTAGCTAAGAATTCACCGGGAACCATCGTAACAGATATGCCAATCAAGGATGGCGAGACATTTGGTCTTGAAAAAGACGCAAAGGTTCTGTTATTTAATGATGGTGCCGTTACAGGTCGTTATGCTGCAGCACGCCGCATTAAAGGTGAGCCGGGTGTAGACGCTGCAAAGCTTGATAAGGTTGTAATGGATGCAGTTTACGAGACACGTTGGAAGACAATGTATCACGCAGAGTGCTTCATCGGTCTTGATCCTGAATTTATGGCAAAGGCACATCTGCTGATTCCGGAAGGCGAAGAGAATATCCTTTACAACTGGATGCTCAACTTCCAGTACATGTCAGATGAGTATGTTAAGATGTACAAGAATTCCAAACCGATCGCAGACGGAAATGAGCCGGATATCTATATCTTCTCAGATCCTCAGTGGGCACCACACGATGCTCCTGATGTTGACTACAGCTGCTTGAGCGATCCTCTGACACTTTGCTACTTTGATACAGAGCAGAACTGCGCAGCAATCCTTGGTATGAGATACTTTGGAGAGCACAAGAAGGGTACTCTGACAATGGCTTGGGCACTTGCCAACAGAAATGGTTATGCATCATGCCACGGCGGACAGAAGGAGTATTCACTTGAGGATGGTTCTAAGTTTGTTGCATCTGTTTATGGTCTGTCAGGATCAGGTAAGTCAACACTGACACATGCTAAGCACAACAACAAGTACCCTGCAATCAAGGTACTTCACGATGATGCTTTCATCATCAATACAGATACCTGTGCATCAATTGCACTTGAGCCTACTTACTTTGATAAGACAGCTGATTATCCTACAGGATGTCCTGATAATGAATACCTGTTATCAGCTCAGAACTGCTCAGCTACATTAGATGAGGATGGCAAGATTCAGTTAGTAACAGAAGATATCAGAAATGGTAACGGACGTGCAATCAAGTCAAAGCTCTGGTCACCAAACCGTGTGGACAAGATTGATGCTCCTGTAAATGCAATCTTCTGGATCATGAAGGATCCTACAATTCCACCTGTAGTAAGACTGAAGGGTGCTGCACTTGCATCAGTTATGGGTGCTACACTTGCTACAAAGACTTCATCAGCAGAGCGTGTTGCAGCAGGCACAGATATGAATGCACTTCGTATCGTTCCATATGCTAATCCGTTCAGAACCTATCCTCTGGTAAATGATTATGTGAAGTTTAAAAAGCTCGTTGAAGAGAAGAATGTAGAATGCTATATCGTTAATACAGGAGACTTCATGGGTGCAAAGGTTAAGCCTGCAGATACACTCGGAATCTTAGAGACAATCGTTGAGAAGAAGGCTAAGTTCGAGAAGTGGGGACCTTTTGAAGACATCGAGATCATGTATGACTGGTCAGGCAAGACAGGCGATTTCAAGCCAAATCTTGATGACAAGGATTATGTTGCAGCATTGAAAAATGCAATGCAGAGTCGTGTCAGTGCAGTAGAAGGATTTGCAAGCAAGAAGGAAGGCTATGACAAGCTTCCGGATGAGGCACTTGCAGCATTAAAGAAAATTGTTGATGAGGCAGCTTCTCTGTAAGAAATTCAATGGCATAACAGACATCTCCGGTGATTTGCCGGAGGTGTCTTTTTTGTACTGCAAATATGTTTTGAGATCGTTGGTTTCATTGACTTCTGTACGTTAAAATGATATAATTCCATTTGCTATTGCTGAAACCAAACTACAGCAGCAAGCGGAGATGAAATTATGATTACAAATATCCTCACCTATCTGGAACACTCTGCAGAACGTTCGCCGGATAAGACAGCATATTTTGATGAACAGACGACATATACCTATCAAAACATCCAAAAGGATGCAATGGCGATCGGAACGGCACTTTCAGAAAATGAGATGACAGGTGCTCCTGTAGTGATCTATATGGAAAAAACGCCATATGTGATGGCAGCATTTTGGGGTGTTCTCTATAGCAGAAATTTTTATGTTCCGGTTGATACAAAAATGCCGGAGTACCGTATCAGCTTGATTTTGGAGAATCTCATGCCAAAAGCCGTGATTACGGATGAAGAAAATATACAGCAGGCAAAGGTTTTATTTAATGACTGTAGTATGTTTATATTTTCTGAATTAATCAAGACAGCGATAGATGAAGAACGAATAACAACAATCCGCAGGAGGGCACTGGATACAGATCCTGTTTATGTACTCTATACATCAGGCTCAACCGGGGTGCCAAAAGGGGTAGTTGTATGCCACCGTTCTCTGATTGATTATGTAGAGCATTTCTGTGATGAAGTAGGCATTACAGATCAGGACATCATCGCAAATCAGGCGCCTTTTTATTTCGATGCATCATTGATCGATATTTATTGTACATTGAGAAGCGGTGCAACAATGGGGATCGTACCGCCTGATTATTTTACAATACCAATCAAACTGCTTGAATTTATGCAGAACTATCATATCACAACCATACGTTGGGTTCCGTCAGCCATGAAAATGATATCGACACTCAGAGGCTTTAAAACATTAAGACCGGATGCTCTGAGAAAGGTAATATTTGGAGCAGAAGCAATGCCGACGAAATGTTATAATTATTGGAAAGATCATTATCCGGAAGCTGATTTTGTGCAGATCTATGGTCCGACTGAAATCACCGGTGTATGTACCTATTATTTTGTAGACAGAGAATTTACAAACGATGAAACAATTCCGATTGGTCATGCGTTTGGTAATACAGAGGTGTTTTTACTGGATGAAGCAGATCATTTAATTACCGGAGCAGATACAATAGGAGAAATATGTGTAAAGGGAACCTGTCTGGCACATGGTTATTACAACGCACCAGAGAAGACAAGAGAAGTATTCACACAAAACCCATTGCAGAATGCGTATCCCGAATTAATCTACAGAACGGGCGATCTGGCACAGTATAATGATCGGGGAGAACTTGTATTTTCCTCGAGGAAAGACTTTCAGATTAAGCATATGGGACACAGAATCGAACTAGGAGAGATTGAATCGGTTGTAAACAGTCTGCCGGGGATCAAGGCGGCCTGCTGTCTGTTTCACAAGGAACGTGAAAGGATCGTTCTGTTTTATGAAACAGATACGTATGATGATGCCGGACTGATCGAGGCACTACAGGACAGACTGCTAAAATACATGATGCCAAATACACTGTACAAACTGGAGCATATCCCACAGACTCAGAATGGGAAAATTGACAGAATGCTGTTAAAAAATCAGTATATAGATGGAGGAAAATAACATGGAGCAATTACTAAAGTTACTGTCGGATTTACATCCGGAGATTGATTTTACCACAGCAACAGGGCTGATTGACAAAAAGATATTGACATCCTTTGATGTTGTCAATCTGGTCGGAGAACTGATGGATGAATATGATGTGGAGATTAATGCAGAACATCTGATTCCTGAGAATTTCAATTCGGCTCAGGCAATCTATGATCTGATTACGAGATTAGAAGAGGAATAGGTAGGCAGCGAAAACCATGTCTTTTGTTTCATTGAGATTTGCGGCTTTTGTGATAGGTGTACTGCTTGTTTATTATCTGATACCAAAGAAAATGCAGTGGTTTGTGCTCTTATGTGCGAGTTATCTGTTTTACTTTGCAACCGGGTTTGGAAATGGATTCTATATTGTTGTTACGACTGTTTCCACATTTTTCTGTGCGATATGGATCTCTGATCGGCATAAGAATCAAAAGGAATATCTGCAGGAGCACAAGGAACACCTTACAAAGGAAGAAAAAAAGGTATATAAAGCAAAAGTAAAAAAGGGACAACGGGCGATTGTAGCTCTGTGTCTGATTTTGAACTTTGGAATATTGGCATTTCTAAAGTATAATGAACTGATCGTATCTAATATCAATTTGTTCAGACTGACGTATTATGGCAGAACTGATTTTATTGATTTCTTTTTGTTACCGCTCGGAATTTCTTTTTATACCTTTCAGTCTATGGGTTATCTGGTAGATGTATATTATGGAAAATATGAAGCAGACAGACATCTTGGAAAGTTTGCTCTCTTTGTATCGTTCTTTCCGCAGATCATACAGGGACCGATCAGCCGATTTGGCGATCTGTCAAAGGAGTTATACCAGGAAAAGAGTTTTTCATGGTACGCTGTTAAGAGTGGATTGATTAGAATCGTTTGGGGATTATTTAAAAAGCTGATCATTGCTGACAGAGTTGCGGCATATGTTAGATTGGTGGCAGATCCGGTCAATGAATATAAGGGTCTATATATTCTGATTGCAGTGTTTTTGTATTCCATGCAGATTTATGCTGATTTCTCAGGTGGAATCGATGTTTCGATCGGGGTTGCCGAGATGCTTGGTATTCATATGACAGAGAATTTCGAGAGACCATTTTTTTCAAAGAGCATTTCTGAATATTGGAGAAGATGGCATATTACACTTGGAACATGGTTTAAGGATTATATATTCTATCCGTTATCCATCTGTAAACCAATCATTAATCTTGGAAAATGGACAAAAAAGCACATCAATGAGGGCTTGGGTAAGAGACTGCCAATCTATCTTCCGATGGTTGCCGTATGGGCATTGACAGGAGTATGGCATGGATCAGAAAACAGATATGTGGCATGGGGACTGTTAAACTGTGTCTTTATTATTTTAGGTGAAGAATTTGCACCAATATCAATGAAATTTCGGAACCTGCTGAAAGCAGATGAAAAAAGTTTCGGATACAAAGCATTTCAGATTATTCGTACCTTTTGGCTAATGGCACTGCTTCGTGTGTTTGATATATCTCCAAGTATCAAAGCGGCATTTATGATGATTGTGAATATGTTTCGAGATTGGGGAAGTTTTCGACTTGAAGAATTCTACTCGATGGATCTGCCAAAGGATGACCTGAAGATAGCACTTGTCGCATGTATCGTCGTATTGATCGTCAGTCTGTTGCAAAGAACGAAAAGCATCAGAGAGCGTTTGTTTGCACTGCCGGGGTATGCTCAGGTAGTGTTGTGTACATTGTTTACATTGTCAGTTGCAATATATGGATATTATGGATTTGGGTATGATGCGAGTCAATTCATTTACATACAATTTTAAGGTTGAGAAAAGATATGAATCATCGAATAAAAAAATATAGTATCATATTGGCTGAGGTTCTGTTTGTGGTTGTAGCTGTATTGTTTACAAATAAACTGTTTATGCCCAAATATGTATCTGAGAATCAGGATGGAAGAATCACACAGGAGTTCTATGATGAGAAGGCACCGATTGACATTGTGTTTGTAGGTCCAAGTACAGTTTACAATGCAGTTTCTCCAATATGGCTGTGGGAGCAGTATGGATTCACTTCATATGTCAGAGGGAATGCATCACAGACAATGTGGCAATCCTATTATATGGTAGAGGATGCAATTAATCATAATACACCCAAGGTGGTTGTGGTTGACATAACGTTTATCAGACATTCAGATGATTTTGTGGAGGAACCCTCTAATCGAAAAGCTCTGGATGGGATGAAGCTTTCCAAAACCAAGCTCAATGCGATTCGGGATTCCAAAGCAGAAGTAGAAAAAATGTCGGATTATTTATTCCCTTTGTTCCGTTATCACTCCAGATGGAATGATCTGAAGATGGAGGACTTGCTCTGGTGCTTCAAAGACGTACCGGTTACTTATAATGGACATCTGATGCAATTTGAGACATCGCCGACTGCATTTGGCTTTACAGGATATCAGGAACGTGATGAATATACGCTTGGAAATAAGGGTGTTATTTATCTTCAAAAACTGATAGAATTATGTCAGGACAATGATATTACGGTGATCCTGATGAAGACGCCGGCAGGAACTCCAAACTGGGCACTCCAATATGACGCTAAGATTATGGAAATCGCTGCAAGATACAACGTTGGATATGTGAATTTTGATATGCTGGCAGGCGATATCGGATTGAATTATAAAGCACATTCACCGGATGAGGGAAGACATCTAAATACAGTAGGTGCAGAATTGTTTACCGGTTATTTGGGACAGATTCTCAAGGCCTCATGCTCCTCATTAACGGAGCATAAATGGGATGAGAACTATGCGAAGATATGGGAACCAAAAGTCGAAAGATATGAACACGACAAGGCAATCGGCATGGTAGAGTACGCCAAAGAACTTGAAAAAATCAGGAAAGAGTGAGATTGTATGGATGAGAAAAGGAAGATATCTCTGGAACGGGCAGAGGAACTAAGAGACTCCATTGGTAATTTTCTGGAATTTAAGCAGAAATTCATGGAAGAAATGGAACAGAAACGGAATATCCAGAGAAAAGATCATAAACAGGCAATCCTAGATTATTTTCATGCAGATGAGAATGACTGGAATGATTGGAAATGGCAGATCAGAAACCGTATCAGCTCAGAGGAAATCTTGGGTCAGTTCTTGCAACTGTCTGAGGAAGAAAAGGATACCATACGTAATATTTCCCATAAATATAGATGGACGACTACACCATACTATTTATCTTTGATGGATTTTCATAATCAGAATTATCCTATCAACAAGATGGCAGTTCCGTCTGTCTTTGAAAATGATGAGAGTGGCAAATTGGATCCAATGAAGGAAGAGTATACCAATCCTGCTCCCTGTATTACCAGACGTTACCCTAATCGTTTGATTATCAATGTGACGAGTTCTTGTCCGATGTTCTGCAGACATTGTCAGAGAAGACGTAGGATAGGTGAAGTCGATCAGCATGCAAAATGGGAAGATGTCGAAGCAGCATTGGAGTATATCCGACAGAACAAGGAGATCAGGGATGTCTTGATCACCGGTGGTGATCCTCTGACACTGTCTGATGAATTTTTGGAAAAAGTAATTTCCGGCGTATATCATATTCCGCATGTGGAAATCATAAGAATAGGTACAAGGGTTCCGGT